>NZ_JAQGEI010000014.1 GCF_029017505.1 Sedimenticola hydrogenitrophicus
CAACCGCATGGCAATATAGGTCGCGTTATTGCTCATGAAGCTTTCCTTATGTGGATCAATAATTTGCCACACGCCATCAATAAAGGTAACCGTCCAGTTATGATATTCACGCGACCGAAGAACAGAGTCTTCTTTAACTACAAAACCGGACACCCCTTGTGTTGGTATGCCACTACTTCGATTAAGCGCCGTTAATAGATACATGTATTCAGTGCAATCACCTGATTTGGAGTTGATGGCGTATGCTGCCCCTCGATCATTTTGAACAAACCCTGCATCAGTGAGATTTTGGGTAACCCATTTAAAGTTAGCTTCGGCTGTCTCATATGGATCAGCCCCTTGAAGCTGTTTTGAAAGATTTTTAATTTTTGGTAAATCTAGTTCAATATACTGATCTGCCCTAAGGAAGCGTTTGGTGTCTATGTTTGGCAGTCGATTAGGTGATTCAGACATTCCAAGGCTGACGTTGACAGTGATCGTCTTCGTCCCATATGGCGGTATATCGCTTAGCGTAAACAAAAGGCGCTGATTACCCTGCCCATCGATTTCCAATCGAAAATCATTGGCCGATTGAATATCAAGTATTTTTTGGGTAGAAGTCTGCTTTACTGGCGCATAGGACCAGAAATCTGTTTGCTTGATGTATTTTCCCGACACATTCTTTATCAGGTAGCTGTACCTGATATTACGTTCAATTGGGTAGGCTGGTAACGCATTGGGCTGATTTTCAACAGGCTTCCACCATATCCAGTAAGCAGATACTGTGGCAAATAGAAGCAGGGTAAAAACAGCACTCCATGGCAATCGAAAACTCATTATATTTTACATCCCTGACGAACGAGAGGCCCACGCCTACTCTTTGCTAACTGTAATCCACGGCTAGTCAAATATTGCTTGTATCCAGCCAGCCCACCTTGAAGGAAAAACACCGGGTTTAATTTGTGTATTTCTTCTGTCACGCCAGGTTTCGGCCTCTCTCCGCTATGAGTAACAACAACAATATTCACTGGCACTCTTAAATCATTACCTGTGCTCAAAGACTGGATTCTGGTACGTAATTGCGAAGCGTTTAAATGTAGTGGGAATACGTACTCACTTTGCACAACCCACTTAACCGCTTGAACGTCGGCATCATTTGTCAAAAACAACCACATCTGTCGATTTTGTGAGTACAACAATTCTCGTGGGGAAATTTGATCGCCCAGTAATCCAGGCGCATCAGGATCCGTCACTATCGCTTTACCATTTTCAGCCCAAAGACTAATGCCGCCAATAAGTACTGAAACATCCTTAAATCCACTCTTCTTCAGACGTTGGCAAGTTTTGATGATACTTTCGTAATTTTGCCCATCATTGACGAGTAGTAATCTTTCTGTTGTCAGATAAGATTTTGTTCGTATGGCGTACTCAGGGATATTGATGGAATTGGGGATATGCGAGAGTCGATATAATTGGGATGGGCGAACGTCTACAACCTTGATTTTGTTATCCCATAATGCACGCTGAATACTCGCAAGCCGGACCAGGCAGCGATTTGAGTCATTGCTATCTGGAATATCCCAATAAACAGACGGATGTCCTGGACTATCTACCTCAACCGCATCGTCACTGGCCGGATCGAGAATACATGTGTAGGGCAGCTTGCTTGTTTCCGTTACCCTGGCAGGAGAGTTCTCTATTTCTTCATTAATGTGATTTACCGATGTATCTGTAGCAGTGGCAACACCAGAGATAAAAAATATTATAAATAGCGCCGACTTAAAAGATCCCACTTTGTTCCGTTTTATTATGTATGGCAGCCGCATAAGCCGATGAATATCCCTATCATGTAGTCAGCAATAATCTGGAAATGACGACTTATCAAAGCCTACATTTCGAGTAATAATTCCATATTAGACGAGACACTTTATGCCAACTTGGCCCTAATATACAGTAGCTTGTACTCTTTATTATCTCTAAGGCTTTTAATCCTATACAGCAATCCTTGCAAAAAATATCCCTACCGTCAACACGAGAATAATGGGAAGTAGTTTAGAGGTACTTCTTGAACGTACTCGCGGTCACCGCCACACTCAGCGCAAACAGCATGGCAAACGGCAGTACGACAAATGTCGGATGCAAGCTGAATGGTAAAGCGAGATAGGTGACCCAGGCCAACATGTAGTGGTCAAGTTATTTTGGCTACTACACCATCCGGTTATTCCAAGCAAGACAATCAGCCCACCGGCCAGATCGCTGACGCCGGACGATGGGAAACTTAGGACAATCGCGCGGTTATCAAGAGCCCCCTAGTCATATTTAGCAAATATCCCGCATAAACCCTCGCCCAATATCGGCCGGGGAGTAATCACTAGGTTACATCCCGAGACCTTACGCTTATATGTTCTATATTAGTTCCATAATATCCCTATCCCCTTACAATCGTTGCCTGGGTCATTCACGGATAGCGCTGTGCCTGAGAATCCTCACCACTGGGAACGTGTCATTGCCCTGGCCGACATGAACGCGTTTTTCTGTAGCGTCGAGCAGTTGGATAATCCTGGGTTGGAGGGAAGACCGATCGGGGTGACCAATGGAGAATGGGACTCCTGCATCATCACCAGTTCATACGAGGCCAGGGCCTGGGGTGTACGCACTGGCATGCGTGTTAAAGAGGCCAGGCGATTGGCCCCTGGATTTATCCGAGTGCCTGCCCGACCTGAACGCTATGCTGAAGTTTCGTAACCGTCCGGTGATCACACCTTGTCAGTGATCGCCGGCTTCCAGTTATGGGGCAGCAGTTCATGGATGGCGTTGTTCTTCTGCGTCGGCAGACGCGCCAGCACATCCTTCAGATAAGCATAGGGATCATGTCCATTGAGCTTGGCTGACTGGATCAGTGTCATGACGGCAGCAGCACGCTGGCCACTGCGCAGTGACCCGGCGAACAACCAGTTGGAACGGCCCAGCGCCCAAGGCCGGATCTGGTTCTCCACCCAGTTGTTGTCGATGGGGACAGCCCCGTCGTCCAGATAACGCGTGAGCGCTGCCCAGCGTTTCAGGCTGTAATCCAGGGCTCTGGCGGTGCCCGAGCCATCGGGGACTTTCTGTCGTTGGGCCATTATCCAACGATACAGGCCCTCGGCGATAGGGCGCGCTTGCTCATCCCGTAACTGCTGGCGTTTATCCGGCCCCAGTAATTTCGTCTGTCGCTCCAACTCGTAAAGCTGGCCGATATAGGTCAGTGCCTGCGCTGCCAGTTGGCTCTTGTTGGCCGCATGCAGGTCGAAGAACTTGCGCCGGATAATGGGCCATGCAACCGATTCCGGTGATGCCGTTGCCGAAGCCGGCCTTGTAACCGGCATAGTCATCACAGGAGGACTCTGCCGACACCAACCGTGAAATAATGGACACTGAAAACTGATGAAAACCGGACAATCTAAACTGACAAAAAGCGGTCAAAGTTCGCTGTTGTTGACACTGCTTCCCGCAGCGCGTCGACTAGGGGCTGGAGCTGTACGCCGCAGGCCCCCACCCACTCGGCCAGTGTGGAACGCGGGAGGGTCAGTCCGGCACGGCCGAAGATGCGTTCCTGCCGGTGCAGCGGCAGGTGGTCGGCGTACTCGTCAAAAATGGCGGGCGAAATAATTCGTATGAGCCAAACTGTCAGATTTCCGAAAATTTTCCGGCTTTTTCACAAGTCGACTATTTCCATTATGACATCTGGCATGTTTTATCGGGCTGTTGTCGGGCACTTTTCGGGCTGTTGTCGGGCACTTTTCGGGTTGTTGTCGGGCAGTTGTCGGGCACTTTTCACAGCCCCATCGCCTTTTTTATCGGGCTGTTATCGGGCTATTATCGGGCTATTATCGGGCAGTTATTGGGCTGTTTTCGGGCACTTTTCACGGGCTTTTTTGAATGTGACACAGATTGCCTAAATGTCCGCGAATTATGATGACATCCACTCCTTTTTTGGAGGGTTCTACTAACGATAGTATGCCCTTTTGCCCCCTCTAATATCATTACTGCTCCACTCATTAATTTTTTTTCATTCATTCATGACATGCACCCCCCTATTTGTCATGACCGATTTGGTACTACGCTTTTTTCAGGCACTCATTTCTCCGATTTTTCTCTTTTCGTGTCGTTTTTCCGCCCTTCCTTGCACGATATTGGTGCAATAATAACAGAGTCTACGCGGATTAGTGTGGGTCATTTTTGGTGAATTTCGGCAACGGTGGCAAGAAGGCGGCGATGATTTTCAGCTTCAGATACTCCTCATCGCGATAGCCATAGGCCCGCCGCTGCAGGACACGAATCTTGTTGTTAAGGCCCTCATCTAAACCGAGACTGACCTTGTTGTCAGGATCACAGTAGGAGACGATACCATCCCAATGTCGCTCGATCATGCGCGCAAACTTGCGGTAGGATTCCAGCCGCTGCCACTTGAGGGCGTCCTGCCAGCGCTCGAAGAAGGCCCGCGCCCCGCGTTCGCTGCGGTAGTCCCAAAGCTGGCCGAAGGACTCCTTAAGCAGGTAGGCGGTGTTGAGCCGCTTGTTGGCGGCGAGCAGCTTCTTGAGCGCATGGCGGCCATCCAGGGAGAGGGGACGTTGCGGGTAACGGAGTTGCGAAACGGCTTCCACATGTCCATCACGGCCAGTTCGATGCGGGCGGCCTTTTTCGGCCCCAGGGCAGCGAAAAAGCGATCAAGGTCGGCCTCCTTGCGCCCCTCACCGCCGACCCAGATGGGACGGCCCCGTTCAAGGTCGCTGACGATGACCCGGTAATTGTGGCCTTTGCGGATGGAGATCTCATCGATGCCGATGGCGCGCGGGGCAGGCATGCCGGCACGGGCCACCTGCTGTTGCATGTAGAGCTTGTCGAGATCCTTCACCGTGCCATGGTGCAGGCGCTCCATTTCGGCAACCGCCTTGTTAGGCATGTCGCGGCACAGCTTGCCGACATGCAGGGCAAAGCGCTGGGTATAGCGCGGGTTCTTCGCCAGCCAATCAAGGTGCTCTACATGCACGCCGCCGCACCTCGGACAGTTGACACGCCAGCGCTCGAACTCCAGGTAAATCCGCCAGTCGGCCACCGAGAGATCGCGTATCCGCTGAGTCCGTTTGTCGTAACGGCCGCGGCAACGATGGCCGCAGCCGGAACAGATGCCCGTTTTTTTCGCCGTTCGAGCGTGACAACCCGTGCGTAGCGATCGCCAAAAACGCCACCGAGTGTCGCGCGGGCTACAAAGCCCGGCATCGAAAACAGCTCACGCACCGTGCTGGGAGATTTCATATGACTACCCTGCTACTTGGACGAAACACGTTTCTTGCCACTCACAAAATGAGAAAACACCGTAATTATAGGGCTGAACTGCTATGAAATCCCATTTTGGCACCCACACTAATCCGCGTAGACCCACTTTTTTCAATACGATCTGGTCATAATTTTCGAGAATTTCTTCAGTGGTTCTTGGCTATTAGGTACGACCTAAATAAAAGGAAATATCGAAATGTCAGATCATACATATGCCGTCGGCATCAGATGGGTAAAACTCTCAAGGTATTGTGAACTCACTGGTGACACTAGAGATGCTGTTCATAGTCGGAGGCGCCGGGGAAAGTGGATTGACGGCCGCCAGTGCATCGTAAAAAGCGGGACACTATGGATCAACGTAGAAGCGGTACAACGTTGGATCGAGACAGATAAACCAAACTGATAAATCTCCTGTCAGTGCAACATAACTACAGATAGTCACAACCATGCTTGCGGCGTTTTTCAGCTGTGGTTTCATACCACCTCGGAGGTGATAAATGAAGTCAATACACGTTAAAGAAGGCGCCGCGTGGCTGCTATTGATCGGCGAGTACGCACTGGTTGTCGCGTCCGCGACGGTACTCTATTTATCCTGGGCTTCACCCCAGGCAAAGGAGGTTGTCGAGCCGGCGATTAGGGTCTTTCTGACATGAGCGAGAACGTAATCCGGCTTGAAGTTTTCACGGATCGGTCGTGTGAGAGATGCCGACTTATGTCGCAAATTCTTTCAACCCAGGCCGAGGGTGCAATTTGGAAAATATGCTGGCGTTGCCCAATTCCAACGTGCACCGAAGATGCCTACTTGCGCCTGATCGATCTTCAAAGATTCAGTGGACCTGGAAGGTGCGGTCCTGAAGCGAAATTCTGGGTCGCAAAGTGGCACTGGGAATGACTTTTTTGAAGAAACAGGGGTAGCGAAAATGCGTTGGGTGAAATTGGCGAAGTATCTCGAAATGAGCGGGGACACCAGGAATGCTGTTCACTCGCGACGGAAACGTGGCGAGTGGCTTGATGGTGTTCACTGCCAGGTTCGTGGTCGAGTTCTTTGGGTTTGTGTGGAGGCTGTGGAAAGATGGGTGAAAGGCCAGAAAAACCCCCTCGCGGCGTAACAGTTAGAAAATACGCCTCTGGGAAATCAGTTATTCAGGTCCATTTCAAATTTCGGGGAGCCCAATACCGCGAAGTTTTGCACGGTATGGATCCCGCCAAAAAGAACCACCTGAAAGCCGCCGGAAACCTGAAAGCCGAGATTGACTCGGCGATCAACCGCGGCCGTTTTGTTTATCAAGAATTTTTCCCGAACTCGAAATCCAAAAAAGCAGCCCTCCTCACCAACAAGGGCAGCGACATCACGATCGGGGAAGTCTTCGACGATTTGGTGAAAGTGAAAATCCGGAATCGCGGGAGCGTCAAGGAAAAAAGTTTTTACGAAAAATGCGTGAACATCCTGAAACCCAGGTTCAAGGATCTCAGGATTGCCGACCTGAAACCCTCTCACATAAAAACGTGGATCTATGACCAGGAGACCACCGAGAAGACGATCAGGAGTCGACTCACCCCTCTTCGCGATGCCGTCAAATTTGCCCTCGACGAACAGATCATAGAAAAAGACCCTTTCGTCAACATCGTGATCGAGCGCCTAGTGGCGGACGAGCAAAAAAACACTGGATCAAAAGCCGACCCTTTTTCCCAGAAAGAGATTGGGGCAATAATAGACACCGCCGACGAAATCTACGGCCCGTCAATCCGTAACCTGTTGGAATTCGCATTTTTCAGCGGCCTCCGAACCTCTGAATTATTTGGGCTACAGTGGGATATGGTTGATTTTGAGGCGGGGGTAGTAAAAGTCCACCGGGTAATCGTGGACCGCGTCGAGAAAGAGACGACGAAGACGGAAGCCGGCAAACGCGACGTCATTATGACCGCCAGAGCCCGAAAAGCGCTTCTCGATCAGCAGGCCTATACCAGGCTCGCAGGAAAATACGTTTTCGTTCGACCTGGTGGGCTCGGCCACTTTTTCGACTACGAACATCTCTCGCGGCGTTGGAAGAGAATCTTGAGAACCTGCAATGTCCGCTACCGTGTCCAGTACCAAACGCGCCACACCTACGCCTCCCAAATGCTTTCCGGTGGCGAGAATCCCTTTTTTGTGGCCCAGCAGATGGGGCATGTCGACGTCGAGATGGTTAACAAGCGATACGGGAAATGGATCTCAAATGGAGAAAAAACGGGCCAACACCAATTCACGGCGGAGTTTGCAAAATGAGGCCCGAATTGCACGCCTGTTGCACGCGCCGCCCGGTATATTCTATAACTCTTTGTTTTAATTGGCGATACGTGGAGGTTCAAGTCCTCTCCTCGGCACCATATTGAAAGACCATCACAGACTACCAAAAGTGATGAAAGGCCCTGTTTTTACAGGGCTTTTTTTGCGCCTGCCAGGCGGGCTATCTCGCCGGTTTCAATGGTGACTTGGTGGGTGCCGTAACGGAATGTCTTCTTGTTCTGTCTCATTGGATATCCTTCTGTATTTTCTCGTGTGTATTCTTGAGTCGGTTTGCAAAGCCGGGTTGCCCGCCGTGCGGCCGAGATCCGGCAACCGCGCCGCTATGGCGGCGGCTCGCCGCCCCTGGCCTTTACGATCATCGGTTGCAACCGGTAGCCCTCCCGTTCGGCGATCGCCTGTAACACCTCGATGGATACCTCCGCCGGCGCCTCCACCTCCGCATAGGCCCGCTTGTACAAGACGTAGCATCGGACACCCGGCAGCCGGCTCAGAGCGCCGCGCAGGCGCTCGGCGCAATAGATGCTTTTCAGCCCGTGGACACGGAATTCCCGCCTGATTGTTTGTTCGTGAACCATTCTCCGTTATGCCAGGAACTGCTCCCGCAGGATGCGCTCCTCCAGATGGTGCTCGGGATCGAACAGCAAGGTGATCGGGCTGTCGGCCGCCTCCTGGACCGTGACACGGCGCACGTCGCGCACCTCGTGAAAATCGGCCACCGCGCTTACCGGCCGCTTGTAAGGTTCCAGTACCTCGAACTCGATGCACGCAGCGCGTGGCAGCAAGGCGCCGCGCCAGCGGCGCGGCCGGAAGGGGGATACCGGGGTGAGCGCCAGCACGCCCGCGTCCATCGGCAGGATCGGGCCGTGGGCGGACAGGTTGTAGGCCGTGCTGCCCGCCGGGGTGGCCACCAGTGCGCCGTCGCAGGCCAGCGGATCGAGACGCACCACGCCATCAACCTTGATGCGCAGGGAGGCCGCCTGTCGGCTCTCGCGCAGCAACGACACCTCGTTGATGGCCAGGGCGATGACAATTTCGCCCTCGGCGGTCTCGGCACGCATGCGCAATGGCGTAAGCGTCATCGCCACCGCCTGGCGCAGGCAATCGTCCAGTCCCTCCGCGCGATACTCGTTCATCAGAAACCCGACGGTGCCGAGATTCATGCCGAACACCGGCAGGCGGCGCGGCAAAAACCGGTGCAGGGCGTGCAACAGGAAACCGTCCCCGCCCAGCGCGACGATCACCTCCGCCTCGTCGAGCGGCACGGGCGAATAGCGGTCGGAAAGTTCCGCCAGCGCCCGCTGGGCCGCAACCGTCCGGGCAGCGACGAATGCCGCCTTTTCCGGGTTCAGGGAACTGCTCAGGGTCGGCTTGCTCATGCGCCGTCGTGCAGCCGTTCGCCGTGCTCGCGTGTCTCGCGCAGCGCGATATCGGGCCAGCGTTCGCCGGTGAGCTGCAGGATGGCGTTGGACTCGGCGAGGAACACGGGATTGCCGTCCACGTCCGCCGCCAGCCGCGCCGGATTGCCTTTTTCGAACTCACGCAACGCCTTCCGGTCCGGCGCGCGCACCCAGCGGGCGGCACGGACGTTGACCGGCTCGAACAGGGCGGGCACGCCATACTCGGCCTGCAGCCGGTGGCTGACGATCTCGAACTGCAACTGGCCCACCGCGCCCAGCACCGGCGGCCCACCCTGGGACAGCTGGAACACCTGGATGGCGCCTTCCTCGCCCAACTCCTTGAGCGCGTTGTTGAGCTGCTTGGCCTTCAGCGGATCCTTGAGACGTGCCCGCATGAACAGCTCCGGCGCAAAATAGGGGATGCCCTTGAAGGCGAGCGGTTCGCCCTCGGTGAGGGTATCGCCGATGTGGAATTGGCCATGATTGTGGATGCCGATCACATCCCCTGCCACCGCCTCTTCCAGTACGGTGCGCTCGTTGGCCATGAAGATGAGCGGGTGCGGGATCTTGAACTGGCGCGCTGTGCGCACCTGGGTCACGCGGGTCTCCGGGGTCAGACGACCCGAACAGATGCGCAGGAAGGCGATGCGATCCCGGTGGCGCGGATCCATGTTCGCCTGGATCTTGAACACGAAGCCGCTGAATGCCGGCTCCAGCGCCTCGATCTGACGCACGCCGCCATTGCGCGGCTGCGGTGGCGGCGCCCAGGCGATCACGGACTGCAACAGTTCGCGTACGCCGAAATTGTTGATCGCCGATCCGAAAAACACCGGGCTTTGCTCGCCCCGCAGATACGCCGCGTGCTCGAACGGTTCGCAGGCGCCGCGCACCAGCTCCACCTCGCTGCGCAACGGTACCACTTCCATGGGGTAATGCGCATCCAGCACCGGGTCGTCGATGCCCTTGACCGCCTCCACCTTGGCATGGTGGTGGCCCTCGCCGGGGCGGAAGCGGTGCATCTCGTCGTGCAGCAGGTGGAACACGCCGCGGAACGACTTGCCCATGCCCACCGGCCAGGTGATGGGTGCGCAGCGGATGTTGAGTACGCTCTCGATCTCGTCGAGCAGCTCGACGGGGTCGCGCACCTCGCGATCCAGCTTGTTGATGAAGGTGATGATGGGCGTATTGCGCAGCCGGCACACCTCCAGCAGGCGGATGGTCTGAGCCTCCACACCCTTGGCCGCGTCGATCACCATCAGTGCGGCGTCGACCGCCGTCAGCACGCGGTAGGTGTCCTCGGAGAAGTCCTGGTGGCCCGGCGTATCCAGCAGGTTGATCACGTGGCCCTGATACTCGAACTGCATCACCGAGCTGCTCACCGAGATGCCGCGCTGCTGTTCCACCGCCATCCAGTCCGAGGCAGCGAAACGGCCGGACTTGCGCGCCTTGACCGTGCCGGCCAACTGAATCGCGCCGCCGAACAGCAGTAACTTTTCGGTGAGCGTGGTCTTGCCCGCGTCCGGGTGCGAGATGATGGCGAAGGTGCGTCGCCGGCGGATCTCGCGCGCCAAGGGTTGGTCGGATGTTCTAAAGTTCACCGTCTCTTGCATAAAACTACCAGCAACGGCCTTTCTTGAGCAGGAACAGAAGATGATCAAGGGGGCTCGGCCGGCTGATCAGCGGCCCCTGGCCCTCGTGGCAACCGGCCTGGCGCAGGAACTCGAGCTGATCCAGCCGCACTACGCCTTCGGCGCCGACTCGCAGGCTTTGCTTCTGCGCCGCCAGGCAGATGTCGCGGATGCGCCCGGCGCTGGCCGCGTCGCCCGGGGCCTGTTTCACCAGATCTTCGTCAAGCTTGATCGCCTGGACAGGAACCTCGTTGAGATGGGTGGCCTTGAAATCGGCGCTGGCCACGTGGTCGATGGCGATGGCATGGCCCTTGGCGGCAAGCCGTTGCAGCAGCGGCACCACTGTGCCAGGCGACTTGCTCAAGGCCTCGCACGGAAACTCCAGGCGCAGCTGCTCCGGCTTGAGGCCGCTGCGGGACAGGAACCCCTCGAGCTGCGCGGCCGATGTGTCGTTCGCGCAGGTCGCCGCCGAGATGTTCACCGCCACCGGCAGGGCGGTCACGGCCTCGGTCGCCAGCCGGTCCATCGCTACGACGACCTGTTCGAGCACGGCATGGTCAAGCAACCAGTTCGCTTCGGCTTGCTGCGCGGCCCGCAGCACGTCGGCGGCGGTGAGCTGTTGGCCAATGCCGCCGTTCCAGCGCACCCGCGCCTCGATGGCGGTGATCGCGCCGCTGTCCAGATCGACGATGGGCTGGAAATGAGCCTCGATTTGTTGGTGACGGATGGCCTGTTCAAAATCAATTATTTGCATGGATAGGTCGTCTGCTCCTTCGGTTGGATAGTGTTGAATGAAAAATCGGCGGCCGCCCTTCCGTTTGGCGCGGTACATGGCCTGATCGGCACAGTGCAGCAGGTCGCTGGCCGTCTCATGGCCTTTGGGACCGAGGGAAGCACCGATGCTCACCGAGAGCCTGTGCTGCTGACCCGACACACTGAACGGCACATCGAAGAGCGCCAGCAGGCCGCGGCAAAGGGACTCGGCCTGCGGCAGCGGATCTGTCTGCGGGGGGATCAGCACGGCGAACTCGTCGCCGCCAAGCCGGGCGACATCCACGCCGCCTTCGGCCTCGTGGGCCAGCGCGCGCAATCGTTTGCTGAAATCGCCCAACAGCCTGTCGCCCGCCTTGTGGCCGTGGCTGTCGTTGACGGCCTTGAAGCCGTCCAGATCGAGAAACAGCACCGCCAGTCGCGAGCCGGCATCCCGGCAACGATAGAGGGCGTTGGCGACGCGTTCGCGAAACGCCTCGCGGTTCAGCAGCCCGGTGAGCGTGTCATGGTGGACCATCCGCTCCAGCTGCTCCGCATAGTTCCGATGGTGCGAAACATCCGATAACAACAGCAGCCAGCTAGCATCTTCGGGTAGCTGCTCGGGCAAGGGACTGACGGAAGCGAGCAGCGCCAGCCTTGTCCCATCCTGCTTCTGGCCCTCTACTTCCCCCTGCCAAAAGCCGTTGCGGGTCAGTTCGGGGCGCGCCCGGTTCATCAGATTGGTCCCGGCGGGAAGAAAAGGCACCGGCGACGGTGTCAAACCGCTCAGGTCGTAGCCGGTAATGCGGGTGAAAGCCGGATTGGTCCACAGGATGTGGCCAGCATCGTCGAGGATCGCTGCCGCCTCGCCCAGGCTGTCCAGCAGGGTCAGGGCATCGCCGCCACCGGCTGGCCCGGTCAGCGCGAACGCGAGGCAGGCCACGCCCTCTGGCCGGCCAGCACTCGCCAGGGGCAAGGCCGCCATCATCACCGCGAAGGGTTGCAGGTTGTGTGGGTGGCGGCCGTGAAAGATGAAGGCCCGGGTCTCACCGGAGCAGGCGCGGCGCAGGTTGTGCAGGGTCTCTTCCAGCGCATGGGGCGAGGCCAGGCGCAGCAGGGCCTGCCCCCTGGCGGTACAGACATCGAGACCGAACAGCGAAGCGAAGACGGGATTGGCGTGCTGAATGACGCACTGCAGATCGCACAAGGCAAGGCCCACCGCCGGGTTTTCCAGCAGCGCATGCCATGTATCATCCATAGTGGTATCGGGCCGGTCCGCGTGCATCCGTCATTTGGGCAGCCGGCCGGCGCACCAAACGTCTGGCTGCGTGGCCGGCTGTTCGTGCCGGTACGGGGAGGGATAGAGAACGCACACCCCTGCCTACGGCGCGATACAACCGACATCGCGTAGCGGGAAAGACGTGCCCTTATTCAACCGGCCTGGGCAAAAGCGTGGCCGGGAAGCGTGAGACCGTATTTACCGACGAAGACGTCGGGGTCCGGAACGGCGGGCGCCACTCCTGGTCAATGAATGCGGCGAAGGCTATCATAGATACTGAGTTTGGGCCAAGCATTCAGAGTTCATTGATTAACAACATGCCGGATATCGATCATTTTCGTGATAAACTCCTCGCCGCCCGTGATGCTATCCAGGGCCTGGCGGATGCCCGCAAAGCCTCCACCGCCACCGTGGTGCTGGATCAGACCAGCGTCGGCCGTCTCTCGCGGATGGATGCCCTGCAGCAGCAGGCCATGGCGCAGAACACCCGCCAGCGGGCGGAACAGGAACTGCGCCGCATCGAGACGGCGCTGCACCGCTGCGACGACGGCAGCTACGGCTACTGCACCGACTGCGATGAACCTATCAACCCGCGCCGCCTGGAGTTCGACCCGGCGGCCACCCTGTGCATCGTCTGCGCTGAAATGCACGGCAGATAAGCAGTAAACCCACCAAACACACAAGGTCTCAGGGGGCCAAACTACTGGTCCCACTATTTTAATTCAGAGTAAGAAGTGTGGATTCGTTTTTTGATAAATGTCAGAATATTTAATTACTCCAGATTTTCGAACTAAAAGAGCTCTCTTGAAAATGACGCAATACAAACAATCGATCACCCCGCCATAGCGCTTTCCCCGGCGCATCCAGTCGCATCACCTTGCATTCGCCATTCCTCCATACCCGTCCGCTACGCCGGGCAGGGTCGTTTTGTTCAATAGGAAAGTAGTATGGTTCATTCACTCCGTGCCCAGTGGTTCGGCAACATTCGCGCCGACCTGCTCGCCGGCATCGTCGTCGCACTGGCCCTCATCCCCGAGGCGATCGCCTTCTCGGTGATCGCCGGGGTCGACCCCAAAGTGGGCCTGTACGCATCATTCTGCATCGCGGTGGTCATCGCCTTCGTCGGCGGACGGCCCGGCATGATCTCCGCCGCCACCGGCGCCATGGCGCTGCTGATGGTGACGCTGGTCAAGGATCACGGGCTGCAATACCTGCTGGCCGCCACGCTGCTCACCGGTGTGCTGCAAATTCTGGCGGGTTATCTCAAGCTGGGTTCGCTGATGCGTTTCGTGTCGCGCTCGGTGGTCACCGGCTTCGTCAATGCGCTGGCGATCCTCATCCTCATGGCGCAGTTGCCAGAGCTTACCGGCGTGACCTGGCAGGTCTACGCAATGACCGCCGGCGGCCTGGCGATCATTTACCTCTTTCCCTATCTCACCAAGGCGGTGCCATCGCCGCTGGTCACCATCGTGGTGCTGACGGCCATCGCCATGTTCCTGCATTTGGATATCCGCACCGTGGGCGACATGGGCGAGCTGCCGGACACCCTGCCGGTGTTCCTCTGGCCCGAGGTGCCGCTGAATTTCGAAACCCTGACGATTATCTTGCCTTATTCGGTGTCGCTGGCGATGGTGGGCCTGCTGGAGTCGTTGATGACGGCAACCATCATCGACGACCTGACCGATTCGGACAGCGACAAGAACCGCGAGTGTAAAGGCCAGGGCGTGGCCAATATCGCCTCCGGCCTGCTGGGCGGCATGGCGGGCTGCGCCATGATCGGCCAGTCGGTGATTAACGTGAAATCCGGCGGGCGTACCCGTCTCTCGGCGCTGGCCGCCGGCGTCTTCCTGCTCATCATGGTGGTATTCCTTGGCGAGTGGGTGGCGCGCATCCCCATGTCGGCACTGGTGGCGGTGATGATCATGGTGGCCATTGGCACCTTCAGCTGGGGATCCTTGCGCAACTTGAAAATACACCCGAAAAGCTCCAGCCTGGTGATGATCACCACCGTGGTGGTGGTGGTCGCCACCCACAACCTGGCCTGGGGCGTGTTCGTCGGCGTACTGCTGGCGGCGATGTTCTTCGCCAACAAGGTAGCCCAGTACAAGTACGTCACCTCGCAACTGAACGAAACGGGTACTGTGCGTTCCTATCTGGTGGTCGGTCAGGTATTCTTTGCCTCGGCGGACAAGTTCCTGGAGTTTTTCGATTTCAAGGAAGCGCTGGACAAGGTCGTTATCGACCTGACCCAGGCGCACTTTTGGGATATCACCGCCGTGGCGGCGTTGGACAAAGTAGTCCTCAAATTCCGCCGAGAGGGCACCGAGGTTGAACTCATCGGGCTCAACGAGGCCAGCGCCACCATCGTGGATAAATTCGCCGTGCACGACAAGCCGGACGCGGTGGAAAAATTAATGGGTCACTGACCGGAAAGGAATTACCATGACCAAGACCAATGTAATCGCCTGTATTGACGGCACCAAGGTCTCCACCGCCGTCAGTGACTACGCCGCCTGGGCCAGTCTGCAACTGGCCGCGCCGCTTATTCTGCTGCACGTACTCGATAAGTCAGCCTACCCGGTGAAGGGCAACCTCAGTGGGAACATCGGATTGGGCAGCCGCGAGGCCCTGCTGCAAGAACTGGCGGAGCTGGATGAAAAGCGCGGCAGGCTTGCATTGGAACAGGGGCGTGTCATGTTGGAAACCGCGCGACAGCAAGCACTGGCCGATGGGGTCAGCGAGCCTGTCGTGCATCAGCGTCATGGCGATCTGCTCGATTCCCTGTTATCTATCGAGCAGGACACTCGACTGTTGGTATTGGGCAAACATGACGAGAACCTGGGTGCGCACGTGGGCAGCCGGCTCGAAACCCTGGTCCGCAGTCTGCATCGGCCCATGCTGGTCTGTCCGGCGGCTTACAAGAGGCCCGAGCAGGTCATGATCGCATTCGACGGTAGTAAAACGGCCCACAAGTCAGTGGACATGGTCGCCGGCAGCCCGCTGTTCCGCGGTATGCCGTGCCATGTGGTGATGGTCGGCACCGATGCTGCCGCGCACCGAGAGCAACTGGACTGGGCCCGGCAGACCCTGGAAGCATCCGGCTTTGACGTCAGCACCACGCTACGGGAAGGCGATGTCGAGGCTACACTGTGCGATTACCGTCGCGAACACGCCATCGACATCCTCGTCATGGGTGCCTACGGCCATTCGGTCATCCGCCGCTTCCTGGTCGGCAGCACCACCACGGCCATGATACGCAACGCTCAGATACCCGTATTGTTGCTCCGTTGAATCATCCGCAACCAGACATTTTCTCTTTACGTCGGCAATGCCGCCGTAAAGCCTGACCTTTCACAGGGCGCTCCGCGTTACTACAAACGCAGCGCCAAATGTGCTATTTTTCCTAACCTGACAGTCCGTATTGTCAGCTTGGCGGTAATTGTAATCCGCCACCCTGCCCTCACCCGCGATTCGGGTTCGGGCCGGTCATTCCAGAGCGCACAGTGCGTTGCCGAACAAGCCGGTTTTCGGCTCGGGATGCAGTGAGCCGCCGCGGATGCACTGGTCGACACCCAGTTTGCCACCGATGCGGATCCCGATCCTCGTTATTTCAAAGGCCGCGCCTGCCGCCCTTATGTGTGCCTGGATGCCCCTGGCCGGAATGCCGGGTGCGACCAACCGGCAAACAGGTCGACGACTAAACGACAAGTGAAGATTAGTGTGTTCCAAAATTAAACAGATGCCGGCACAGGAAGCAAAGCGGCTTGGCGCGCTGATCCAGGCCTATGTGCACGCGCGCTGGGTTGGGTCCGGCGATACAGCGGCGGCCCAGCTGGAAACAAGCCTGGAACCCGGGCTCAGGGACCGCATAGACGTCCTCGGCCTGGATGGTGAACGGCTGCTGGACCTGAGCGCAGAGGCGGTGCTGGCCGAACTCGAAAAACTCGAACGGGCGGCGACCCGGGAAGACGCGCGCGTCGCAGCCGCGGCGGACCGGGTTCGCGCCCGGGAGGTAAATCGTCATGACGCAACGAACCCTGCACGGCGTGACCCTGGAATGCGTCCGGGGCGACATCGCCAACCAACCGAACATGGACGCCGTCGTCAACGCGGCCAACGCTGAGCTGCGCATCGGCGGCGGCGTAGCGGGCGCCCTGCACCGGGCCGCGGGCCCTGGGCTGGAGGCGGAATGCCGCCCACTGGCACCCATCCGCCCGGGCGAGGCTGTCATCACCGGCGCCCACGACCTGCCGAACCGCTACGTGATCCACTGCCTGGGACCGGTCTTTGGGCGGGACGAGCCGGCGGACGCGCTGCTGGCGGCCTGTTACCGCAACGCCCTGGACCTGGCGGAGGCCAAGGAGATCGCATCCCTCGCCTTTTCCTCCATTTCCACCGGGGCGTTCGGCTACCCGATGGAGGCGGCGGCGCATATCGCCTTTGCCGCGCTCCGGAAGGCGTTGCCCCGGCTCTCCCATGTGCGGCACATACGTTTCGTATTGCATGACGAGCCCAGCCGCCGGTTGCACGAAAGGGTGCTGGACGGGCTGGGCGCGGGTCCGGCCAACCCATCAGAAGGAGACAAGACATGACGGCAAAACAGGTCGAATTCAGTGAACGGGCGCGCGAACGCCTGCTGGCCGGGGTCACCAGGCTGGCCGACGCGGTGAAGGTCACCCTCGGTCCGCGCGGGCGTAACGTGGTGCTGGAGCGCGCCTTCGGCGCGCCCACCGTCACCAAGGATGGCGTCTCGGTGGCCAGGGAGATCGAGTTCGAGGACCGCTTCGAGAACATGGGCGCGCAGGTACTGAAGAATATCGCGGTCGCCACGGCCGACGCTGCCGGGGACGGCACGACCACCGCCACCGTGCTGGCCCATGCGATCCTGCGCGAGGGCCGCAAGATGGTGGCCATCGGCGCCAACCCCATGGACCTCAAGCGCGGTATCGACCAGGCCGTGGCCGCCGCGGTGGACGCGCTGAAGACGCTCTCCCGACCCTGCACCGACAGCCAGGCCATCGCCCAGGTGGGCACCATCTCCGCCAACGGCGACACGACCATCGGCCGGATCATCGCCGAGGCCATGGAGCGGGTCGGCAAGGCGGGCGTGATCACCGTCGAGGAAGGCTCCGGCCTGGAAGACGCGCTGGGCGTGGTCGAGGGCATGCAGTTCAACCGTGGCTATCTGTCCCCCTATTTCGTCACCGACCAGCAGGCCATGACCACCGAGCTGGATGAGGCGCTGATCCTGCTGCACGACAAGAAGATCGCCAATATTCGCGACCTGTTGCCGGTGCTGGAGGAAACGGCCAAATCCGGAAAACCGCTGCTGATCGTCGCCGAGGACGTCGAGGGTGAGGCCCTGGCCACCCTGGTGGTCAACAACATGCGGGGCATCGTCAAGGTGTGCGCGGTCAAGGCCCCCGATTTCGGCGACCGCCGCAAGGCCTGGCTTGCGGATATCGCCGTACTGACCGGCGGCACGGTCATCTCCGGGGAGGTGGGCCTGTCGCTGGAAAAGGCCACCCGGGACGAGCTGGGCTCTGCGCGCAAGGTTCGGATCACGAAGGATGACACCACCCTGATCGACGGCGCCGGGCAGGCGGATGCCATTACGGTGAGGATCGATGAGCTCCGCGCCCGGATCGCGGAGGCCGGCTCCGACTACGACAAGGAGAAGCTGCAGGAGCGTGTGGCCAAACTCTCCGGCGGCGTGGCCGTCATCAAGGTGGGCGCCGTCACCGAGGTGGAGATGAAGGAGAAGAAGGCGCGCGTCGAGGACGCCCTGCACGCCACCCGCGCGGCGGTCGAGGAAGGCATCGTGCCGGGCGGCGGCGTGGCCCTGGTCCGCGCCCTGGAGGCCACGCGGGATCTGAAGGGCGGCAACCACGACCAGGACATCGGCATCGGGATCGCGCAGCGCGCCATGGAGGAACCGCTGCGCCAGATCGTGGCCAACGCCGGCATGGAGTCCTCGGTGGTGTTGAACAAGGTGCGCGAAGGCCAGGGCGATTTCGGCTACAACGCCGCCACCGGCGAGTACGGCGACATGATCGCCCTGGGCATCCTGGACCCGACCAAGGTAACCCGCACCGCCCTGCAAAATGCCGCCTCCGCCGCCGGCCTGATGATCACCACCGAGGCCATGGTGGCCGAGGCGCCCGTGGAGACAACGACGGCGCCGGAGATGAATGAGATGGGGATGATGTAGCGTCGCCCTCTGAGACTGGAGAAAACGAATCCCGCATGACTACCGCTGAAACCAAAGAAAGGGCCCGTCTGGGAGCGTGTCAGACGAGCATCCGCAACGCGCTTGACCAGATCGACACACGGCTCAACGACTACGCGCGGGAAATCCAGACCCGCAAGGAGTACCTGTGGGAGGCCCGGCGTGACATGGATCACATCGAGAAGATCGCGGTGCGCCAAACCATCGAGCAGACCCTGGATTCCGCCGGGGTGCTCAAGGCCCAGCAGCAGAAGTTGCACAAGCTGATGCGCTCGCCCTATTTCGGCCGCTTCGATTTCCACAAAAGCGGCGAAGCGAATAGTGAATCGGTCTACATTGGCGTGCACCATTTCCGTGACGAGGTCGCCCGCGAAACCTTGGTCTACGATTGGCGCGCGCCGATTGCGTCCATGTTCTACGACTACGAGACCGGCCCGGCGCGCTACCAGGCCCCGGCGGGCGAGGTCGAGGGCCAACTGACGCTCAAGCGCCAGTTCCGCATTCGTAACGGCGAGCTGGAGTTCGTGCTCGAATCGGGCGTCCACATCGTCGATGATGTGCTGCAGGAAGAACTCAGCCGCGCCAGCAATGACGAGGGCATGAAGAACATCGTCGCCACCATCCAACGGGACCAGAACGCCATCATCCGCAACGACGACGCGCATACCCTGATCATCCAGGGGGTGGCGGGTTCCGGTAAGACATCAATCGCGTTGCACCGCATCGCCTACCTGCTTTACCGCTTCAAGGACACGCTCAGCTCCGACGACATCCTGATCATCTCGCCCAATCGCGTGTTCGCCGCCTACATCGGCAACGTGCTGCCGGAGTTGGGCGAGGAACAGGTGGCCGAGATCGGGATGGAAGACCTGGCCGATGAGCTGCTTGATTCCCAGTATCGCTTTCAGACCTTCTTTGAGCAGACCACGCAGCTTTTGGAGAAGAACGATGAGGCGCTCAAGGCGCGCATCGCCGCCAAGGCAACACCGGATTTCCTGCGCCAGATCGATCGCTATGCCGAAGAAATCGAGAAGAGCTCTTTCCAGGCCGCCGAATGGCGCACCGGCCGCAAAATCGTGCCCGACTGGTTCTTCGCCGAGACCTGGCAAAAGCATCGCGGCGTGGGGCTCACCGAACGCATCGCCCGCATGGTCAATGCAACCGAGAGCCAGATCGGCATTCACTACAACTACGATCTGCGCACCGACGAGCGGCAATCGCTACGCGAGACCATCCGCGGCATGGTGCGCAAGATGACCTTGCGCCAAGCCTACCAGGGCCTGTACGAATGGATGGGACAGCCGGAGCTGTTCAAGCCCGCCGGCGGCAAGCTCGAATACGCGGATGTGTTTCCACTGATCCACCTCAAGATGCGCCTGGAGGGTGTCCGAAATCCCCGTTCAGCGGTGAAGCACCTGCTGATCGACGAGATGCAGGATTATACGCCCGTGCAATACGCCGTTCTGGGCCGGCTGTTCTCCTGCCGCAAGACGGTACTCGGCGATGCGACCCAGTCGGTCAATCCCTACAGCAGCTCCACCGCGGAACAGATCGGCCGGAGTCTGAAATCCGCCACCGGCGTCAAGCTCACCAAGAGTTTCCGCTCAACATGGGAGATCATGCAGTTCGCGCTGGCGATCTCGCCAAACCCGGAGCTGGAGGCCATGAAGCGGTACGGTGAGGCACCACGGGTGGTGAGTTGCAAACGCCCCGCGCAGATGATCGAGCGTATTCGTGACGAGATCGAGGCATTCCGAGCATCCGACCACCACAGCTTGGCGATCATCGCCAAGACGCAGAAGCAGGCGAACCGGCTGCACAAGTCACTGGTGGACACCGGCGTCGAGGCGCGCCTTCTCGCTGCCGACAGCGCCGGCTTTTCCAATGGGTTGATCGTCTGCACGGCACACCTGGCCAAGGGACTGGAGTTTGATCGTGTCATCGTCGCTGGCGTGAGCGCGAGCAATTACCACACCGAGATGGATCGCAACCTGCTGTACGTGGCCTGTACCCGCGCCATGCACCGGTTGACCCTGACCTGCGTTGGCGCACCGGCAAGTTTCATACCGCAGAGGGCGGATGCGGCGGCTTGCGCAGCAGAATGACATCCGTGCCGATAAAGTCGGCCTCGCATCCATTTCGGCCGGCCCACCAGGCGAAAGTCTCGAGGGAAAAAAAACAGACATGGGTCGGGTCGAGTTTATAATGCCAGTTTGCGAAGGCGCCCTGATCGCTGACCAGCTTGGTCATCAATCCCAACCAGCCGCCGGGCCGGAGCAGATTCCATAGCCGCGTCAACACCTCGCCCGGTGCGTACAGATGCTCGGCCACCTCGCTGGCGGTGATAAAATCGTAGGTCCGCTGCAGCACGCGGCCATCCGGGGCGTAGAATGGATCGTAGATGGCCATGTCATAACCCGCCTCGGCGAACATCAACGACAGGGTCGGCCCCGGCCCGCTGCCGAAGTCCAGCCCCCGTGCCGGCGGCGCCACCCTTTCTCGCATGGGTTCGAACAGCCGCGACAGAAATCGGCGGTATCCCGGGTCGCCCGGGTCGTTGTCGTGCAGGTCGTAATGCGCCTTCTCCACCGTCGGTGACAAGCGATAGGCGGGCGGCACGAACACCAGCCGGCAACGGCCGCATTGCCGGTAGGGCCGGCGCTCGTCCTGGTGATAGAAGACCGTGTGTCCGTGGCGGCATAATGGACAGGGCATGGGCAATTATTTCTCCATGGTTACGGCGTAACATTATATCATTCCCCTCATGGCCTACCGTTTTCTGCACCTCACCGGCGTTCAGCAATCCGCTCAGCAACGATATACACCGCCTCCAGCTCGCTGCACCCACACTCGCGCATAATGGCCGCCCGTTCCACCTTCTCATGCTTCTCGGTCATCGCAAGGGCGAGTGACAGTGGTGGCGGCACATTGTGGAACAGGGCTTCCAGGTTGTCCGAGAGCACCACGCCCTCCACGTAGTGGTGGATGACTCGGTGGTGCGGGAATAAAATATGGTGAGGATGCGGGGTGGTTACAGTGTAACCACTCGTTGGCGGCTACTTACGATTTATCGAATGATGGTAATGGCCAACTCAGTTACCTGGTTGACGATGGCAGGAGGCGCTTTTTCTATCAACGTCACATCCCTGCTCTCAAAGTCCAGTGACTTCATTTGATGGATCAGAACAGCGCCCTGGGTTGACAGACCCTTGAGAACCACCTCGAGCTTCATGCCTCTGATGGTACTGGTGATGGGCGCCACAATGGCAAACCCGGTATGTTGATTGAACAGCTTCCGGGAAATGACGAATGCCGGTCGGCGTTTCATGATTTCCTTGCCGGCACTGGGATCAAAGTCGAGCCAAACGATGTCCCCTTTCTCAGGGATATACATCAAACTTCCTTACCGACGGGCGCAGCGTCGATCCACTCCCTGTCTTCATCCGTAATGCGGAAGCACTCTTTCGGGCTCTCGGCCAACAGGGCTTCCAAGGTGAGTTCCTCCTGGATGGGGGTCAAGGTGATCTTGTTGTCCTCGATGGTCAGGTCAAGTTTCGAACCCACATGAAGCCCTAAGGTTTTCACGATGGCCTTGGGGATGCTTACAATATTCGCGCCCCCTGATTGACGTACGACAACCGATGTCATGATGATTCTCCAGCTAACTAATGTTTTACGATTATATAACATATGATTTGTTTTACAATAGTAAAACATCGAGTATGGACAGCCCGTATTCCATACATCGGTCGGTAGAGCGGTCACGAAGGGTACTGAACAGGCCGGGTGGTTACAGTGTAACCACCTCCCTATCGCGCGTCCTGTGTAGCCCCCCTGTTTTTTATCGTACGTGATATATTGCGTGTATTGGCGCACTGCGCATCTTGATTTATCACGTACGGTAACTTTTTATTGCCGCCAGCTGATCCAGATGCTATTTTTTACCGTACGGTATCTTTATTGAGAGTACAGCCATGGCGCAGGATGACATCACTTATGGAACGGTCCAGACCGCCGAGGAACTCGGCCGCCTGGTGCGCACCCATCGCAAGCAGCGGCACCTGACGCTGGAAACCGTCTCCGGCCTCGGTAATTTGAGCACACGTTTTCTGTCGGAATTCGAGCGCGGCAAGGAGACAGCCGAGATCGGCAAGGTCCTGAAGGCGCTGCGCACGCTGGGTCTGGAGGTGATTATCCAACCGCGCGGCCAGGCGGGTGCACGGGGCCGTTCCGGCAAGGTCGGCGGGGGCATCTTATGAGCGATCCAGATGTGTTGAATGTTTGGTACGAGCAACACCTGGTTGGTGTCCTCCAGCGTAACCCGGTCGGAGCCGTGGGTTTTCACTACGATCCCGACTGGATCTCGGGCGGCGGCTTCGCGGTCTCCCGTTCCCTGCCGCTGGCAACGCGGGAATTTGCTCCTGAGGAAGGCAGCGCCCAGCGCTGGTTTGCCAATCTGTTGCCCGAGGGTGGAGTGCGCGAGCACATCGTTCGCGACCTCAAATTGCCAAATACCGATTTCGACCTGCTGCGCGCCATCGGTGGTGAGTGCGCCGGCGCGCTTTCAATCCTGCCCGTTGACCGGCAACCATCGGGACAGCGGCACTACCATGCACTCACGGACAAGGAGCTGGCTGACCTGGCAGCGCGGCGGGGGCAGAGCTATGCGTCCTGGCCGGCAGACGAGCGCCCGCGGCTGTCGCTCGCCGGCGCCCAGGACAAGTGCCCGGTGTTCCTGCGCGGCGATCGCTACTCCCTGCCCCAGGGCGAAGCGCCCTCCAGCCACATCCTCAAGTTCGAGCTGGCCGACTACCGCAATCTGCCCGCCTATGAGACCTTCACCACCCAACTGGCTGCGGCCATCGGTTTGCCGGTCGTGAACATCACCCTGCGGTCAATCGGACAGACCCGCTATGCGCAGATCACCCGCTATGACCGCATATGGGATGAACACGGCGAGGTGCAGCGACTGCATCAGGAGGATTTTTGTCAGGCCCTGGGCTACGGGCACGAGAAGAAATACCAGGAACACGGCGGGCCATCCTTCGCCCAGTGTTTCCGTCTGCTGCAAGAAGTTTCCAGCGAGCCGGCCATCGACACGCAACACCTGCTACGCTGGCAGATTTTCAACGTGCTGGCGGGCAACTCGGACGGCCACGCCAAAAATCTCTCTCTACTGCATCTGCCTGATGACACGACGCGTCTGGCACCGTTCTATGATCTGGTGTGTACCCGCGCCATCGCGCGCATCGGCTACCATCTCGCCTTCAATGTGGGTGGTGAGCACAATCCCAGTGTGATCATACCCGCCCACTGGAAGGCGCTTGCCCAGGCGTGCGACGTGCGGCCGCAATTCCTGGACAATCTGGTGCGTGAGACTGCGGCGGGTTTGCTGGAAAAGCTCGGGACGGTACGGGAGGTATTTGAATCTCGTTACGGCGCCTACCCAGCGTTGCAGCGCATTGAACGGGTCGTCACCACACAGTGCCGGCGTAGCGAGAAACGGTAGGGCTGCGGTGTTTGAGGGACACGGCAACCGACAGATTGCATATTCCGGCCCAACCTGAACACCCATTCCGGTTCAACGTGAACACCTGTTCTGATTGAACGTGAACACCCATTCCGGCGCAAGCTGAACACTTTTTCGGTTTTTCCGGAATCGGTGTTCACGATCCCGGAATCATCGTTCACGTTCAACCGGAATATTTTCCAACGCATTGTTTTTCAACCTTTTTGGTACCCTATCTCGCTTTTGGGGGAGAGGCCATGCCTGCGAAGAGGACTGCAATGCGAAAAATCCGAGATATTCTGCGCTTACGGCTATCGGCCGGGTTGTCGATCCGTGCTATCAATGCCAGCACCAAGGTCAGTGTCGGGGCCATCCAAAAGCTGCTGACTCAGGCCAAGGCGCTGGAGCTTGACTGGCCGTTGCCGGCCGAGCTCGACGACAGCCAGCTGGCCCGGCTGTTCTATCCCGAAGCCGACACCCGCGTCTCCTCCCGCTATCAGGCCCCCGACTGGGCGAGCATCCACCAGGAGCTCAAGCGCAAGGGGATGACCAAGCAGTTGCTGTGGGAGGAGTACACCCGGCAGTACCCCAACCGCTGCTACAGTTACTCCCAGTTCTGCGACCGCTACAATCACTGGCGGGGGCTGCAGAAACGCTCCATGCGCCAGAGCCATCGGGCCGGCGAGAAGTGCTTCGTCGACTACTGCGGCCAGACGGTGCCCATCATCTGCGCCGACACGGGGGAGTTCCGTACCGCCCAGGTCTTTGTCGCGGTACTCGGTGCCTCCAACTATGATAACCGAAAAATGGAGCGCGGATGGCGCGCCTCCAGGGCGGCGACGGCGTCACCCCGGATGCAGCCGCGACCAGGCCCGGCGGCCTGGTCGGCCGCAGCACTCCTATGTGCGGCATCGAACAGACCCGGCCTGACCCTGCAACTAAGCTTGCATATGAGCCTCAAAAGGATTTCGGTATGGATTGGGATGTGATTGAACGCCATTGGAAGCCGTTCAAGCGCAAGGTGGAACGGCTATTGAACAATCTCAGCGACACGCACCTCGACGCGCTTTTTGCCAGGCGCGTTGACGGCACCACCAGCGACCGCATCGGCCGGCAGGTCGGCCGCATTGGCAGCAGCAAGACCAGGCAGAGTGCCCGCAGCGTCGCCGCCGGTGAGATTGGGTCCGGCAACTCCCCGGCTGCCACGGTCCCGGCCGCGACTACCGTGCTTTTCGTGGAACAGGAGCCCGGTGTTTCCGGGCTGATCCAGGCGGGACTTGCCGGCGCCCAAGGTAGCGCGTTCCATGTCGAAAGGGTGACGCGGCTCGCCGACGCGCTGCAACGCCTGGCCAGGGGGGGTATCGAGGTGGTCATGCTTGACCTTGCACTTCCCGATGGCCAGGGTCTCGAGGTGTTCGACCAGGTGACCGAGGCCGCGCCAAACGCCCTGGTTTTTATCCTGACTCCGGCAGGCGATGAAGAGCTGGCGCGCCAGGCCGTGCAGCGTGGCGCGCACGACTATTTCCTCAAAGGCCATGTAGACAGCCACTGGTTGTCGCGTACCCTGCGTTACGTGTTTAACTACAAGGCCACCCGGGAAGCACTGCTGAGCAGTGAGGCGCGCTTCCGCGCGATAAGTGATGCTTCCCCGCTGGGTATCTTCGTCTCCGACGCCCAGGGGAGTTGCGTTTATACCAACGCGGCCTACCAAAGCATCAGCGGGCTGAGTTTCGAACAGACGCTGGGCACGCGTTGGAGCATGGCGATTCACCCGGAGGACCGGCAGCGCGTGATCGACGATTGGCGCGCGGCGGCACTCAGCAATGCGCCGTTGCGGGCAGAGTTCCGCTTTCAGCGGCAGGATGGGAGCGTGGTGTGGACGCGCGTCAACAGCGCCGCCATGGGCGACGGCGCGGCGCCGCACGGTCATGTGCAGACGGTCGAGGATGTCACCGCGCGCAAGGCGACGGAGTTCGGGTTGCGGAAGGTGGAAGAGGCCTTATTCGTGGAGAAGGAGCGCGCCCAGGTGACGCTCAACTCCATCGGTGACGCCGTGCTGTGCACCGATCTCCTCGGCAACGTCACCTATTTGAACCAGGTGGCGGAGACCATGACCGGCTGGTCCAGCGAGGAGGCACTGGGGCGACCCTTTGCCGAGGTATTCAGGATCATCGACGGCAAGACCCGCCAGACCGCCGTGAATCCGGCGCAGCGCGCCCTCGACGAGGACAGGACCGTGGGCCTCGCCGCGGATAGCGTGCTGATCCGCCGCGACGGGTCCGAGTCCGCCATCGAGGACTCCGCCGCGCCCATCCACGACCGCGACGGTAAGGTCAGCGGCGCGGTGATTGTCTTCCATGACGTCAGCCAGTCGCGAGCCATGGCGTCGAAGATGGCCCATCTGGCCACGCACGACATTCTCACCGGCCTGCCCAATCGCGCGCAGTTGACGGAACGGCTCGCCCAGGCCATCGGGCTGGCCCGAAGGCACGGCAAACAGGTCGCGTTGCTGTTTCTGGATCTGGATGATTTCAAACGCATCAACGACTCGCTGGGGCACCCGGTCGGCGACCGGCTGTTGCAGTCGGTTGCGGAACGCCTGCTGGCCAGTGTGCGCAGCACGGACATGGTATGCCGCCAGGGCGGGGACGAATTCGTGATCCTGCTGGACGAGATCGAGCATCCGCGGGGTGCCGACCTGGTTGCGGATACCCTGATCGCCGCATTTGCCGCGCCGCATGTCATCGATGGACAAGAGCTCAGTGTCACCATGAGCATCGGCATCAGCGTGTATCCGGGCGACGGCAACAACGTGGAGGCGTTGATAAAGAACGCGGATACCGCGATGTTTCACGCCAAAGCGGGCGGCCGCAACACCTACCAGTTTTTTAGCACCGACATAAACATCCAGGTGACTCAGCGTCTGGCCGTGCAGGGCCGCCTGCACCGCGCCCTGAAGGAGCACGAGTTCCTGCTGTACTACCAGCCGCAGATCAACCTCGCGTCAGGCGCAATGACCGGCGCCGAGGCGCTCATCCGCTGGCAGGATCCGGAGCTCGGACTCGTATACCCTGGAAATTTCGTGGCGATTGCCGAAGAATACGGACTCATCGTGACGATCGGCCGCTGGGCGCTGCGCGAAGCCTGCAGGCAGGTGCGGGCCTGGCAGGTTGCCGGTCTGCACGTCGTGCCCGTGACCGTCAATGTTTCCGCAATGGAGTTCAGGCACGAAGGGTTCATCGAGGGCGTCGCGCAGATCCTACGGGAGACCGGCCTGGAGCCGGGCCTGCTGGAGCTGGAACTGACCGAAACTGTCCTCATGCACAACGCCGAGTCCTCGGCTACTGTGCTTAACGCGCTCAAGGCCATAGGCGTGCGCCTGGCCATCGATGACTTCGGTACGGGTTATTCGAGCCTCAGCTATCTGAAACGCTTTCCGATCGACACCCTGAAAATCGATCAGTCCTTCGTGCGCGACATCGTCAACAACTCGGATGGCGCAACCATTGTGAGCGCGGTGATCGGCCTGGGCAAAAACCTCAAGCAACGGGTCATTGCCGAGGGGGTGGAGACACCCGAGCAGCTTGCATTCCTGCGCGATCAAGCGTGCGAAGAGGGACAGGGCTTTCACTTCAGTCACGCCGTGCCCGCCGCGGCCTTCGCACAGCTGCTTGAGAGCGGACAACGCTGGTGAGCGAGCCGCATTTCTAAGCGCAATTCTACCGCGGCCGGAATCTTCAGGCTCCTAGCCCAGCGTCCGGGCGTAGCTGGCTTTGTCGGCTGCGTAACACCCGCAGGAAGCGGCCTCCAGGCCGCGGCGGTCGAGAATTCTGATATCGCCGCGGCTATAGCGGATCAGCTCGCGATTCTGTAGCGAAGTGGCGGCCTTGGTGACACCGACGCGCCGCACCCCCAGCATGTAGGCCAGGAATTCATGGGTGATATGAAACGTGTCGGAGTGCGCGCGATCCTGCGTCATCAGCAGCCAGCGGGCGAGGCGCGCCTCCACCACATGAAAGTGGGTGCAGGCAGCGGTCTGCGCGAGTTGGCCCAGCACCACGTAGAGGTAACGCTTCAATTCCCGTTGCAGAGCGGGGGTCTGGTCGAGCTCGCGCCTAAACGGCACGGTGTCCATGCGCAGCGCCTGGCCGGCGCCCAGTACGACGGAGCGCAGCGGCGACACATCCACCCCGAGCAGCAGGGAGATCCCCAGCATGCCTTCATCGCCGACCAGCCCTAGCCCTACTTCCAGGCTGGCGCGACTGTCGATCGGCGCTACCAGGGAAATGAAACTTTCGGTGGGGAAGTAGACGTGACATATGCGCTCGCCGGGTTCGGCCAGGACGTCGGCAAACGCCAGCTCGACCGGAGCGCAGCCTTCCAGAAAACGCTCGCGGTGTTTGCGCGGCAAGGCCGCAAGCAGACGGTTGACGGCAGGGACGGGGCTGTTGTTGGGCATACAAACTATCCTGATTTGTCGACTTGGCGGTGCAATACCTATAGCCAATACGGACCAGGGACGATGGCCGCCCGAGGATGGGTACTCCATACTATGGGCTGAAATCGTGCGCTGTCCGGACGCCAGCGCACATAAGTCACCCGCCGGGCGCCACCTGTGTACGCGGGGGCACTGAACATTGCGCTGAAGTCGGTGCTACTCATTGTCCGTCGAGGCGCGGGATGCCGCGATTCCGACGGGCAAGATGCATATGACTCAGACAATGCAGATAACGACCCGCAATGCCAGAACGCAGATTACGCCAATGATCAGCGATCGAAACTAGCCAGATTGAATCGACCCGAGTTTTAAGGTGGTTCCAAACCTTGAGCGAATGGAACCGAATCAAACGCGCTATAGCTTGCCCAGCAGCAACAGAATAACCACGATTGCCAGCACCAGCCCAAAGATACCGCTGGGCGCATAACCCCACCCACGACTGTGCGGCCAGGTTGGAATCACGCCAATGAGCAACAGAATCAGCACGATCAACAGAATTGTTCCTAATGACATTTCACATCTCCCAGGTAAGGTGAAGCGAACCAGTGTCAGGAAATGCCCTGGCAACACACCAAGCCAGCTTACCCCGGCAAACCGGCGCCCTTGTTCCGACAGTTTTACCCGTTTGCTTTTTCGAGGTGGCGTTGCCTGACCAGACTAGATGGCGACCGGCCTTGACTGCGGATGTCATCGTCCATTTCCTTATAGCTAATGTCACTCAGACGAAGGCCCTCGTCTGTACGATGCCGCACATAAAAAGATGATGCCTATGCGTGTATTTTCAGCCGGCAAGGATTGATGGCAGATGTCGGCATCGAGGGCACAAAAATCTCCCGAATCAATCCATAAACCAACAAGGTGACGGAGGCAGCTCCCCGTCAACCCTGCAACCTGCGTCTGCCAAGCCTGGCCGACCGTGACGCGACGGCTGTAACCGCCAGCACAACCACACCGCTTACTACAACTGCGCGTTTTGTCCCGGCGGCCCGCATGAAGGGTTGCTGCCATGTGCCGCTCAGTATTTGCATTACCTACCGTGCTCCGGTATTGAGCGTCAAATATTACTTATTATCGCCCTGCGCCGTATCCTTGATGGCCTCACCGGCTTTTTCGATCTGATCTCCAGCCCGCTCCGCCGCATTGTCGATACTCTCGCCGGCTTGCTCCGCCGGGCCCTGTTTCTCGCAACCGGGGAGCGCTACAAGCAACGCACTTACCACCAGGGCTGCGCTGACGATCTGGACTGGTTTCATGATTCATACCTCTTGTTGAACGACTTGAATTGCAATGAGAGCAACTATGCCGGTCATTTTCACTATGGGATCAGAACGCTGCGCGACTGCAACGCACCAGCCGGTCAGGGCGGGCGCATCGCAGATCGATCATCATTCATCATTTGTCATCGTCCTTGTTGACCTCGTGACCGATGATGCCACCAACGGCGGCACCGCCGACGGTTCCGACCGTGCTGCCGCCGGTAAGAACGGCCCCGCCCACGGCGCCGACACCGGCGCCGATAGCGGTGTTTTTGTCCTGTGTCGACATACCGGAACAACCTCCCAAACCGAGCAGCATTGCTGCGGCAACTGCACTGAGCGCGTATTTCTGTATAGTTTTCATTGGATTACCTTTTCCTGAAGCATTGCAGTTGCGCGGCGTCGTAACGGATCAAGTGCGGCTTGCAAGCATCGCACTCCGCTACAGCGAACACACCTCGCATGCTGGCTCCGACAGTCCCAGCCTACAGTGGGAGCACCTCGTCGTCTGTCTGCTGGCGTACATACCCGGAACGTGGGTGCACCCCGGCCGTGCCACATACACCGACCTCCCGACTGGCGTCTCTGCGCTGTCGCGCACACACACGAAATAGAGGGTATATACTGGTCTTATTACCGGCAGCACCCGATTCCGCCACGTCCGTGAGGAAGCTTGATCGCAGCCAGAAGCTCGGAGTTCGCCCATGCATGACCCACACGGCCCCTGTCAGAACCACCTGCTCACCTCCCTCCCGGAGGAGGAGTACGCGCCTCTGATCCCGTATCTTGAACTGGTCCCGATGCCGCTCGGCATGGTGCTCTACGAGTCTGGCCACGAGTTGCGTCATGTCTATTTTCCCACTACGGCCATCGTCTCCCTGCTCTACGTCATGCTCGATGGCGCATCGGCCGAAATCGCCGTGGTCGGCAATGAGGGGATCATCGGGGTCGCCCTGTTCATGGGCGGCGAAACCATGCCCAACCGGGCCGTCGTGCAGAGCGCCGGCCATGCCTATCGTCTAAAGGGACAACTGCTCAAGCAGGAATTCAATCGCTCCGGCGAGCTGCAGCATCTGTTACTACGTTACACCCAGGCCTTGTTGACCCAGATGGCACAGACCGCGGTGTGTAACCGGCATCATACACTCGACCAGCAACTCTGCCGCTGGTTACTGCTGAGCATCGACCGCCTGCCCTCCAACGAATTGGCCATGACCCAGGAATTGATCGCGAATATGCTCGGCGTACGCCGCGAGGGTGTCACGGAAGCAGCGGGCAAACTGCAGAAGGCCGGCCTGATCAGGTATCAACGTGGCCACATCACGGTGCTCGACCGCGCGGGGCTGGAGGCGCGGGCCTGTGAGTGCTATGCGGTGGTGAAGAAGGAATTCGACCGTCTGCTCCCGGAGGTCGGCATCTGCTGACCCGGTTGCTCGCGTGCCGGGTCACCATGAACCCCGGGCATTCCTGGAGACTGCTTCCCGCGGCTGTTACACGGCCGACAATGCCAGCCACACCGGGAATAATGGGTTAGCGTGGCAAGTCGCGCAAGCGGGCGTCGAACTCCGCGACGCGATCGAGCAGTTCGAGTACCAGCGCGGCACCGGAAAGGTTCACGCCGGGGTCGCGCTGCCGTTGCTGCGCGATGCGGGTGTGCCGCAGGCTGCAGGATTTTAGTTGGGACTGTCCCACATCACGTCACATTCCGCCTTTGCCGCCGCCTTGAGCAATTCGATTAAAGGCAAGGCGCGGTGCGGGAGAGTGACGGCTGGTTCGTCGTCCTCTGCATCCGCCGTCTCCGCTTCAGGCGACCTCTTTTCTGCCGCGATCGCCACCTGCAGACGTGCCAGTGCCGCCGGGACATCCTCTGCAAGCAGAGCGCCGGGCACCGTACCGCTGTGCCCCATCAGTTTGAGCAGGCAGAGTGCCACGTCACCGAACATCGTTATATCCGCGTAGGCTGGAGAGGAAAAGGTGACTAGCATGATTAGGACCTCCTTGATGCTCGCGTTATAGGCAGCCGCCTCGCGTCCGCCGGTTTACCCTTCCTGGCAAGGCAGGCAACCCAAAGGATAGTCGCTGTATCAGCGAACGTCACTCGGGGATGACCAGCCGCCGGCGCATTCACCTGCATAGTGAGTGAGAAAATCGAGAAACGCCGGCTCCGGCAAGGGCCGGCTGTAGTAGTAGCCATGGAAGATATGGCAACCCTCCCGCTGCAGCAGCTGCGCCTGGGTCCGTTTCTCCACCCCCTCCGCCACCACGGTCAATCCCAGGCTGCGGCCCATGCCGATGATCGCCTTGACTATCGCCTTGTCATTCTCGTCCACTTCAAGATCCCGGACAAAGGAACGATCGATCTTCAGTTTGTTGATGGGCAGTTGCTTGAGGCTGCTCAGCGATGAATAGCCGGTGCCGAAGTCATCGATGACGAGCCCCAGCCCCCGCTGTTTCAGACGCGCGAGCGCCTCGGCCACCGGCTTTGATATCTCCATCACCAGGCTCTCGGTAATCTCCAGCTCCAGGGCGTCCGGCGTCAGACCGGCGTCGGCCAGCACCTCGGTGATCAGTTGCGGTAGCGACCACCGACTGGCCGGTGGGAGACCGGTGGGTGAACCATTACGGGATCGGCCGGTCTCACCAGGGGCGGCAGGCATATCTGCCGCACTGCGTCCCCCGGTCCGGAGAGAACCGCCCCATGGCATGTACCGACTATTGCACCCGCCGCCGCTGCCGTCATCTGGCGCTGCTGCTGGTGCTGGCGGTCGCCATGCTGCACGGCCCCACCACCTGGAGTGGCATGCTCTCCCCGGTGAATCCAGGCATACAGGCGACAGCCGCGTCCGGGGATACGGACTGCTGTCCCGGGCTCGTCGGGTCCGCCACGGCCGCCTGCGTGCTTTGCCTCTCCGCTCCCCCCGCCCAGGGATGGGATAGTCTGCCGATGCCATCCGGGGGTGCTGATTTCCAGCGCCTGGACCACCACCTGATTCAACGCGTCACCGTACCGCCCCTGCGCCCACCCATCACCGGCTGATCTCCCCTCACTGCCACCCCGGTTACCGGGTCCGTCGACGATGGCGCCGCCCTCGTCGATCCATTGTCATACTGGAGATCCATTGTGAAGTATCGCTATCTGATTCCCCTCGGCTTGTTCCTGCTGATGGCCGCATTGCTCGGTCGCGGCCTGTTTATGAACCCACGCGAGGTCCCCTCGGCCCTGATCGACAAGCCGGTGCCCGCGTTTGATCTGCCGACCCTGCGCGATCCCGAAAAACGCTTCACCCAAGAGATGTTCAACGGCAAGGTTGCACTCTACAACGTCTTCGCCAGCTGGTGCACCGCCTGCCGCTATGAACACCCGCTGTGGATGGAGTTTGCCCGGGAAGGCGAGTACCCGCTGTATGGCTTCAATTACAAGGACCGGCGTGAAGACGCACTGGCGTGGCTGGCCGAACTGGGCGATCCCTACGTGGAGATCGCTTACGACTTTCCGGGACTCAGCGGCATGGACTGGGGTGTCTACGGGGTGCCGGAGACATTTATTATCGATAAGTGGGGGACGATCCGCTATAAGCAGATCGGCCCCATCAGCCGCGAGATTCTTGACCAGACCATCAGACCCCTGCTCGCCCGACTGCGTCAGGAGACAGGCGCCCCGGCGATGCAATGATTCCTCCCGCCCCCGGCCCGATAATGCCGGCCGGGGAGCGGGTTGGACAGGAAACCGTCCGCGGATCAGGGCCTGGAAGGAAATGGCTCTGTCCAAGTTACTTGTTGGTGTTGATGTATTTTGGTGAATCACCCGTAGGAGCGGCTCCGCCACGAACAATGCCGTGATTTTGTAGGAGCGCCTCTGGCGCGAAGGCTTTTCGCGGCAAAGCCGCTCCTACAGGTCGAGGGATTGTTACGCCGTGGTACACATCCCAGGAGCGGCTCCACCGTGAAGATTGTAGCCAAAGTCGCTCCTGCAAAAGCACCACCCTCGGGCAACACCTAACTGGTACATAGCCAAAGAAATAACGGTTACAGGTTGCTTAGGGCTCGCGCAAGAATAATTCCGCAGTACCGAGGGCGTCACTGGGCCATGTCGGCAAGGCACGCTTTGCAGGCAATGGCCGCTCCCTTGCCAACAAGCGTAACGCCGCCGACGGGGTCCAGTGGCGACCGAATACCGGAACTTATTCTTGCGCGAACCCTTAGCCCGGGGATCACCCCCCGGGCTGCGTTCGGGTCAGTTATCCTGGCCGGATGATGGACCGGGTTTGTCGGCGCCGCCGGCGCCCTGGCAGCCCGACTGGCCGTGCCCCTTGTGCAGGCACATCCCCATCAGGCACATCACCGCACAGGGCGCCAGGGCGAGGATCAGCGGGGCTGCCCCGGCCGCCACCAGCCACGCCCAGTTGAACCAGGCTCCCAGTCCCAGCAACACCGCGCCCAACACCAGTTGAACCCGTCGTTGCGACAACCCGTGCCGCAGCAGCAGATAAAGATCACGTCGGAGCGGACGCCCTGCATTATTAATCATGGCTTGCCGCCCTGCCCGGCGGCTGGTGACACGGCGGCTTCCGGGGCGCTATTCAACAGGGCCATCTGATGACCGATGCCGGTGATGGGAATCTCGCCGACAAGTTGCAGATCACGCTGACTCACCACCCACAGCTTGGGGTCCCTGCGGCTGGAGACATAGATCTTTCCCGTATCCTTCACCGTGACCAGATGGTAGGGGGCGGGCCCGAGCGGCAGGGTGCGGATGACACCCGTCGCCAGCTGAATCGCCGCCAGCCTGTTTGCCCCCATTACCGACACATAGAGCTGGCTGCCGTCATCGGATATATCGAGACCGTGCGGATCCTGGCCCACCGGATGGCGACGCACCACCTCCCCGCTGTCGATATCCAGTTCGACCACCTGGCCTGCACCGTTGGCCACCACATACAGGCTCGACTCGTCCGGCGACAGCACCATATGCTCCGGCGCCTGGTCGACCAGCAGATTGCGCCGCACGATCCAGCGGCTGGTATCGATTTCGCTGACCGTGCCGTTACCGGTATTGCTCACCCAGAGCCGGCTGCCATCGCCATTGGAGATGACGTAATTGGCCACCGGACCAGTCGCCACAACACCGGCCAGTTCACCGCTGTCAAGATCGACCACGCTGATGTTGCCGCCGCCCGGGTGGGTGGAGACGCCGTAGCGGCCATCCCTTGTGATCAACGCGTGGTGCACCGGTCCCGGGAGATCGATTTGTCGCAGGATACGCCGGTCGCTGGAGTCGATCTGATAGGCGGTACCGCGCAGGTCGACGCTGCCTGCCATCTGGGCTCCCGCTTCGGCCGCGGGCGCGTGATGGGCGCGGTGTTCATCCTCGGAAATCCCGGCGGGCTTGGGCGGCACCTGCGCCGCGGCACGCATCTCCAGACTGCCGGCATAGAGCCGGTTGCCGTCGGGCGCGGCCGCCAGTCCATGGCTGTTGTTTATGCCGTCGATCTCGCCGACGATCCGATCGATGGCGCTGTCGATAATGAGTACCCGATGCGCTTCACCGGTCGGTACGGCGACGTTGGGAGCGGCGGAGAGACCCAGCGGAGCCAGGGCCAAGGTGAGCGTAGCGGCAGCCGTCACGCAGCTGCGATGCAGAATACAACGGATCATAGTGCTTTCCTTCAATTCTCAGGGAGCGGGCCAACCCCGCTTATCGGCGGCGAACGTCAGCAGGCGTGCCGTTCGCGGTTCACATTCAGTTGCTGAAGGGCGGAGCCGGACCGCCCGAGGACGATCAACCGGCTGCTAGACCGGGAAGGGAAGCAGCAGTTTCCGATAGAGGAGATAGAGCGGAGGACGGGTGAAATCAGCGCCCGGCCGAGTCATGGGGAACCGGGCTTCCACGGTCTCTTGCGGCAGATCAGAATCAGACCAAGCGCGTGCATACGGATCCGGTGCAGCGCCATTCTCATCAGCCATGGGCGTAAGTCGGGAGAGTGTCGGTAACGGGCGGGTCAATCCATCCTGGCAGCGCAGCGTGCGATGGTCGGGTAGATCCTCGGCGTGAAGCGCGCGCTGCCCGGTCGCCGGCGCCACCCGGTGGCTGTCTGTATTGGTGCACCAGGCGGCTGCCAGGGTACTCGACCATAACCAGAGAAAAGCCAGCAGCACGGCCATTACGCCGTGCCATCGCCGGGGTATTTCTGCTGTAGCGTGGTTGGGTGACCGCATGGGTAATCCGCTAGCGTTACACGACAATGCCGGTAGGGAGGTACTTTCCCATGGCCGGCCCTTTACTAAGGGCTCGCACAAAAATAAGTTCCTGTATTCAGTCGTCCCTGGACCCCGCCGACGGCGTTACGCTTTTTGGCAAGGGATCAGCCATTGCCTGCAAAGCGTGCCTTGCCGGCGGGGTCCAGGAACGCCCTCGGTACTACGGAATTATTCTTGCGCGAGCCCTAAGCTCAGAAGGTTGACCACCAGCGAACACCAGAGTTCACACACCCCGGCCAATCACCTGACGCGCGTCAATTTACCCGCTCAAGTTTCGGAGTTCATTTCACAAAGCCCGAATCGCTGAATTCGTAGGGTGGATAAGCTTGCGCATCCACCATGAATCGGATGGCGGTGGATGCGCTGACGCTTATCCACCCTACAAGTACTGCGAACTCAGACACTTGAGTTTGAACATAATTACCATGCGTGAGGCCAACGTGTTTTTGCAATCAACAGGTTAATCGGCATTTATTGCTGAATTTGAACTCAGAAACTTGAGTTACCCGGATGAGGTCCGCTTCAACGATCGTCCTGAGGACCCGACGTAGAGCGGCAGCCAAGCCACCACAAGCCACCCTCTCCCGTTGCGGGAGAGGGATCAGCCTAGCGCAGTGAGGTCAGGTGACCTCGACCCGCACCATCTCATCACCCGCTTCATCCGACAGGTGCACCGCGCAGGCGATACAGGGATCGAAGCTGTGGATGGTGCGCAGGATCTCCAGCGGCTGTTTGGGATCATGCAGCTGGTGGTTGTCCTGCAACGCCGCTTCATAGGCGCCCGCCTTGCCTGCGGTGTCCCGCGGGCCGGCATTCCAGGTGGAGGGCACCACCGCCTGATAGTTCTTGATCCTGGTATCCTTGATCACGATCCAGTGACCCAACGCACCGCGCGGGGCCTCCATGTAACCCGCCCCCTGGCACTCGCTGGGCCAGGTGGAGGGGTCCCACAACTTGTCGTTGAAGGTCTTGCTGTCCCCGGCCTTGATATTGGCAATCAGATCGTCATACCAACCCTGCATGCCATCGGCCAGAATCTTCGATTCCAGGGTACGGGCCGCCGTGCGCCCCAGGGTGGAGAAGAGTGCCTCGATCGGCAGGTCGAGCTTTTTCAGCGCGAAGCCGGCCAACTCTTTGGTCGGCTCATGTCCCTTGGCGTAGAGCAGCAGCACCCGCGCCAGCGGCCCCACCTCCATGGCGTGGTTCTTCCAGCGCGGCGATTTGAGCCAGGAGTAGGCCTGCTCCACGTCCAGCTGCTTGTAGGGCGGTGTGGGGCCGGTGTAGTTGAGGGTGGTCTCGCCGTCGTAGGGGTGCAGCCCCTTCTCCTTGCCCCCTTCATAGTCGTACCAGGAGTGTTTGACATACTCCTGAATCTGCGAGGCATCGTGCACGTCGACCTCATGCACGGTACTCAGGTCGCGATTGAGTATGACGCCGGCCGGGAACAGAAAACCGGACGGATCGTTCATGCTGGTGGCCGGCAGGTCGCCATAGCACATGAAGTTCCCCAGTCCCTCGCCGCGCTTGAACCAGTCCTTGTAGAACGAGGCGACGGCCAGGGTGTCGGGCAGATAGACCTGGTCCACGAACTGGCGCATCTGGTTGATGATGTCCTGCACCTGGGAGAGCTTCTTGGCATTGATGGCGGAGTCGGAGTTGAGGTCGATGGGCGACGCCACCCCGCCGACCAGGAAGTTGGGGTGCGGATTCTTGCCGCCGAAAATGGCGTGCAGTTTGGCCACGTCGCGCTGCCAGGTGAGGGCTTCCAGGTAGTGCGCCACCGCCATCAGGTTGGCCTCGGGCGGCAGTTTGTAGGCCGGGTGGCCCCAGTAGGCCTTGGAGAAAATGCCCAGCTGACCGCCATCGACAAAGCCCTTCAGCTTCTTCTTCATGTCCGCGAAATAACCGGGTGAGGACTTGGACCAGCTGCTGAGAGACTGGGCCAGTTCGGAGGTCGCCTTGGGATCGGCGCTCAGGGCCGAGACCACATCCACCCAGTCCAGGGCATGCAGGTGATAGAAGTGCATCACATGGTCGTGGATATACTGGGCCCCGATCATCAGGTTGCGGATCAGCTGGGCATTCTTGGGGATCTCATAATTCAGGGCATCCTCGACGGCACGGATGGAGGCCATGCCGTGCACCAGGGTGCAGACACCGCAGATGCGCTGCACGTAGGCCCAGGCATCGCGCGGGTCACGTCCCTTCAGGATGGTTTCGATACCGCGCACCATGGTGCCGGATGAGTAGGCCTGCCCGATCTTGTCGCCATCCATCTGCGCCTCGATGCGCAGGTGGCCCTCAATACGTGTGATCGGATCAACGACAATGCGTTCGCTCATAGCTCTGTTCTCCCATAACCGCCCCGCTTCATGCCGGACGGCGATTCGCGCCAATGGCGCTCCTGCGATCTGTTGTTATGAACCTGCCCCTCGAATGGTTACGGGAGGTTCGACATTATTCCGGTGTCTCCGGCGGCTCTTCATCCACCACCAGGTGGTCCGCGATCAGCTCGGAGAGTCCGACCACCGGCAACTCGATCCGGTACTCCTCAAGCCCCTCCTCGATCACCAGCCTGCAGTTGGCGCAGGCGGTGACCAGCACATCCGCGCCGGTTTCGGCAATCTGATCACGTTTCCGCTTGAACGCCTTGATACGCAGGCTGTCGGCATCCTCGTTACTGGAAACACCGCCACCGCCACCGCAACACCAGGCCATCTTGCCGTGCTCTTTCATGTCGACAAAATTGGTGGTGACCATATTCATCAGGCGCCGCGGCTCCTCAATGATGCCGCCCTTTCTGGCGATCGAGCAGGGATCGTGGAAGGTATAGCAGTCGGTTTCCAGATCCTTGGTCTTGATGCGACCGGCCGCGCGCAGTTCGTCCAGCAATTCCAGGATATGGATCACCCGGAACGGCAAGCGCCGGCCGATCAGGTTGGGACCTTCCCAGCGGATGGCGGTATAGGCATGTCCGCACTCGGGACTGATGACATTTTTCACCTTCAGCCGCTCGGCGCCGTCAACAATACGCTGTACCAGGGTGCGGGCGATATCGCTGGAACCGATCTGGATACCGGAATTGGTCGCTTCGAATGCGGTTGAGCAGAGCGTCCAGCTGACCCCGGCCTGTTTGAATATTTTGGCCAAACCTTCCAGATACTCCGGAAAGTTCATGATCTCCATGGACGAGAGCAGTGCCAGGTAATCTGCCCCCTCCACATCCATCGGGATCTTCAGGCCGCTATCGGCCTCGATGTGGCGGATCTGCGCCTCCAGCGCACTGAGCTTGACCCCCATGGGACTGCCGATGGTGACCGCACGGGTGGCTGCACCCTGAACCCCTTCCGGCGAATTACCCGAAGCCACCATGCCCTCCCGCGCCTTGCGCACCATGTAAACGATGTCGTTGCCGACCGGACAGATCATGGAGCAGCGGGCACACAGTGTGCAGCTGTCATAGAGCAGTTCCTGCCACTCCTGCAACAGTTCGTCGGTCACCGGCTTGTTCAGACCCAGGACCTTTTTGATCTTGCCGACCAGGGTGTACTCCGACTCCCAGACCCGCCGCAGTGGCTCCAGCTTGTAGATCGGGGTGTATTTCGGATCACCGGTCTCGGTATAGAACAGGCAGGCCTCTGCACACATGCCGCAACTGACACAACTGGAGAAGAAGGCTGCAACAGGGGCGTCGATCTGTTCTTTCAGGGCGTTGATACCCCGTTCAAGTGTGGCTTCACTCATGACTCAACCCCCCGACGACCACTCATCGCGCCGTTATACCAACGCGAAAGGAAAACAGTGAACGTATGCATCAGCTTGGTGAACGGGAAGGCAATCATCAGCGCCTCCACACTCAGGATGTGCAGACCCAGGATCACCGGGTAGGGATTCACCATGCGGTGATAGGCCAGATAGCCGGTCAGTATGGGCAGGAAGGTCAATGTCCAGACCAGCCAATCTTCCCAAGTGGTGATCTTCCGCATGACCGGATTCATGATGCGGTGCCAGAGTGCAGCTAACAGCCCGACAATGGCCAGCACGGCGGCGGCGTCCACGATGGGTGTTGGCAGGCCCGGCCAGCTGAATCCAAACGTGGCCCGGAACAGTTCTATATGGGGAACAAACATAATCAGACTGACCAACAGGCCGATATGAAACATATACCCTGCCACGACCGTCAGCGGCTGCCGCCTGAAGGTCCCCAAATCAGGAATGGAACGGGTGAGTATGGTTTTCATGCCCGGGCCAAACTCGCTGCCCTTGGGCTCGGCCAGATTCTGTTTGCGTCCCAGGGCCAGAATCTCGAACAGTCGCAGGATGACGCCGATGACAAAAATGGTCACGGCGATATCGAACGCCGTGCCCCGCGTCCAGATGAGAAAGTCCATCGGTTCATTCATGATTTTTTCTCCAGATCATCAATGGTGACGGTACCGTGTGCCTTCTGTGCCTCATCCTTGGTTTTGTAGTTGAGGCCGGCGGCGGCGGCGCCCAGTACCAGGCCGGCCGCGGCGGCAAAGGCCACCGTCTGCGAATTGTCGCTGATCGGCACCGAGAGGGCGTTGTAGAAGCCGCCGGCATCCCAAAAGCGCGGTTCGGAACAACCGAGACAGCCATGTCCCGACTCGACCGGCCAACTGGTCCCCTGATTCCACTTGGTGGTGGCGCAGGCGTTATAGGTCATCGGCCCCTTGCAGCCGAGCTTGTAGAGACACCAGCCGGCCTTGGCCCCTTCATCGTCAAAGGTCTCGGCAAACAGGCCCTTGTCGTAGAACGGGCGGCGATAGCAGCGGTCGTGGATGCTCTGCCCATAGAACACCTTGGGACGGTTGTACTGATCCAGTTCGGGGATCGCGCCGAAGGTGAGGAAATGCGCCAGCACACCGGTGATCACGGTGGGAATCGGCGGGCAGCCGGAGACATTGATAATCGGCTTGTCCTTGATGATATCCGAGACAGAGACCGCACCGGTGGGATTGGGATTGGCCTGCGGCAGGCCGCCGAATGCCGCGCAGGTACCCACCGCGACGATGGCCGCCGCGTCCTTTGCCGTCTCTTCCAGCATCTGCAGATTGCTGATGCCGGCGATGGTGGAGTAACCGGGATTGCCCAGCGGAATCGAGCCGTCCACCACCAGGATGTAGTTCCCCTTGTTTTCGTGCATGGCCGCCTCGCGGGCCGCCTCCGCCGCCTCACCGGCCGCCGCCTGCAGGGTGTGGTGATAATCCAGGGAGATATGATCAAAAATGAGGCTCTCGACCGATGGCGAGTGGCTGCGGGTAAGGGATTCGGTACAGCCGGTGCACTCCTGAAACGAGAGCCAGATGACCGAAGGGCGTCTGGCCCGCTCCAGCGCCGCGGCAATCGCCGGCACCATGCTGGGCGGCAGTGCCATGAGTGAGGCGGTTGCCGTACAGAACTTCAGAAAACCGCGCCGCGAAACCCCGTGACGCCTCAGGCTGTCACCCAGGGTGCTATTTTCAGCCATGTTACCTCCCTTTTTATTACTGATCTCTGTGACTCTGTGTCGTTGTTCTCGTTGAGTGCAGGGCCGGATCACCGGATCTGCAACCCGCTCATTCCGGCCCGTGCGTCTCGGTATTCAATACCGAATCGAGGGCATCGAGGCTCTGGTTCATATCCTCTGTCTGGGCGCGCAACAGTGCTGGAATCTCGATCACCTCAAGCTGGAAGGCGATCCGCTCCGCCTCGCTGTTGTAGTGATCGACGATCCAGACGCCGCTGAAGCGGGACTCCCGGACCGTCGTCCTGCCCAGGACATCCAGCGTCGCCACCACCTCGCCCTCGCCCAACAGGGAGAGCAGGCGCTCTTCGTCACCCGGACCGAAGGGGATCGCCCGCAGATCGATAATGGTGGAGTCGCCGGTGCGTAGCAGCCGTTCCAGCGCATGCCGCACCTCATGCAGCAAGGGCAGCGTGTTGTGTGTCATCCCCGGCATTACGCGATTGGAAACCGCCTCGGAGCCCTTTTGTTCGAATACGCTCATATTCTTAAATTATCCTTTGCCACAAGACTATCCCGATTGTGTAGACCCCATGATGACCCAGGTCACGTAACCTTTTACTTTCTAAATAAACATTTTACCCATTTAATAACAGTAACTTAGCCTCACCACACCCGTGGCGCCGGCGCTTGTTCCAATGGCCGCGCCGCAGCCCGGTCAGCGGGGAGCGCCGGACCAGCGATCAAGCAACTCGATCACCTTGCCCACCGCCTGCGGTATCGCCTGAGCCACCGCCGCCGATGGCTGCTCGCCCCAATCCAGGCTCTCGGGTTCAATCCCCACCAGCGCACGTTGTTCCGGATAATGTTCAGAGAGACGGGCGATATCCAGCAGGTCGGTAAGGCCTACTTCATGGACGCTTTGCCGATTGCCGGTGAGGTAGCGATCCATTTCACTCGCCTCGTAACAGACCACACTGCCGGGACGCCCCCCTGTCCGGGCCGCATCCACCACGATCAACCGGGCATGTTCCGCCAGCAGGCCCGCCAGTGAAAAACTCAAGGTACCGCCATCGACAAAGGCCACATCCTGCCGTTGCGAAAACCGCTCCTGCAGGTGGTTGATCACATGGACGCCCACCCCTTCATCCGTCAACAGGGTATTGCCGATACCCAACACCAGCGTCGTTTTTTTCTCATTCACCCAGGCTCATCCCGATAAACATTATTTAGCCTTATATTAATTTATTATTTATTTCTAATCATATGACATCAATCAACATTTGCCCGATCTTGAGCTGCCATTCCGAGGCTGTAATAAATTGACTCAACCAACTACCTGTTGTGAGAAAATTTTCACCCAAGCACAATATATTGTGTTTTATTGAAAATCCTTTTTTTTCCGTGACTTATCATAATCCACCGGTCCCACGACATATCCAAGTCATTGATTTTACTATTTATCAGCTTTTTCTTATGCCCCATAAACCGACTTGACAGGGACCGCCAAGGATCCTAATCTCCACACATCCAAACACAACATATTGTGTTTTCATGCCAGACACGGAAAGTAAAGACACAATATATAGGAGTCATTCATGAGAACAGACGGTCCAGTGACAATCCGCCCATGCCGCCGCATTGGCACAACCATCCATACCCAAGCAGATACGTATTACACTTACTAAATGCAGGTGATTGTTCGCCCCGGTGTTGAGAGACCGGAATAGGCGTACAACGCAAAAATCATATATAAATATAAGAGCCGAAGGATTTATGTGACATGAAAAGCGCCCACCTTAAAGCTGTAGCCACCGCTGCCGTGGAGATTCCCTTGCAACCCGCCTCACTCGATATCTGGAACACCAAGTACCGGCTGAAGGCAAAAGACGGTACGCCCGTTGACAAGGACATCGACGGCACCTACCAGCGTGTTGCCAAGGCACTGGCCGAGATCGAGCTCACCCCCGAACTGCAGCAGGAGTGGGGCGAGCGTTTCCTCTGGGCCCTGCGGCGCGGCGCCATCCCGGCCGGGCGCATCACCTCCAATGCCGGTGCCCTGGAACACAAACCGGCCACCTCCACCATCAACTGCACCGTCTCCGGCACCATCTATGACTCCATGGACGAGATCCTGGGCAAGGTGCATGAGGCGGGACTGACGTTGAAAGCCGGGTGCGGCATCGGCTATGAGTTCTCCACCCTGCGCCCCCGGGGAGCCTATGTGAGCGGTGCCGGCGCCTACACCTCCGGCCCCCTCTCCTTCATGGATATCTACGACAAGATGTGCTTCACCGTCTCCTCCGCCGGTGGCCGGCGTGGCGCCCAGATGGCCACGTTCGACGTGGGCCATCCCGATGTCATGGACTTTATCCGCGCCAAGCGCGAGGCCGGTCGTCTGCGCCAGTTCAATCTCTCGCTGTTGATCACCGAAGAGTTCATGGAAGCGGTGAAACAGGACGCCCAGTGGGATCTCGCCTTCCCCATCTCGGAGAAGGAGCTGCAGGATGACCAGATCGACCTGACCGACGGCAAACAGATCATCTGGCGCGAGTGGCCCTACAAGGAGGGCTTCATCGTCGACGAGACCGGCACCAAGGTTGCCTGCAAGATCTACAAGACCATCCGCGCACAGCGGCTGTGGGACGTCATCATGTCCTCCACCTACGACTATGCCGAACCGGGCTTCATCCTGATTGACAAGGTCAACGAGATGAACAACAACTGGTTCTGCGAGAACGTGCGCGCCACCAACCCCTGCGGCGAACAGCCCCTGCCCCCTTATGGCGCCTGCCTGCTGGGCTCGGTCAATCTGACCACGTTCGTCCGCAACGCCTTCACCAAGGAGGCAACCTTCGACTGGGCGGAGTTCCGCGAAGTCGTGGCCGTGTTCACCCGCATGCTGGATAACGTGGTGGAGATCAACGGCCTGCCGCTGGAGGAGCAGCGCAAAGAGATCGAGCACAAGCGCCGTCATGGCATGGGCTATCTGGGCCTGGGATCCTCCATGACCATGCTGGGCATGCAGTATGGCGACGCCGCGTCGCTGCGCTTCACCGAAAAGGTGACCAAGGAGCTGGCGATGGTCGGCTGGCAGACCGGCCTTGAACTGGCCCGGGAAAAAGGCCCGGCCCCGATCATGGAGCAGGAGTTCAGCGTCACCAAGGAGATGCTCACCCTGCGTCCGGAGATGGCTGTCGACAACTGGAAGATCGGCGACAAGGTCAAGGGCAAGATCCTGCATGCGAAATACAGCCGCTACATGCAGCAGATCGCCGCCGAAAACCCCGCATTGGTCGAGCAGATCGCCGAGGATGGCTGCCGCTTTACCCACCACAGCTCCATCGCGCCCACCGGCACCATCTCCCTCTCCCTGGCCAACAACGCCAGCAACGGCATCGAGCCCAGCTTCGCCCATCACTATGCGCGCAACATCATCCGCGAAGGCAAGAAGAGCAAGGAGAAGGTGGACGTGTTCAGCTTCGAGTTGCTGGCCTATCGCGAGCTGATCAACAAGGAGGCCATGCCCTACTCCGAGGAGACCGACAAACAGTTGCCGGACTACTTCATCACCGCGGATCAGGTCTCGCCAAAGCAGCACGTGGATGTACAGGCGGCGGCGCAGAAATGGATCGACTCCTCCATCTCCAAGACCGCCAACGTCCCCACCGATTTCGATTACGAGGCATTCAAGGATATCTATCTCTATGCCTACGAACAGGGCCTGAAGGGCTGCACCACCTTCCGCTTCAATCCGGAGGCGTTCCAGGGCGTGCTGGTCAAAGAGACGGATCTGGCCAACACCACCTACAAGTTCACCCTGGAAGACGGCACGGTGATCGAGGCCAAGGGCAATGAGGAGATCGAATATGATGGCGAGATGCACACCGCCGCCAACCTGTTCGACGCCATGAAAGAGGGTTACTACGGCAAGTTCTAGGCCGCGTAACAACCGATAAAAAAACATCAGACCCGCGTCTGACCCCGCGTCTGACCAAGAAGATTCAACCGCTCAGTCCCAACTGACAAGGTTAAGCAATATGGCAATCAAGATTGACAGTAAAATCGTAGGCTTCAGCGTCGCCAAAGAGGAAGAGCCCGCGGCGCCCGTCGAGGCCAAGACCCCGGAAAGCAATATCATCCACATGCATGAGAAGGTCGCCCGCCCGGAGATGCTGTTCGGCTCGACCTATAAGATCAGCACCCCGCTTTCCGAGCACGCGCTCTACGTCACCATCAACGACATCATCCTCAATCACGGTACCGAGCATGAGGTACGCCGTCCCTATGAGGTGTTCATCAACTCCAAGAATATGGACCACTTCCAGTGGATCGTGGCCCTGACCCGGATCATCTCGGCGGTGTTCCGCAAGGGTGGCGACGTCACCTTCCTGGTGGAAGAGCTGCGTTCGGTATTCGATCCCAGCGGTGGTTATTTCAAGAAAGGCGGCAAATACATGCCCTCGCTAGTGGCCGAGATTGGCGATGCCATCCACTGCCACCTGGTGATGATTGGCCTGCTCAAGGAAGAGGGTCCCGATGAACATCAGCAGAAGTTGATCGATGAAAAACGCGCCCAGTATGAAGAGTCGATCAACCTGCGCGACAAGGAGCACGACAGCGACTTTCCCGAAGGCGCGCAGCTGTGCAAGAAGTGCAACACCAAGGCGGCCATTATGATGGACGGCTGCCTGACTTGCCTGAACTGCGGTGATTCGAAATGCGGATGACCTGCGCCAGGTAACAGAAACCCACAAAAGGCCCGTATATTGCGCGGGCCTTTTGTTATAACCCAAGTTTCAGAATTCATTTCACAATGCCAGAGTCGCTGAATTCGTAGGGTGGATAAGCTTGCGCATCCACCGCCATCCGAATCATGGTGGATGCGCTGACGCTTATCCACCCTACAGGTACTGCGAACTCCGAAACTTGAGTTGTAAGGGGCAATTTCTGAATTTGAGTTTGTCGAGCAGCGGCTTTGTTCACCATAGCGGAAATTTTGGACTAACTTAATAGAAGCGCTAATGACAATTGAGAGGGTATGGAGATGGTCAAGACACTACACCACTATATAGGCGGACAACGGGTCGAGGGTACCAGCGGCCGCTATGGTGACGTGTTCAATCCTGCGACCGGTGAGCTCAGCGCGCGGGTGCCGTTGGCATCGGCAGATGAGGCAAGCCGGGCGGTAGCGGTCGCTGACAAGGCGTTCGCCACCTGGCGGGATACCCCTCCACTGCACCGCGCCAGGGTACTTTTCCGGTTTAAGGCGCTGCTCGACCAACACCTGGAGGAACTCGCCGAACTGGTATCCGCGGAACATGGCAAAGTGATCAGCGATGCCCGGGGTTCAGTGATTCGGGGCATGGAGGTGGTGGAGTTTGCCTGTGGCGCCCCCCATTTGCTGAAGGGTGGTTTCTCCGAAAATGTCGGTACCAATGTGGACAGCCACTCGATGCGCCAGCCACTGGGCGTCTGCGTGGGTATTACACCCTTCAATTTTCCCGCCATGGTCCCCATGTGGATGTTTCCGCTCTCGATCGTCTGCGGTAACACCTTTATCCTGAAGACATCCGAGAAAGTACCCTCCACCGCCTTGCGGCTGGCCGAGTTGCTGAGCGAAGCGGGACTGCCGGACGGTGTGTTGAACGTATTGAACGGTGACCGGGAGGCGGTCGACACGCTGCTCACCCACCCCGGGGTAGCAGCTGTAAGCTTCGTCGGTTCCACGCCGATTGCGGAGCACATCTATCAGACGGCTTCCAGCCACGGCAAGCGGGTCCAGGCCCTGGGTGGCGCCAAGAACCACATGGTCGTCATGCCGGACGCCGATATGGATCAGGCCGCCGATGCACTGATAGGGGCCGCCTACGGCTCCGCCGGTGAGCGCTGCATGGCAATCTCCGTGGCGGTGGCGGTCGGTGATCAGACCGCCGATGCCCTGGTCGAGAGACTGGCCCCCCGGGTGGAAAACCTGAGGATTGGCCCCGGCACCGACCCCGCCGCGGAGATGGGCCCCCTGGTCACCGGTGAACACCGGGACCGGGTCAAAGACTACGTGGACCTGGGCGTTGCCGAGGGGGCACGGCTACTGGTGGATGGTCGCGATCGGACGATCGATGGCCATGAAAACGGTTTTTTTCTCGGCGGCTGCCTGTTCGACCGGGTGTCGACCGATATGCGCATCTACCAGGAGGAGATCTTCGGCCCGGTACTGTGTGTGGTGCGGGTGCCCGATTTCGAGACCGCACTGAGGATGGTCAATGACCATGAGCTTGGCAATGGCACCGCAATCTTTACCCGCGATGGCGATACCGCGCGCACCTATGCATCGCGGGTACAGGTCGGCATGGTGGGCATCAACGTGCCGATTCCGGTCCCCATGGCGTTCCATAGTTTTGGTGGATGGAAACGCTCGCTGTTCGGGGACATACATGTGCACGGCATGGAGGGCATCCACTTCTATACCAAGCTGAAGACCATCACTTCACGGTGGCCCCAGGGTATTCGTTCCGGCGCGGATTTTCATATGCCGATCATGAAATAGACGACTCATTATCCGCCAATCGGCAACTGCCCGGCCAAGGCCTCCCGGGGCTTGACGCGGATGTACTCGCCGAAACGGGCGGAATCCACCATTACATACACGATGGAGCGGAGGTAGATATGAGCAAAATCGGATTCATTGGCGTGGGCATCATGGGCAATCCCATGGCCGGACACCTGCAGGCAGGGGGCCACCAGCTCTACCTGGTGAGACACCGTTCACCGCTACCCCGGGAGCTGCTCGACAGCGGAGCGGTGGCGTGTGACTCCGCCGAGGCGGTTGCGGAGCAGGCCGATATCGTGATCACCATGGTGCCCGACACACCCCATGTGGATCAGGTGCTGTTTGGGGAGAATGGGGTGGCTGCAGGATTGAGCCCCGGTAAACTGCTGATCGACATGAGTTCCATCTCGCCGATCGAAACCAGGGCCTTTGCATCCCGGATCAATCAGCTTGGCTGCGATTATCTGGATGCCCCGGTATCCGGCGGTGAAGTGGGCGCCAGGGCCGCCGCACTTACCATCATGGTGGGGGGACCGGAGAGCGCATTCGAAAAGGCCAAACCACTGTTCGAACTGATGGGCAAGAACATCACCCTGGTCGGTGCCAACGGCGCCGGCCAGACCTGCAAGGTGGCGAATCAGATAATCGTCGCCCTCACTATCGAGGCGGTGGGCGAAGCGCTGCTGTTCGCATCCAGGGCGGGGGTAGACCCGGCCGCGGTGAGACAGGCACTGATGGGCGGTTTTGCCGGTTCAAAGATCCTTGAGGTGCACGGCGAGCGCATGATCAAACGCACCTTCGACCCGGGATTCCGTATCGCCCTGCATCAGAAAGACCTTAACCTGGCGCTCACCGGCGCCCGTGAACTGGGCCTGAGCCTGCCGAATACGGCCACCACCCAGGAGCTGTTCAACGCCTGTGCCGGAGATCTCGACCACTCCGCGCTGGTCAAGGCGCTGGAGGCGCTGGCAGGCCACCAGATCGCGTGAGGTCGCACCGGCGGACGGACTACTGCCGGGAATTCTATAGTGCATCACCCCCTCCTCTCACCGGAGGAGATCTACCGATACGAGGAACTAAACCATGCCAACCGTCCATGTCACCGTTGATCAAATGGATCACTCAGCGTCCCAGGGGCAGGTTCGTGATCACTTGCACATCATGGACCGCCCGGAAGCAAAGGGCGGACAGAACAAGGGCCCCATGGGTGGTGAGACACTGTTAATGGGTCTCGGGGGCTGCTTCATGAGCAATCTGCTGGCGGCGGCCAAGGCGAGGAATATCGAGATCAACAACGCCACGGCCAACATCGCCGGGGAGCTTGCCGATAGCCCGGCCCGCTATACCGATATTCACATGATAGTCACGGCGCAATGCTCCGCGCCGGCGGAACTGGAAAAACTGGTTACCATCGCCGAGCGCGGCTGTATAGTTGCAAATACCCTCGCCAAGGCGGTCAACCTCACCATCGAATGTGGATAGCCCTGCCCTTTACCCACAAATGCCGATGACACGCGTGTAGGATGGGTGGAGGCGCGGCACCCTTGTTGACGGCTATTCGCGGCGATCGGGCGGGCCGTAACCCATCTTCGGATGCGTATGCGGATGCAGGTGCACGATGGGTTGCGCGCCGGAGAGGGAGCCGGCGGAGAGTTCATGGAGGCGCTCCACCCATCCTACGCCAGAATGCGGCCCCACTTATGGGTAAAGGGCAGGGATAGCCCGGCAGGCAGTTCCCCGGCTAACAGTGACAACCGGTCGGCAGCGGAGTACGTCGGACAGGCTGGATTTGCGGGTGCCTTTATGCCGCAAGGCAGCCCGCCGGTTATCCGCTGCCGTTGTTGCCTTTTTCGCGCAACATGCGCCAGAAATCGTATATCGCAAGCAGCGCGACCAAGCTGATAACAATGATCAGATCGATGTCCGGCACGAACCAGGCGACTACCGCAAGGAAAGCGATCATTGTCGTCAATGCCATGATGGCCATGATCTTGTCTGTCATGTCACTCGACCTTTATCAGACCTGACACATTCAGGTTCCCAATGTATTGACCAGCCAACGCGCAGTGCGTAGCAACCGCCCGTCGGCGTGGCGGCGGCCGACCAGCTGCACGCCGATCGGCATTCCGTTGACGCCAGTCAGCAACGGCACGGTCACTGCCGGCACGCCGAGGAAAGACCACAGGACGTTAAATGCCGAACTGCCGGTACTGCCGAAGCCGGCTGGTGCCTCGCCAGCCGCAGCCGGTGAGACGATCGCGTCATAGCGATCAAACACCTCCTCCAGCCCGGCATAGAGAATTTCGCGCCAGTTGTGGGCGGCAAGATAATCGACGGCGCTGATCCGGCGCCCCTCTTCGATCGCGCTACGCGTCTCCTCCGCAAGACGGTCAGATCCGCGTTCGTAGTAGTGTCGCAGATTGTGTGCAATCTCGACCAGCATGATGCGACGATGTGCCGCGGCACCCTCGCTGAAGATCATCGGCAACTCAACCTCATCGCAGTGCTCGCCGAGTGCCGCAACCAGCTCGGCGAAACCCGCGGCGCAATCCGCCTCGATCCCGCTCCAGGCAGGTGTCTTGACGAATGCCAGCTGTGGCGTCACCGGCGGGTCGGACAGTGCGGTGTCGAGAATCCGTGGCGCAGCCGCAGGTACCGTGTCTGGATCGGCCGAATCATAACCGGCAAGCACATCGGCAAGCAGGGCGACATCCTCGATCGTTCGACCGAATGTCCCTACGGTGTCGAGTTGTCGCGAGGTGCGCAACACGCCGCTACGCGGGATCAGGCCGAAGGTTGGTTTGAAGCCGACCACGCCACAATACGAGGCGGGCCGAATTACCGAACCACCGGTCTGGGTACCGACCGCGAACGGCACCATGCCACTCGCGACCGCCGCCGCCGAGCCCGCGGAGGAGCCCCCCGGGGTATGTGCCAGGTTGTGCGGATTACGCGTCTTGGCAGGCGCAAGGTAGGCACATTCGGTGGTGACTGTCTTGCCGAGTATCACGGCACCGGCGGCACGCAGGCGTGCCACCAGCCAGGCATCCTCGGTTGGACGACGCCCGGCATCGAGCGCGTTGCCATTCTCGGTCGGCAGGTCCCGGGTATCGATAATATCCTTGATGCCGACCGGCAGGCCGTGCAGCGGCCCGAGCGGTCGTCCGGTCTGGCGGTAGGCATCGAGCCGCTCCGCCTGACTCATGGCATAGCCTTCGTCGAGGCTGGACCAGGCCTGGACCGCATCTTCGCATGTGGCGATCCGGCGCAGGCAGGCGACGGTCAGCTCGACAACGCTCAGCGCACCCTCGGCGATCCGCTGGCGTGCCGCCAATGCACTCAGGTCGGCCAAATCGGGGGGATTCGTTGCTATTTTTTGTTGTTCAACGGCCATAGATCAGGTCCGGCAGCCAGAAGGTGATTCCGGGGAAGTTGTACAGGATTACCATGGCGAACAATACCATGGCGAGGTAGGGATAGTTGCCCTTGAAAATCTGGTTCAACTGCACGTGCGGCGGCGCGATGCCCTTCAGGTAATAGGCCGACATCGCCATCGGGGGGGTCAGGAACGAGGTCTGCAGATTGAGTGCCACCAGGATGCCGAAGAACAGTGGATCGATACCGAAGTGCGGCAGCAACGGCAGGAATATTGGAACGAAGATGATGATGATCTCGGACCACTCCAGCGGCCAGCCGAGCAGGAAGATGATGATCTGCGCCATGATCAGGAACATCACGGGCGAGATGTCCAGGCCGGTGACGTATTCGCTGATGATCTGCTCGCCGCCGAGATAGGAGAAAACCGAGGAGAAGGTCCAGGAGCCGACGAACAACCAGCACACCATCGCTGTTGTGCGCAAGGTCAGATAAACCGATTCTCGCAGCCGCTGCCAGGTGAACGCCCGGTACACGAAGGTAAGCAGCAGTCCGCCAAGGGCGCCGACCGCGGCCGCCTCGGAGGGCGTGGCCAGGCCAAACAGGATGGCGCCCAGAACCGCCAGGATCAGAAAGGCGAGCGGAAAGAACGAGGTTAACAGCCGCACAATAATCTGGCCGACAGTGAATTCACCGACCTCCGCGCGGGTCGGCTTTGGTGCCAGTTGCGGCTGCAGCGTCGAGCGGCCGATTACGTAGATCACGTAAAGGCCCGCCAGCAGCAGACCGGGCAACAGCGCACCGGCATACAGTTTGACGATAGACACACCAGACGCCGCCGCGTAGACGATCAGCATGATCGACGGCGGGATCAGAATGCCCAGCGTGCCACCGGCACAGATGACCCCGGCGGCCAGGCTGGTGTCATAACGCGCCTTGAGCATCGCCGGGAAGGCCAGCAACCCCATCAGGGTCACGACCGCACCGACAATGCCGGTGGCGGTGGCGAACAGGGTGCAGGTAATCAGCGCGGCCACCGCCATCGAGCCGGGTACGTGGCGGGCGGCGATGTTAAGGGTATGGAACAGTCGCGCGACGATGTTGGCGCGCTCGACGATGTAGCCCATGAAGAGGAACAGCGGGACGGCGGTGAGCACGTCGTTGGCCATCACCGAGTAGGTCTGGTTGACGAACAGGTCGAAGATCCGGTTGTTGAACAGCCCGTCGATCCACAACTGGATCTGTGTCCACTGGTCCGGATCGCCGTTTTCGATGGCCCGGTTGTAGGTGCGCCACATCCGGTGCGGATCGAAATAGGCGTAGTAGCCGAACATGATGCCCATCGCCATCAGCGTGAAGGCGACCGGAAAGCCGAGCAGGATGATGAACAGGAAGATCGCCAGCATCGACAGTGCGATTATCGGATCTGACATGGCTCAGTTGCGCTCCTCGTCATCGGGTTTTCTTTTTGTGTGCCGCCGCCTTTCTTCCAGTTCGTGATGCTGCTCTTCCAGATCGTGCGCATCCTCGCGCGCTACCTGTGAGGCGAAACTGCCGATCTCCACGGCACCCTCGCGCGCCAGCTGCACCTCCGTTTCCTCGATGTCCTCGGCGGCCACGAGCCATTCGCCGGTGCGGATGCAGATGATGCAGCGGAAGACCTGTGCGATGCCCTGGATGAACAACAGGATGCCGGCTACCACAATCACGGTCTTGAACTGGAAGATCGGGATGCCGGCCGGGCTGTTGACGCTGACCTCAAGGTAGCGCCAGGAGCGCTCGGCATACTTCCAGCCGGAGATGATCAGCGCGAGGACGCCCGGGAAGAAGAACAGGAAATAGAGCACCAACTCGACGCGCGCCTGAGTCCGCGGTTTCCATAGCCGATAGATGAAGTCGCCGCGCACATGCCCGCCACGCGACAGCGTGTAGGCGCCGCCCATCATGAACAGCGTGCCGTAGGTAATATATGACAGATCGAACGCCCAGCTGGTGGGGGCGTTGAGGCCGTAACGCACCAAGACTTCGTAACCAACGCCGATCGCCATGACCAGGATCAGCCAGGCGAATGCCTTGCCGAACCACGCCGACAGGCGGTCGGCAAACTGTATGTAGCCGAGCATGCTTTTTCCTATATCCTTAGGGCTGCGTGTAAAGGTCAGGCGCCACCCTGCGGCGATATCTCACCGATAGCGCCGCAGGGTTGGTTGCCCCGGTCACAGCCGGTCAGAGCTTCAGCTTGCCCGGGAAGTAGTGGTTGTATGCCAAGTTGTAGTCCGGCGAGTTCATCAACTCATAGAACACGACCCGGTCGACCCAGGCACGCTGGCTGTCCAGCACCTTTTTCATATAGGGATCCTTCTCCAGGTCGGGGATGATCTCATCCCAGGCCTTGAGCTCCGCATCCAGGATCTCCTGAGAGGTACGGTGCACCGTGACGCCCTTCTTTTGTATTTCCACGAGATCCTTGGAATAATTGTCCAGCGCAATGGCGGTATTCGCCGTGCTTGCCGCCTCCACGCCGTGCTCCAGGATCGCCCTCAGGTCTTCATCCAGGTCGTCGAAAAAGTCCTTGTTGAACAGGAACTCGAAGCTCTCGCTGGCCTGGTGATAGGACGACAGGAAGTAGTGTTTGGCCACGTCCGGCGAGCCGAATCGCAGGTCCGACGAGGGGTTGTTGAACTCGAAGGCGTCGATCACGCCGCGTTCCATCGCCGGCACGATCTCGCCACCGGGCAGCTGGGAGACGCTCATACCCATCTTCTGCATCAGGTCCGCTGCCAGGCCCACGGTGCGGTACTTGTAACCTTTCACCTCCGACGCCTTGGTTATCGGATTTTTGAACCAGCCGAACGGCTGCGCCGGCATCGGGAAGCCGAGGAAGCCATAGACGTTGAGACCCATGATCTCCTGGGTCAGCTCGCGGTAGAGGTCCTTGCCACCGCCGGCATGAAACCAGGCCAGCATGGTGGTGGCACTGCCGCCGAACACCGGGCCGGTGCCGAACAGCGAGGCCCCCTTGTGCTTGCCGTACCAGTAGACCGGCACGGTGTGCGCCGCATCGAGCACGCCGTCGCTAACCGCGTCCATGACCTGGAACGCCTTGACAACAGCGCCTGCGGGTAGCAGGTCGATCTTCAGGCGGCCGCCCGACATGCGCTCCACACGCTCTGTATACTGGCGGGCAAAATCCATCCAGATATCGGATGAGGGCCAGGAGGTCTGCATCTTGACGACCAGCGGGGCTGCCACGGATATCATCGGGAAGCCGGCCGCAACGGAACCAGCTGCCACGGCAAGACCGCTTTTTAGAAACTTACGCCGGCTGGTTGATGCTGTCTTCACTTCCGAGCCGGCCACCATGTCACAATTGTTTTTTTTGTGTTTCATGTAGTTATCCTCCTCACGTGGGTATTACCGCCTAATCATTTAATTCAGTCGATATAACATATAACCATGCTCCTTCACTTACCGACATCCATTGAATTATCAGAAACAGTATAGGCAATCGACTTCTCTCCATCCGTACAACTGGTAAAAAACACCCCCCTCTGCCTAGGCTAACCTGTCAAGAGGTTCCTGTCCGGAGACAATTGCATCAAGATTATCCAGTGCCCTGAAACCCATGGCATCCCGGGTTTCCCGTGTGGCGCTGCCGATATGAGGCAGCATGAATATGTTTTCCAACTCCTTGTAGCGGGGGTCAATATTCGGTTCATTGTTGAATACATCGAGTCCGGCTGCAAAAAGCTTGCCGGAGCGCAGGGCCGCGATCAGGGCGTCGTCATCCACGATGGCCCCCCGTGCGGTATTCACGAGTATCGCCCCATCCGGAAGCAAGCCAATGCGTTCAGCATTCAGCAGATGGTGTGTTTCAGGAGTGGCCGGACAATGGATCGAGAGAAAATCGCACTGGGGCAGCAGCTGTTCCAGGTGCTCATGGTAGACGGCACCCGCTTCGAGTTCGGATGAGAGCCTGCTGCGATTGTAGTAGTGGATCTCCATGTCGAAGCCGCGGGCGCGTTTAGCCATGATCTGGCCCACCCTGCCCATTCCCAGGATACCCAGACGTTTGCCAGTGACCTGAATGCCAAGCTGGTAGGTCGGACTCCAGTCGCCCCAGGTCCCGAAACGGATCGCATGTTCCCCCTCGTACGCCCTTCGGGCCGCTCCGAGCAGCAACAGCATGGCAATCTCCGCCGTGGCATCGCTGAGAACATCCGGTGTGTTGGTGACCGTGATTCCACGAGCTTTCGCGGCATTGAGGTCGATGTGATCATATCCCACCGAGAAGCTGCAGATTGATCGCACGCTGTCCGGCAGGCGCTCTATAACCTCGGCGGTTAACTTCTCTGTGTGGCAGGGAATGATTGCGTCGGCACCGGCGGCCAGTCGCACCAGCTCGTCACTGGTATAGAGCTTATCTTCGCTGTTGAAACGGGCATCGTAATCACGCTCCAGACGCGCCTCGACCGCAACCGGGAGCTTTCGTGTCACTAGTACAACGGCCTTTTTGCTCATATGAATTCAATCTGTCATTCAGTAGCGTCCATACCCATATATCACCCTACCCATGCGGTGACCGAAAACACCCATAAATTCCCAATGCAAGTCGGCATGACCATTACTAATGGCCTTTTATGGCGCCTTATGCAACTAATTTATAACAGTGTAGGTGATGTTTTCCCAACCGACAAAAAAAAACAGATAAAAATTGTCTCGAATAGAATGTAATCGTAAGGAGCTGCCTGCGTTACCCCGATCAGATGAACCCCTCCGCAGGATGGAGAAGGCATCACAGACCCCAGCCCTGAGAGAATTCCCGCCGGACTATGTCATACTCTCTAATGATGACGATCGGAGCCCCCATGAGCAGGCGATTGACCGGACCATGAACACACTAAAAGATTACACTCTGGGTTTTATCGGACTAGGCCTGATGGGGCGACCCATGTGCCTGAACCTTCATAAGGCCGGCGCCCGTCTGATTATCCATAACCGCAGCCAGGAAACCGCAAGACAACTTGAAAGGCCGGGCATCGTGGCCGTCCCATCACCGGCAGAGGTCGCCCGCTCCGCAAACATCATCCTGTTGATGGTCGCCGACACCCCCGCGGTGGAGCAGGTCCTGTTCGAAAAATCGGGCCTGATCGAGGGTCTGCGGAAGAATGCTTTGGTCATTGATATGGGGACGACCGCCGTCGTTCCCACTCGGGAGTTCGCCAGACGCTTGAACGAAACCGGCGCCGGTTACATCGACGCGCCGGTATCAGGCGGCGAAATCGGCGCCATCAACGGCACCCTGACCATCATGGCGGGTGGAGATATCGAATCCATACAGCGCGCCCTCCCCCTCTTCGATGTGCTCGGATCGAAGTTTACCCATGTCGGTGATGTCGGGGCCGGTCAAATCGCCAAAGCGGCAAACCAGATCATTGTCGGACTGAACATCGGTGCGGTTGCCGAAGCGCTGGCGCTGGCGAAGAGTGCCGGTGCAGACCCGGCCAAGGTTCGTGCGGCGCTCATGGGCGGCTTTGCCGGCTCACGGATACTTGAAGTGCATGGTCAGCGGATGATCGAGGAAAATTTTAAACCGGGCGGGAAAATCACAACACAACACAAAGACCTCATTCAGGCGCTTGAATTGGCCGCCCTGTGTGGCCTGGATTTACCCGCTACCAAACTCAATACGCAACTCTACAAATCCTTGATCGACCAGGGCCTGGGCAATCTCGATCACAGCGCGTTGATCAAGGCGTTAAAGTAAGTTATTGATGTACGGTGCCCGGGGCCGGGGTCGAACCATTAATTATATCAATTACTTATATACGTCAGGCGATGCCTGCTTCATGTCCGCGCCTCGACCCGCCCGGATGCGGGTGGACAGGCGCAACTCGCCGGCGGACAGTCACAGGCATGAAGTGAGGCGTGCACCCGGTCCAGATGCCGCGCATGCCCATCGAAACCGTGCTCCCAAAGGTCGAGGACCCAAACGCGGGCCGCATTGTTGAGCGGGAACCAGGCGAGCGCATAGGCCCACACCAGCAGAGCATAAGTCCAGCCGATCGGCTCGAGCAGCCAGCCGTAGACGGCAACCAGCGTCCCGGCGACCTGCGTCGCCTCCGTGGTCCAGAACAGGTGCGGAGATCAGACATCCTTCCTTTCGATCAGGGCCAGCGCTCGTTGGCACACGTTTTCCACACTGAATCCATATTCGCGCAGCATGGCCGGCCCCGGCGCCGAAGCGCCGAAGCGTTCCACACCCAGAACGTCTCCCCGGTCACCCACGTAGCGATGCCACCCCTGGCTCACCCCGGCCTCGACCGCGAGCCGCGCCGTGATGGAGGGCGGCAACACTGCGTCGCGATACGCCTGGGATTGGGCCTCGAACAGTTCCCAGCTCGCCATGGAGACGAGGCGCACTGCGACGCCCTTTCCCTGCAGACGTTCCGCCGCGGCCACGATCAGTCCGACCTCGGAGCCGCTGGCGATCAGGGTCAGCTCGGGCTTGCCGTCCGCTAAGCCATCGCGGCCGCACCGAGTGGCATGCCCGGATGCCCGCTGTTCGCCTGTTGCACGGCGTCCACCGACAGAAACCGCACGGTGTTGATGCAAAGCTGATCGAGTAGGTCTGACATGGTCACTCCTTCTATATGTGCAACGCGCGTCAACGATCCGACAGCGCGCGGTCGACGATGGCCTGCGCCTCGCGCAGGATGTCGCGCAGATGATCTTCGCCGCGGAAACTCTCCGCGTATATTTTGTAAATGTCCTCCGTGCCGGACGGCCGTGCGGCGAACCAGCCGCTGGCGGTGATCACCTTGATGCCACCGATCGGCGCGTCGTTGCCCGGCGCGCGGTCGAGCACGTGCTCGATCTTCTCGCCGCCCAGTTGCGTGATCCGCACCTGCCGTGGCGAGAGTTTTGACAGCCTCTCTTTTTGCGCCGGCGTGGCGGGCGCCTCGACCCGGTCGTAGGCGGGCTCGCCGAACTCGCGCGTCAGCTCGCGGTAAATCTCGCCAGGATCGCGGCCCATGCGCGCCGTGATTTCGGCGGCAAGCAACGCCGGGACGATGCCGTCTTTATCCGTCGTCCAGACGCTGCCGTCACGCCGCAGGAAGGATGCCCCCGCGCTCTCTTCGCCCGCGAAGCCAAGCGAGCCATCGAGCAGACCATCCACAAACCACTTGAAACCGACCGGCACTTCATAGAGCTTCCGGCCGAGCTTCGCCGCGACGCGATTGATCATCTGACTGCTGACTACCGTCTTGCCAACCGCCGCATCCTTGCTCCACTTCGGTCGATGCTGGAACAGATAGTGGATGGCGACGGAAAGATAGTGATTGGGCGGAAGCAGGCCCGTGCTCCGGGTAACGACGCCGTGCCGGTCGTGGTCGGTGTCGCAGGCGAAGGCAATGTCGAAGCGATCCTTGAGGCCGATCAAGTTCCGCATGGCATAGGACGAGGACGGATCCATGCGAATACGTCCGTCCCAATCGAGCGTCATGAACCGGAAGGTCGGGTCGACAGCATCGTTCACAACCGTGAGATTCAAGCCATAGTGTTCGGCAATCGCGGCCCAGTAATGGACGCCGGCGCCGCCGAGTGGATCCACGCCCATACTGATGTTGGCACCACGAATCGCCTCCATGTCGATCACCTTGTCGAGCTCGTTCACATAAGCGTTGAGATAGTCGTGTCGGTGCGTCGTGGCGGCGCGCAGCGCCCGCTCGAAAGGCATTATTTTCATGCCCTGGAGGCCGCTTTCGAGAAACTCGTTGGCCCTGGCTTCGATCCAGCCGGTGACGCCGGTATCCGCCGGCCCGCCGTTGGGCGGGTTGTACTTGAAACCGCCATGGTCGGGCGGGTTGTGCGACGGCGTGATGACAATGCCGTCCGCCAGTCCTTTATCGCGTCCGTGGTTGTAAGTGAGTATCGCGTGAGAGATCACGGGGGTGGGCGTGTATTCGTCGTTCTCGGCGAGCATGACTTCCACACCATTGGCCGCCAACACTTCGAGCGCACTGGCAAACGCCGGCACGGAAAGCGCGTGCGTGTCGATACCCAGAAACAGCGGGCCATCGATACCCTGCTGTTTGCGGTACTGGCAGATGGCCTGACTGATGGCAAGCACATGCCATTCGTTGAAGTTATTTTCGAACGAGGAACCACGATGTCCCGACGTTCCGAATGCAACCCGTTGCGTGGGCACCGAGAAGTCAGGCATGTCGGTATAGTAGGCCGTGATGAGCCTGGGCACATTGACCAGCATCGCCGGCGGGGCGGGTTTCCCCGCCAAAGGATTAATTTTCATTGCGGTCACCCCCGTCCTGGTCGCGGACCAGCACAACGACGGCCCGGGACGGCACGCGATATTGCAAGGACTGCATGGGACTTTCGTTGCCGGGTTCGAGAAAGTCGAACGGGCTTTCGAGACTGGTATCGACCACCCGCCGCCACGCGTTCGTTGCGCCCTCCTGGATCTGAAAAGTCAGTTCCTCCCACCAGGCGTTGATCATCACGTAGATGTCGAGGTCATGGTGCGATGCGCCGTGCAGCGCAAAAGCGAGGCTGCGGGAATCGTAGGCCAGATCGGTAGCGTGGCCCACCCCGTACCAACGGACATCCTCGCGCCAGAACCGGCTCCGCGCCAGCGACGGATGCGCCTTGCGAAACGCGATCATCAGCTTGAAGAAGCGGATCATGTCCGCGTTTGCGTGCAGACGGCTCCAATCGATCCAACCCGCTTCGTTATCCTGATTGTAAGGGTTGTTGTTCCCGGCCTGGGTGTGCATGAACTCGTCCCCGGCGCGGAACATGGGCGTCCCGTTCGACAGGAACAACAGGCAGCAGAAGTTCTTGATCTGTTGTTTGCGCAGATTCATCACTTCGGGTGGCGCGCCCTCGTCGCCTTCCCAGCCGCAGTTCCAACTGTGGTTTTCCGCCATGCCGTCCGTATTGCCGTGGCCGTTCGCCCAGTTCCGCTTCTGGTTGTAGGCAACCAGATCGTAGAGGGTGAATCCGTCGTGCGAGGCGATATAATTGACGCTCTGATGGGGGTGATAGGCGTTCATCCGATCGTCGGGGAACAGATCGTCGCTGCCGTACAAGCGGCGCATCAGGGCCGACACCCTACCGGGATCTCCCTTTAAGAAGCGCCGGAGATCGTCCCGGTATCTGCCGTTCCACTGGCAGGTCATGATCCCCGGAAACGCCCTGCCCAGTTGATACACCCCGGCGGCGTCCCAGGGCTCGGCAATCAGACGCAGGTGCGCCAGATCCGGATCGGAGGCCATGTCGCTGAGCAGCGGCACGTCGTTGGCATTGACCGAGCCGTCCGGGTTTCGGGTAAAGAGGGAAGCGAGATCGAAGCGAAATCCGTCCACGTGCATTTCGCACGCCCAATGGCGGGCGCTGTCCATGATCATCTTGCGCACGGCGCGGTTCGCCGTATTGAGCGTGTTGCCGGTGCCGGAGAAATTTTCGTAGGGCGCGTCCGGCCGGTCCGCCATCAGATAGTAGGTGCTGTTGTCGATCCCCTTGTAGCTGTAGACCGGGCCGGTGTGATCGCCCTCGCCCGTGTGATTGTAGACAACGTCGAGGACCACCTCGATATCCGCCTGGTGCAGCGCCTTGATCATGTCGCGCACTTCGTTGTGTTGCGCCCTGACCGTGTGGTCGCTGAGATAGCCATGGTGGGGGGAGAAGAAGTTCAGCGGCATGTAGCCCCAGTAGTTGCCGTCGGAAGGGTCGTATTGGAACACCGGCATCAACTCCACCACGGTGACGCCCAGGTCCTTCAAGTACGGGATTTTCTCGATCAGGCCCGCAAATGTTCCGCGCGCTTGATCCCTGACTCCGGAATTGGGATTCCTGGTGAATCCTCCGACGTGCAGCTCGTAGATGACGGTATCGGCCTCGTGCCGGGGGCGCTGGTCGCCTTGCCAGTTGAAGCGCTCGCTGTCGCCGGTCAGGACACCCAGGAGCGCCTTGCCGGCGTTCGAACCCGGCCGGATGGCGGCGAGCCGGTCGAAAGCCGGGGGAAAGAACACGGACTTTGCATAGGGGTCGAGCAGGATTTTTTCGCGATCGAACCCGTGCCACTCGAACCGGCCATTGGGAGCGGGTCCCTCGACACTGTACGCGTAGTAGGACGCGCCCTTCATTGACGCAAGGGGTATGCGGCAATGCCAGATCCTGCCGGTTTTGTTCTTGAGGTAATCGAAGCGATAGGCCAATAACGGATTGACGATGTCGCGCTCGGAGTAGAGCAGCAACGTGACGCTCTCCGCGTGCTTCGAGTACAGCGCGAAGTTGCAGGCGTCCTCTGCTTCTATCCTGGTCGGGCCCAGGGGGAACGGCAGCCCTTCGGTGGTCGCCCATCGGGATGATGTGGTCTCTGGTAAGGTCATGTTTGCTCCTTTGTCATTTTCCATGTCGGTGACTGGTAGCGCCGTCATTGTCGCGCGTCGTTGAGCAGGCGAATGACCGGCTCATCCAGGTCATGGTCGTAACCCAGAACGCTCAGGGAAGCTGCCTCGAGATACAAGCGGCGCGCTTCCAGAGCAGGCAGTGCAATCCAGCGCGCTATGAGGATGCGTAACAGGTGGCCGTGCGCGAAGACCAGCACATCACTCTCCAGCGCACGAATCCGAGCAATGACGCGATCCACGCGCGTACTCAGCTCCGCCAATGTTTCCCCTCCCGGGCAACCGTCCTCGAACAAACGCCAGCCGGGGCGTTCGGCCCGGATGTCTGACGTGCGCCGGCCTTCGTAATCGCCGTAGTCCCATTCCATCAGATCGGGATCGATCTCTGCGGATTCTCCGAAACCTGCCAGTTCACCGGTCCGCCGTGCCCGTTGCAGCGGGCTGGTGAGCACTTTGGCGAAGGTCAAGCCCCACAGCCGCGCGCCCAGCTCCCGCGCGTCGCGCTCGCCCCGTTCGGTAAGCGGAATGTCCGTGCGGCCGGTGTGCTGTCCGCTGAGCGTCCACGCGGTCTCGCCATGCCGGACTAGATAGACTTTGGGAAGTACGCCGCTCATTTGCGCGTGGAGCCTTTCATCCCTGTTTCCTTACCACCCCATTTCCAGACGTAGATCATGTCGAGGTCGTATTTTTTGATGAGCCGGTTCAAATGCACGTAAATAAAATTTTGCCCGGGGATCGTGCCCCAGTGGCCCAGCAGCATGTGCTTCACATCCGCAAGCGTCAGCGGCCGCTTCAGCAGCGGATTGTCGTACAGATAAATCTGGCCGACCGACAGGTAGTTGGCGGCCCGCCAGTAGGGATTCATCTTGCGCAGTAGATCAGGCGACAACGGTTTGGCTGTGAGCTTAGGCTTTTTCGTCTTGATGACCATGCTCATTCTCCTTTTCAATTGGAGGGCCCTCACGCGGCTACTTTCTGGTTAGGCTGCGGGTTCGGCCGGCACCGCAGACGCTTTGGTTGGCTCTGGGGTTGCTGGCCCGCCAGGCGTCCCGGGTGCCGCTGGCTTGCCAGGCTGGCGGATGCCTGCCAATTTGGTGCGCTTCAGCAACAGCGCATTGATCGCCACGATGAGGGTGCTGCCGGACATCGACAGCGCCGCGACTTCCGGGCTCAGCACGAAGGGGTACAGGACGCCCGCAGCGAGCGGGAACGCGATCACGTTGTAGCCCACCGCCCACCACAGATTCTGGTGCATCTTTCGCACCGTGGCACGCGACAGCTCGATCGCGCCGACGATGTCGTACGGGTCGCTCTTCATCAGTACGACGTCGGCGCTTTCCATCGCGACGTCGGTGCCGGCGCCAATGGCGATTCCCACGTTGGCCTGAGTCAGCGCAGGCGCGTCGTTGACGCCATCGCCCACCATCCCTACCTTCTTCCCGGTGGCCTGCAGCTCCTTTACCTTCTCGGCCTTCTTGGCCGGCAGCACGTCGGCCAGCACGCTATCGATGCCGAGATCTGCGGCGATGCGCTTGGCCGTAGCCGCGTTGTCGCCGGTCAGCATCACCACCTCGATATTGCGTTCGCGCAGCTTGGCGACCGCAGCTTTGGAAGTGGGCCTGATCGCGTCGGCGATGGCGATCAGGCCAATCACGCGGGCGGCCTGGGCCACATGGACCACGGTGCGGCCGTCCCCCTGCAGGCGAGCGGCCTCGGCCTCCAATGGCCCGAGCGCGAGCTTTTGCGTATCCATCAGAAGCCGGTTGCCGAGGAACACCGTTCCGTCGGCAGTCTCGGCGCGCGCGCCTCTACCGTCGAGGCTTTCGAATCCGGTCGGTGCCGCGACGGTGAGGTTCTCCGCCCGGCGCAGGATGGCCTGGGCCAGCGGATGGTCGGATCCCTGCTCGACGGCGGCGGCGGCGGTCAGCAACACGTCCTCGGTGACCCCTTCCGCCGTCACCATCTCCACCACCTCCGGCTGGCCGATGGTGAGCGTGCCGGTCTTGTCGAAGATGATGACATTGAGCTTGGTGGCGTCTTCCAGCGCCGAGGCTTTTTTGAACAGGATGCCGTTCAATGCGCCCAGGCCGGTACCCACCATCACCGCCATGGGCGTGGCCAGTCCCAACGCATCCGGGCAGGCGATCACAAAGACCGTGATGGTCAGCGTTACCGCGAACAGCAGCGGCTGTCCGATCCACCAGAACCACACCGCAAAGGTCGTTAGACCGATGACGATCGCAGCAATTACCAGCCATTGCGCGGCCTTGTCCGCCAGGAGTTGCGCCGGCGCTTTCGAGTTCTGCGCCTCCTGCACCAGCTTTACGATCTGCGCCAGCGCCGTGTCGGCCCCGACCTTCGTCGCCTTGTAGCGAAAACTGCCACTCTTGTTGATGGTCGCACCGATTACCGTGGCGCCCGGCCCCTTCTGCACCGGCATCGACTCGCCGGTGAGCATGGACTCGTCGACCAGTGATTCGCCGGTCTCCACCGTGCCGTCGACCGGAATCTTGTTGCCAGGCCGGATCACGACAATCTCGCCCGCCAACACCTCCGCCGTCGGAACTTCAACCTCGGCGCCGTTGCGGATGACAGAGGCCTTCGCCGGGGCAAGGTTCATCAGCGCTGAAATGGCCGCCGAGGCACCGGCACGGGCGCGCATTTCCAGCCAGTGGCCGAGCAGGATGAAAACCAGCAGGACGGCCACGGCTTCGAAGAACTGCCCGCCCTCCTTGAAAAAGAAAGTAGTGACTACACTGAAGAGATACCCGGTGCCGACGCTCAACACGACCAGTACCGCCATGCTCAGGGTGCCGGTCTTGAGCGCGCGCCAGGCGGAGACGAAGAACGGCCAGCTCGGATAGACGACGGCGAGGGTGGCAAAGATGAGCAACCACACGTTGAGGTCCAGATCAAACGGTGGCGCGGGCGGAGTAAACAGCCCCATCGGTGAGTAGAAAAAGATCGGCACGCTGAAGACCAGGCAGATCCAGAAACGGTTACGCATGTCGCGGACCATGGCCGGCAGGTCCTTGCCGCCATGCCCCATCTCGTGCGCTATCTCCGCCGCCTTCGCGGGCGGCGCATCCGGCCCCGTGTGGCCTTCGTGGCCCTTGCCTGCGGGAGCCGCGGGCGCGACGTCGGGTGCGGCAGCGGCGTCCGGTGCGGATTTCGGCTCAGCAACAACGGGTGTTGACGGCGGCGTGCTAGGCGGCGCTTGGTCGCTTCTTCCACCACCTGCTGAAGCGGCCGGCGTGGGGGCGTCAACAGGCGCGTCGTGGGGTGGTTTCGGCTCGGCGGCTGCAGTGGTGGGCGGCGGCGCGACCGGGACCGCTTTATCCTGTTGTCCGTCGCCTGCGGACAGCTTCCCGCGTTGGTGCATGAGTACCTTGATATCGGCGACGTTGAGCAGGGTTTCGTCGTAGCGCACCGTGGCGTTTCCCGCAGCGTAATTGACTGTCGCGCTTTCGACACCCGGCACCTCGCCAATCCGCTTTTCCACTTCGTCCACGGTCAATACCGACAGCATGTCGCGCAACTCAATAACGCTCGTTTTCATCGTGCCTCCTTAACGGTCTTCGTATTCAAAATGCCTTGTTACATCTCCGATCACTTCGCAAGCGGCTATGTACCGAAGAAACTTTCTACGCGCGGTCGTATTCAGCTCGGATGCTTCCTTTCGTCGATTACGGTGCCGTTGGTGGCATCGTTACTACCCTTCGGAGGGCGGATTCCCGGGCTTGCATAGATGCTTGGGCACGAGTTCGCCGCTGCAGTGGTAGCCACACTCATGCACCTTGGCCTTGATCGTCTTGAGGTCGATCACCGTTTCGTCATAGACCACCGTCGCGCTGCCCGAGACATAATTCACTTCTGCCCGTTCGACCCCGCGCAATTTGCCCAGCTGCTTTTCCACTCCATGCGCGCTCAATGCCGACAGCATCCCGCCTACTTCAATAACGCTCGTTTTCATCGCGCCTCCTTAGTCGTCTTCATCTTTGACATGTCTCGTTGCATCCCTGGTTACTGCGGATCCAGCCGGATCAGCCGCTCATTTTTTAGATGAAGCTGGCCTTCATAGCCAACCCCCCGTGAAACCCGCTCGGCGCAAGCCGCCGACGATGTATGGGCAGTTTCGCATCAACCGCCACAAGAACCCCGTCTGATGATTTTCGATCATCAGAACAGTCGGCCCTTCATTGAGCCCGAAATGCCACGGCGATACCCAGCCGTGGGGATTGCCGGATGCAGCAGGGTAGGTCGGATTGAAGGACGCTTTGAAGCCGTAGCGGTTGGACTCTGTCAATTTAACATCATGAATACAGTAATCGAGCACGGGCAGCACAATCTCGGGCGCGAATGGCAGTGACGCCGCCACCGCCCACGGCGCGATCGTGCCGTCGTCGGGTCCGTACGGCACGCCACGGCCCACGTAATCGAAGAACTGGCGCTCGATGCCGGCTACGTTGATGGTGTCCGGACCGGGACCTTCGCTCGCGGTCAGGCCCCAGCAGTGCCCGCCGTAGTGCGCGAACTTGAGCGGGTTATCGATGGCGTACTCGTGTTGCACATAGGTCGCGCGCCGGCTGTTCTCGAAATAGTCTATGTCCTTGGCACGCATGAAAGCGTCCTGGATACCGCGAAAGTCGACCCAGATATGGGAGAGCTGGTGCGTGAATAGCGGCCCCGCATAGAGATAGTCGTATCCGTAGCAGTGTTCCCACCGGTAGGTGGCAGCCCACGCCGCATAGGCGCTCTCGGGCAGCGGATGAGTCGGCGAACCCAGCCCCAGAATGTACAGCAGCAGTGCCTCGTCGTAGCCTTCCCAGCGGTAGTTGAGGAAGCCGCTTTCAGGCTTCCAGCCGTGCGTCACGGTCGCACCCTGGTTCTGCGCCCACGGCCAATCGGCGCGGCGATAGAGCGCGTCGGCGAGGGTGCGGATCTCATGTTCTTCGGCCGTATCTGCGTCAAAGTACATACCCGCCGTCAACGCCCCCGCCAGCAGTAAAGCGCTGTCTATCGTCGACACTTCGCATTGCCAGGCGCGCCGCCCGGTCTGCATGTCAAGAAAATGGTAGTAAAACCCCTGATAGCCAGTCGCATCAGGCTCGGGGCCTTGCGGGCTGTTCCAGAAAAACCGCAGGGTCGCAAGCGTTCGTCCCACCGCGGCGCCACGCGACATGAATCCGCGCTCGACGCCCACCGGGTAAACCGCCAGCGCGAGGCCGGTGGCGGCAATACTGGCAGGCCAATCTGCTTCGGTCTTGTCGATCACCAGCCCGTTGACTGGATTCGTCTCGTGCAGAAAGTAATTAAATGATGCGCGCTGCAGCGTTTCCAGTTCAGCATCGGCGGTCAGTTTCTTGCTGCTCATGGTTCCCCCTGGCCTGCGACTCCCGGGATAACTCGCCTAGTGGTACCTAACGTTCTTCGGCTCGACCACGGCTTTCCTCGCCCGGTGTGGGCTTGTTCGGTTTGCAGCTTTTGTTCCATGACCGTCTCCTCCATCTGAGGTGGAAAAGTGAATGTCTTATGTCGTCGCCATGCTCAGGCAACGCTGGGTGTCCAGCGCGATGAGTGCTTCCTCGTCGACCGGAATGACATAGGTCGCCGGGCGGGAATCTGCTGTGGAGATCCGCGTCTCTATGCTCGGAATCACCTGATTGGTCTGGGCATCGCGCTCAAGGCCACACCAGTCCATCCCGGCGCAGATCCGGGCGCGTATCCCGGGGGCGTGCTCGCCGATACCGCCGCCGAAGACGATGGCATCAGCACCGCCGAGCACGGCGAGATAGGCGCCGAGGTATTTGCGGGCACGATGGCAGAATGCCTTGATGGCAAGGCTCGCACCGGTATGGCCCTCTGCTTCCAGCGCAAGCAGTTCCTGCATGTCAGCACTGGCACCGGACAGCCCCAGCAGGCCGGCGCGGTGATTCAGGCCATCAGACAACTCTCGCGCCGTCACGGTACCGCGCTCGAGCAGACTCAGCACAACACCAAGCAGACTGGTTGGCACGTCCGCGCCCACCCCAAACAGCTGGAACTTCAGTGAGGAGCTGCCGCTGTTCAACACAAGAATGTTATCGTCGATTTTCACATGTAAGCCGCCTCCATTAATTCACGTATTCCCAGTATTCTGCTGCTTCATTCATGGACGTTTCTCCCCCCAATCTGCGATTCCATATACCGGCCTCGTACACTCACTTTCACTCGATCTAACTGCGCACGGAAGCACGGCGCACCCTTCATCGCCCGACCTGCCCATGCGTGAAGGTCGCTTCGATCGCCCGCGCCTGTCCCGGACGGCGTAGGCGCAGCTGGATGCGGTAGATCCCTGTGCTCGGCATGCTGAAGTAGTTGCCATAGGTGGTCGTATCCGCGATGCGCATGGGTTCCAGGGTCTTCCGTTCGAGCCGCATCCCCAGTTCGCTCACCGCCGCCGTCACCTGCGCATCCTCGATGCGCCGTCCGGTGGCATTGTCGAACAGCGCCACCACCAGGTGGTTGCGGTAACGTCCCGCCGATACACCGCCGTGCATCTTGCTCTCCTCGTGTTCCCTGGCATGCCCCTGGACGATCTGGGCCGGCATCACACCCAGATAGATCGTCACGCCGTCGACGACCTGGAAGGTCTCGGGGGCATCCGTCGCTACTGCGGCGTTCAGCGCAGTCATGCCGATCACCAGCAGCAGGGTTTTCCACAAGCGTTTTACAGAGTCGGTGTGCATTTCGTGTCCTCCTGTCCAGAATCTGTCTCAAAGGGAAACGGCGTGGTTGAGGCGACGATATCAGAGTGGTCCCCCGCGGCGCGGTCCGGATACAACCTGCCCTGCCGTGCCGCCCATCGCGGTCCCCTCACCTCTTCGCGCATCTTCAGTCATACAGATCCCTCCACGTCAGCCGCAACCGATCCGGACTGCCGTCCCTAGTGGCTGCCAGAATCTGGTACACGCCGATCGTGCCCTGCTCGAACTGCAGCGCGCAGGCCGCCATGTACAGGCGCCAGAGACGATAGATGGATTCCGGCACCAGGCTCTGCGCCTCGGCCTTGCGGCTCTCGAGCCGCTCGACCCAGTGCCGCAGTGTCAGTGCGTAATGCCGCCGCAACGCCTCCACGTCGAGGATCTCGAAACCGGCGTGCTCCATGACGCGCTGCACATTGCCGACCGTGTCCAGTTCGCCATCCGGGAACACGTAGCGGTTGATGAAACGCGTGCCCACGGACTCGCCCCAGCCTTCCCGATCCTGCGTGATGCCTTGATTGAGAAACAGCCCGCCGGGCCTGAGCAGACGCCTGGCGAGGTCGAAGTAGCGCGGCAGGTTCTTGAGACCGACATGTTCGAACATGCCGACGCTAGCGATCTTGTCGTAGCGGGCTTCCCCTTGCAGCTCGCGGTAATCCCTGAGTTCCACCGTGACCCGATCATGCAACCCTTCGTCCCGAATGTTTTCCAGAGCATAGTCGTACTGGTTGCGGCTCAGGGTGATGCCGTGCGCCTGCACGCCGTAATGTTTCGCCGCCCAGCGGATCAGCGCGCCCCAGCCGCAGCCGATATCGAGCAGGCGTTCACCGGGCTTGAGTCGCAGCTTGCGGCAGATATGGTCCAGCTTGTTGCACTGTGCCTGGTCGAGACTGTCGTCCGGGGTCTCGAAATAGGCACAGGAGTAGATCATCTGCTCGTCGAGCCACAGCCGGTAGAAGGCGTTTGAGACGTCGTAATGGAAGGCGATGGCCTCGCGGCTGCCGCCTTTCGAATGAGCACGCCACGGCCGCACGGTCTGGAAACTGCGCAGTGCCGGTGCCGCATGGACGGAAGCGGATGCGCCACCGATGAACAGCGCCGCGAACAGGAAGTCCGCCTTCTCGAAGACGGACAGGTTCAGGGTCTGGAGATGGTCCCGCATTTTCAGGGCCGTATAGAGGTCACCCTCGACGTCCAACCAGCCCTGGAAGTACGCCTCGGCCAGTCGTAACGGATCACGAAACAGAATCAGGTTACGCAACAGGCGGGGCTCATGAACAATTAGGGTAACCTCAGGCGCTCCCGCCCCGAAGCTCAAGGTGACCCCATCCCACAGGCGCACCGCCAAGCTGCCCGGGTAACCGCGGAACACGCGTTGCAAGATCTGCCGGGCGCGTGCCGATGCGGTGAGTTCCATTGATGCTGCTTGACGTTGGTGCAGGACCATTGTCGAATCCTCCGCGTGGCCGGTCAGCGCACATAGGCGTCGCTGGTGTAGCGACGCAGCATGCGGTGACTGTTGAAGAACGATGCGTTCTTGGCGATGGTGCCATTCATGACCGCGATCCAGCCCGGGCGGTTGTCGTTGTACAGGGGCAACACCACTTGCTCGAGCTTGTCGTAGAGCGCGGCCGCGACCTCCTTGCCCGTGCCGTGCGGGCCTTTTGTTCACCGATCAGCGAACCTGTGGAGTACCTCTCTTCGTCAGACCGATGCGGCCATATGCCGACACTGACGCCGTGTCACTGACAAACAGCCAAGCTGTCATCCCTCTTGCGGCCGGGCCGCCAACCAGCGTTATGCATGCCACTCCCGGCCATGCCGGCACCAGACGCAGCTGCAATCGACGTGATTGCAACTCTCGTCCTTGCGCTGACTCCGGAAACGCCGACGTGCCAGCGGTGCCAATAGCCGTCTGACGAGTGAAGGGCAGTAGTAGCGATGCAACAGTTCACGAGCATCCGAACGGTTTTCCTGCTGGTGCAGCAGCCAACGATAACCGCGATTGCCCAGCAGGCCGTACAGGGCGCGGTTCACCATCGCCGCTGCCATCAACGCCCCCAGTTCCTGCCGCCAAAGCCTGTCGTAGTCGCTGCCTTCCAGCAGACTGCACGCCGCCAGCACCCCGGAGGTCATGGCCGCGCGCATCCCGAACCCCCACAGGGTGTCCTGGAAGCCCGCCTGTTCACCCACCACCGCATGCGCGCCGGAACGCGCAGTGACCGGGATGCGGAAATTTCCCACGCCGCCGTGTGGACGAGGGTCGATCATCTCCAGTCCGACCAGTCGTGCGAATGCCTCGACGGTGCGCTGCACGTAGCGTGCCTCCTGTTTGAAGCCGGTGAACATGCAGCTCTTCACCGTACCCTTGCCGCCCATGACCAGCAGATAGGCATACCCTTTAGGGGCGAGATCGTCGTCGCAGATCGCCCAGAAGCCGTCCGCCATATGCGTGTCGAAGTGATAGCCGACCGCGATGACATCGGCCGCCTTCGGGCCGGTGGCGAAGATGGCGGGACCATGCACCTGCTGGACCCGGCTGTTGAAGCGCACCTCCACCCCCAGTCCGATGGCCTGGCGCAACAACGCCGTGTCCAGCGTGTCCGGCCCGGGACCGCGTTCCACCATGTAAAACAGTGGCTCGTGGCTGTAGATGGCATACGCCTTACCCCAGGCGTCGAAGACGGTACCCTGGCGACAGGGGAGCCGCTTGAAGTCGGTGGCGACCCCCAGTTCCCGCAACACCGCCAGGGCATCCTGCCGGGTGGTCCAGTTCTCCAGTCCCTGCAGATCGCGCTTGAAGCGGTAGCCCACTTCGGCCTGTGCCTCGTGCACGATCACCGGCCGTCCCGCGCGCGCCAGGGTGATGGCGGCCGCCAGCCCGGCCGGCCCGGCCCCGGCGATTTCGATGGCGGTGTCACTCATCATTCCACTTCCTATTGCCGTGCTGTTTTCTTTGCGCTGGCGCTGCGCGCGGCAAACACGTTATAAATAGGCACCCAGACCAGCGCGAAATACCAGCCGTAGCCGTAGCTCTCGATCAGTCCCAGGAAAAAGCCCTGCCAGCTCAGCCACTCGAAACCCGGCAGTAGCGCCTGCCAGGTCTGGTACATCGCACGCGCGGGGAACAACAGATCGAACGCCACGCACAGGGTAAAGGTGATGGCCAGAAACAGACTGGAAGCGTGGCCCACCGCGACCAGAGAGATCCCCGGTTTCATGACACACCTCCCACATCGCTGCCGGTGGGCTTCAGGTACTTATCCGGGTCGGCCTCGAACTTGTCCAGGCAGTTACGGCTGCAGAAGCGGTACAGCGTGCCCTGGTGCATCTTGCCGTAGCCCTGGTCCGCCGTTACCGTCATGCCGCAGACAGGATCGGTATGCTCGCCTGCCGATCCGCCGTGGCCCGCCTGCCCGCCATGGCCTCCGTGACCATGCACCATGTGCGCCCCGCAACCGTAACGCATCATGATATAGAACAGTCCTCCGAGAATCAGAAACCATAGTAGCCCTTCCATATTCACCTCCATGACCGGTATCGATTCGCATGCACTACCAATTCTGCCCCATCAGTACTCTGGATGGCTCACCCGGCGATTCAAGCCCGATGCAATCCGCTGTTATCCGGACCGATTCCCGCCACCTCCGCAGCCGGATCGACGCCAATCTCCACCACTGTCTCACTGATATAGCGGTACGGCGGCACCACCAGGTTGGTGGGTGCGGGGACATTCTTGTAGACTCGTCCGGCAAAATCGAACTTCGAACCGTGGCATGAACAGAAGTAGCCCCCCGGCCAGTCCTGGCCGAGACCCAGTGGCCCCACTTCCGGGCGGAACGTCGGTATGCAGCCGAGATACGTGCAAATGCCGATCACCACGAACAGCTAAGGCATAGTCGAACGCATGGTTGTTCTGTTCATCGTCTTCATTGCTGACGTTCTGGCGCCTGCAGCGGGCAGCAGATGGATTCATCCCCGAATTCCGCTTCGGGGCTGAGCAGCAGCGTTGTCGGTACAAATTTGACCCCGAGTCGGCGCGCTAGTTCAGGGTTCTCGTCATAGTTGACCGCCACCGGTAGCCACTCCTCTCGCACCAGTTGGCGTACACCAACACGAACACCGGGCGCCGGGACGCGCTGGCCTCCTCAAAGGTATCGGTCCCGTACCCGCGCCAGTCGATAGCCGTGTTCTCGAGAGCGAACTCGCGCCGGATCTCATAATGCATACGGACACCCGCGGCCACCTCGGAGTGGCCGGACCCGATACCGCGCTCGCTATCGTCTTCGCCATAGAAATCCACCTCGATACGTTGTAGTGGTCCATAGAAAGCGCTCTGACAAGAACCAATCTACCTTGTCACTTCCCGAGAGCGCCAGGTTCGTATCTGTCGGTAAACCGCTGGATGAAGGGCGTCCGGAATTAGACAGACCATCATTCTACTGGCAGTGGCGATAGGAGGCCCCGAAAAGACGGGTGGAATGATTGTGCAAACTCGCTGTGCAAACGCTTCCGTTCGCACCTCGTTCTTGATCGTGGAATTTTAAAGTGAGTTATTGATATATGGTGCCCGGGGCCGGACTTGTTGATTACTAATTTATCAATACGTTAGGTTATATTCGGTGCCGTTTTTTGTACTGTAGATTTGATTTCAACATCTGAAGCCCCCTTTTTTGGGCTTATTCTTTTTCCGTCACTTTGACCTTTCCGCTATCGATCCCGGCCTTGAGTGCCAGGCTGGCGATAGAGGCAATGCCCTGCCCCATCATCTCGCACATCACCACGATCCCCTTTAAAGGATCATCATCCATGAATTCCTTGGCCTTATCGCCTACAGCAAAGCTCTGTTCCAGGCGATGAGTGATTTCGGCGTTCATTGTTCGACCATTCGCCTTTGCAGCACTCTCAATCGAATGCTTTAGCTCAAGAGAAAGCCGGATCTTCATTTGTGGGGGTTCTTTACTCATCCGCTAAAAATAAACCACAACGGTTCTTGACACAATAAACCGTGACGGTCCATACTGCCAATGAACCGCAACGGTTTATCTGAATAATTTGGAGAAGAGAAGATATGAGCAGAACCGACCCACAAGTAAAAGTAAGGCTTCCTGCTGAACTCAAGGATTACATCCAGGAGACGGCCGGAGAAAACCATAGAACCATGAATGCGGAAATCGTCTTCCGGCTGGAGCAAAGCAAAAAACAGGACAACGTCAATGAACAGCAGAAATGATGAAGGCCCAGGTGCTGGAACACCTGAGCCTTCGATGAACATCACCCAAACCACAATGTAAGGACAGTTCAATGAACAATAATACGCCACATCAGAATTTCCGCAATAGCACCAACATTCAGGTGCTGCCCAATCCGTTCGACTTCGAGACTCATAACGTCCGCATCGCCATCGGTCGCGATGGAGAGCCATGGTTCTGCGCGAAGGACGTATTTGAAACCCTTGGAATTGCCTGGAAAGGTGTTTCAGGGAGTCTGAAAAACACCCCGGAAGAGTGGCAAGGGGTCTGCTATCTTCAGACCCCTGGCGGCACTCAAGAGGCGGTTTTCCTCTCAGAACCGGCTGTCTATCAGACCGCTTTTATCTCCAGAAAGCCCGAATCCATCGCTTTCACCAAGTGGGTGTGCGAGGAGATCCTACCCGCCATCCGCAAGCAGGGCTACTACGGCGCCCTCCCCGCCGGCAACCAGGTGCAGCTCACCACGGTGATGATCAAGCTGCTGGACCCGGAGCGCACAAGCGCTCACTCGATGGCGCTTTTTTTGTGCCCGCCCGTTTTATGGCGGGTCGCATGGGGGCACCCTCGGGTGCGCCGCTCTCCGGGCGGTAGTTCCAACCCTGTGCGGCCTGCCACCCTTTCCCGATTGGAACCGGACGGTGGCAGCTCTTCAACATACCCGGAGAACTGTCATGACTAATACCACCCAGAGCTTCCAGTGGGGCGACATCGCCCTGAGCCAGGTCGCCTACGTCGACGGCATCCCCCACGCCACCCGCCAAGCCATCGGCGAGTGGCTGGAATACGCCGATTCACAGAAGGCGGTCGACAACCTTCTCGACCGAAATCCACACATCGAGCACTACTCAACACCCCTCAACCTGAGGGCCGTTGACGGCAAAATGAGGGACGTTTCGGTCTACCACCCCATCGGCTTTTTGCTGATTGTCATGGAGTCCGGCCAGCCCAAGGCGCTCGCCTGCAAGGTCGCCGTGGCTGAGTTCGTCTGGCACTTCGCCGGGCCGCACGGGGCCGACACCAAGGAGCGCAACGCCTACCTCAAGGAGATCGAGCGCCTCACCGACCGCATCGCCGGCGCAAGGAACGCCATGGTCTACCGCCAGCTGGTGCGCATGATCGAGTATTACTGCCACCTCGCTGCCTGGCCACAGCCGGATCTCACCCTGCGCACCACCGAGATCGACCAGCTCCCCCTGCCCCTCGGCGAGCAGACCCCGGCCCTGCCGGGTAAGGGGGTGTAGCATGGTTGAGCGCACAGCCCGGCCGGGCGACATCCCGGCAGACCAAGCGGCCCAGCTGCGTAGCGGGCTCGCCTACACCCGCCAGGCGCTGATCGCCGCCATCGACTCCCTCGAAGAGGACCTCCTTGACCTCGAGGACGTACGCAACATCATCCACGCGCAAATGGACACCCTCGATCGGGCCGCCCTCGGCCAGGGGGTGTGACATGACTTCTGAGCAGATGCGCAAACGCATCAACCACCAGTGCGACTGGATCGATGACCACCTGCAGGCCCTGGATGCCGCGGCTATCGGGATCGGCAAGAGCGGCCCGGAGATCCAACGGGAAGCCGCCAGCCGCCTGCTGCGGATCGTTATCGACAGCACCCAGAGCCTGGTCAGCGAGCTGCGGGAAACCGTGGATAATCTGTAAGGAGATGTAAATCGACATGAATGAACTAATCAAGATCGAAGCCCGCGAGCTGTCGGGTACCTCTATCCAGACCTGCAATGCCCGCGTGCTGTGGGAGTTTGTCGAGAGCAAGCAGCAATTCGCCGACTGGATCAAGGACCGCATCGAAGAATACGGCTTTGTCGAGGGCGAGGACTTTTACTCAATTTTGAGTAAAAGTACTGGAGGCCGGCCCCGCACTGACTACCACCTGACCCTGGACATGGCCAAGGAGCTGGCCATGATCGAGAACAACGACATCGGCCGGCAGGTGCGGCGCTATTTCATCCGCGCCGAGGCCGAGCTGCGCGCGCGCATCGAGGCGGAGTGGCATGCGCGTGAGAAGGAGTTACTGGAACAGGCCAGTCACATGCTGCCGCTGCCCGGCGTGGATAAGCGGGCGCGCGACGGGCTGCGGCTCAGGGATACACTGACCCTGCGCGATCAGAGCCGCAAGACGCTGGCGCAACTGCTGGAGGCCGACCATCCGGCGCAACGGAAGAATCTGTGGTATCTGTTCAAGCAGGTGAATGACGCGTTGGGTGTGCCGACGCCGACACTGGCTGAGATCGAGGCAGTGCAAAATCCAGGGCCGGACCATGGATTGAGATAAACGAACAGGAAGGAATAAGGGGCCGCAAGGCCCCTTTTCTGATATACCGTTACTAGTAACGATAAGCAACAATGATAGGTATCAGATGAGCGATAAGAGACACGACCACACCAAGAGAGAGCGCCAGGCCAGGTACCGGGCACGCCGGCAAGTGGAAGGCTTGGTTCTGGTGCAGTATTGGGTTCATCGATCAGATGCGGAGACCGTGGACCAACTGATCGCGCCCTACCGAGCGAATCCGGAATCCAGCAAGGCATCAACGTAGAGGGCGAGGATTGGACTATTTCATAAATTTATGAAAAAGCCCTCCGCTGGCGGCAGGCCCCGCACCGGCTAACACCTTACCCGCCGTGGACACCATTAATCCAGTAGATCATATCGCATTGATAATTATGACTTTTCATATAATCCCTGTGGCCACACGGATAAGGGATGGTTTTGAGCAGCGCCGGCCGTATTTGGTCGCTTTCTGAAAATCCGTGGGGGGTCCGGAAAAAGGTGGTTATGGTGATCAAGTCAGCAAAAGCGACGCACCCTATTGAATAATCAGGAGAATTCCGAATCGCCAAAAGGTTGTTTTCTGGTGATATGAGGGTAATCTGATTACCCTATATAGGGGTGATTATTATAAAAATATATTCCCTTTACTATCAGTACATTACAAAAAACAACCTTTGAAACCACCCTAAACCACCTTTGAAGGGTTGTTTTTTTATTCAACAACTTCAACAGGATACGTGCGGTTTTTTGGAAAATAACCCTGACCACCCTTTTCCGACGCCCCCCCGGCACATTTTTTAGTACACGAAGAGATTTCTTTAGTAAAATCAGTCCTGTACAACACGCTGCTCTAATAATAATGGAGAATCATTAATGGCCCGCCCGACCATTACTCAATGCCCTCACTGCCATTCAAACTGCACCGTTAAACGAAGCCAACAACTGTCCCCCATGTGCCGAGAAATCACCGCCGCCTGCTCGAATGTTGAGTGTGGCTGGACCGGTGTTTTCTACCAGGAGCCCGTCCGGACACTGAGTCCATCCGCCCTACCCGATCCGGCTATATCGATTCCGATATCAAGCCACATCAATACCGACAACGTTAAGAAATCGCTGCAGCAAACTGCATGAATATGCCGATTCCCTGACCGACGCTCAACCGCACCTAGCGCCAGGCCCACCCCGGGCTGGGGCTTATGTGCGGCTGCGTAAATTTCGACACTTTTAGCGGGCAGGCGCGGCGGGGGGAGAACTGCGCGCGCGCCGTGGTGGTGGGAGGCCTGGGCCTGGGCGGTGGCCGGGCTGAAGGCGTGTGCCGTGTGCGGTGGGCGTAAAAAACCCGGCGGCTGCCGGGTGTGGTTGGTGAGTGTCCGTTTTGACTATGGCCAGTTTCGGATAATCAGCTCGTTACGCTTTGCCTGGGAGCTCTTCGATACCGTGTAGGCGATGGGAACCGTTTCAATGTTCAGTCCTGCAAAGATCTCCCGCATCTCCGGGATATCATTCAGGGTGATCAGCATGTGCCCCTGGATCGATCCGGCCAGGTCGGCGATCTGCTGATACTGCTCCAGACCGAACTCCACGTCATACCCTTCGGTCCCCCAGTAAGGCGGATCCAGAAAGAACACCGTCTCCGGCTTATCATACCGTCTAATGCATTCGGCCCATGGCAGGTGCTCGATGTAGGTTCGTGCCAACCTCAAGTGGGCTTGGCTGAGATCCTCCTCTATACGCAGCAGGTTCAGCCTGGGCGGGGTACTGGCAGCCACACCGAAGGATCGGTTCTGCACCAGCCCGCCAAAGGCAGATTTCTGCAGGAAGAAGAACCGCGCCGCCCGTTGGATATCTGTCAGGGTCTCCGGGTCCACCCGCTTTGCCAGCAAGAATTCCTCCCGGCTGACCAGCGCCCAGCGGAAGTGCCTGATCAGTTCGTCCAGGTGGTACTTCACCACTCGGTACAGAGTGACCAGGTCGCTGTTGATGTCGTTAATCACCTCAACCTTGGAGGGTTCCTTCATAAAGAAGATGGCCGCACCGCCGGCGAACGGCTCGACATAAGTCTGGTGCCCGTTAATGTGGGGAAGGATATGTTTTGCGAGGCGACGCTTGCCGCCGATCCAGGGAATGATGGGTTTATGCACCTTGATACCTTTTAATTATTTAAGCGAATAAGTACAATCCACCCGCCGTGTGCACGGTCGGGAGTCTTGGCTCGATCTGGTGCTTGCTCACCTGGTTGGGTGTTGCCCGGATGTGTTCCAGCACTCCGGGCATCGCTCCCGTTTGCGCGGCCGCTGTCAGGCAGCCGTTTCTTCAATGGCGTAGGGTGCGAAGCGGATCACTTCGATTTCCAGCCAGTCGTTGATCTCTTTGAACCGCTCCTGCAGTGGGACGATCTCGTTGCGATTGAACACCTTGGCGGCGTCCTGTACCGATCCGAAGCCGCTGGTATTGGTGGGGATGATGCCCATCAGGTGCGGCGGTACCCGGTGCACCGCCAGGACATCGTCGCGGGTGACGTTCTTGATATTGAAAAATTCGTCCTTGGCCTGGACCTCGCTGATCGGGATGATCTGTATGCCGTCCTTTTGGCCGTTGGGGGCATACATGAAGAGGTTGCGGAAGTTTCCAGGGCCTTTGGACTCCTTCAGCGCCTTGCGCAGGGCGTCGATATCCCCCTCCTCCTGGGCGGCATCGCTCATGTAGAGGATGAACCCGGCATGGCTGCCGTTTTGGTAATACTTGCGCCGGAACAGGGTGGCCGATTCATTCAGCCAGGCGCTGTTCAGACCGGCGATATACTCGGGTACCCCGTACAGCTCCTGGTTGAAGTCGGGCTCCTGCAGCTGGAACACGGTCCCGGGATCGAACTCCTGCGCATCGTAGAGGTTCGGCACGTACCAGAACCGATCTTCCTGTCCGCGGCGGGTGTACTTTGACGGGCTGGTCTTGAGTTTCAGCGGGCCGTTCATGCGGTTGTTGACACGCTGCAGGTAGGCATCGCCGAAGATCAGGTAGTCCAGCACCAGGCGGGAGAACTCCTGCTTGGACAGCAGCGGGTGGGCCATGTAGGAGCTGACCAGGATGTTGCGCTTTACGTAGATGGCGCTGCTGTGGTGCGGATTGGCGTTGAACGACTTGGCCAGGCCGGGGCGGCTGATCGGCGGTTCGTACCATTTGCCGTTCCACCAGCTTTCGACCAGGCCGAGGATGTCGCGCCCCTCCAGGACGGGTGACGGATCACCAAAGGTGAACGCCTCGGCGATTGTGTTCTGAGTCCGCTTGGACTGTTTTGCCTTTTTGGCCATCAGTAGATCTCCAGTATTGAACCGCTGCCCCCGCCGGCAATGGATTGCAGGGGCTGTTTATCCAGGGCATGCATGGTGGCCCACGCCAGATCGGCATGGCCGGTTTCGTTGGATCGGGCCGCTTCATAGGTGACGCGATTACCCGAGGCGGTGAGGGTCTTGCGAATCATCAGGAAGGCGGACGGGACATCGGTCCAGCCGGCGTCGAACTCCAGCCGGCCAGAGCCGATTACGTCCTTGGCCTTCAGCACCAGCCGGGTTTTCACCTCCGGGCTGTACTTGATTTTGGTGGCGCCCGGGTAGAACTTCTTCACCAGGTCATAGACGCCATAGCCGATACCGGTGATATCGATGCCGATGTGCTGCACGTTGAACCGCTTGGTCAGTGCGCGGATCTTCTCGGCCTGGTCGGGGAAGTCCATGCCGCGCCAGCTGTACTTCTCCAGGATGCGGAACTTTCCGCCGGGTACCAGCGGCGGCGCCAGCACCACGCAGCTGGCATCGTCGGTGGTGCGGCTGGGGTCATAGCCGATCCACACCGGCCGCTGGGCGAAGGGCCGGGTGGAGAAGGGTTTCCAGTCATTCCACACCACCCAGGTGTCCACCATCCCCTGCTGCAGCTCCGCCAGGCTGAAGATGCTGGCGGTGTCATCGATGAATTGACACATCAGGAGGTTGTCATACTCCTCCTGGCTGTACTCCAGGCGCAGTTCGTCCAGGTCGAACAGGTCGCAACCCTGGGCGACGGCGTCCTCCACGGTGACGATGTGGCGCCACTGGCGATCCTCGCAAAGCAGGCCATCCTTCAGATTGGCGTGGGTAGTATCGATAACGATCTGGCTGTCTTTCTTGCGGCCGCGGTTAAAGTGGCTGCCGTCCCAGAACGGATAGGCCTCATGGGTGATGGATGACGGGGTTGAGAAATAGGTCTTGGTCCACTGCTTGTGCATGGCCATGCCGCTGGCCACCTTGTTCAGCTCCTTGAAGCGCTGGATCCAGAAGTACTCATCGATATAGAGATCGCCGTGGTAACTCTGGGCGGTGCGGAAGTTGGTCCCCAGAAAATAGAGGTGCGCGCCGTTCGGCAGCACGATGGGGTCACCGGTCAGGTCGATGCCGCCCACCTCCCGGGCAAACTGGACGATGTACTGGCGGAACACGTGAGCCTGATTTTTTGATGCCGACAGGAAGATCTTGTTGCGGCCGGTGCGCAGGGCATGAATGAACGCCTCACGCGCGAAGTAGTAGGTGGCGCCCACCTGCCGGCTCTTCAGGATATTGCGGATGCGCCGATTCAGTTCGCGCTGTTTCCACCACTCCGTCTGATAGCCGAACAGTTCATCGTGGAACGCCTCTTCCAGTCGCTCCAGCGCCTCCTCCGGCACCTCGTTTCTGGTCGGCTTGCTCTTCCGTTTGCGATTGCGGTTGCGCAGCTTCGGGTTCAGGTCGGCTTCATTGCCGCCCTGGTCATAGCGGCGGATCCGCGCCGTGCGCTCCAGCGCCTGGGTCAGGACCTCCACCTCCCGCAGATCGCCGGCGGTCTTCTCGTCCAGCGCGATCACCTTGGCCAGGCGGACCTCCAGACTGGTCTCGGTGCGCTGCACCGATGTGCTGGTATCCCATTCATCCCGCTTCTTCCATGAGTGCACCGTCGCCGGCGGCTGCCCCAGTTTTCTGGCGATATAGGCCACCCGGTAGCCCTGCCAGTAGAGCAGCTTGGCTTCCAGCCGTGGGTCCAATTGAGAACAGGCAACAGTCATGGGTACAGGCTACCCGGCAAAACCGGCGGCGCTGACACGGGCGCGCGTTAAACCCCGGGGTTTAACGCTTGATCCCGTTGCCATCCGTGCCGTCAGCCGCGACCCTCTCCATTGAACCCAAAGAGCACGCAAACAGGACCAATGCCCATGAAGAAGCGCTCAAAATTTTTCCGGGTGGCGCAGGAAGGCGACACCATCGACGGCCGCAAGATCACCCGGCAGGATATCAATGACGCGGTTTCCAATTTTGACAGCAAGCGCTATGGCGCCCGGGTATGGCTGGAGCATGTCCGCGGTTATGTGCCGGGCGGCCCCTTCGATGCCCTGGGCGACGTGTACGCCGTCCAGGCCAAAGAAGATGACGGTGTCATGGGGCTTTATGCCCAGATCGAACCACTGCCGGAACTGATCGCCATCAACCAGCGGGCACAAAAGATCTACAGCTCCATTGAATTGACGTTCAGCAAGGGTAAGGCGTGGCTGACCGGCTTGGCCGTCACCGACTCCCCCGCCTCGTTCGGTACCGAACGCCTGGCGTTCAGTGCAGGCTCCACCCTCTACCATGGCCCGACCATGGATGATGAGCACCTCTACTCTGTCGGCCTGGAAACCGAAATCGAGTTTGTGGACTCCTCCGACGATGATGCTGGAAACAAGGACGGTAGTGGGGCTGGGACGCCCACCCTTTTTACCCGCGTAAAGGCTCTGCTGGGTCTGCACAAGAAGGACACCGACAACTATCTCAGCGATATCGATGCGGCGGTGATGCAGATCGCCGAGAGCCAGCAGGCGTTGATCGAGGGCCAGCCGGACCCCGCCGCCTTCACCCAGATGCAGACCGATTACAGCGAACTGAAGACCGCCCATGACGCCCTGAGTCAGCAGTTCAGCGACCTGAAAACGCAGCTGCAGGGAGAGGTCGCAGGCCAACAGTTCAACCGCCCAGCCGCCACCGGCGGCACCGTACACATCCAGACCGATTGCTAGGAGCACCCAATGCGCAACGAAACCAGAGAACTTTTCAACGCCTACCTGGAGCAGGTGGCAGCGGTCAACGGTGTACCGGATGCCACCAAGAAGTTCGCGGCCTCCCCCAGCGTCGAGCAGACCCTGGAGAACCACATCCAGGAGAGCAGCGCCTTCCTCGGCGAGGTGAACATCATCGGCGTCGGCGAGCAGCAGGGCGAAAAGCTGGGCCTCTCGCTCGGCTCCACTATCGCCGGCCGCACCGACACCAGCCTTGCCGACCGCGAGCCCCAGGACCCGTCCGGTGTGGATGACCGCGGCTACTTCTGCAAGCAGACCAACTTCGACACCCACCTGACCTACGGCAAGCTGGACGCCTGGGCCAAGTTCCCCGACTTCCAGACCCGCATCCGCAACCAGATCATCCGCCAGCAGGCGCTGGACCGGATCATGATCGGGTTTAACGGTTCATCCGCCGCGGCAACCACCGACCGCAACGCCAACCCGCTGCTGGAAGACGTGAACATCGGCTGGCTGGCGAAGCTGTTGGCCGAGGACCCCGCCCGATTCATGGACCAGGGCACCGTGGTCGGCGAGGTGCGTGTCGGCCCCAATGGCGACTATAAAAACCTGGACGCCCTGGTGTACGACATGCGCAGCAACCTGCTGGCCCCCTGGCATCGGCGCAACACCACCTTCACCGCTATCTGTGGCGCCGACCTGGTGGACGAGAAGTACTTCCCCATGATCAACACGCACGCGGAGACCCCGACCGAATCCCGGGCGTTGGATCTGATGATCAGCAACAAGCGCCTGGGCGGCCTGCGGGTGGCCGAGGTTCCGTTCGTGCCGGACCGCAGCATCATGATCTCGCTGCTCAGTGCCGGCGGAGACTCCAACCTCTCCATCTACCACCAGAACGGCACCCGGCGCCGCACCATTGTGGACAACGCGCGGCGCGACCGGATCGAGAACTTCGAATCGGTCAACGAGGCCTACGTGATCGAGGACCTGACCGGCGCCGCCGCCTGCATCAACATCAAGCTGCCGGACGGCATCGGCGGCTGGGCATAACCGGTAGCGCATGAGCTGAAGAGTCCCCGGCCGCGCGCCGGGGATTTTTGAAACCAGATGAGGACCACCCATGTTGACCCCGGCAAAAAAGCATTTCATGAAGACCAAGGCGGCCAGCGAGACCGCCGCGGATGACCTGGACAGCTACTCGGACGCCACCCAGTACGAACTGATGCTGGCCCAGCTGGCCCAGCACAAGCGCCAGCTGAAGGCCATCCAGAGCACCGAACTCAAGTGCGCCAAGAAGGCCGAGATCCTGCCCGAGTACGTCCCCTATGTGGAGGGCGTCATCGAATCCGGATCTGGGGTACAGGATGATGTGCTGATGACCATCATGCTCTGGCGCATCGATGCCGGCGACATCCCTGGCGCGATCCGCATCGCCGCCTATGCCCTGGCTCATGGTCTGCGGATGCCGGACCAGTACAAGCGCGACCTCGCCACCACCCTGGCCGAAGAGGTGGCGGACAATGCCGCCCGGGACCCTGCCGCCATCCCCACCGATATGTTGCTGGCCGTGTATGAGATGACGGTGGAACGGGACATGCCCGACGAAGTGCGGGCCAAGCTGCAGAAGGCAATCGGCATCCAGTTGAGCGATACCGATAAACCGGCCGCCCTGGACCATCTGAAACGCGCCCTGCAGCTGCATGATCGCAGCGGCGTGAAGAAGCAAATCGAGAAGCTGGAACGCGAGATCCAGCAGGCAAACTGAGTTCTCCGGCCTACGGGCCTGGCGGCCCGGTGTGGAGTCAGCTCCCGCTACACGAAGCACCGTAAGCCGCCACTCTATTCCTAGGGGTATTGATGAGCTTTATCGCCACCGGCGCCAGTCAGGAAAGCGGCCTCACCGTCAAGAACCTGGCCTTCTATCCGGACCTGAATCTGGACAACTTCCGCGCCCTTTATCGCATCGACACCACGGTTAAAAATGAAGTGGCGATCGATGCACTGATCAATGCCATGGTAGCCACCAATGCCGAGCTGAAGGCGTGGCGCGCCGAGCAGGAGGCCGCCGGTCATGCCGCCCTGGCGGACGTGCCGGCGGACAGCTACGACGGCACCTCCGAGAAGATCACCCACTACCTCACCGCCGTTTACAGCCGCGCCAAAGCACTGCTGGTGGAGCGCTTCCGCGACTTCGACAGCACCGGCGCAGGCCACGGCCGCGCCGATGATCTGAACCTGACCACCGGTGACTACCTGCAGCAGACCCGCGAATCCCTGCGTGCGCTCAAGGGCTTGCCCCGCACCATCGTGGAGCTGATATGACCACGGTCATCAGCCAGCAGAACGACACGGTGGACCAGATCTGTCGGCGTCACTACGGTCGCACCGCCGGCGTCACCGAACAGGTACTGGATGCCAATCCCGGGCTGGCGGAGCGTGGCCCGGTCATCCCGTCCGGCGTCACCATCACCCTGCCGGAAATCACCGTCCAGGCCGAGATCAAAACCGTCAACCTATGGGACTGAAAACAGACATGCCGATCAAGGAGTACACAGCGGGCAAGCTGATCACCGCGCTGGCGGGCGGCACCGGTGCCGCCATAGCGATGGCGGTGCTCATACCCCGATCAAAAAAGGAGGCGTTCCTGCGCGGGTATGTCGGATTGGCCAGTTCGGTCATCAGTACCGACATGATCATCCGCCGGCTGCAGCTCCCGGCGGATACCGAAACCGTGATCTTCGTCGCCGCGGCGGTGGGGTTCAGCGCCTGGTTCACCCTGGGTGCCGCCGCCCGGTCCCTGGAGCGGATACGCCAGATCGGCCTGATCCAGGCATGGGAAGAGCTGAAGGGGTGGCGACGGTGAGCCGGGTGCAGTTATCCACCAACTTCTTCCTGGATGAGTTCACCCGCTCACAGATAGCGGCCCGGCGGGGCATTGATATGTCCGTCTGCCAGGGCGACGTGATCTATTTCAACCTGCGCCGCCTCTGCCGCCGCGTGTTGCAGCCGCTGCGCGACGCCCTGGGCCCGACGCATATCTCCTCCGGCTATCGCCCGCCAAAGCTCAACCGGTTGATCGGTGGCGCGCCAACCTCACAGCATCAGTACGGCCAGGCGGCCGACCTCGTGGTCACCGGGCACACCCCTCTGGAGGTGGCGACCTGGCTGCGCGACCACGTCACCGGCTACGACCAGCTGATACACGAGTACGGCGCATGGGTGCACGTCTCCGTGCCGTCCGCCGCCCTGCCCGAACCGGCCCGCATGGAGCGGCTTACCGCCATCAAGGTGCCGCGGCTGATCGGCAAACCCCGCACCGTCTACATGCCAGGGCTGATCGCCATCGACGACGCCCTGGCCCGTCACAATAACCACAAGGAGGCCGCCTGATGGATTGGTCACTATTCGCCCAGCAACTGCTGCTGGTTGTGTTACTCGGCGGCGCTGACCGTTTGCGCGGCGACCACTACCACCTGCTGGTCTCGGGTTACGTAGACCGCCTGATATACGGCTGGCTGATGGCCGCCCTGTTCGGCCACCCCTGGGACGGACTGACATTGCCGATCATGGTGGCCATGTACGTGGGCATGTTGCCGGGCTGGGGCGAAGCCATCGGCTGCGCACTGACCGGGCGACAACCCGACCCTGAGCGCGCGGCATGGTGGCAGCGCGGTCCGCTGCTGGATAACGCCTGGCTGGCCCTGGTGGCCAGGGGCGTGATCTGGGGTATCGGGTTCGTGCCGCTGGCGCTGTTAGACCCGCGCCTGCTGCTGGCGCTGCCCGCCTACACCATCGCCATGCCGCTGGCGGTCTGGATCACGGTGCGGGTAGAGCGCCCAAAACCAGGCAACTGGGAACATCAAGAGTACCTGCGCGGCTGGATTGCCGGGGCGCTGATCACCGCTGGGCTCTACCTGGAGGGATGGTATGGATTGGTCTGATATAAGCGGCGCCATTGCCAAGGCGGCGCCGCTGGTCAGCACCCTGCTGCTAGGCCCGGCCGGCGCCGGTGTCGGCGCCCTGGTGGCCTCGGCCCTGGGCACGGAGGCGAACCCCGCCGCCGTGGCGACCGCGCTGCAGGACCCGGCCTCGCTGGAGCGTATCCGCCAGATGGAGCTGGACAACAAGGCGGACCTGACCCGCATGCACCTTGAAGCGGAGACCGCCCGCCTGGCCGAGGTCAATCAGACCATGCGCGCCGAGGCGGCGAGTATTGATCCCTATGTGCGCCGCTGGCGGCCGACATACGGGTATCTGACGGCGCTCGCGTGGTTCGTGCAGATGACCGGATTCACCTTCATCCTTGGCTTGGTCGCTTATCAGCATCCGGCAGATCTCGCGGCCGTTGTCGGGGCGCTGGGCAGCGTACTGGCCGCCCTTCTGGGTCTGTGGGGTATCGCCCTGGCTGTGCTGGGCGTCAATGTCACCAGTCGCTCAAAAGACAAGCAGGTACATGCAGGCCAGGAGCCGGCACCCGGACTGATGGCCGCCCTGGCAAAACGGCTGGCTGGGTAGACATGGACTTCTACGACAGCGCCTCTCAACTCGAAGAGCACGAACGGGAAAAGGCCATTGCCCGCCGTGTGCAATACCGCGGCGCCAGCGCGGCAACTTGCGAGGAGTGCCTCGACCAGATTCCGCAGGCCCGGCGCGATGCCATCCCCGGCGTCCGCCTTTGTATCACCTGCCAGCAGGACAATGAACTGCGCGATAAAACCGGGGGTGGCCGATGAGCGCAGACACACAGCCGGCCGGTGGATTCGTGAAACTGAATGCCCTGCGGGAGTATTTGCTGGCGGCACCACTGGGGCTTAACCCCGACCACCTGATCACCTTCATCGACAAGGGCAAAGTGATCAGTTACCCGGGCGGCAATAACAAGAACTTCAAATTCGTGTTCCCGGCGCAGCTTATCGTCATCGGCTATGCCGACGCCGTGGACAAGCTGGCCTTCTTCATCCTCCAGTGGCTGGACCAGTACCAGCCGGACCACGACGGCGAAGCGTTCACTTTTGATGCGGAGATCATTGATCACCGCCAGACGGATATCTCCATCACCCTGACCCTGACCGAGACCATCACGGTCTCCGAGTCGGCCGAAGGCATCACCCTGAACCACTGCACAGAACCCAGCATCCTGCCCGTCACCATACCGGGCGCCACCCTGGAGGTGTTGCTCAATGACGAGCCGATGGCGGACTGGGTGAATGGCGGCAAGTATGAATCCTATCCGCTATGAGCGATGACCTCACCGCCCTGGAGAACTGGGTACAGCCGCTGCTGGACCAGCTGACCCCGGCCGCGCGCCGGCGCCTGCTGCGGCAGCTCGCGGTCCAGCTGCGCGCCGGTCAACAGGCGCGGATCGACCGCCAGCAAAACCCGGACGGCACACCGTTCGAACCACGGAAGGAACGGTCAACAAGAAAGCGCGGACGCATCAGACGACAGGCAAAAATGTTCCGCAAACTGCGCCAGGCGCGGCACCTGAAGATCCGCACCACAGCCAGCCAGGTGGCGGTGGGTTACTCCGGCAAAACCGCGCGGATTGCCCTGGTACACCAGGAGGGCAAGCTGGATCGCGTCAGTCCGGGCGGGCCACTCTACCAGTACGCGCGCCGCATCCTGCTGGGGTTCACCGCCGATGATCGTGACGCGATAACAGAGACCGCACTGAGTCACCTCCTGGACGAGCGTTAAACCCGGGGGTTTAACGCCTGTCGCGCCTGCCAGGGCTCACGCCTCCCCGCATAATCAGGCGCATGGACTTTACGCTTGTTGAACTGGCCCGCCGTATTGAAAACCTCATCCGCCCCGGCGTGGTGGCGGAGGCCGATTACGCCACCGCCCGGGTACGCATCAAGGTGGGTGGGCTCAAAACAGATTGGGTTCCCTGGCTCACCTCACGCGCCGGCGGCGATCGCAGCTGGTGGGCGCCGGAGGTCGGCGAGCAGGTACTGCTGCTCTCCCCGGGCGGAGACCCGGCACAGGGTTACGCCCTGCCGGCCATCTACCGGGCGGCGCACCCGGCCAACGCCAGCAGCCCGGACATCCACCGCGTGGACTATGGCAACGGCAGCTGGATCGAGCATGACCGGGCCTCCGGAAAACTGAGCATTCACGCCGCGGGGGACATCGATCTGGTCGCCGGCGGCAATGTGCGTATCAACGGTCAACGCATTGACCTCAACTAATTGACCCACTGGGAGATAACCATGCGCCGATTACCACTGCTGTTCATCACCGCCCTACTCTGTTTCATCGCCCTGCCAGCCAGCGCCAGCGGCCAGGTTGGACACTGCACCGAGTGCCACGCCATCGCGGCCGACCTACAGGAGGTTTCCATGCCCGCTGTCACCCGATTGGGAGACCAATGCACCGGACACGGTTGCTGGCCGTCCCGTCCCAACGTCGAAGCCTCGCCGGATGTGTTCGCGAACGGTATCGCCGCCCACCGCCAGGGCGACGCCTGGGCGGCGCACACCTGCCCCAGTATCCCGGAAACCCATGCCAGCGTACTGGCCGCCGGCAGCGGTAGCGTCTTTGTCAACGGCCGGCAGTTGGCGCGAATCGGCGACCCGGTCGCTTGCGGGTCAGCCTGCAGCCAGGGCTCGCCGGACGTATTCGCCGGCGGCTGAACCATGGGCATGCAGGCGACCACAGGCCGGACCCTGGACGGGTTCGAGCATATCCGGCAGTCCATCGCGGACATCCTCACGACCCCCATCGGGTCGCGGGTGATGCGCCGCGACTACGGGTCCGGCCTGTTTCGCCTGCTCGATGCCCCAATCACCAGCGCCACCATCCTGGCGCTGTATGCCGCCACCGCCGACGCCCTCATGCGCTGGGAACCGCGAATCCAGCTGCACCGGATCCAACTGGATATGACCCAGGCAGAACAGGGCGGACTGAAACTGATCATTGACGGCCGTACCGTCGATGGGGATGTCTCGCTGGAGGTGTCGCTGTGAGTTTCACCGCCATCGATCTCCCCAATCTGGCCGCCCCGGGCGTCATCGAGGCGCTCGATTACGAAACCCTGCTGGCCGCCATCCGCGCCGACTTTATTGCCCGGGCTCCTGAACACGCCGCCCTGCTGGATCTGGAGAGTGAACCGCTGACCAAGCTGATGGAGTCGGCCGCCTATATAGCGCTCACCCTGCGCCAGCGGGTCAATAATGCCGCCCGCGCCGTCATGCTGGCCTACGCCACCGGTAGCGACCTGGATCAGCTCGGCGCCCTGTTTGGCGTGGAACGGCTGCTGGTGGATGCCGGCGACGCCACGGCCGTGCCGCCGGTCCCGCCCACCTATGAGACCGATCAGCGGCTGCGCCAGCGCATCCAGCTCTCGCTGGAAGGGCATAGCACCGCCGGCCCGGAAGGCGCCTACATATTCTGGGCGCTGACCGCCTCCCCGGACGTGTTGGACGTCGGCATTGAAAGCCCAAATCCGGGCGAAGTGCTGGTCACCGTGCTGTCCACCGAGGGTGACGGCACCGCCACCCCGGAACTGCAGGATGCCGTATTCCAGGTGATCAACAGCGAGAACATCCGGCCGCTGACCGACAACGTCACGGTACAGGGCGCCACCATCATCCCCTATGCCGTGGATGCCACCCTGACCTTCTACGACGGGCCTGGATCCAGCGTCGCGCGCCAGGCCGCTGAAGATGCCGCGTCCACCTACGTCACCGAACACCACCTCCTGGGCCACGACATCACCCGATCCGGACTGTTCGCCGCCCTGCATCAGCTGGGGGTACAGAACGTGGTGATCGCCTCGCCGGCGGCTGATATCCCGGTCTCCTCCACCGAGGCGGCCTATTGCTCGTCGATCACCGTCACCGCCGGGGGTGTGGATGAATAAGCCCAGACGCTACGGCTGGAATCTGTTGATCGCCCTGGATCAGCTCGTCAACGCCCTGCTGGCCGGCGACCCGGACGAGACCCTGAGTAGCCGCATGGGGCGGGCGGTGCGTGATGGCCGCTGCCGCGGCTGCTACTGGATCTGCCGGGCCCTGCACCGGCTCGACCCGGACCATTGCCAGAAGAGCATCGAGCACGACGAAGGCGATGACGAGGTGATCGGGATATGACCACCCGCCTGTTGCCGCCCAACGCCAGCGCCCTGGAACTGGCCGCCGAGGCCGCCATCAACAGCGCCATCGAGTCCATTGATGTGCCGCTGCGCGATCTCTGGACCCCTGCATCCTGCCCGGCCTCGCTGCTCCCCTGGCTGGCCTGGACCCTGTCCGTGGATGTGTGGGACAGCAGCTGGCCGGAGGCGACCCAGCGCGCGGTCATCGCCGAATCGGTGGCGGTGCACCGTACCAAGGGCACCCCGGGCGGATTGCGCCGCGCCCTGCAGGCCATGGGCTACGGTGATGTTGAAGTGCTGGAGCGGGTCAAGCTCCTGCGCGACGGAACCTATACCCGCAGCGCCACCATCACCCACGGCGTCCTGCTGGACCCCTACGAGTTTGATGTGGTGCTGAATATCGGTGCCATTCCGGACCAAGCGACGGTGGACGAAATCCGCACCCGCATCCGCCATTACAAGAACGCGCGCAGTCATCTGAAGACCCTGCGCTACATGCAACTGCACCACAACGGTACCTACAGCCGGGATGGTTCACAGAAACACAATGGAGGCCTGACCTATGGCTGACCTGCCAGAAGCCGATCAGTGGGAAGCCGGTATTTATCAGCTCGAGATCACCGACCCGGTGCTGGGCGGCGCGGAAGGTATCGACAACCTGCAGGCCAAGCAGTTGGCCAACCGCACGTTGTACCTGAAGAACCTGCTCGCCAATCTGCTGGCGGCCGAAAGCGTGGCCGATCATGAAGTCAAGGCGGATCCGCACCCGCAATACCTAACTGCGGACGACGCGCCTGGTGCGGCGTCCGAGGTCGTGCAGGGGATTATTGAGTTAGCCTCCCCGGCCGAGGCGCAAGCGCTGACCGATGCAGTGCGGGCGATTACGCCGGCAACGCTGGCTGCGGCGCTGCAGGGATCGAATCGGTCGCCGACGTACAACGGGTATCAAAAGTTGCCCGGTGGGTTGATCGTGCAGTGGAACAAGAATGTTCTGAAAAGCACAACGGCTTCGCCGTTGGCGATCACGTTCCCTGTCACGTTCCCTAACGGTGTCCTGTGTGTCTGCCCATCGCTTGCCGGGCAACAGAATCCAAACGGCACGCCAGTTTCAGCGTCGTCACAGACGACAACTGGGTTTGATGCATGGACGACAACTGGCGGAGCCGGTTACTACGTGACGTATATCGCCATCGGCTACTAGGAGGATTAGTAATGTTCTATGCAACGTCAACTGGCGGATTCTACGCCGAGGAAATTCACGGTACGCGCCAGATTGAGGTCGTGCAGACTGACCCGGAAACGGGCGAAACGATTGATCGCTGGATGGAGAAAAACCCGGGTTGTCTGATCCCGCCCGACGCCGTAGAGATCTCGGCAGCAGATCACGTCGCGCTGCTCGCCGGCCAGGCAGCCGGCCAGCGCATACAGCCGGATGCTGATGGCCGGCCGGTATTGATTGATCCGCAGCCACCCACCGATGCCGAGATCATCTCGGACGCCATACAGCGCATCGATGGGTTCTGCGACATGGTCTACACCAGACTCACCAGCCGCGCCACCCGCTACGAGCAGAAGTACCAGGAGTCCCTGCGCTTCCGGGATGCCGGGTACCCCGGCACGGTATCGGCCAACGACTACCCCTACCTGGCGTATGAAGCGCCCCATCGCGGCATGACCAAGCGCGATCTGGCCGACCTGATCATTGCCAAGGCTGAAGCCTTCAACCAGTTCGGCGCCCGCGCGGAAGCGGCTCGTGCAGAACTGCCCGGGGCCGTGGCCGCTGCGGATCCCACCGAAAAACAAAACGCGGCGGACGCCATTGTGTCCGCCATCAATGCCCTAGTTCAAGCGCTCATGGAGGCCTGAAATGCCCGCTGATTACCACCACGGCGTACGCGTCGCCGAAGTTACCGAGGGCACCCGCCCCATTCGCATGATCAACACCGCCGTCATCGGCCTGGTCGGCACCGCGCCGGATGCCGACGCGGCCAAGTTCCCGCTCAACACGCCGGTGCTGATCGCCGGCAACCGGGCCGAGGCCGGCGCGCTGGACCTGGTCGGGGACGGCAACGGCTCCCTGCCGGGCGCCATGGATGCCATCTTCGACCAGATCGCCCCCAACGTGATCGTGATCCGGGTCGATGAGGGGATCGACGCCGCCGAAACCACCAGCAACGTGATCGGTACCGTGCAGGCTGACGGCAGCCACACCGGCCTGCAGGCGCTGCTCACCTGCAAGGCCAAGCTGGGCCTCAAGCCGCGCATCCTGGGCGCCCCCGGGCTGGACGTGCAGGCGGTGGCCACGGAGTTCGAGGGCATCGCCGACAAGCTGCGCGCCTTCGCCTACGTGAGCTGCGCCGGCGCCGCCACTAAGGAAGACGCCGTCGCCTACCGGGCCAACTTCGGCAGCAAGCGCCTGATGCTGGTCTGGCCGGAGTTCACCGGCTGGGACGTGGCAACCAGTCAGGAGGTGGAGCTGGCGGCCGTGGCCAGGGCCCTGGGCCTGCGCGCCAAGATCGACAACGATATCGGCTGGCACAAGAACCTCTCCAACGTCGCCGTGGCCGGGGTGACCGGCATCAACAAGGATCTCTATTTCGACCTGCAGGCAGAGGCCACCGATACCAACTACCTCAACAGCAACGAGGTCACCACCCTGATCCGCGAGGACGGCTTCCGCTTCTGGGGCTCCCGCACCTGCAGCGCAGACCCCAAGTTCGCCTTCGAGACCGCCACCCGCACCGGCGACATCCTGGCCGACACCATCGCCGAGGCGCACATGTGGGCGGTGGACAAGCCCATGAGCAAGACCCTGATCCGCGACATCGTGGAAGGCGTCAATGCCAAGTTCCGCGAACTCAAGGCCCTGGGCTATATCGTGGACGCCCACGCCTGGGTGGATCCGGACAAGAACACCGTGGAGGTGCTGGAGAGCGGCAAGCTGTATATCGATTACGACTACACCCCGATCCCGCCGCTGGAGAACCTGCAGTTCTTCTCCCGCATCACCAATGATTACCTGGTGCAGCTGATACAGCAGTAAGCGCCGCCGCCCGCCCTTCGGGGTGGGCGGTCAACCCATACGGTTAACGCCATCCGGTTCACACAAGAGGATTAAACGATGTTGCCCAAGAGCCTGAAGAATTTTAACGCCTTCGTCGACGGTGAAGGATATGCCGCCCGGGTGGACGAGTTCGTACTGCCCAAGCTGGCCCGCAAGATGGAAGAGCTGCGCGCCGGCGGCATGAACGCCCCCATCGATATCGACATGGGCATGGAGAAGCTGGAAGCCGAGTTCACCCTGCACGAGGTCTCCCGCGCCATCCTGAACCAGTTCGGCCTGTGGGATGTGGCCGGTGTCGGCATGCGCTTTCGCGGCGCCTACCAGGCCGACGACAGCAGCTGCACCACCGACGCGGTGGAGGTGGTCATGCGCGGCCGCTTCAAGGAGATCGACATGGGCACCGCCAAGGCCGGCGACGAGACCAAGATGAAGGTCAGCGGCGGCCTGACCTATTTCAAGTACATCGTCAACGATGAAACCGTGATCGAGATCGACGTGTTGAACATGATCGAGATGGTCAACGGCCAGGACCGCCTGAAGAAACAGCGGGACGCCCTGGGCTTGTAGTCTGGGAACCCGAACGAGCAACAAGCGGCCAGGGACGGCCACCCTATTTTAATCTGGAGAACAACCCATGACTGAATTCACCCTCAAGCACCCCATCACCGGCGACAACGGCCGCGAGATCAAAACCATCACCGTGCGCCGGCCGCGCGTCAAGGACATCGAGATCATGGAGGAAGAATCCACCCATCTCAAAAAGTCCATTCGCCTGCTCTCTCTGCTGGGCGAAGTATCGCCCGACGAGGTCCGCCGACTGGACGCGGCCGACTTCAACCATATCAGTGATGAGGTGGTGGGTTTTTTGGAATAACCATGCAGCGGCTGAGGCCGGTAATGGCCAACCTGGCCGCTGTATTCCATTGGCAACCGTCCGAGCTGAAGGCGTTAACGCTGGACGAGTTGAGTGAATTTCACCAGCTGGCGAAAGAGCGGTCCACTACCAGTCCCAAGCGAGGCCGGCAAAGGTGAACAGCAGAAACACCCCGCCCCCGACCGTGGCGGTCAAGGCGAGCAGCACGATTAGCGGCAGACCCCAGAACGCCCACAACGTGGCGCCGGCCGCCAGCAGCGCGGGAACCCACTGGGGCCAAAAGGCGCGAAGCCAAAAGGCGCGACGAAAGTGTTTAGCGGCATCCATGCCCGGAGTATAGCCCATGAGCGATCTTGATCTCAAAATTACCCTGCGGGCCATTGACAAGTTCAGTGAGCCCGCCCGGAAGGTGGCGGCCATATCGGGCAAGCTGGCACAGCACCTGGGCGAGAGTCAGAAAGAGCTGTTCGCTATCGGCAACAACAGGAAGGCCATCAAGGCGTTCGAGGAGGCGAGCCAGAAGCTGGGCAAGCTGAATGGCAACCTCACCGAGACCACCAGCAAAGTGAAGCAGGGCCGCCGCGAGATGGCCTATCTGCACCGCCAAATGGAGTTGGTCGGCTCCAGCTCCAAGGCGGGCAAGCAACTCGCGAAGGAGTTCGAGGCAGCGAGAAAGAGCGTCCACGCCCTGGAGCGGCAGGAGCGCCGCCTCACCGAACAAATCTCCGAGAGCAGCAGCAAGCTGGACGAGCGTAGCGCCAAGTTGCGCGAGGCCGGCATCGACACCAAGAACCTGCGCCAGGAGCAGGACCGGCTGGGTGCGTCCTACGCCAAAACGACAGGCAAAATGGAGGCCATGTCCAAGATGGCCGCCCAGGTGCAGAAAGCCCGAGAGCGCCACGACCGCGCCCTGCAGCGCGCCGCCAATGCCGCCCTGATCGCCCATGGTGCCCAGCGCGTCGGACAAGCCGCCATGGGCATGGTAACCCAGCCGGTCCAGCAAATGCGCCAGGTGGAGCGATCCAAGGGCGAGCTGGCCTCGTTGGGCATGCAGGACACCGAGGTAGTGGCGGCCAAAGGCCGCGAGATGTCCACAAAGCTGGCTGGCATCACGACATCGGCGTTCGTCTCGGCGGCCTACGACATCAAGAGCGGCATCTCCACCCTCACCGACCAGAGTGTGGCCAACATGACGGCCCTGGCAGCGCTCACCGCCAAGGCCACGAAGTCGAACGTGGACCAGATGACCAGCCTGTTCGCCACCGGCTACGGCTCGTTCAAGAACAGTCTATTTGCCGACATCGGGGACGATGAGTTCGGACAGGCTTTCTCCGCCTCTCTCGCCAAGGCCGTGCAGCAGTTCAAGACCGATGGCGCCAAGATGCAGCAGGCCATCCAGTCGATGGGCTCAGGGCTGGCCGAATCCGGCATCGCGCTGTCCGATCAGTTCACCGCGCTCGGGATGCTGCAACAGAAGATGGAGGCCGGCGTGGCCGGTACCACGCTCAACGCCCTGGAGCGCACGGCAGGCCGTGCTCAAAAACGTTTCGAGCAGATGGGTATCGCCGTCAACACGCTCGACAAAAACGGCAACCTGCGCAGCCTGCCCGAACTGCTCGAACAGATGCAGGGCGCATTCGGCCAGGAATACACCACCGAGACCGGCACACGCATCCAGGAGGCGTTCGGATCAGAGGAGGCGGTGCGCTTCTTCAAGGCGATGTGGGGACAGCAAGAATCTTTCCGCGCCAACGCCAAGGCGATCGAAGAGGCGCAACGCCAGGGCGAGGCCTTCACCGGGACGATGGCTAAGGCAATGGATAGCAACATGGACGCCCGCCTGCAGCTGATGCAGCAACGCTGGGCAGCCGTACAGCAACGCATCGGTGACGCACTGCTGCCGGTGCTGGAGCGGTTAATGAATGTCATCGAGCCCATTATTGACGGCCTGGGCGCCTGGATCGACAAGCACCCCTACCTGACACAGGCACTGGCCATTGTGGTCGGCGGTGTCGGCGCGCTGGCCCTGGCGATAGCGCCGGTGATTACCGCGGTTACCGGGCTGGGCGCCGCCATTACCTGGATGGGGTATCGGGCCAAAAAAGCCCAAATGGAGGCGATGCTGGACGGCATGGGTGGTGGCAAAGGCGGCAAAGGGTGGCGCAATAAACTCAAAGGCCTCGGCCGGGGCGGCCCGGGTGGAAAAGGGTGGGGTGGAAAACTGCAAGGCATCGGCAAGGGGCTTTCCGGCAAGGCCGGGCTGATCGGCGCCGGCGTGGGCGCCCTCACCATCGGCGCCACCCTGATGGATGATAAGTTGAGCGCGGGAGAGAAGGCCGCGTCCATATCCGGGGACGCCGGAGGTATCGGTGGCGCGCTGGCAGGGGCCGCCGCCGGCGCAGCGCTGGGATCTGTGGTGCCGGTCATCGGTACCGCCATCGGCGGCGCCCTGGGGGCCTACTTCGGCGCCCAGGGCGGCGGCTGGCTGGGAGAACAGTTTGGCAGCCTGTTCACCGACGATGAAGAAACACCGGTCATGGCGGGCGCCGGTGCCGCCACACAGAACGCCGACAACAGCACCAACACTTTCAATTTAAGCATCCAGCAACAACCGGGAGAAGATGAAGAGAGCCTGGCCAAGCGCGTGATGGGGAAGATTCAGGACCAACAGCGGCAGCGGCAAATGGCCGCAATCTACGACAGCCCGTGAGGTGTACATGACCAACATCGAACTCTTCAACGAATACACCGCCCGCATCCTGGGGCGACTCTACGCCAGCTTCCCGGAAAAGATCACCCTCGATCCCCGGCAGATCTCGGGGCATGACCAGGTGGATGACTTCGGACGCCTGGAAAAACCGGCCGAACACTGCCTGGCCACCCTGCAGTGGCTGGCGGAGGCGGGACTGATTCGCACCGACGGTTGTGACCGGCACTATTGCCGCGCCTGCGTACTCACCCCCAAGGGACTGCACCTGCTGAATGCCGTACCGGATAGCCTGCAGGGCAAAACACCCCTGGGCGCGCGCCTGGCCGCGCTGATCGGCGAGGGCGCCATCGATCTGGCGAAAGAGGCCGTGAAAACAGCCATCACCGGCCTGGCGGCGGGGAGCTGATCCATGATGACCCTGGGACAATTCGTCTTTCAGCTCCGCTCGGCTCCCTTCCAGGAGCTGCGGCGCGCTACCCGCCAGCGCTGGGGCAGCAACAACCGCATCGGCAAACGCCCGGTCTATCAGCACCTGGGACCGGGCGAGGATACCATCACCCTGTCCGGACAGCTGATGCCGGAAATCACCGGTGGCCCCCTGCAGCTGACCAAGCTACGCGACATGCAGGCCAGCGGACGCAGCTGGATCCTGATAGACGGCCAGGGGTATGTTTACGGTCAGTGGTTCATCGCCCAGATCGAAGAGACACGCAAGCTGTTTTTCCAGAACGGCCAGGCCAGACTGATCGAGTTCAGCCTCAACCTGACCCGCGCCGATGATGACCGGGTGGATCATATGGGTAACCTGCAGTGACCCGTCCACACAACCAGCCTGACTACCGGATCATGATCGATGAGGTTGACGCCACCGATCGGTTCAACGGGCGGTCGATCCGCCTCACCCTGTCGGATCGGAAGGGCTTCGAGGCGGACCAACTGGATATTGCTGTGGATGACCACGCCCAGAATGTCGCCCTGCCCCGCCGCGGCGCCAAGGTTAACGTGGCGATCGGCTGGGTGGGTGGTCCGCTGGTGGACAAGGGGCTGTTCGTGGTGGACGAGATCGAACACAACGGACCGCCGGACCGCCTCACCATCCGCGCCCGCTCGGTCGATTTTCGCGAGAGCTTCAAGACCCAGCAGACCCGGGGCTGGCACGACACCACGCTGGGCGCACTGGTCACCACCCTGGCAAAGGCTCACCAGCTGATACCGGCCATCTCCCCGGCCCTGGCGGCCATTGCCATACCGCACATGGACCAGACCAACGAGTCCGACGGCAACCTGCTGACGCGCCTGGGCCGCCAGTACGACGCCATCGCCACCATTAAATCGGGCCGGCTGCTGTTTACCGCCCAGGGCACCGGCGCCACGGTGAGCGGAAGGCGCATCGAGCGCCGCCGGATACAGCGATCAGACGGCGACCGGCACCGCTACAGCGAGGCCGACCGCAGCGGAAAATACACCGGCGTGACGGCCAACTACTACGACGCGGACCAAGCCGAACTGATCGGCGTCACCGCTGGAGATGCTGCCACCGCAAAAACCCTGCGCGAGACCTACCCCACGCGGGCGGAAGCGGCCGACGCGGCGGATGCCGAGTGGCGGCGTATCCAACGCGCGGGATCACAGATGCAGATCACCCTGGCCCGGGGCGATGCACTGCTGGCACCGGAGACCCCGGTGTCCCTAAACGGCTGGAAACGGGAGATCACCGAAAAGCCCTGGATAACGGGGAATGTGACTCACTCCATTGGTGAGGGTGGGTTTGTGACGAGTGTGGAATTGGAACTGGAGAATGCCAATGCCTGACACCTAGTCGGCGCCCGCCTGAGCTTATATTATACTTATATTTTATTGCCATACTTATATTTTGGCTTATAATAACCCGCATGAACACCCTCACCTGGACCAACAAAGCCCGCAAGCAGTTGCTCAAGATCCAGCGCCAGGACGCCGCACGGATCTACGCCCAGGTGGGTGCACTGGCCGACTTCCCGCACTGCGATGAGGTCAAGCGGCTGACCAATCACCGCTACGACTACCGCCTGCGGGTGGGCCGCTACCGAGTGTTTTTCAACCATGATGGAGCGGTCCGGATCATCAGCATTGAAGAGGTGAAAAAACGCGATGAGCGCACATACTGAGGTACAGATCATCAATCAGGACGGCCGCCCCGCCTTTGCCGTGGTGCCCTACAATCAGTGGCTGGAACTCACCGGCCAAGCGGACGACAGCGTCCAGTTCCCCCACGAGGTGGTGGGCTACCAGGTGGAGCAGGGGCTCTCCCTGATCGCCGCCTGGCGCAAGTACCGCCGCCTGACCCAGGCCGATCTGGCCGCCCGGCTGGGGATCAGCCAGCCCGCCCTGGCGCAGATCGAAAAGCCCGGCGCCAACCTCCAGCCGAAAACCCTGGCGCGGGTAGCGCACGCCCTGGGCGTCACGGTGGCGCAGCTGCAGGAGTGAGCGGCGAGTCCGGCTACCGTATCTCTGGGGAGATTCGCACACAATGTGCGCGATTCAAAAAGGCAGTAACTCGGTCGAGTCGGATGCAAGTTTGAGGTTTATCACCACACTTAAGTGTGGTGGTTTTTGTGCCTAATCGACGGCCAAGATACTTTTCTGGCTTTTCTACCGGCTCATCACCTTGAGAAGATTCAGAATGACGGACCGCGCCTTGGCATCCAGTCTCTTAAAGTAGCCCGCCAACTCATTCAACTGGGTTGCAGTATCTTCAGATCCCGCCGTTTCAACCTGCCTGGCATCGGTCACCGATGACTTGTTATCTGAGCGACCACTTTCCAGAATTTCCCGAAGGGTTGAGTCATGCAGCGTTGACTTGACTTTGGAGTACAGCCCCTTCTTTGACTTTCTGGGATCATCAAATCCGAAAAGCTCCATATTGCCCATGTAGCCACAAGCTAGACGATTAAAATCATCTTCAGTGAGATACAGCACCCAGTTTGCTTGATCACGCTGATCAAGCACACGAATAGTATCTAGCGTTATATTTCCTGAGAAAACTTCGACAATAAGATACTTAATTTCCTTAAGAGAGGTACTGCCTTTGGTTCTTAATGAATAAGATCCAGGCTGATGAAGAACAACAACAAATTCACCATCATTGTGAGTCACCAACAGTACAGACCAATCTTCGTCATCGAGATGCGCCTCTAACTTCTCCAGCGCTTCTTGGTCATCGACGACTCGCCAGACGTCATAAACCGGTCCACCGGCACCTTCAAGCCACCGCAGTGATACGCGTTCGGTTCTGGATAACGATCTCAGCAGGTCGGCACTGGCTGGCTGCCCTTTTAGCACCTTACCCACTAGCCCAGCTGAAAACCCCATTGATTTTAGCCAAGGGGTGATATCTCTATCACCTGATAGATAACGTAATTTAGATAAGAAATCGTTATCCACTAATCACCTTTTGAGTATTGTTAATACGCATATGGTTATTTATGATTCTCTTTAGGTTATCTATGTAGCAATGCTTCATATATAGCTTCACACACTCAAGGGATACTAATTATGAGCGTTCAAAAACAAACCGTCCACGAGCAGTACGCCCCTCGCCCAAAAGCGCTGTTTGTAAAGCCGGACATCCATAGCCGCCTGAAGAAAGCCTCTTACACGTACTGCGTATCAATGCAGAACGCTACAGAAGAAGCGGTCGAGGAATGGCTGGCCAAAAAAGAGAAAGAACAAGAGGCCGAATCATGAAATCGATCACCGATCTTGAAATCGCCGTACTGAATCAGGATTACAGCGAGGTCCAATCAATCCTGGCCGACCTGGACAAGCACACCGAGCTTATGGCCTTCCGAAAAGCTGCCGCCCATTTCGGCTTCAGCCTCTTCGAACATCATGGACGCGGATACGCTATGCGCCGTGAATTGGGTCTGATTTATGGCTACATGGATGAATCTGGACTGCGTAAGTTGTGCGAAAGATGGGGTACAGAGACCCTATCCCTGGGGACATTCGGACATGATGTCCGCGATCTTGCCATCCAACAGCTTGGTTTGAGTCGCAATGATGGCAAAACCATCTTCGTTGGCTGGGACACCTTTCTTCTGGCTGGCATGGAATCCCAGACCGACGCCGCAAAAAAGGTCAAAGCCTATCTTCTCCACATGGAGCGCGCTGGACGCATCGCAGGCGGTGCCCTCTCGGTTGTTCAGTCCCGGCATATTCGCCTCGAAGAGGCGGAGAAGGTCTCCAAGATCGCTTCCCGCATTGACCGCATGAAAAACACCCAGTTTAGAAGCCGGGTCGCCAGATACATCGACGACGTACTGGACGGTGCTCTCGATGTGCAGGGACAGCTAAACCTCTTTTCCAGCTTGCTCCCGGATGCGGCCGAAGAAAAGCAAGAGGACCACTCCTCTTAGGAACCTGCCCTGCCTGTTTTTTTGGATGCATAAGCATCCGGTAACTGGGTTTTAAGCCCACAAAAGGCGCATGTAAAGACCTTCTGAGGGGGTGGTGCTAGCGCCACCCTCAGATGCAAAAAACGACTGATTGAGAACAACAACAATGGCTGACATACAAAAAGAAATCAGAAAACCCCTAAAGAACGCCTGGCCGGAGACAACCATCGAACTGCTCCGCCTGGAGGTTGACGCCTTCCGTGAACGTCGCATTGCAGTCGCTGCCGAGCCAGTTGACCTTGACCTGGTCAAGCGTATCGACGGTGTGATAACCCGCATTGAAAAAGAGCTGAACAAGCAATAAAAACCCCCACCGGGATGCCCGTCCCGGCAGGGGTTGGTTGGTAGGCGACGTCTGCGCCCAACACGCACATAAAGCGTAGACCCTCGCCTCCGGTTTGTCACATGACTGGAGAACAACATGTCATCACGTGAGGAATGGACGCTCACCGAGCGCACGGCTTATGAAATGGTGCACAGCATCGGCACCGACCGGCTGGCCCGGCATCGCCGGGTTGAGCCCCGCACCATATCCAATGAGGTCAATGCCTATCTTTGCTCCAACAAACTGGGGTTTGAGGATGCGGTGGGATACGAATTGGCCTTCAACCGCACCGACCTGCTCCACGCCCACGCCAGGCGCCTGAGCCATATCTGCGCACCCCTGCCCTGCCCCCATAGGCGCCTGGGCGATGCCTCGCTGTTCGAGCGGTTCACCGCGTGGCAGGGCGCCATGGGGCGCACCGTGCTGCATATCCATGACGCCTTCGATCCGGACAGCCCGGGCGGCGCCGGGGTGAGCCGCCAGGAGGCCGAGCGGATCGCCACCGCCGGCTATCACCACATGACCCAATTCATCACCTTCCTGGAGGAGATCAAGGCGCTCCAGGAGGCCGAATGACCAACCCAGCATTACCAGCATCAGGAGAACAGACCATGAATATGGCAGAGGCAAAACAACGGCTGATGGAGCTCGCAGAGGGCGGATTCCACACGCTGGAATACGAGATCAAAGACCACGGCAAAGGCAACGTAAGCCAGGAATGCACGGTGTATTTGCCAAAACACGGCCACTTTAAAGCGGCCCATTGGGAGAACGCCCTCGCACAACTGGAAGCGGCGATGGATGGCAAAGCGGCCATCAGCGAAGACCTTCCCATTTCGACTGCAGACGAACTGCCCATTTGAACAGCGGACACGGACTGAACAGGGAGCACATCATGTCATCACTCACCACCCACGACCACGCCCTGGCCTTTATCTGCCAGCATGCCGACGAACACTTGACCGGTGACGGCATGCAGCTGATCCGGCGCACGGCGGACCACTTGACCTGCACCATGGAGATCTCCGCGGCCACCGCCATGGATATCGCAGGCCAGGCCTACGCCGAACATGCGTCCCGCGGCCGGCGGGAATCGATCGATATGTCCCGCACCACCGCCCACTGTGTGTTCATCAACCTGCCAAACGGCGGCCGGCGCTGCATCACCGCGCAACGGTTGGCCGAGCTGATCCAGTAAAGGGGGTACATCATGCGACTGAATAAGCAGATCAAGACCAAGATCATCGAGGCGGCCGTGGAAGGCGCCATCAAGAAGCGGATCGCTCAACTCAAGGACATGGAATCGGCCCTGGCGGATGCCATCTACAGCGACCAATTCGGCCGCCATGCGGAATACATGGGTAAGGCGCCGGAGGGCTTCTTTGTGGCGAAACGCAGTTTTCAGCTCTACATCAGGGCCGCCGACAAGGGGAGATCACCCATTCCCTACGATAACGATGAGCGCCCGTATCGTTGCGACAGCAGCGTCACCATGACGGCCACCCGGCGGATGCCCTACACCTCGCTGCAGGGTATCTACCTGGACCACGACCACCCGCTGGCCATCGAGGCCAGGGCGATCATGGACAAGCATAAGCGGTTGTGGACGGGGAAAAAGGAACTGCAGCAACAGATAGCCGCCATGGTCAACAGCCACTACACCACCGAGCGGCTGCTGGAGACCTGGCCGGAGGCGGCGCCTTACATCCCCAAGCCACCCGTGACAGAAAACAGGCTGCCGGCCGTCACGGCGGACCAGATTAACCACCGGATCGCCTGTGTGGCGGCCGGCAACTGCTGAGGGGAAGGCTATGGAATTCTCAATCAACCCGGGTGCCCTGGCAGAAGCCCTGCAGCACAACGTCGCCGAAAAGCGGTCGGTGCTGGAGATCTTCAACCATGTGCGCATCGATGCCCTGGGCGACCACATTACCCTGACCACCTGCGACGCGGCGCGGGAAATGGCAATCACCATCCCGGCAGCGGTCAAGACCGCCGGCGGCGCCACCCTGGATCTGCAGAAGCTGAAAACCACGCTGCAGGGCTTGACGGGTGAGATTCAACTGAAGACCACCGGCACCACCACCAAGCTGGTGCAGGGGCGCCGCCACTATCTCTTCCAGGGCCACGCTCTGGACGGCTGGCCCGCAGGCGCCGATCTGAAGGACCACCAGCGAATCGACATCGATGCGGCCGCCCTGGCGGATGCCATCGAGGCCGTCAGCTACTGCACCGCCAAAGACGATGTGCGGATTTTTCTGAACGGCGTGACGTTGATGGATGACTGGGCATTCGCCTCGGACGGCCACCGCCTGGCCGCCGCGCCCTGCCCCGGCTTGCCCACCAGCATCATCCCCAACGACAGTCTGAAGGCTCTCTGTTTTTCCCTGCGCCTGCCGAACGCATCGCTGACCATAGGCAGTGCGGTCGAGGTGAAGGCGGACAACTTCCGCTTCCGGACACCGCGCATTGACTACATGCCGCCGCAGATGAAGCGGCAACTGGCGATACCGGAGGACGCCGCCGAGCTGGAGTGTCAAGCGGCCGACCTCAAGACCGGCATTGCCCGCATTATGCCGTTTGCACTGTCCATCAGCGGCAACGGTAAATTCGGGACGGTTGAGATCAAGCGCGGCGACGCCGAGACCGTCCTGCTGGTGGCCAATGACGGCGAAGACTCAATCCCGGCCCGTTTCAGCACCGATACCTGGCCGGAGGTGGCACTGGAACCGGCCTATCTGCGGGACGCGATCACCGCCTGCGGAGGCGCGTTCAAGTGGATCAACGGCGGCGCGAATGTCGCCCAGTTTTTACTGCCAGAAGGTAGCGACAACATCCACGTCGTGATGCCAAAAAAAATATAGGACACGGAGATCATCATGCAAAACCTGACCATGTATACCGACCCCGAGATTATCCGCTATGTCGATCGCACCGATCCGGTGGTGGATGACCTGTGTAACCGGCTGGAGGCGCGGTTTGATGAGGCTGTCGAGTTGGAGATCGCGGAACTGCGCGGCACGATTCAGCGCCTGGAGACCCGGGTGAAACAGCTGCTGGCTCAGGGCGTGGCGGCATGACCGAGCAGCAGCTCCTGTATTGCTTCCGGATCGCCTGGCGCCGTCAGAATAACAGTGCGACGCAGCCGGCCGAGAACAAGCCAATGGTGACAAACGTCAATAACACCATTGACGGAGGGCGGCGGCCGGCGGTGACGGCTTCAGCTACCGCATATCTGATAAATAGTGGATTTACCAGCAAGGCTGATGCAAGCACAAACGCACCTGCTGCACGGTTAATGCCGAAGAACAAACTGGCAATACCCAGGAACACCAATGACCATAGCCAGAGAAAGATCGCGACCCCGGCGTCGATTGCCGCTGTAGCAGCCCCTGACATTTCACTGCGCTGCCCTTCCTGCTTATTTCCCATGACGCCTGCTCCTATAAGTGATTTGCCCGTAAACGCAAACGGACAATTTAGCCATAGCGCGGCGGCGGAATCAAATTCTTTGCTTGTGGGTTATCGATGAACCAGGACACCCTCAACGAAGTCAAGCGCCGCCTGATCAACGACTATGGACTGAAAGAGCGCGGCGACTGGCTGCAGTCCGGCCGCTGCCCGAGCTGCGATAAGAAGGAGCTGTTCACCCGTGCGGACAATCCCTGGACCGTCCGCTGCGGCAGGGAAAACAACTGCGGGTGGGAGGGGCGCGCGAAGGAGCTCTATCCCGAGGTGTTCGAGGGGTTCAACAAGCGCTACCAGCCGACAGCGGCAAACCCCAACGCCACCGCCGACGCCTATCTGCAGCTGCAGCGCGGGTTCGAGCTGGAGCGCATCAAGGGATGGTATGAGCAGGGCAAGTTCTGGCACCCGCAGGCCATCAACGACAAGGGCACGGCCACGGTGCGCTTCTATGTCGATGCGGCGCGCACGGTCTACATGGAGCGGTTTGTTGAAGAGGTGACCCTGGTCGATCCGGAAACGGGCGAGAAGGAGAAACGCAAGGCCCACTTCAAGGGTGGCCATCGCGGCCTCTGGTGGCAGCCGCCCGGCATGGAGATCAACGAGGGGGATACCGTCTACCTGGTGGAGGCCTGCATGGATGCCATTGCCCTGATGCTGAACGGCTTCAAGGCAGTGGCGCTGCTCTCCTGCGTCAACTACCCGGACAAGATGCTGGAACAGCACCGCGGCAAAAACGTCACCTGGGTGCTGGCGCTGGACAACGACAAGGCCGGGCGCAAGTACATCAAGAAGCACATCGAGCGGATGCGGGCCGAAAGCTACCCGATCGCCGCCGCTATCATCCCGCAAGGGGCCAAGAAAACCGACTGGAACGATCTGCACCAGACCGGGCGCCTGCATAGCCGGCTGATGGACGAATACCGCTACCGCGGGGCGCTGCTGATTGCCCAGTCACCCACCGAGAAGGCCCTGCTGATATATGAGCACGACAACCGGAGCGAGTTTCCCTTCGAGTACAACAACCGCCTGAAGTGGTTCAACCTGAACATTGACAAGTACCACAAGGCCGCGGAGCAGCTGCAGGACCGGGATACCGGACTTACCGAGGAGCAGATCAAGGAGCAGGCGCTGAAGGAGAGCAACGCCATTATCGAGATCGCCAACTGCTACCCCCAGTTTTTGTATTTCCAAGCCAACCCGGTGACCGATGAGAGCTGGTACTACGCCCGGGTGCGCTTCCCGCACGGTGGCGCCGCGGTGAAAAACACCTTCACCGGCGCGCAACTGAGCAGCGCCAGCGAGTTCAAGAAGCGCCTGTTGTCGATCGCCGCCGGGTCGGTGTTCACCGGATCCAGCCAGCAGCTGGACCGCATCATGAAAGACCAGCTCTACAACATCAAGACAGTGCAGACCGTCGACTTCATCGGCTACAGCAAGGAGCACGGCTGCTACGTCTACGGCGATATCGCCATCAAGGACGGTGAGCTGTTCCGCATGAATGACGAGGACTTCTTCGACCTGGGCCGGCTAAGTATCAAATCGCTCAACCAGTCGGTGGCGCTGCACCTGAACGCCAACCGGGACCACTACAAGACCGACTGGGTGGAGCAGCTCTATCGCTGTTTCGGCGCCCAGGGCATTGTTGCCCTGGCCTTCTGGATGGGCAGTCTGTTCGCCGAGCAGATCCGCGACATGCACAAGAGCTTCCCCTTTATCGAGATCGTCGGCGAGCCGGGTGCCGGCAAGTCCACCCTGATCGAATTTCTCTGGAAGCTGGTCGGCCGGCGCGACTATGAAGGGTTCGACCCCAGCAAGTCCACCATGGCCGCCCGGGCGCGCAACATGGCCCAGGTATCCAATATGCCGATCGTGCTGATCGAGTCGGATCGCGAGGACACAAGCAAGGGCCGGCTGTTCGACTGGGACGAGCTGAAAACCGCCTATAACGGCCGCAGTGTTCGCAGCCGCGGCATGAAGAACAGCGGCAACGAGACCTATGAGCCGCCCTTCCGGGGCACCATCGTCATCAGTCAGAACGCGCCGGTGAACGCCAGCCAGGCCATCCTGGAGCGTATCGTCCACATGACCTTTACCCGGGCCGCCCACAACGAAGAGACCCGCAACCTGGCCGTGGCGCTGGAACAGGCCCCCATGGAACAGCTGTCCGGCTTTCTCATTGAGGCGGCCAGGCGGGAAAGCCAAGTGCTGAAAATCGTCAAGGAGAACGCCACCGCCTACGAACGGGCGCTGATGGGGCTGGACGAGGTAAAAACGGTGCGACTGGCCAAGAACCACGGCCAGCTGATGGCCCTGGTGGATGCCCTGGCCGGTGTCGTCCCCCTGCCGACCGGCGCCCTGGCGGCGGCCCACGACACCCTGGAGCGGATGGCGATGGACCGGCAGCGCGCAATCAACAGCGACCACCCGTTCGTCCAGGAGTTCTGGGATATCTACGAGTACCTGAACGACGCCGGCAACCTGCTGCCACTGCTGAACCACGCCAAGGGCGAAGACACCATCGCCATCAACATGAACCACTTCCAGCAAGTGGCCATGGAGAAGAAACAGAACCTGCCCTGCCTGCTCTCCGACCTGAAAAAACACCTCAAGACCAGCAAGCGGTTCAAGTTCATCGATATCAGACCAGTGGCATCCGCCATCTGGAGCCGAGGCAACACCGACAGCCGTCCCAAGACGGTGAAGTGTTGGGTTTTTAAGAGTGCATAGAGGGAGTTTCTTATATGGGCATAACCCTAACCGAACTGGCAGAACTGTTGACCCCGCAGATCCCGATCACAGTCGATCTCTGGGGACCGAAAGAAGCGGCCGCTTATTTCAAAGTGTCGGCACGGCAGTTTAAAGAGCGCATAGCCGCCCGGGCGAACTTTCCGAAGCCAATCCGGCTACCGACCGACAAGGGACCTGGCCGCGGGCACCCTCGATGGAAGGCGATTGAGGTGATCAGGTGGGCGGAGTCCCAGGGTGATTAAAGTGCGTCAACAGATGGAGCAACGCGACTACCAGCAGGCAGACACCTTTTTGCTACGCGGCGCGGGGCTGCACCTCTTTGTTGATTTTGGGCGCGATCTCCTTGCGGGCGCATTGAAGCTCATGGTTCTTTTGCAGGTTCATCCAAAATTCAGGCGTGGTGCCAAAATAGCGAGCCAGGCGCAGTGCGGTATCACCGGTGATGTTACGCTCACCCTTCACGATCTTGCTGATGCGGTTGGCGGGCACATGCAGCTCAAGCGCCAGCGCGTTCGCCGACATATCGAGCGGCTCCAGGAAGTCATGCAGCAAAATATCGCCGGGGTGCGTGGGCGCAATAGACCGCGCGCCCTTTTTGACGGTGTCGCTAAAGTCGATAGTGTCCAGGTCTTCTCGTTTAATCGTCATGGTCATGCCTCGTTAGTGATAATCCACAATCTCAACATTGTGGGCGTGGCCGTCATCCCAAACGAAGCACACGCGCCATTGCTGGTTGATGCGGATACTCCATTGGCCGGCGCGGTCGCCAGACAGCTTTTCCAGTTGGTTGGCTGGCGGCACACGCAAATCGTCCAGAGCCTCGGCGGCGTCAACCATATCCAGTTTTTCCCGTGCCCGTTTGAGGATGCCCGGCGGCAACTGCCGGGGCCGTTTCCCCTGAAACACGGCAGCAGTGACTTTGTCGTCGAAGCTCTTGATCATGCAAAGCATTTTAGTACGCTTCGCGTAATACGTCAAGCGTATACTTATTCTAGAAGTATTCCTATATCCCGTAATGCTTGACACCCACGCGCCATTCGGTCTAGCCTATACTTGCTGCGGCAAAATCCGCGGCCGGGATTGGAACCCCGAAACCGGAGCGCACAAGCGCTCACTCGATGGCGCTTTTTTTGTGCCCGCCCGTTTTATGGCGGGTCGCATGGGGGCACCCTCGGGTGCGCCGCTCTCCGGGCGGTAGTTCCAACCCTGTGCGGCCTGCCACCCTTTCCCGATTGGAACCGGACGGTGGCAGCTCTTCAACATACCCGGAGAACTGTCATGACTAATACCACCCAGAGCTTCCAGTGGGGCGACATCGCCCTGAGCCAGGTCGCCTACGTCGACGGCATCCCCCACGCCACCCGCCAAGCCATCGGCGAGTGGCTGGAATACGCCGATTCACAGAAGGCGATCGACAACCTTCTCGACCGAAATCCACACATCGAGCACTACTCAACACCCCTCAACCTGAGGGCCGTTGACGGCAAAATGAGGGACGTTTCGGTCTACCACCCCATCGGCTTTTTGCTGATTGTCATGGAGTCCGGCCAGCCCAAGGCGCTCGCCTGCAAGGTCGCCGTGGCTGAGTTCGTCTGGCACTTCGCCGGGCCGCACGGGGCCGACACCAAGGAGCGCAACGCCTACATCAAGGAGATCGAGCGCATCACCGACCGCATCGCCGGCGCAAGGAACGCCATGGTCTACCGCCAGCTGGTGCGCATGCTCGAGTACTACTGCCACCTCGCCGCCTGGCCGCAGCCGGATCTCACCCTGCGCACCACCGAGATCGACCAGCTCGCCCTGCCCCTCGGCGAGCAGACCCCGGCCCTGCCGGGTAAGGGGGCGTGACATGGTTGAGCACACAGCCCGGCCGGGCGACATCCCGGCAGACCAGGCGGCCCAGCTGCGCAGCGGACTCGTCTACACCCGCCAGGCGCTGATCGCCGCCATCGACTCCCTCGAGGAGGACCTCCTCGACCTCGAGGACGTGCGCAACATCATCCACGCGCAAATGGACACCCTCGATCGGGCCGCCCTCGGCCAGGGGGTATGACATGACTTCGGAGCAACTGCGCAAGCGCATGAACCTGCAATGCGACTGGATCGATGACCATCTGAAAGCATTGGATGCGGCCGCCATCGGGATCGGCCAGAGTGGCCCGGAGATCCAGCGGGAAGCCGCCAGCCGCCTGCTGCGGATCGTTATCGACAGTACCCAGGGCCTGGTCAACGAAATGCGTGACACCGTGGAGCAACTGTAAAGGAGACAGTGGCGGCATGGAATGAAAAGGGGCCGCGAGGCCCCTTTTTTGATACTACCAAGCTATGCGCCCTAACAGTTACAACCGCCCCGCCACCTCCTCCATGTCCGGCGCGTAATAGACGTTCTTGAGCAGCGCCAGGTCATGATGGCCGGTGAGCTTGGCCAGAGTCAGCAGGTCCAGCTTTTTGGCCAGCCGACTGGTCGCCTCCCTGCGCATGTCGTGAAAGGTCAACCCATCAACCTCGGCCTTGCGCTTGGCGGACCGGAATGCCGACGTGATCTGCATAGATGACACCCCGAACAGATCATCCCCATCGAGCTGATTCAGGATGGCCATAGCACGATCGGACAGCGGCACATCACGATCCGCGCCATTCTTCGTGTCACGCAACCGCGCCACCCGACCCTGAATATCCTCCCGCCTGAGTCCGGCAATCTCCCCGGCCCGCATGGCTGTCTCGATGGCGAACCACATGGACGCCCCGACCCGCTGCGCGATCGTGCGGGGCGTGAGTTCTGAATCGTAACCCATGGCCAGGGTCAGTCTGTTGAGTTCGTCAACGGTCGGACGGCGGCTCCTAGGCCGCCCTTCCTTGGGCCGCTTGACCGGCGTCATAGGGTTATCCACCAGCCAGCCCCACTCCCGGATGGCCACCGTTACGGCATTGCGGATCAGGTTCCACTCGCGCAGGACCGAGTTGGCCGAGACCTTCTTCAGCCGCCGATCCCGCCAGGCGGCAATATCCGCCGGCTGAATCTGCCGCAGGTTGACATTCGCCAGAGGGTCATTGTTTCGAATCATCTCAATCCGTACCACCTCCCAGCGATAGCCCTTCTTCGTGGGCGACACCTCCCGTGCATACCGCTCCAGCAACTCCCCGAATGTCCGGTTGATCGCCTCTCCGCGGCTACGGCTCATCTCGATTTGTGTTTCAGCCGCCCATTCCCGAGCGGCCGCCAGGGTATTGAACGACTTGGTACGCCGGCGGCCCTTGACCTTGACCTGCGCCCGGTATCGCCCGTCCCTCTTTATTATGCTCGCCATCTTTCTGGTGCCCGCACTGGTGCCCGAATGGCGCCCGATGATATGTTTTTATGTGGTTTTTTGCGAATATTTTGCGTACAGAACGAGAAGGGAAAACGGCCTGCAGGCCGTGCGGTTGTGGTATTTGAGGCGATATGAGGGGGTTTGCTAAAACTGTGAATGGTGCCCGGGGCCGGACTTGAACCGGCACGGCCGCAATGGCCGGCGGATTTTAAGTCCGCTGCGTCTACCAATTTCGCCACCCGGGCAGCGGAGTTTAAAGCGGATAAAATGGAGGCTGAGCCCGGAGTCGAACCGAGGTGGACGGTTTTGCAAACCGCTGCATAACCACTTTGCTACTCAGCCATATATCTGTACAGGGGCGGAAGTATCCGGCATTTTTTGCAAATTTTCCACCGCCTGAAGAAGAAAACCCCGAGTCATTGCCCGGGGTATTCCGTAACTTGGAGCGGGAAACGAGATTCGAACTCGCGACCCCAACCTTGGCAAGGTTGTGCTCTACCAGCTGAGCTATTCCCGCGTCTCCTGATGCGCGGGCTATTGTAGTCTCCCAGCCGAAAGTGTCAAGCCGAAGATCGGCCGTTTTCCTCCGCCTGCGGCTCGGCCGTATCATTCAGGCTGGGCCAGGCCGCCCGCAGGTACATAAACATGGACCAGAGGGTGAGGATGACCGCCACGTACAGCAGTACGAAGCCGATGGTGTACAGCGGCAGGCCATACAGATCATTGCGGTAGATCATCAGGAAAATGGCGGTCATCTGAAAGCCCGTCTTCACCTTGCCGATCGCCGAGACCGCAATCTGCGCCCGTGCGCCGATCTCCGCCATCCACTCACGCAGGGCGGAAATGGTGATCTCCCGCCCGATAATTACCAGCACCGGAATGGCCAACCCGGGGATCGGGTCCTGTTGCACCAGCAGGATCAGTGCCGCGGCGACCATTAGCTTGTCCGCCACCGGATCGAGGAATGCGCCGAGCGCCGATACCTGTTTCAGTCTCCGGGCGAGATAGCCGTCAAACCAGTCGGTGACTGCCGCCAGGGCAAAGACGATGGCACAGGCCTCGGCGGCGTACTGCCACGGCAGATAGAACAGGACCACAAAGACCGGGATCAGGAGCATCCGCAGGAGTGTCAGTACATTGGGTATATTCTGAAACATGCTTCTCTATTTATCTTCATGAAAGGCGGCATAGATCTGCTCAGCCAATTTGCGACTGATCCCCTCTACCCGTTCCAGATCGACAATGCCCGCACGGGCGATGCCCTGCAATCCGCCAAACTGCCGCAGCAGACGTTGCCGCCGTTTTGCTCCGATCCCTGGAATCTGTTCCAGCACTGATGTTTTCCTACTCTTCTCCCGCCGCTGACGATGGCCGGTAATGGCGAACCGGTGCGCCTCATCCCGAATCTGCTGGATCAGGTGCAAGGCGGGCGAATCTGCTGGCAGTATAATGGGGCTATCTGCACCGAACAAGAACAGTTGCTCCATGCCCGGGCGCCGATCCGGCCCTTTCGCGACCCCCACCAACTGCACGCCCACCACCGCCAGCTCCTCTAGCACATTGGCCGCCGCCTGCAGTTGCCCCTTGCCACCATCGATGAACAGGATGTCGGGCAGCACGCCCTCCCCGGTCTGGATGCGGGTATAGCGCCGGGTCAGTGCCTGGGCCATCGCCGCGTAGTCGTCCCCGCCCTGGATACCCTCGATGTTGAAGCGCCGGTAATCCGCCTTGAGCGGCCCCGCGGCATCGAACACCACGCAGGAGGCGACGGTCAGTTCACCACCGGTATGGCTGATATCGAAGCACTCCATCCGGTTGGGCAGCTCATCCAGGGAGAGACTCTGCTGCAACGCCTCGACTCGCCGCTGCATCCCCGCCCGGCTGGCCAGCCTCGCATCCAGTGCGAGCTGGGCATTGTGCAGCGCCATGCGCAGCCCCTGTGCCCGGCTGCCCCGCACCTCCCGGCGCAGCTTCACCTGGTGGCCGCTCTCCTGGGTCAGGACCTGTTCCAGCAGCGGCTTGTCATCGGGCGCGTGACTGAGCAGGATCTCCTGGGGAATCTGCTTGCCGATATAATATTGGGCGATAAAGGCGGCGAGGATCGCCCCCTCTTGCTCGACGCCGGCGGTGTTGGGGAAGAAACTCTTATTCCCGAGGTTGCGGCCGTTGCGAATGACAAACAGCTGGATACAGGCGGCACCGCCCTTGGCGCAGCAGGCGATGATGTCCATATCGCCCCGCTCACCGGTGATGTACTGCCGCTCCTGCACCCGGCTCAGGGCGGCGATCTGGTCGCGCAGGCGGGCCGCCTGTTCAAATTCCAGCGCCGCCGCGGCCTTCTCCATCCGCTTCACCAGGCCATCGATCACCTGGTTGGCCTTGCCCTCGAGAAACAGCACCGCATCCTTTACATCCTCAGCATAATCGGCTTGCGAGATCAGTCCGACACAGGGAGCGCTGCAGCGCTTGATCTGATACTGCAGGCAGGGCCTGGAGCGATTATTGTAAAACGTGTCGTCACACTGCCGGACGGGAAACAGCTTTTGCAACAACTGCAGGGTTTCACGCATCGAACCGGCATTCGGATAGGGTCCGAAAAAGCGCCCTTTCGCCTGACGTCTCCCGCGATGGTATGCCAGTCGTGGGAAGGGGTCAGCCGACAGGTAGATATAGGGGTAACCCTTATCATCCCGCAGCAGGATGTTGTATTTGGGCTTGAGGCTCTTGATCAGGTTATTTTCCAGGATCAGCGCCTCGGCCTCCGTGTGGGTAACGGTCACCTCAATGGCGTGGATCCTGGATACCATCAACTGAATGCGCCGGTTCTGCGCCCGGGAGAAATAGCTGCTGACCCGCCGTTTTAGGTCCTTGGCCTTGCCCACGTAGAGCACCGCCCCTTCGTTATCGAGCATGCGATAGACGCCGGGCAGTCTGGTCAGATTGTTGAGAAAACTCTTGTGATCGAAAGCTGGTATGGAATGTTCTGCCGCCATAGGGCGATTATATAGCGTCCAGCACCGCTCTGGCATGGGCAAATACGCTATGGAACATCTCGGCCGTCAGCCGTCGTGTCTGGGTGTTATAGCGGCTGCAGTGATAGGAGTCGATCAATTGCAGACCGTTCGGCAGCGGGTGGTGCGCGGCGTGGGCAAACTTGTAGCCACCCTGCTTCAGCCCCGAGGCCTTGAGTACCGCGTTATGGGCAACCAGCCCCAACGCCACGATAACCCCCGACGGCGGCAGCGTTTTCAGCTCCTCTGCCAGATAGCGATTACAGGTATTGATCTCACTGCCAACCGGCTTGTTCTGGGGCGGCAGGCACTTTACCGCATTGGTAATCCTGCAATCGCTGAGTCGCAGGCCGTCCTTAACCGACAGCGACTCGGGTTTACTGCCAAAACCGAATCGATGCAAGGTTTCATATAACAGGATGCCGGCATAGTCCCCGGTAAAGGGACGCCCGGAAGCGTTGGCGCCGTGCATACCCGGTGCCAGTCCGACCACCAGCAGTCGTGCCGCCGCATCGCCGAAGGGCGGGACCGGCCGGGCATGGTAGTCCGGATGGTCCGCTTTCACCTGGTCCAGAAACTCCGCCAGGCGCGGACATTGACGGCATGCAGGATCGAACATGGCTAACTGCCTGTTGAAATCAGGCCGTGGCGGATCGCCAGCAGCGTCAGTTCCACGTCGGTCTCGACATCCAGCTTTTCAAACAACCGGTGACGGTAAGTGCTGACGGTCTTGGGACTGAGGCAGAGGGAATCCGATATGAACTGGGTTTTCTGTCCCTGGGTGATCATCAGCAGGACCTGCATCTCCCGTTGCGAGAGCCGGTCGAAGGGGGAATCGGGATTACTGCCGGTCAACATGGCCAGGGTCAGTTTCTGGGAGACTTCATTCGAGATGAAGGGTCGCGCGGATGCGACCATCTTGATGGCCCGGAACAGCTCCTCGGCCGGACAGCCTTTGGTGAGGTATCCAAGCGCTCCGGCCTCGTGCAACTGTTCCGGAAACGGCGCATCGGAAAGCACCGTCACCGCGATCACCTGGGTGGCGGGATTCTGGCGGCGAATACGCCGGGTGGCCTCGATACCGCCGATTCCCGGCATATTGACATCCATCAGTACCAGGTCGGGCTTTAACTGCTTGGCCTTGATAACGGCGTCCTCACCACTCTCCGCCTCGCCCACCACCTCAATGCCGGGGGAGTCCTGGAGGATATGACGAAACCCCGTTCGCACGAGCTCATGATCATCAACAAGCAGTACCTTGATCACTCAACCACCCCAACTAGCCCAGACATCCACCAAACCGCACCGCACAGGTAGGAAATTAATAACTATTTATTCAAGCGGAGAAGCTAACTGTAACACAGCCGGCTGTCAAGACTGAGTTCATTGCATCGTCGAGCCCGATGAACCCTGTATCTGTGACACTCCTCAATATCTATGTAAATAGCTTGCTGAACTGCGACCCCACCCCCCCTCTGGCCCAGCCACCCTACGCATACCGGGCCTGAAAAGCAGCGACAAAATCTGCATACCGATCAAGTGGGAGATGATTGATTCCGGCCGCGCCACGCCGGCCCCCGCCGGACGGAAACTGGCTGCAGAGTTCGTCCGCCCCCGTCTTATTCTCCAGCGGGGCACGTACACTGACCTGATATCCGCCCAGACTATTGGCGGTGACCACCGCGTGCGCCCGCTGCGGATGGAAGTTGGCCAGTGCGTTGCCGAATACCCCACTGACCCGGCGCGCCCAGGCCTCATCAGGCAGTATGTAGACGGCCACCGCATCCGTCGCATAGTCTGGTCTGACCGCATCGGCCCGGGCAATATCATCGCGATAACCCGCGCGCAGTTGTTGGTAACACGAGCCGGCATAGGATATAAAATCCTCTGGATTCGGGTAAGCCAGCAGCGCCCTGAACAGTGCATCCGGGGCCACATGCAGATCGTCCACGACCGCACCATAGCCGTTGTAGTTGATGCAGATACCCAACATCTTCAGGCGTTCCAGCGAGTCCGGCGCCAGACCGGCCCGTCGACCGAGGGTCTGCGCGGCGGTCAGCAGATTGTCACCAAAGGCCGCCGTCACCGCCCAGGGGGTAAAGCGGCCATCCAGATAGCGGTCGATCAAGATGCTGGTACAGACATCCGGACCGGTATCGATAATGGTATGCAAACCGGGATGATCGGGGATTTCCCCCGGCATGTGATGGTCCACGTAGAAAAGTTCCGCCCCACTCTCAAGCAGGCGGAGCACATCGTCCCTGTTCTGGGCCAGCGAGACATCCAGGACATTCACCCGGTCGCCGGCGCCTGCGTTCACCCGGCGCAACAGATTGATATCACGCTTGACCCCGGTGACCAGGGTCGTCTCAAGCGGATCCGCCAATCGCAGTTGCAACAGTGCGCAGATACCGTCAGCGTCCCCGTTAAAGACGTCGATTGTGGTCATGAGCGCCGCCCCGGCTGCTTTTCAAGTCCGCGAATAATGCCAATGAATATCATAACTTAACCATCTATAACGTTGATGTTGCGTATGGACTCACGTCCGTTAAGCGTTCGTATTTGACACGGCTATATTGTACACATTGAATACGCACATGATTGATTAAGGGCTCGATATGAAGTGCCGGTATTCAGGCGTAGCCGCCTGGCAGTGGCTCGTTGCGTCCGAGGAGAAGGGCCGGGCGGAGAGGAATTTTCCAACAAGGGAAATCGGGCATATGGCAGGCGTGAATCGACCCTCCCTGGTCGCACTGGGTCCCAATGTGGTCCCAAAACAGTTCCGTTTCTTATTACGCTTTCTTAACTACTTGTAAATTAAGAAAATATTTTGGCGGAGAGACAGGGAATCGAACCCTGGGAGGGCTACAAACCCTCGCTGGTTTTCAAGTCCGCTAAAAATATCAACAGTTATCATAACTTAACAACATATAACATTGATATTGTTAGATAATGTAACGTGCCGTTAAAACATGGAATAACACGCTTTTACGGTCTGAGTGTCGCAAAATTGTCGCAAACTTAAACCAAATCTTAGCTCAGTAGATTCTGTATACCCCTGCGCGCAGTGGTACACCTTACTCAGTCGGTGCGAGCGATGGTGGCCACGACCTGGCGGCATGCAGAACGCGTAGGACGCGTACCAGATCACCGACAGTGTCATAGATCAGGATGTAATTCCGGTGTACTACAAGCTCGCACGTGCCGGCGACACGGCCAGGCCGACCCAAGCCAGGTTGATCGACCAAGCGTGAAGCCCTCTCCGAAAACAGCTCATCTAGGGCCAGTGCGGCGACCGGGTTGTCTAACGCAATGTATTCACGAATTCCCTTACGGTCAATGTTGGCTGGTCGCGTCCACACCAATCTCACGATGCGGAGCCAGTCATCTTCCGCCGGGTTTCAGCCCGCCAGGCGGCGGCTTCGGCTTCAACTTCCTCCGCCGTAATCAGATCGCCGGCATTAGCCGAATCCAGGCCGATTTGCACTTGGCGCCGAAACCAGTCGTCATGCGCGGCCGCCTCCTGCTGCTGCCGCACGTAGTCACGCATGAAGTCGCGCAAGAGCTGTGCGCTGGTGCGGTCACGGGCCTTGGCGGCCGTGGTGAACTCGCTTTTTAGGGCCTCATCGACCCGAAAAGTAAAGGTGGCCTCGCTCATATTGTTGCGCTCACGTGTTACAAGATAAGTACAGCGTAGCATAAAATCGACTCTTAGATAAATCGCGGGTGGACGAAGCGTCGGCCACCCACTCAACCTGGCGCGTGTGCGCGCACTGCCTGGTAGTTCCGTGGTACATCAAGCACGCCAAAAGCGCTTAGCAGGAAGTAAAGAATTGTCACAAGGAATTACAATGATTTACGCGCTTTTCGCAAGCGCTTTCTCCATCCCCTCCACACGACCCCGCAATGCCGCCGCCTCCTCCCGCGCAGCCGACTCTCCCCGCCGCGTAGTATCAAGCTCAGCCTCTAGCCGTGTCAGCTTCTCCGCACTGTGATTGATCTCCTTCGCCGCCTGCTTACGCTGTTCCTGGTGCGCCTCGCGCTCGGCGTCTGCCTTGGCTTGTACCTTCGCCAGTTCGGCACGCACCTGGTCAAGCTGCGCGGTAATTGCCTGGGTGGCCTGCTGCTGCTCTATCAAGCCAGCCCGCACCTGGTCGGCGTCCTGATGCGCCCTGTCCAGTTCGGCGCGGAGATCGGCGGCCCGGCGCTCGATCTCGCCGGCCTTGGCCTCTGCCCGCTCTGCCCTGGTGACAGCCTGGGCCAGTTCGGCCCGCACATCGGCCAGCTCATCACTGGCCTGCTTGTACTGTGCTTGATGCGCCTGCTCAGTGGTCTCGGCCGCGGCCTTCACCTGGTCCAGCTCGGTTGCCTGAGTTTCGTAGGCGTCAGCGAGTTCCTGGCGCATGGTGTCCAGCTCGGACCGTTCGGTTTCCCATGCCGCCTGAGCGGCTCTCAGTGACTCCTTCGCCAGCTCCTGGGCCTGGCGCCACAATGCAGCCAGAGCGACGGTGTTTGCCTGGGCAACAGCCTCCGGTACCTGGATGGCTACAGGGGCGGCCTGGGCGGTCTGCGCCCGGCGCCACTCCTTCATGATGGCGGAGGCGTCGTTCATATTTACCTTGGCAGCACGGCGCACCTGATCGACGGTTGGGAAGGCATCACGGTCGCTCTGCTCGTACAGCTCAACCGCGGCGGTGATGATGCGGTCGCGCACTTCTGCGGGGATGTTGGATTGGTTCATGATGACGGCTCCGAGCACAATAATAAGATAAGAATAATAATATTATTATTATTCTTATCTAGCAAAGCTTATTTCCCCCATCACCCTCTGCTTGTAAGAAGCAAGGTGACAAGAAATTTCAATGGCTTACGTGCTGGCTGACTGGCAGC
>NZ_JAQGEI010000015.1 GCF_029017505.1 Sedimenticola hydrogenitrophicus
GAATCTGGCGCGGCCCAAGCCCTAGCCGTTCACTTAAAGCTCTCTTGCTTGGATAAGGCTTTCGCTCTTCATCCCACCAATAATCAGCAAGTTGCAGCAGCACCGCCAACTGGGTTGGATTCAGGCCCAAACGCTGTTGAGCCCTCAATAGCAGGGAGGGGATAATGCTAAAACCTAGCTTCATCACCTGTTTACCCCATTTTTTCTCTGATGTCTGCGCCGTCTTGTTTCCCGGCAACAGTCTCACGATTTCGGCAGTTTGCCCGTGCTCAGTTTCCATCTGGTTTCCCATCACAATATATCAATCGATGGGTGGGAAATATTCCTAAAAACAGTCAGGTACAATAAGAATCAGGAGTCAAATACGACTAGGGCCACTGGAATAATATGACCCTTAGGTGGAGGCTTGTATGTCCTATTAATAAGCACGACTCTACACAGCATTACGTATACGTAGCACAAACCGAGTAACAGTTAAGGGTCTAGTCTCAGATGTCTAGTGGGTTACGCCCGTTCGGTTCTTTGCATGTTGGTTTAGCTCCCGGTATCGGGGATTTCCTCATGCTTTAGCCGCCCGTGATGTTAGACGTTATCGTTATGCCGCATCTCTATTACCTCCTCAGACAGACCGCCAGAAAACCACCCCAGGGGATTTGCCGGGGTAGCCAGGTCTCGGCAATGCGGGCGAAGCGGTCGCCCCGTGGCAGGAAGATGGCGCTGCCCATACTGACCGCGACGGGGCTGGGGGTAAGCCGGGGTATCCACTCCTCTCTTATCGCTTTCGCGCTGTCCCAGCGGGCACCCCGGTAAGCGCCCCGGCCCTGTTTTTCCCGATACAGCAAGCTGTGCCGGTTGAGCAGGCCGAGCACCACGGCATGGCGGGTAACCCGCCACATCTCCCGCAGGGCGACGACCGGGTCATCCACGAAACAGAGACTGGTGACGGCGCTGCTGTAGTCGAACTGGTTATCGGCAAACGGCAGTGCCCGGCCGTCACCCCGCAGGTAGGTGATGTCGCCGTCCTCGCCCGCCGCGTAGGCAAGTGCCAGAGAGTCCGGATCGAGACCGCTGACCTCCAGGCCCAGCCCGGCAAACCGGCGGCTGAAGTGGCCGGTCCCGCAGCCCACATCAAGGAGTGACGCGCCGACGACCGGGTTCAGCAGGTCACCCAGCAGCGTGAACTCCCGGTCACCGATCCAGCGCCCGCGCGGGGTGTGATACCACGCCTCGTAGGCCGCCGGATCGGTGATGCTGTGCATGGCCGGTTACTCGTTGATGAACTCGATGGCGCGCTCCACCAAATCCTCGGCGTAGAGGTCACGGAAGGAGTGGTCGGCGCCGTCCAGCACCTCCAGTTCGATGGTACCGGCCTCCGCCATGGGGGCCAGTGTCTTGTCCAGCCCCTTGACCACCTGATCCTCGGTGCCGGCGAACACCAGCACCGGCTGGCTGATCCCGGGCAGCAGGTAAGGGGTATCCTGGCGCGGCTCCGGGGCATAGTAGGAGACGAAGGCCTCGGCGGTGACGCTGGTCCCCTTGCAGTAGATGAAATCGGTCTGCTCCATCGGCATCTTCGACTGGCCGGCGGAGACCAGGGCCTGGGCCGACGCCAGCACCGGCGCCAACGGCTTGGCGTAACGCTTTTCATACTCCTCGGCGGCGTATTCCGGACTCCAGGTCTGCGGCGCGACCAGGATCACCTTTTTGACCACCGGGTCGCCCTGTCCGGCGGCAAACCAGGCAGTCTGGTTGCCGCCCCGGGAGTGGCCCAGCAGCACCACCTGTTGCGCCCCTTGGCGTTTCAGCCACTCCAGCCAGAGCCCGATCTCGGTGACCGCATCCGCATGCTTGTGGGCGTGGGGTGTGGCGCACTCGTAGGGACCCTGCCGGTCATTCAGGCCCAGGCCCAGGTTGATCGCCAGGGAACTCAGGCCGTTTTCCTGAAACAGCGTCTGCAGGGCGGTGATGATTTCGCTCTGGTTGTGCGACAGCGTACCGTGGGTGATGAGGATCACCGGTCCGGCGGGCCAGTTTTCGGTCTTTTCAAGACGGGCATTCAGGGTCAGGCCGGCGTCGCTCAGGGTCACCTCCGCGGCCTGGGCCTGAGCAAGAAACAGTACGGCTATCAGAAGAATATAACGGGTCACGTGTTTACCTCTCTGGTCTGTTTTTTTATCAACTCAAAGTTTCGGAGTTCGCAGTACTTGTAGGGTGGATAAGCTTGCGCATCCACCGCCATCCGATTCATGGTGGATGCGCTGATGCTTATCCACCCTACAAAATCAGCGATTCGGGCTTTGTGACAATCCTATAGGGGTCGGAGTCAAATTTGCTGGACATTGTTGTATGAAATGTCCCGTTTCCTTGATCAAATTTGACTCCGACCCCTGTCCTGTCGCCACCGCATTACCGGGTCAATCACAATCATCGTCCGCACTCCCGGACTGATCCTCCGCGAAGGCCTCGTTCACCAGTTGAACCTCGATCGCCACATCGTCGGCGCCAACGCCGATCCCCCGGGTCCAGCGGTTGACATAGCCGGACTTGAACGCCCCGAGATCGAAGCTGCCGCGCTCGACTGTGAAGCGGAAGCGGCCATCGGCTCCGGTGTAGACGCTGCCCAGGGTGACCCGGCTGTCCGAGTCGACCAGGATGATCTCCACCTTCGCCAGGCGATCCCCCTCCTCCGCCACGACCCCGGACAGGGTGGCGGCGTGGAGTGGCGCAAACACCAACAGCAGCGCCGCCCAGGTGCCGTGGCAACCCAACCCGAACCGTTTTTTTGTCCTATCCATCATGCGGGTCTCTCCGGCTGTCGGTCATCATTTAATCCAGCGCCTGTTGCAGGTCGGCGATCAGGTCGCCGGCATCCTCCAGCCCCACCGAGAGGCGCACCATGGCACCGCTGATGCCGCGGCGCGCGCGTTCATCCTCGCTCAGGCCGTGGTGAGTGGTGGTCACCGGCTGGGTCACCAGGCTCTCCACCCCGCCCAGGCTGGCGGCAATGGAGAACAGCTTGAGCCGGTCCACCACCGCAGCCGTTCCGGCCGTGTCGGCATCGATCTCAAGGGTGAGCATGCCGCCAAAGCCGCTCATCTGGCGGGCGGCGAGTTCGTGGCCGGGGAAATCGCCCAGACCGGGGTAGAGCACGCGGCGAATGCGCGGGTGGCGCGTCATGGCGTCGGCGATGGCCTGGGCCGTGGCGTTCTGCTGGCGCACCCGCACCACCAGGGTGCGCAGGCTGCGGGCCAACTGGCTGCAGGTCTCCGGCGCCGGCATCGAGCCCAGGTTCTTGCGCCAGCCCCAGATCGGATCGAGCAGCGCCTTCGACGCCATCAGCGCACCGGCGGTGAGGTCGCTGTGACCGCCCAGGTACTTGGTGGCGCTGTGCACCGCGAAATCGGCGCCCAGCGCCAGCGGCTGCTGGTTGACCGGTGAGGCGAAGGTATTGTCCACCGCCAGCAGGGCGCCGTGGGCGTGCACCTGTTCCGCGATCGCGGCGATATCGAACAGCTCCAGGGCCGGATTGGTGGGTGTCTCCAGGAACACCAGGCGCGCACCCGCCGCCAGCAGCCCGTCCAGGCGATCCAGTTCGGAGCCGAGGATCAGGTGGGTCGGGATGCCCAGCAGCGGCAACTGCTCGGCGATCAGCTCCAGGGTGCCGCCGTAGGCGTCGCCGATACAGACGATCCCTTGCCGGCCATGGGCCAGGAACAGGGCCGCCTCCGCCGCCATGCCGGAGGCGAAGGCAAAGGCCGCTTCCGCCCCCTCCAGGCTGGCCAGTTTCGCCTCCAGCGCCTGGATGGTGGGGTTCAGCCCGTAGCGGGTGTAGAGACTGCCCGCCTGGCGCCCCTCCACCACGTCGAGCAGCGCCGCGGTATTGGCGAACTTGAAGGTTGTCGTTGCGTAAATCGGGGTGTGCGGACTGCCATGACTATCGGCCAGTTCGCCGGCGTGGACACAGCGGGTGGCGAGTTGTTGTGCTTTTGTTTCGGTCATCGGTCGCTCCCTGAGAGTGGTCTATCGAAAGTAGTGTTCATGTTGCGCAGTTCGAGTACCGGTTGCAGCAATGCCGGATCGTCCCACTCGCGCCCGCCGATGGCGCGGTAGACGATGCGTCCCTGCGGATCCACCACGAAGGTGGTAGGCAGGCCCCGGATCGGCCAGGCGCCGCTGACCGAGCCGTCGCTATCGAACAGAATGGGGAACTCCACCGGGTAGCTGCCGGTAAACTGGAACACGCTATCCACATCCTCACCGACATTGACAGCCAGCAGCGCCACCCCTTCGGGTTGCAGCCGCTCCCAGGCGCGCTGCATGGAGGGCATCTCCTCGCGGCAGGGCGGGCACCAGGTGGCCCAGAAGTTGACGATGACCGGCCGGCCGCGCAGATCGGCGAGGCGAACAGCGTTGCCGTCCAGGTCCTGCAGGGTGAAGTCAGGGGCCATCGGCCGCGCCTCGACCGGGGTCAGGGTCTGCGCCGCCGTGGCGGTGAGCGGCAGCAGCAGTACGGCAAGCAGCAGGCGGCGCATCAGGTTCTCTCCTTTCATAATTGACGATCAGGGGCGCACCGCATCCCCGCAAAACGCAGATGCCGCGCTGTGTTGGCTTGCCGCCAGTCGACTTCAAGATCAAAGCTGGCGCCCGGCTCGAGGTTGAAGGTCACCATGCCCATGTTCCAGTCACCGGGTTGAAAGCGCTGCCGGGTCGGAAACAGCGACCAGCGAAAGGCGACACGGGCCGGTTGGGCTACCTCCAGCCGTTGCCACTCCTGTTGCCAGTCGGCCTCCAGCCGCAACGGCCGGGGGCTCCCCCGCGCCGGCATCACCCGCCAGCCGGACAAGTCCAACTCAATGGGGGCGTCGGCGTCGTTGCGGACGACGGCCTGGAAGACGCAGGCCAGGGCCACGGCTTCCGCCTCCCCGGGCCGGAACCCCCGACCCTGAAAATAGGCGCGGGACTGGTCCGGCAGGCGCTGGTTGAAGCTGAACGAGGCGCCGCCAACCCGCCAGGACCAGCTCTCCAGGCCCGTCTCCGGATCGCGGGCGTGCTCGACGCCGGCTTGCGCGGAGGCGCCGAACAGGAGCAGTCCGAGCACAGCGCCAATAGCGTGGTTCGCCATAGAATTCTCCCTTGCGGCCGCGCTGCGATCAGCCCGCCCGCGGGTCGCCGAGGGGCAGGCGCTTGCGGTATATCTCGTAGGTGGTGGGCTCCTCGCTCTGGTAACCGATGCGTTTGAGCCGCGCCTCCTCAACCAGCCCATAGCGCACCACCGCCTCGGCGGTCCAGGCGCGGTCGAGTGCCGCGCCGCTAAATTTGAACTCCTCGCTGCGCGGACGCCCCGGCGGCAGCCGGGTGTCCCAGAGATCGACAATGAACGGCCGCCACATGACCGTCCGTTTCAGTACTTTCTCCTCCTCGGCCAGTACCGCGCCATCCTGGTCCAGCAGCCGCACGCTGAGGACGAAATGCCGGTCCGGGGTGCCGGTGGGCACATAGTGGGCAGCGCCGACGTTGGTGATGGTCAGGCGGTAGCGGTCCGATTTGCCGCTCATCCGTTCGAAGCCGACCTCCACGGCCTTGCGCACCATCTCCGGATCATGGCCGCCGCGCCACACATGCTGCCGCGTCAGCCTCGGCTCGCCGCCGGCCACCAGCGGACGCTCCACCGCCGGCATGTGGCACTCGACGCAGCCCAGGGTGGCCGGATCGACCTGTTCCAGATCCCCGGTGTAGGTCGACGGCTCGCCCCCGCCGGTACGGATTTCGGCGACCGTGCCACAGGGCGGAAAGCGGAAGAAGGTGTCCCAACGCTCGCCACCCACCAGATGACATTGTATGCACACCTGGTTGCCGCTGCTGATTTGCCGCACCGGGTGGGCATCGCTTTCGCTGCCGTACGGGCCGAGAATCTGTCCCTCGCGCAGGTGGCAGGCGGCGCAGGTGACACCCTGGTGTTGCAGGCCAGGGTCAAAATCCGGATTCGGCGCCAGGATCGGGTCCCACTTTTCCTCATCGCGAAAACCGAGCACCCGATGCTCCTGCTGCCGGTCCAGGGGGGTGTGGCAGTTCTTGCAGACCTGCTGGCTGCCGTCGAATTGCCAGTCCGCCTGGAAATAGGGGTCGGTCCACGCCTGGCTGTGCATGCTGGTGCGCCACTCCTCATAAAATGCCGCATGGCATTCGCCGCAGCTCTCCGCCTTGAGGTCACCAAGCACGGCGGGCGCCGCGCTGGTATCCACGGGCCGCTCGAAGGCGGGAGCGACCACGAAGATGTTCAGCGGGCGCACGAAGCGCCAGCCCAGGAAGGCGGCCAGCGCCAACAGGACAGCGCCGAGGATGATGGTCTTTCGCTTCATGAAATTTTCCGATTCATCAAAAGGTATAACTCAGCCATCGTAGGGTGGGTTAGCGGCGCACAGACACAGAACTTCCAGACCACGATAACGCTTGGGCGCCGCGTAACCCACCGAATTCTCGACCACCAAACGGTGGGTTACGGCGCGCGTACGGTCCAATGCCAACGGCCATCCCCGGCGCACGGCGCGCCTAACCCACCCTACGGGAGCGCTGGGCCGCAACACCCTACATCTATTGGGCGCTGCGTAACCCACGAATTCCTCAAAAGGCATAACGCAGGGTCATGTAGACGTTGTCGTTATCCCCCAGAACGCCGAACTGGCCGCTGCGATCGCCCACCACCAGGTTCGCCCCGACCTCGCCCCACAGGGCGTCGCTGAAGGCGTAGCGGGCGGATGGGATGAGGTAGCCGTCCCCCTCGCTGATGCCCCAGAAGGCGAACAGGCTCAGGCGCAGGGTCTGGTGCATCTGGAACCGGGTGAGGCGCAGGGTCGCCACGCCGCGCAGCTCGTCGCGTTCGGGCTGCCCCGCCGGCAGGGTGCGCCGGTAGGCGGCGTGGTCGTGCATCCACTCCACATAGCCCTGCACCCCGAGGGTGGTGTCGGCGCCGATCTGGCGGCTGTAGCCGGCCAGCAGCCGCGTCTGGCTGTTCCCGATAGCGGGATCGTTGCCGTCACGATCATCGACCGAGTCGTAATAGCCTGCCTCCAGGCTGAGCACGCCGCTGCCCAGCGGACCCGAGAGGCTCGCGCCGACGGCGTTGAGGCGCGGAAACCCGCCTTGCCACCCGGCTCCCACTTGGCGTAACGCCGGGGCGCGGTAGTGGGTGCGGGAGAGATACAACGCCCCGTCCCAACTGCCGACGTAGCGCGAGACCCGCAACCCGACCTCCAGCCCCGACGGCTCGTCCAGCTCGGCCTGGATCGCCTGGCCCGGGAGGACGAAACGCTCCCGGTCCGGCAGGCGGTCCGGGCGAAAGTCGGCCAGCACCAGTTGCACATCGGCAAAGTCCGGGAACAGGTCGAGGCGCATCGCGTCGCTGCCGCGTTTCAGATACTCCAGCGGCAGGCCGCCGTAGAAGGCCGTCCAGTCCTTGGGGAAGGTGTCGTTGATGAACAGCAGGTCCGCCACCCCCCAGGTGACCACCTGACGGCCAGCGCGGACACTGTAGCGATCAGCATTGTAGTCGGCGTACAGCTCACGGACATCCGCCTCTGATTCGCCCAGTGCGGCGTCGTGCAACAGGTCGATCTTGCCGGCATAGCCCAGCGCCCCTGCAAAACCGCCGCCTTCCGCCTTGAGTTGCAGGCGCTGCTCATTGAAGGGCAAGTCGCAGGCGGTTCCCGGATCACAGTCCACGCCACCGAGGCGCGCCGCCCCGTGGGCCTGAAGGAAGCCGTGGATTTCAGGTATCTCCAGGGGGGGCGCCTCCGCCGCGCCGGCGGGAAGCCCCGCGCCCCAGGCCAGGACACCCGCCAGGGCGAAGTGAAGGATGGATGGCGTTTGCCTGGTAAGTGCCGGGCTAACCACGCATGTGGGCGCGTTACCCCCGGCAGAGGGCGTCTGCGGCCATGGATGGCCGCAGCGAGCCCCCAGGGATGGGTTTACGGCGTCCCTCTGCCGGGGGTAACACACCCACTTCCGGACTATTCCAGGGTGGTTGACCAGATGTTTGCATTCCCGGCTCATCGTATCCACTGCCGTGGTGGGCGTTGCAGATAGCGCTCGCTGAACAGGTCATCGTTAAGCCCGACGCCGTAGTTTATCTCGTCATACACCACCTCGGTGTGGTGGCCGCTCTGGGCGTCACGCATGGTACGCTGGGTGACGGTCCAGTGGCCGTCCACCTCGCGCACCGCGTCGGCGGTGAAGGTGCGCAGCAGCTCGCCGCGGCCGTCGTAGTACTCCTCCTTGAGCGGCAGCCAGCGCTCCCGGTCGACCCAGGAGAGGCGGCGCACGTAGTCCGCCTTGGCCTTCGGCACGCTCTCGATCCGGTAGACCGGCCGGCCATCCAGATCCGTCTCATCCAGCAGACTGTGGCTCTCGTCGCCTACCTCGCGGCCCGAGACGTCCTCGTAGGTGAAGTCCGAGCCGACGAAGGAGGAGCGCTTGTCATCGGCGGCGATGCGTCTGACCAGCTTGATGGCCGGGATGAAGATCCAGCGGTCATCCTCCCGGGCCGGGTATTTCCACACCATGAAGGTGGTGCCCTTCACGTCGGCCGGTTCGTGAAAGTAGATGTAGTAGCGCTGCTCGCCCGCGCCGCCCAGGTCCTTGCGCAGCAGGGTCATTACCCGCCGGCGCTCCTTGCCCTGGGGATTGACCAGCCGCATGGTGGCCCGGGTACGCTGGTCGTCTCCGGAGTAGTAGAAGGTTTCCAGGGAGCGGGCGATGATGTCGTCGGCGCCGGGTTGCGCCTGTACGCTGGCCGCCGAAACGAGGGCCAAGGTCAGGATCAGCGCCAGGAATGAGCTAAGAAATTTCATCACGATATCTCCTTCAGGCGGTCGCCGGCTGCTGCCGCCAGAGCCGGCCGTGGGTCAGTTTCAACAGTCCCGGCAACAGCCCCAGGGCGGTGAGGCCGGAAAACAGCATCAGCAGGGCGAAGAACACCCCCACCGTCTTGTAGGGGCCGAGCGGCGAGAACATCATCGGCGAGAAGCCCACGGCAATCACCCAGGCGTTGCGCGCGATGGCACGGGCGGTCTCGCCGAACACCACGCCGTTGGTTGCCGCCAGATCCCCGCCGAGGCGCGACAGATTGAGCCGGTAACGCTGGATGAAGTGGATGGCGAAATCGATGGAGAGCCCCAGGGTCAGGGCCGAGCAGACCGCCATGGGCATGTCGTACTCCTTGCCCACGAAGGCGGCCAGGCCATAGGAGAGGGTGATGGCGAAGACCAGCGGCAGCATGGAGAGCAGCGCCAGCACTGGGGAGCGGAACAGCAGCAGCATCATGGCGAATACCGCCAGGAAGCCCCCCAGCACCGCGTTCATCATCCCCACCACCATCTCGTCCTGCCACACCTTGTTGATATAGGTGAGGCCCGACCACTCCACCTGGATACCCGGCGGTGGCGGCTCCACGCGCAGCTGGTCGTCTATCAGCGCCACCACCCGCGCCATCTCCCGGTTGTCGCCGGCGCGCATCTGTACCCAGATGTTGGCGGTGCGGTAGTCATAATCGACAAAGTTGTCCAGGTCCCCGGCATCCCCGGCGGTCTCGTACAGGAACAGGTACTGGGCCAGTTCGTCGGTCTCGCCCGGGAGTTGCCGGGACTGCGGATCGGCATCGTGAACCACATAGTTCACCTGCTTGATGACATCCGCCAGGGAGGAGGTCTTGCCCACCTCGGGATCGGACTCCAGCACCCGCTGCAGTTTCTCGATGTAGCGCATCACCTCGGGCCGCTTCATGGCGCCCTCGGCATCGCCCTGGATCAGCAGGTAGGCCATGTAGGTGCCGCCGAACTGGCGGTTCATCACCCGGTCGGCAATGCGGATATCGTGACTCTCGGGGAACCAGGCCACCGGGTTGTCGTTGACCACGGTACGCGACACCCCCCAGAAGCCCAGGCCCAGCACCAGGGCGGAGATCAGCGCCACCGGCACGGCGCGGCCGAAGGCGAAACCACCGAAGCCGCGCAGCACTGCGCCGAGACGCCCGCCCTCGTGGTCCAGGGCGCCGATGGCCCTCTGCAGGCGCTCCTCCTTGATCAGCATGATCGAGGCGGGGACCAGGGTGAGGGTAAGCAGCAGGGCGGCCAGGATACCGATGGCGACGAAGGCGCCGAACACCTGTACCGGCGGGATGTCGGCCAGCAACAGCGAGGCAAAGCCGGCGGCCGAGGTCAGGGAGGTGTAGAGCATCGGGGTGTAGAGCTCCTCGATGCTCTCGCGCAGGGCCGCGCGCCGGTCCCCGAGGCGCGGATAGCGGTCGTAGAAGTCACTCAGGATATGGACCGAGTCGAGCACGGCGATGGGCATCAGGAACACCGGGATCATGCTGGACATGATATGCACCGTGTAGCCCATGCCGATCAGCAGCCCCATGCCCCAGACCACGGTGAGCATGGCCACGCCCATCACCGGCAGCACCAGGGTGAACTTGCGGAAGACAAACCACAGCAGCAGGAACAACACGCCGCCACTGGCCGGCGAGACGATAGCCATCTGGCTGAACATCTCAATGCCGAAGCTGTCCTCGGCGATCGGTAGCCCCGCCAGATGGTAGTCCTGTTGTGAGTCGAGTTCCTCATCCAGGATGGCGCGCAGCTCACCGCCGATGCGCGCCGCCTGGTCCTTGCGCTCGATCGGGATGTAGACCGCCAGTGCGGTACCGTCGGCGGAGGCCAACTTGTCGCTGAACAGCGGATTGTCGGCGATGGCGGCGCGTAGCGCCGCGATCTCCGCCGCGTCATCCGGGACCGCCTGCATCAGCGGGCGCACCTCCAGCAGCCCGCCCTTTGAGCGCACGTCGTCGCTGGTAGTGAGGCTGATCACATCCGCGGTGATCACCCCCTTGAGCCCCAGCAGCCGATCCACCACCCGCGCCACCCGGGCCAGCGGGTCGGGCCGGAACATCCCCGCCTCGTCGGTGATGCCGAGCACGATCAGGTCGTTGATGCCGAAGTCCTGCTTGGCGCGGTTGTAGAGCACCCGGTCGGCCTGATCGACGGGCAGCATGTTCTCGGGATCCGTGTCGATGTGGATCTTCGGAAACTGGATACCAAAGAGAAGGGTCGCCAGCAAAACAAGACCGATGGTGGCCTTTGGAAAGTCCATCGATAACCAGATGAGCCGTTTAAGCATCTCGTACTCCCGGTAATTATTGTTGATGAGTAACTACTCACGAGGTGATTGGCCTGCCTTGCCGGCGACGTGAACGGATTCACTAATGCCGCGGGGGCAGGGATGCCCAGGAACGGCCTCACACGATGGCTTGTTTCCTCGAATCCGGCCCAATGGCGCTTACTTAAGGCGAATTGCAGGATTTCCGTCATTCCGGCCTGCGCCGGGATGACGGTGGTTCTTGGCTTAGGTAAGTGCCATCAAGATCGGCCAACAAGGCAGGCCTATCACTCACAGACCAAGCGAGTAGTTACGTTGATAATCAAATTTCACCCTTCAAAACACCAGCGTCCTGTCGGCGGCCAGGGTGCGCTCCGCCAGCTCCGCCATGGTGCCGCGGCGGGCCCCTTCGATGATCTCCCCGTCGCTCAGGCCGCGGGCGTCCATGCAGGTCCCGCACAACAGCACCTCGCCCTGGCGGGCCACCGATTGCACCATCAGCTCCAGGTTGTAGTAGCCCTGGGGAACCTTCTGCCCCGCCTTGGCGCAGGCCACGGCATCGGCCATCAGGAAGATCGAGACCTCGGCCTCCTTGCTGGCCCCCGTTCCAAATAGCGCCTTGGCCAGGCGCAGGCCATTGAAACTGCGCTCGGTGCCGTAGGGTGGGTCATTGAGTATGATCAGAATCTTCATTTGTAAATCTCCGGTAATAAAAGGGGCATCATCGGAATTCCCTGGATTATTCGGTTGCCTGAGCCGTGCTTTGCGACGGTGCCGTGCTTTGCATCGGCGCAGCGGTATGTACCGGCAACGCCGCCTTGTGCCACTCGGCCATGCCACCAGCCACCACATGCACCTCGGCAAAACCCTCGCCGGCAAGGATTTGGGCGGCCTTTTTGGAGCGCCGATCGGTGGTGCAGATCAGCGCGACCGGCTGTTCCTGGTAATCGGCAAGCTCGGTCAGACGCGCTTCCAGCGCTTCTAATGGGATATTGCGGGAGCCGGCGATGTGGCCCATCTCGCCCCGGTAGTCGGCCTCGCTGCGCACATCCAGCAACAGCAGCGGTTCGCCCTTCTCCAGGCGGTCGTTCAATTCGTTGATGCCCAGGGTCGGACCCTGCCGCAGGCGGCCGATAATCCGCGGCAGAAAGGCCACGATGGCCAGCAGCGCCAGCGCCATCAGGCCCTTCTGGATCAACCCCTCGCCACCGGCCAGCGCCTCGCGCCCGGCGTAGCCCAGCCAGGTGTAGGCCAGGGCGCCCGGCAGCATGCACAGGTAGGTGGCGACCAGGTAGTGGAGCAGGCGGATACGGGTGAGACCCAGGGCATAGTTGAGCAGATTGAATGGGAACAGCGGCACCAGGCGCACGAAGGCGACAAAGCGCCAACCCTCCTGCTCGACGCCCGCCTTGAGTTGCCCGAGCCGGCCCGCGGCCTTGTGTTCCACCCAGTGCGAGGCCAGGTGGCGCGACAGCAGGAACGCCAGCAGCGCCCCCAGGGTGGCGCCGGTGAGGTTCACGAAGGTGCCCACCACCGGCCCGAACAGGGCGCCGCCGGCCAGGGTCAGCATGGAACCAGGCAGAAACAACACCGTGGCAATGGCATAGATCGCCATGAACAGCAGCGGCGCGGCAGCCCCCGCCCCGCCGACCCACTGCTCCAGGGCGGCGGTGTTGAAGCGGTCCCGGTAGAGGATGGCCAGGGCGATACCCGCCGCCAACAAAAGGAACAATGCCAGACGTGTGAATTGCTGTTTCATACTGCTCTTCCCGCGACCGCGGGCTGGCCCGGCGGCGTCAATAGGTGGGACTGATTTTTCGGTATCCATCTACCAGCGTCGGTTGATGGTGTATTCGCCCAGCTGGCGGACAAACGGCAGCATCAGCATGCCGGGGAGCCGGTCCACCTGCTTCGGGTCGCGAAGATCGGCCAGGCCGATCTCCATCGCCACATGGCCCTCCGGCGGCTGCGCCACGTAGGTGCCGAACAGCCGGTCCCACCAGGGCAGGTTGAAACCGAAGTTGGAGTTGGTCAGCGGGGCGTGCACCGAGTGGTGCACCCGGTGCATGTCAGGGGTGACCACGAACAGCCGCAGCACCCGGTCGATCCGCTCCGGGATGCGGATGTTACCGTGGTTGAACATGGCGGTGGCGTTGAGCAGCACCTCGAAGATCACCACCGCCAGCACCGGCGGTCCCAGCACCAGGATGGCGGCGAACTTGATCAGCATGGAGAGGATGATCTCCAGGGGATGAAAGCGCGCCCCGGTGGTGAGGTCATAGTCGAGGTCGGCGTGGTGCACCCGGTGCAGGCGCCAGAGCAGGGGGATGGCGTGCACCATCACGTGCTGCAGCCAGATCACGAAATCCAGTGCCACCACGGCGATGACCACCGTGAACAGATCGGGCAGCCGGTACAGATTGAGCAGCCCCCAGCCGCGTTGTTCGGCCAGGGCGGCGACGCCCACAGCCGCGGCCGGAAACAGCAGCCGCAGCACCACGCTGTTGAGCACCACCAGTCCCAGGTTGCTGGTCCAGCGGACTCCCCGGGAGAGCATGAGGGCACGGCGCGGCACCAGCACCTCCCAGAGCGCTACGGCGGCAAAGATGCCGAAGAAGAAACTCAGCCGTATGCCAACCTCGTTGGCGAGAATCCAGTCATGCCAGTTCATTTGCCACTTTCCTCCGCTGCCTCATCTGTTATAATTTTGATTGATCTGCTATTCAATAGATTACTTGAATAATTGAATACCAAGGACCGAGCCATGTCAACCGCCAATTTCAAACACGATCTGTTCAGTCAGTTTGCGCGTATCGCCAAGGCATTAGGCAATGGTTACCGGTTGGAGCTGTTAGAGTTCCTGGATCAGGGGGAGCGCAGTGTCGATGCCCTGGCCCAGGTTTCCGGTCTCAGCGTGGCCAACACCTCTCAGCATCTGCAGCAACTTCGACAGACGGGGCTGGTCTCCAGCCGCAAGGAGGGGCAAAAGGTCTTTTACCGACTGAGTGGCCCGGACGTATCGGCCCTGCTCAGCTCTCTGAGGGGGGTCGCCGAACGTCACCTGGCCGACGTCAACCGGCTGGTCGACGACTACCTCAAGGTCAAGGACAGCCTGGAACCGATCCCCGCAAACCAACTGCTGGAGCGCGCCCGCGCGGGGCTGGTGACGGTGCTGGATGTACGGCCGCCGGAGGAGTACGCCGCCGGACATCTGCCGGGGGCGATCAATATTCCACTGAAGGATCTGGAAAAACACCTGGATGAACTCCCCCCCTCCCGGGAGGTTGTCGCCTACTGTCGCGGTCCCCATTGCGTGCTGGCGTTCGAGGCGGTGTCCCGGCTGCGCCAGCAAGGTATGAATGCCCGGCGCCTGGAGGGGGGACTGCCGGAGTGGCGCATGGAGGGCCTGCCGGTGGAGCGGGCCTGAGGGAACATTGCTTCAACCAGGATACCCCCGGAGCGCGGTAGCCTGGATGCAATGAAATGGAATGCGTATGAAATGATCAGATCAACAAGCCCCGAATTTCTCGCCTGAGTAGGCCATGAGCTGGTACCTTATCCATCTAGTCAGCGACCGGATCAACAATGCTGCATCGCAACCTCAGCTCACCCTCCAGGCTGTTCACCCTGCTCAGTCTGCTGATGATCGCCCTCATGGTGACCGGCACCGGGATCACCCTGTCGGGTTTTCTGCACCAGGCGATCATCGAACGGGAGTCCCTGATCATCCGCGACTATGTACAGGCGCTGGCGGCCCAGGAAAACGATATCGAACCCGCCCGCCGCTTCGCGCCCCTGACCCGGCTGGCCGATGCGGTGCGGCTGAAACTGTACGATAAAAGCGGTGAAGTGGTCTGGTCGGACGACACCCGGTTCATCGGTACCCAGGCAAAGAGAAACCGGGAGTTCCAGGCCGCGGCGGCCGGCGACATCGGCGTGGTGTTCTACACCGAGAAGGAGCTGCCCGGCGAAGCGGGTGATCCCAATGCCATGCCGGTGGTGGAGTTCTACATGCCGATCCGCATAGCGCGCGTCGGCGCCCCGCCGATAGACGCGGTGCTGGCCCTGTACCGTTCCGCGCGGCCGCTCAATTTTCAGATCCGCCGGGCCATCGTGCTGCAGTGGCTGGTGATCACCCTCGGCGGGGTGTTGCTGTACGTGGCGCTGTTCGCCCTGTTCCGCTCCGTCCTGAGGCGCCAGCAGCGTGCCGAAAGCGCGCTGTCGCGGCTCAGCAGCGAGCATGAACAGATCGTGCAGATGGAGAAACTGTCGGCCGTGGGACAGCTGGTCGGTGAGATCGCCCACCAGATCAATGATCCCCTGGTAGGGGTGATGAACCTGGCCCAGCTGGCCGAGCGCGAGGCCGACGATCCCGTCCGCACCCGCGAGATCCTGTGCGAGATCCAGCAGGCCGGCAGCCACTGCCGCGGCTTCGTGCAGCGCATGCTGGAGTTTAACCGCCTGTCCCATTTCGAGCGGCAACCGGTTGACCTGCGCCAGTTGGTCGAGGGGACGGTGGCGCTGTTCCGCCAGAGCACGCCGGGAAATCCGCAGGTACGGCTGGAACTGCCGGAGACGGCACCGGTCACCGCCGACCCCGTGCTGCTGCGCCATGCGCTGTTCAATCTGCTGACCAATGCCCGGCATGCCGGTGGCGCCGAGGCGCCGATTCATGTTCAACTGGATGAACGGGAGAAGTACTGGTCCCTGAGCGTGTCGGACCAGGGCCCCGGGATCGACGAGGCACACCGGGAACAGCTGTTCACCCCCTTTTTCACCACCCGCGAGGGCGGCGTGGGTCTTGGCCTGTCGGTGGTACGGCACATCCTGGCGCTGCACGGCGGCACGGTGGAGGTGCATAACCTGGCCGGGGGCGGCGCCTGCTTCACCCTGGATATACCCGGCGAGACGGAGCCGGCCAATGCCTGAGAACTCAATTTCGGAGTTCACAAGGCGTCGTTCAGGGCGGGCTATCCCCTTTCCGGGACCGTCGGAGGCAGGGATGCCGACGCGAGCTTACAGGGACGTATTCACAGCGTGTCCCGGAAAGGGGGTGGCCCACCCGGCGCCTGAAACTGAACTCCGGCAACTGAACTCCAAACCTTGAGTTGAGAAAACCCATGCCTGAGAAAAACCAGCGTCGCATCCTGGTGGTCGACGACGAACCCTATACCCGCAGCCTGATCGAGGGGCTGTTCCGCAAGGGCGGTGCACAGGTCCAGCTCGCCTCCAGCGGCAGCGAGGCGGAGCGGCTGTTTCGCCAGGGTGACTACAACCTGGTGATCATGGATCAGCGACTGCCGGATGCCCGGGGTCTTGATCTGTTGCGCCGCATGCTGAAAGAACGACCCCGACAGCAGAGTATCCTGATTACCGGCTTCGCCGACGTGCGCGATGCGGTCAAAGCGGTGCGCGAGGGGGTGTTCGACTACCTGACCAAACCGTTCGAAAACCTGGAGGAGCTGGAGGCGGTGATCGAGAAGGCGCTGGAGCTGGACCAGGCCTACCGGGAGATCAGCAGCCTGCGCGAACGCCTCGGCCAGCAGCGGGATGAACCCCAGCTGATCGGCAACTCGCCCGCCATCGAACGCCTGTTGGCGTTGATCGTCCAGGTGGCGCCACTGGACACCACCGTATTGCTGGAGGGTGAAAGCGGTACCGGCAAGGAGCTGGTGGCGCGGCTGCTGCATGTCCACAGTGGACGACGGGACGGACCGTTTCTCGGGGTCAACTGCGGCGCCCTGCCGGAACCGCTGCTGGAGAGCACCCTGTTCGGCTACGAGAAGGGGGCCTTCACCGGCGCGGCCCGTGCCACCGCCGGTTACTTCGAGGAGGCTGACGGCGGCAGCCTGTTCCTGGATGAGGTGGCCGACATGAGCCCCAAGCTGCAGAGCGGGATGCTGCGGGTGCTGCAGGAGCGCCGCTTCACCCGGCTCGGCAGCACCCGCCTGCTGAGCAGCGACTTCCACCTGATCTGCGCCAGCAACCGGTCGCTGGCCGATGCGGTGGGCGAGGGGGCCTTCCGCGAGGACCTGTTCTACCGCCTCAACGTGGTGGCGTTGCGGCTGCCGCCCCTGCGCGAGCGGCGCGAGGATATCCTGCCGCTGGCCGCGCACTTTCTCGACCACTTCAACGCCAAGTTCGGCAAATCGGTCGGCCCGCTCACCCCCGAGGTGATCCGGCTGCTGGAAGGCCACCCCTGGCCGGGCAATGTGCGCGAGCTGCAGCACACCCTGGAACGGGTGGTGGCGCTGGCCGCCGACGGCCTGATCACCCCGGCCGATCTGCAGGCCCTGGAGCCCACCCCGAACGGGCGCTTCCCGCTCCAGGCGCTGGGCTCCTACGAGGAGGCCCGGGGCGAATTCGAACGCGACTATCTCACCCGCCTGCTGCAGGCGACCGGCGGTAATGTCTCCGAGGCGGCGCGTATCAGCGGCCTGGCGCGCCAGAACCTCTATGTGCGCATGAACCGCTGGGGGCTTGTCTCCGGGTCGTAACAACTGTTATCGGATCGTAACAGTCACCGGTCCGGGCGCCTTTTTATTACCCTCCGTTAGTTGTTGTTTTTATGCGCTTTTCCCGCTTTTCTCCGGTTTGGCACGGGGTTTGTAACGCCTCTACCGTGCCTATCGCACTCTTGGAGGAGAGTAAATGAACAAAACCAGAACCCTGACCACCCTGATCGGCGCCCTGCTGGCCAGCGGCTCCGCGGTCGCCACCGATCTGCAATCCGTCGACTGGTCATCGATTCCGAGTACCGAGCTCACGCTGTTCTATCCCGGCCAGTCGTCCTATGAGTGGATCGTGAATGAAAAGCACGGCCCCGGCGCCACCGAAACCCGCGCCGGCAAGACCTGTCTCGACTGCCACGCCGAGGAGGAGGCCGATATCGGTAACCTCATCGTCAGCGGCGAGAAGCTGGAACCGACACCCATCCCCGGCAAGGCCGGTTCGCTCAAGGTGAAGGTCCAGGCCGCCTTCGACCAGGAGTACCTCTACCTGAAGGCGGTGTGGGCGGCCAGGGAGGCCGGCCAGTATCACGACTACATCGTCTACAGGGACGGCAAGTGGGAGAAAACCGGCAGCCACCGGGTGAGCGGGAAGGTCGCCGCGGGCGTGGAGCCGCCGATCTACGAGGACCGCTTCACCGTCATGCTGGGCGATGGCAGGGGGGTGCCGGAGTTCAATCAGGTCGGCTGCTGGGCCACCTGCCACAACGACATGCGCTTCATGCCCGACCACCCCGACAAGGAGGCGGTGGAGACCCACCCGGTGCTGGGCAAGGGGGGGTTGAAGAAGCATGACATCCGTAAATACCTGCTCAACTCCCGCACCGCGTCCGACCGGACCGGCGGCTGGAACAACACCAAGTCCAGGGAAGAGATCGCCTCGCTGCGCAACAGCGGCGGGTTCCTGGATCTCTGGCAGTGGCGTGCGCACCGCTCCAACCCGGTGGGCATGGCCGATGACGGTTTCGTCGCCGAGTACCGCCTGTTCGACGCCGGCAAGAAGATGTTCTCCGACAACTGGGACAAGCAGACCAACCAGCCCAGGTACATGTTCGACCCGGCCGGCAACGGCGGCAAGCCGCACCTGACCACGGCCGACCTGAAGCAGGCGACACCCGGCTTCTACCTGGGTGATACCAACAAGGTCGCCTACGATCCCGGCTACGCCTGGAAGAACGGTGACGTGCTGGTACGCCGGGTGGTTACCGGCAAGGTCGAAGGCAGCGCCGGCGACAACAACGACGTGCACGGCAGCCATGCCGGCGGCAAGTGGACCCTGGTGTGGAAACGCAAACTGGATACCGGCAACGCGGCGGACGATGTGGCCATGAAACCGGGCCAGAGCTACCCCATCGGGCTGGCGGTACATGACGACCACGTGACCGCTCGCTTCCACTATGTGAGCTTCCCGATGAAGCTGGGGCTGGGCAACGGAGAGGGAGAGATCAATGCCGTCGAGATCAAATGATCCGGCGAAAAAGGAGGGACGGGGGCGCGCCCTGTGGCGCGCCCTCCACGACTTTTTCGAGAAGCCGCTGAACGGCCTGCTGGCCGGCGTTGTGGTTGCCGCCGTGCTGAGCCTATCGTTCGTGGTGGCGGAGGAGCTGAACGTCCGCGCCTCATCCACCGAGTTCTGTATCTCCTGCCACTCCATGGGGGCCTACGTCTATGAGGAGTTCAAGCAGTCGAAACACTACAACACCGCCAGCGGGGTGCGCCCCCAGTGCGGCGACTGCCACGTCTCCAAGCGCTTCTGGCCGGCGGTGTGGGACCATATCATGGGTACCGAGGATCTGATCGGCGAATACTCCCACGACTGGAGCCGGCCCGAGGTGTTCGAGGAGAAGCGTCCGGCGATGGCGGAGAAGGTGCGCATGCAGATGCTCAACAACGACAGCAAGAACTGCCGCGAGTGTCATGTCTGGGAAGCGGTGCAACCCAAACGCAAACGTGGCCAGCGGGCGCACAAGGCGGCCATCGAGGAGGGCAAGACCTGCATCGCCTGCCACTATAACCTGGTGCATAAAAAGGTACCGCTGTCCGACACCTTCAAACAGGCGGTGGACCAGTACGGCAAGCCGGGCAAGGGCCTGTCGTCGGGCGTAGCGCAGACAGGAGACTCTTAGTCTGGTGGAGGGGTGGGCACGCCTTTTGTGCCCACTGGACCGAACCGGCACAGAATCAACGATTGATCAAGGATATTCCGATATCGGCAAGTCTATAGGCAGGCCATCGAAACAGGCTACAAACTACCTGACAAAACCGCCTGGCAATCCGCCACGCACCAACCATCGGACAATCGGCGCCGATCAGGCCCCCGCCAGGGGCGCCGCAACTATTCCCACCTATAATTCCACACCAACGGCCAGACCGTCGACAAGCGTCGATCCGGGTGAGCCAGGATTGTTTTTCGCCCAAAACCAGTAATCGGTTAAATCATTCGTCCGAACTGCCGCTAGTACTAGCTACGGTACAACCGATGAGATCCACCCAGGGGACCGAACCAAGTGACTGAACGCATTCTGCTGGTAGATGACGAGCCCTTCATTCTCTCCGGTTACCGCCGTGGCCTGGGCCGGCAGTTCACGATCGACACCGCCACCAGCGGTGCCGAGGCCCTGGCGCTGTTCGACGCGGCCGGCGACGAACCCTACGCGGTGGTGGTTTCGGACATGCGGATGCCGGAGATGGACGGGGTGACGCTGTTCAAACGCCTGGCCATCGCCCACCCCAATGCCATCCGCATCATGCTGACCGGCGATTCCGACCAGCAGACCGCCATGGATGCCGTCAATCAGGGGCATGTGTTCAAATTCCTCGCCAAACCCTGCGCCGTCGCGGATCTCAAGGCAGCGCTGGAGGAGGCGCAGGCACTGTATCGTGAGGAACGCCGGCGCGACGCCGCGGCACGGAAGGACGCGATCGAGGTGCAGCACCTCAGCGCCCGGCTTTCTCACCAGTCACGCCACGACATCCTGACCGGACTGGCCAACCGCCACGCCTTTGAACTGCGCCTGGCAAACTCCCTGGAAGCGGCCCGGCAGGAGGGGCGCCAGCACGTCTTCTGCTTTATCGATGTCGACCATTTCCACCGCATCAACGACGCCTGCGGCCATACCGCCGGGGATGAGCTGCTGCGGCAAGTGGGGGGGCTGCTGTCGCAACAGCGGCGTAGCGGCGATCTGGCGGCGCGCCTGGGCAGTGACCAGTTCGGCCTGATCCTGAGCGACTGCAGTCTGGATGACGGCCGGCAGATTATCCAGCAGCTGCACCAGCAGATGAAACAGTTCGTGTTCCGCTGGGAGGCGGGCAGTTATGACCTGAGTGTCAGTATCGGCCTGGTGCCGGTCACCCGTGAGAGCGACAGCGTGGCCGCCCTGTTCAGCGCCGCCGAGACCGCCTGCAACGTGGCCAAGGATCAGGGCAGAAACCGTATCCACATAGGTGACGCCCAGGATGCCCAGCTGACCCGGCGCCTCACCGAGATCCAGTGGATCAGCCGCATCAACAAGGCCCTCGGCGAAAATCGTTTCCACCTCTACTACCAGACCATCGAACCAATCAACCCGGTGGAGAGCGAGGGGGAACACTACGAGATCCTGCTGCGCATGGAGGGGGATGACGGGCAGATCATCCCGCCGGGCGAGTTTCTGCCGGCGGCGGAACATTACCACTTGTCACCGCAGATCGACCGCTGGGTGATCCGCAACACCATCGGCTGGCTCGATGACCATCCGGATCAGCTGCAGGCCCTGTCGCTCTGCTCCATCAACCTCTCCGGGCTCTCGATCGGCGATGAGGAGATGTTGGGGTTCATCCAGGAGACCCTGGGGAATTCCGCGGTCCCGCCGGGCAAGATCTGTTTCGAGGTGACCGAGACGGCGGCCATCGCCCACCTGGATGCGGCGGTCAATTTCATGCAGACCCTGAAGGCGACCGGCATCCGTTTCTCCCTGGATGACTTCGGTACCGGCCTCTCCTCCTTCGCCTACCTGCGCACCCTGCCGGTGGATTTTCTCAAGATCGACGGCATGTTCGTGCGCCATATCGACCGCAATATCATCGACTGGACCCTGGTCAAGTCGATCAACGACATGGGCCAGATCATGGGCAAGCAGACCATCGCCGAGTTCGTGGAGAATGAGGACATCTACAACCAGCTGCACGAGATCGGCGCCAACTATGCCCAGGGCTATCTGCTGAGCAGGCCGAGCCCGCTGTGCGACAAGGGGATACTGGTGCTGGAGCAAGAGTCGTAAGGGCCGCGGAAAATCTGTAGGATGCGGTGAGTAAAACGAACCGCATCATCAAGGCGGATGGGTGGAGCGCCCCCTCCCATGTGGTGTCTACCGGCACTTTCCAGGCGCGTAACCCATCATGTCCCCAGACCCGAAGATGGGTTACGGCGCCACCGGTCGCCGTGGATACCTCCAACAACGGCGCCGCGCGCCTCCACCCATCCTACTCACTATGGCGCGGAGTCAGGTCTCCGCCGGCATGGCGATCTTGATCGGCTCCTTGACCCGGTGCACGTCGTGATAATTCACCAGCCGCTGGATCATGGTCTCGGTCAGCTTCTGTCCCGCGGTGATCAGGGTAAGGCCTTCCACCGTCTCCACCGGGTTGATCAGCACCGCGCCCGGCGTAAGGGCGCCGACCGCCACGTGAATCGGTGGCAGCAGCTTCTCCTCCTCTTCCGCCGCCATGAAGAACCAGCCCACCGTCTGCAGCACCTTGGGATCATAGCGCCCGGGGTGGCCGCCCATCTGTTTCAGCGAGGCACTGGTGGCGATGCCCTTCTCCTCCTGCACCAACAGCTCATGCAGCACCTTCAGAATCCGGCTCTCCAGCGGGATCTCGTCACCGCCCAGGGTATCCTTGGGAAAGCCGCTGCCGTCAAAATTCTTGCGCTGGTAGAGAATGATCCGGGCGACCCGTTCCAGGCGCGGGATATTGGCCAGCAGGTTGCTGCTGGTCTCGGGCAGCCGCTCGATCACCAGCTGTTCCGCCGGCCCCAGGGGCTTGGAGGCGCGCACCTTGGCCAGGGTCTGGGGCGGCAGGGTGACGTAGGCGATCTTGGAGAGCATGGCCGCCATCTCGATGTCCCAGGTGGACATCAGGCGCATGGCGCGGGCGATCTCCCGCGCCGTCTCGCGCAACTCGGTCAGTTTGCCGAAGGTCTCCGGGGCCACCATGGAGAGGATGTCGGTGAGCAGCTTGATGGAGCCGTTGACCGTGCCCTCCAGCAGCTCCTGTTCGGCCTTGATCAGGCGATACTGTTGCAGGGCCGCCTCCACGTTCTCCACCAGCAGGGAGAGTGGACAAGGCTTGTTCATGAAGCGGAACACCGCCCCCTGGTTCACCGCATCGATGGCGGTCTGCTGGTCGGCATTACCGGTGAGCATCAGCCGCACGCTGTTTGGCGACAGCTCTCGGGCCTGGCGCAGAAACTCGACCCCATCCATCTCCGGCATGCGCATGTCGGAGACGATCACGGCGAACTCCTCGCTCCCCTTGATCAGCTCCAGCGCCTCGGTGCCGCTCAGGGCGGTGGCGACCACATACTGTTTTCTGAGCTGGCGCTTGATGGCGCTGAGGATGTTCTCCTCATCATCGACAAACAGGACCCGCGCCGCCATCAGCCGGCCTCCGTCAGCTGTCTGTGGTAGATTTCGCGCCACTCATCCAGCCGGTCCGCCACCCCGGAAGCCTCCAGGTAGGCCATGTCCAGCCCGGCGGGGATGACCGCCGCATCGCTGGAGTTGACCGAGGTAATGGCGTCCGCCACGTGCACCGCCAACAGCGGGGAGAACCCGAAATGCTCGGACAGTTGCGGCTCGTGGTGATAGGCCACCGCCTCCACCAAGCTGTCCGGCAACGCCCACAGGCCGAGCAGGTAGGCGCCGACCCGCCCATGGTCGACGCGGAACACCGCCCGTTCCGCCTCCAGCAGCTCGGCCTTGCAGTCATTCACCTGGTCAAAGAACTGCTGGTATTCGTTTGGCAGGCTCTGCACCAGGATCAGCTTGCCGATATCATGCAGCAGCCCCGCCAGCAGGGAGTCCTCCACCACCTGTTTCTCGGCCCCCACGGATTCGGCGATCGCCCGGGCCAGCCGCGACACCTGCAGGCTGTGACGATGCAGCGCCTCCAGGGTGAAGCCGCCGACGTTCAAGGTCTTGGGATCGAACTGCATGAAGACCCCCGCCGACAGCACCAGCCCGCGCAGCGTCTCGGTACCCAGCATGGTGGCCGCCTGCACCGGATTGGAGATGTGATGGCCGACCCCGAAGAAGGCCGAATTGACCATCTGCAGGATCTTCGAGACCATGGCCGGATCCTGGCCGATCACCTCGCCCACCCGCTGCACCGACACCCGGTCGGCGTTGAGCAGATTGGTCAGCTCCACATAGAGCTTCGGCAGGGTCGGCAACGAGCGGATCTGCGACACCAGCGCCTGCATGCGCTCATCCGCCACCAGCGATTTCAGCTTGAGGGAACGGATGATGACCTGCCTGATCACATCGGCATCGCAGGGCTTGGAGAGGAACTGGTGGGCGTAGGGCACCGCCTTGAGAATCAGCGCCTCGTCCGAATGGCCGGACAGGACCAGGCGGATCATATCCGGGTAGCTGTCCGAGAGCCGCTCCAGCAGTTCCGCCCCGTTCATCCCCGGCATGCGCATATCCGACACCACCACATCAAAGTGATTCTCGGCGGCAAGCTGGAGGGCCTCCTCAGCGGAGGCGGCGAAGGCCATCTCCCAGACATCGCGCTGGCTGCGTAAGGATCTTTTCAGGCCGTCCAGCAGGTGCTGTTCATCGTCCACAAAGAGAATCCTGCTTTTCATTTCACTGTTCCTTGTCCTTGTCCTGGCCACTCCACTTGCCCACCTCCTTGGTGGTGTACAAGGGGTCAAATACCTTGGTGATAATGTCATCGGCTATGCCCGCGCCGTTATCGGCAATAATCACCTCCAGCCACTCCGCCCGCCGCCGGGTAGCGATGCCGAGCAACTCCCGGGCCGCATCAGACCGGGCTATGCTGTCACTTATAGCATGGGCGGCGTTGACAATCATATTCAGGAACACCTGATTGAGTCCCTGCGCATAACCCGGCGTGCCGTCCGTGCCACCCTGTCAGCCAATTTTCAGCACCTGCTCAAACACCCGGCCCGCCACGTCCGGCCGCTCAGTCGGCCTGCCGGGTCGACTCCAGCGGCAGGGTCACCACGAAAACCGCGCCCCCCTCGGGATTGTCCTCCACCCGCAGGGTGCCGCCGTGCTGCTCCACTACCGTGGTATAGGCGATGCAAAGCCCCTGCCCGGTGCCCTTGCCCACCGCCTTGGTGGTAAAGAAGGGGTCGAAGATGCGCCCCTTGATCTCTTCCGGCACCCCGGTGCCGCTGTCGCTCACCCGGACCTCGACCTGGCCGTGTACCAGGCGTGTGGAGATGCCGATGGTCCCCATGCGCTCGGCGGATGCCTCCAGGTGGTCGGCAATCGCATGGGCGGCATTGACGATCAGATTGAGGAACACCTGGTTGATCTGATCCGGCACACAGAGGATCTTCGGCAGCTCCTCGGCCAGATCGGGCTGGATCTCCGCCACGTATTTCCACTCGTTGCGGGAGACCTCCAGGGTGGTGCGGATCGCCCGGTTGATATCGGTCTCCACCTTACCCACCATTCCGGGATGGGAGAACTCCTTCATCGCCCGCACGATCTTGCTGATCCGGCCCACCCCCTCGATCGCCTGATCGATGGCGCGGGGAATCTCCTGCTCGAGAAACTCCAGATCGATCGCCGCCTCCTTCTCGCGCACCGGGGTGACCAGGTGGGTTAGACCGTCCTGGGATTCCAGCGTCCGGGCCAGTTCAGCATAGCTATCGATCAGCCCCTTCAGGTCGCTGAAGGCCTCTTTCAGAAACTGGGTGTTGTCACCGACGAACTGGGTGGGGGTGTTGATCTCATGGGAGATGCCGGCCGCCAGCTGCCCGATCGACTCCAGCTTCTGCGCCTGGCGCAGCTGCACCTCCATCAACTGGCGCTCCTGTTCCGCCTTCTTGCGTTCCGAGATGTCGCGGATGATGCCGATCACATGCCACTGCCCCTTCAGCAGCAGCGAGGAGATGGAGAGCTCGATCGGGAACGCCGTACCGCTTTTTCTCAACGCATTCAGTTCGATGGTGCGCCCGGCGGAGCGGCCCCTGCCGGGCCGCGTGAGTTGCTCCACCAGGCTGGAAAACTGGTCCCGGCTGGCGCCCGGCTCGATCCAGTCGTCCAGCCGTTGGCCGACGATATCCTGGACCTCGAAGCCGAACATGGACTCGGAGGCCATGTTCCAGAAGATCACCTCCTCGTCCTGGTTCACCATCACGATGGCATCCTGGGCCGAATTGGCCATGGCCGAGAACTTCTCCTCGCTCTCCTTCAGGGCCGCCTGGGAGCGCTTCTCTTCCGAGTTGTCCCAATACATGCCGAACACCCCGATCACCTCACCCCGGGCATCGCGCAGTGGTGCCTTCAGGCGGTGGTAGGAGGCCTCGTGGCCCTGGTAGGTGCGCAGCACATCCGCCGCCAGGGTCTCACCGGTGTGCATCACCCGGTGATCCTCATCAACAAACTGCGCGGCCATCTCCGGTGGATAAAAGTCACTGTCCATGCGGCCGTTGATATCACCGGACTGAATACCGAGGTCGCCCGCATAGAGCCGGTTGCAGGCGACGTAGCGGGAGTTGCGATCCTTGTAGAAGAGGCGTTGCGGCAGGTTTTCGATCAGGCTCTGGTAGTGGCTCTCCTGCTGCCCCTCGAAGCGCTTGCGCTCGATGATGCCGGCGATCACCAGGGCGGCGGTCTCCAGGAACCGCTCCTCCTCGTCGCTGCGCACATGGCCTTCGGGCAGGTAGAGCACCATTACCCCCAGCACCGCGGCGCCGGAGATGATTGGCACGTTGTAGTGGCCGTGGGGCTTAATGCCGTCGAAGCTGATCTCGTGGCGCTCGTCGATAGCGTCGGCGTGGATGATCCGGCGCTCCACGGCGGCCCGCCCGCACAGGCAGCTGCCGAAGGGGATGCGCTTACAAAGGGTCTTCAGCGGCTCGGCCAGATGCCGCTCCACCAGCAGTTCGAGCTCGCGCTTCTCCTGATTGGCGAGAAAGATCGCCCCGGAGGGCTGCAGGGCGGAAAAGGGGGCGGTCAGGATGATGGCCAGGGCATCCCCGAGACAGTCACGCAACGGCCGATTGGCCAACTGGATCTGCAGCAGCAGCACCAACACCAAGTGCAGACCGCTCTCCCTGGCGGCGCGTTCCCAATCGGTATATTGCCCATCACTCATCGATCAATCCTTCGGCCCTCCCGTGATCCGGCGGAGGTCCATCTCCGGGCGGCCCTGATGGCGGTGTGCGACCAGCGGTCCTGTATCGCCACTACCGGGAGCCCATTACGAAGTATAAAGACCAGAAGTCCCTAATTGTCATCGGCAGTGGGATGAATTTCTGTAACTATTCGGCGGGAGATAAAGTCGTTCAATCGGCAGGCCCGCCAGGGCAATGACAGTGGGAGGCGTCGTGTAACCAAGGACCCGCGCAAGAATCCACGGCCTTGGGTCAAGTTCTTTATGCGCACCATCCCTCAAACAGAAACGACCACCCTACATCTGCTTCGGGCCAAGTTCAGCATGAGAAACCGCGGCGAAGCAGCACGTTCGCTGCGTGGACACCTTGACTCCGACCTTCGTGGCTCAGGTGCTGGCGGAATAGCTGCCGATGAAGCGCACGGCAACGCCGCGCTCCACCAGGATCTCGGCCGTCAGCTCGATGCGGCTGCGTTTGCCGGCGCGGAGGTTTTCGATAAAGGCTTCATAGCTGCCATCCGCCGGCAGCCGGCAGCGGGCCCTGATCTCACCGCGCACCGGCAGGCGGTAGCTGATCCGGGCATCCCCCAGGACGCTGTGGGCGTGCAGCCCCTCGTCCTCGTACTTCAGGTGCAGCATCCCCCAGCAGACCACCGCGCAGATGCTGTAGAGGCTGCCGCCGAAGGCGGTGCCGTGGATATTGATATTGGGTGCGAAGTCGGCCAGGAACACCAGCTCGCGGCCGTCATGCTCCTCCACCCGCACCCCCATGGTACGGGTCAGGGGCAGCTCACGGTGCAGGGTCTCCTGCAGCAGCGCCAGTCGCTGTTTCATATTTTCACCGGCATATGCCGATAGACGGCGGGGAGCTGCCCCGCGGCATCATAGCTGACGTCCAGATCGCGCAGGATGCCGTCTCGGATACTGTAGATCCAGCCGTGTACCGAGAGTGGCTGGCCGCGGCTCCAGGCATCCTGGACGATGGTGGTGCGGGTCAGGTTGGCGACTTGTTCGATGACATTCAGCTCGCACAGGATATCCACCCGCTCCTCCTGATCGATACAGGCCTCGAAGCGCGCCTGATGGCGGAAATAGACATCCTTGATATTGCGGATCCAGTTGTCGATCAGCCCCAGGGGGCGGTTGTGCAGCGCCGCCGCGACGCCGCCGCAGCCGTAGTGGCCGCAGACGATGATGTGTTTCACCCGCAGCACCTCCACCGCGTACTGCACCACCGAGAGGCAGTTGAGGTCGGTGTGGATCACCATGTTGGCGACATTGCGGTGGACGAAAATCTCGCCGGGGAGCAGGCCGGTGATCTGATTGGCCGGCACCCGGCTGTCGGAACAGCCGATCCAGAGGTACTCCGGCGACTGCTGTTTGGACAGCTTGTCGAAAAAGGCCGGGTCCTCCGCCTTGATGCGGGCCGCCCAGTCGGCGTTGTATTCAAACAGCTGTTCGATGGTGGCCATGGTCAACCTTGTGTTCAGAAACCGCGTTGGGGTGAGCTTGCGCACCCCAACGGACTACGCCGCGCGGCAAGTATCGGCAAATTCACCGCCGCGGGCAAGGGGGGTTGTCTACGCCTGCTCCAGCTCCACCAGGGTGCCGCAGAAATCCTTCGGATGCAGGAACAGCACCGGCTTGTTGTGGGCGCCGATCCGGATATCCCCCAGTACCCGCGCCCCGGCCGCCCGCATCTTTTCCGCCGCCGCCCGGATGTCCGCCACCTCGTAGCAGAGGTGGTGCACCCCGCCAGCGGGGTTGTTCTCCAGAAACCTGGCGATGGGCGACTCCTCACCCAAAGGATAGAGCAACTCGATCTTGGTATTGGGCAACTCCACGAACACCGTGACCACGCCGTGCTCGGGCAGTTCCAGGGGTTCGGAAACCCGGGCGCCCAGGGTGTCCCGGTAGATGGCCGTGGCGGCCGCCAGGTCGGGCACCACGATGGCGACGTGATTCAGTTTTCCGATCATTGGTATCACCTCTGAAGAATAATGGTCTCGTGCGTCAAATATGCATTCCCACGCGGAGAGACTGTGAAAGTATTCAGGCTGATCAACGCGGCAAAAAAATTGACCGCCTGAGAAGCCCGTAGAGAGGCGATCGCCATCTCGGGAAGGGTTTGGGTACCCCCCTTTTTGCGTCATTTGGCAATTCTTTCACAGTCTCGGAGCGTGGGAACGAGGAGGATACCGGGGTCGCCGTGACATACCCTGGCGATCCGATCCGGCCAAGCCCTCATTCAGGCAGCCGCTCATCGCGTAGAAAGGCCCTCAGCAGCTGGGCGGCCGCCAAGGTCGGGGGCAGGGTGCCGGCGATCACCGCCTGCTCCAGTTGCGGGATCAGCCGCGCCACCCGGGCATCCGCGCGCAGGGCGCCGAGCAGGTTCTCCGCCGTTTCGCTCCACATCCACGCCTTGGCCTGCTGGGCGCGCCGCCGGGCCAGCTCGCCGCTGGCGGTGAGCAGTTCGTGAAAGCGGCACACCGTCTGCCACGCCTCGGCGATGCCGCGCCCCTCCAGGGCGGAACAGGTCTTGACCGGCACCCGCCAGTCGCGGGTGCGCGGATGCAGCAGTTTCAGGGCGTGGATATAGTCGCTGGCCGAGTGGTTGGCGGTGGCCACCAGGTCGCCGTCCGCCTTGTTCACCAGCACCAGGTCGGCCAACTCCATGATGCCGCGCTTGATCCCCTGCAGGTCGTCGCCGCCGCCCGGCAGCAACAGCAGCAGGAACATGTCTGTCATGTCGGCCACCGCGGTCTCCGACTGGCCGACCCCCACCGTCTCGACGATCACCACGTCGAAACCGGCCGCCTCGCACAGCAGCAGGGTCTCCCGGGTGCGCCGGGTAACGCCCCCCAGGGTTCTACCCGCCGGAGAGGGGCGGATGAAGGCGTCGCGCGCCCGCGACAGCTCCTCCATGCGCGTCTTGTCGCCGAGGATCGAGCCGCCGCTGAGGGCGGAGGAGGGGTCCACCGCCAGCACCGCCAGCTTATGACCCTGCTCCAGGATGTGCAGCCCGGCGGCCTCGATGAAGGTGGACTTGCCGGCCCCCGGCACGCCGCTGATGCCGATGCGAATCGAGTTGCCGGCATGCGGCGTCAGCCGCTCCAGCAGGGCATTGGCCTGGACCCGATGCTCGGGCCGGGTCGATTCCACCAGGGTGATGGCGCGTGCCAGCGCCCTGCGGTTGCCCGCCAGCAGCTGTTCGGCCAATTGTTCCGTGTCCGTCATTTGAAATCCACTGCCTAAATTCGCGGCTAACAATCCTGCCCTCTATGACTCTCACTCGAACTCGATAATCACCTGATCCACGCTCAGGCTGTCACCGACCTGGGCCTGGATGCTGCCGACCACGCCATCCTGCACGGCACGCAGCACGTTTTCCATCTTCATCGCCTCGATCACCGCCAGCTCTTCCCCGGCCTTGACCTCCTGCCCCTCCTCCACCGACACCTTGACCAGCAGCCCGGGCATGGGCGAGAGCAGGAACCGGGAGAGATCCGGCGCCTCCTTCTCCGGCATCAGGGCATGCAGCTCCGCCGCCCGGGCGGCCATCACCAGGGCGTCGGTCTGGTTGCCGCGATGGGTCAGCCGCAGCCACAGCCCCTTGCGTTCCACCTGGAAGCAGGCCGACTCGCCATTGATGGTACTGTGCAGTAGCAGCTGGCCCAGCGCCCACTCGGTGGTCACCGCATAGCGCTCGCCGTTGTACTCCACCTGATAACCGCCATCGGCCGGTGCCGTCAGCACATGGTGCTGTACCCCGTCGACCACCACCACCCACTCGTCGTGGACCCTGCGCTCATGGCCGCGCAGCTGGCCGCTGAGCCGGGCGGCCCGGTCCATGTACTGGCGATGGATCATGGCGGCGACGACGATCGCCTTGGCCGGGTCGTCCTGGGGCACGCAGGAGGCGTCGAAGCCGTCCGGGTACTCCTCGGCAATGAAGTTGGTGGTGAGCCGCCCTTCGATAAAGCGCGGGTGTACCATCAGGGCATTTAGGAAGCTGATGTTGTGCCGCACGCCGCGGATACAGTAGGCATCCAGGGCGTCCTGCATACGGTGGATCGCCTCATTGCGATCCGCCCCGTAGGTGATCAGCTTGGCGATCATCGGGTCGTAGTACATGGAGACCTCGCCACCCTCGTAGACACCGGTGTCGACCCGCACATGCTCGCCCACCGGCGGCTCGTATTTGACCAGGCGGCCGATGGAGGGGAGGAAGTTGCGGAACGGGTCCTCGGCATAGACCCGCGACTCCATGGCCCAGCCGGTCAGTTTCACATCCTCCTGCCGGAGCGGCAGCTCCTCACCGTCGGCGACGCGGATCATCAGCTCCACCAGGTCCTGGCCGGTGACCAGTTCGGTGACCGGGTGCTCCACCTGCAGGCGGGTGTTCATCTCCAGGAAATAGAAGTTGCGCTTGGCATCGACAATGAACTCCACGGTACCGGCGGAGCGGTACTCCACCGCCTTGGCCAGGCGTACCGCCTGTTCGCCCATCTGTTTGCGGGTCGCCTCGTCGATGAACGGCGAGGGGGCCTCCTCGATCACCTTCTGATGGCGCCGCTGGATCGAGCACTCGCGCTCCCCCAGGTAGATCACGTTGCCGTGGGTGTCGGCCATCACCTGGATCTCGATGTGGCGCGGCTCTTCGATGAACTTCTCGATGAACACCCGATCGTCACCGAAACTGGAGCGCGCCTCGTTGGTGGCACGCTCGAAGCCGTCGCGGCACTCCGCCTCGTTCCAGGCCACCCGCATGCCCTTGCCGCCGCCCCCCGCGGAGGCCTTGAGCATCACCGGATAGCCGATGCCGTTGGAGATCTCCACCGCCTGTTCGGCGTCCCGCACCACGTCGGTATAGCCGGGGATCACATTGACCCCGGCCTGCGCCGCCAAGTTCTTGGAGGTAATCTTGTCGCCCATGCTATTGATGGCCAGGGTGGCCGGGCCGATAAAGGCGATGCCCTCCTTCTCCAGCGCCTCGCAGAACACCGAGTTCTCGGACAGGAAACCGTACCCCGGGTGCACCGCCTGGGCGCCGGTATCGCGGCACGCCTGGATGATGCGCTCCATCACCAGGTAACTCTCGGAAGAGGCGGCAGGGCCGATGTGCACCGCCTCGTCCGCCAGCTTCACGTGCAGCGCCTCGCGGTCGGCATCCGAGAAGACCGCCACGGTCTTGACGCCCATCTTGCGGGCAGTCCTGATCACCCGGCAGGCAATCTCACCACGGTTAGCTATCAGTATTTTTTCAAACATATTTTATGTCTCTGTTTGTTAGCCGCGAATGAACGCAAATAAACGCGAATAGGTAAAAGGTTATCTACCCGTACCTGTAGGGTGGATAAGCGTCAGCGCATCCACCATTATCCGGCCTGTGGCGGTGGATGCGCAGGCTTATCCACCCTACATATTCAGCGCTTCGAACGTCGATAAGTGCCATCCAGCTTTCCACTCAAGCTTCGGGCTCCCCGGTACCCGATCCCCTACAGCGGGATGTTGCCGTGCTTGCGCCAGGGATTCTCCAGCTTCTTATCCTTGAGCATGGCCAGCGAGCGGCAGATGCGCTTGCGGGTGCTGTGCGGCATGATCACGTCATCGATAAAGCCGCGGCTGCCGGCGACGAAGGGGTTGGCGAACTTCTCCCGGTACTCCTCGGTGCGGGCGGCGATCTTCTCCTGGTTGCCCAGGTCCTGGCGGAAGATGATCTCCACCGCGCCCTTCGGTCCCATCACCGCGATCTCGGCGGTCGGCCAGGCCAGGTTGACGTCGCCGCGCAGGTGTTTGGAGGCCATCACGTCGTAGGCGCCGCCGTAGGCCTTGCGGGTGATCACGGTGATCTTGGGCACCGTGGCCTCGGCGTAGGCGTAGAGCAGTTTGGCGCCGTGCTTGATGATGCCGGCGTACTCCTGGCTGGTGCCCGGCAGGAAACCCGGCACGTCCACCAGGGTGACCACCGGGATGTTGAAGGCGTCGCAGAAGCGTACGAAGCGGGCCGCCTTGCGCGACGAGTCGATGTCCAGGCAGCCGGCCAGCACCATCGGCTGGTTGGCGACGATGCCGACGCTGGAACCCTGCAGGCGGCCGAAGCCGGTGATGATGTTGGCGGCGTAGTCTGGCTGGATCTCGAAGAAGTCGTTGTCGTCGACCATCTTGGTGATCAGCTCCATCATGTCGTAGGGCTTGTTGGGGTCGGCCGGCACCAGGGTGTCCAGGGAGGGGATCTTGCGGTCGGCCGGATCGTCGGTCGGCCACACCGGCGGCAGCTGCTTGTTGTTGGCCGGCAGGAAGTTGACGAAGCGGCGCAACATCAGCAACGCCTCCACGTCGTTCTCGAATGCCAGGTCGGCCACCCCGGACTTGCTGGTGTGGGTCAGCGCCCCGCCCAGTTGCTCCGCCGTCACGCTCTCGTGGGTCACGGTCTTGACCACCTCCGGACCGGTGACGAACATGTAGGAGGTGTCCTTGACCATGAAGATGAAGTCGGTCATGGCGGGGGAGTAGACCGCGCCGCCGGCACAGGGCCCCATGATCATGGAGATCTGCGGCACCACGCCGGAGGCCAGCACATTGCGCTGGAACACGTCGGCATAACCGGCCAGCGACTCCACCCCCTCCTGGATGCGCGCGCCGCCCGAGTCGTTGAGGCCGATCACCGGCGCGCCCACCTTCATGGCGTGATCCATGATCTTGCAGATCTTCTGCGCATGGGCGGCGGAGAGGGAGCCACCGAACACGGTGAAGTCCTGGCTGAAGACGAACACCAGGCGGCCGCTGACGGTGCCGTAGCCGGTCACCACGCCGTCACCCGGGATTCGTTGCTTCTCCATGCCGAATTCGCTGCAGCCGTGCTCGACGAACATGTCCCACTCTTCGAACGAGCCGGGATCCAGGAACAGCTCGATTCGCTCGCGCGCGGTCAGTTTGCCCTTGGCATGCTGGCTTTCGATGCGTCTCTCGCCGCCGCCATTCACCGCGGCCGCGCGCTTCTCATCGAGCCGGCTAATCATATCTTGCATGAATCTCTCCTCAAGCTTGAACGGTGGCGTTGCCACCTGACACCTCCCCGTCTCGGGGGAGGGGCGTATTCTTGTACTCTCAGCCGTCCTGGCGGCGTCGGATCAGGGCCAGCAGCTCCGCCGCCGAGGCCGGGATGTGGGTGCCGGGGCCGTAGACCGCGGCCACCCCCATCTCCAGCAGCAGCGGGTAATCCTTGGGCGGGATCACGCCGCCGCAGACCACCAGGATATCCTCGGCCCCCTCCGCCTTGAGGGCCGCGATCAGGGCCGGCACCAGGGTCTTGTGACCGGCCGCCAGGGACGAGACGCCGACCACGTGCACATCGTTTTCCGCCGCCTGGCGGGCCGCCTCCTCGGGGGTCTGGAACATCGGGCCGATGTCCACGTCGAAACCGAGATCGGCGTAGGCGGTGGCGATCACCTTGGCGCCGCGGTCATGCCCGTCCTGGCCCATCTTCACCACCAGCATGCGCGGGCGGCGCCCCTGCTCCTCGGCAAAGGCGGCAATCTCCCGCTTGATCATCTCGAACCCCTCGTCGCCCTCGTAGGCGGAACCGTAGACCCCGGAGACCGAGCGGGTGATCGCCTTGTGCCGGTTGTAGACCGACTCCAGGGCATCGGAGATCTCGCCCACCGTGGCGCGGGCGCGAGCCGCGTCCACCGCCAACGCCAGCAGGTTGCCGCTGCCATCTTTGGCCGCCGCCACCAGCGCATCCAGGGCCGCCTGATGGGCCGCCGGATCGCGGCTGGCGCGGATCCGCTGCAGCCGCGCCACCTGGGATTCGCGCACCGCCGTGTTGTCGATATCCAGCACATCGATCTCCGGCTCCTGGGCCAGCTGGTACTTGTTGACACCGACGATCACCTCTTCGCCGCGGTCGATGCGCGCCTGGCGCAGCGCGGCCGCCTCCTCGATGCGCAGCTTGGGCATGCCGGACTCCACCGCCCTGGTCATGCCGCCCAGCGCCTCGACCTCGTCGATCAGGGCGCGCGCCTCCTCCACCATGGCGTTGGTCAGGCTCTCCACGTAATAGGAGCCGGCCAGCGGGTCCACCACCTTGGTGATGCCGGTCTCTTCCTGGATCACCAGCTGGGTATTGCGGGCGATGCGCGCGGAGTTGTCGGTGGGCAGGGCCAGTGCCTCGTCGAAGGCGTTGGTATGCAGTGACTGGGTACCGCCCAGCACCGCCGCCATGGCCTCGATGGTGGTGCGCATGACGTTGTTGTAGGGGTCCTTGGCGGTCAGGCTGACGCCGGAGGTCTGGCAATGGGTACGCAGCATCCTGGAGCGCTCATCCCGGGGCTGGAAGTGCTGCTCCATCAGCTCCGACCAGAGCAGTCGCGCGGCGCGCAGCTTGGCCGCCTCCATGAAGAAGTTCATGCCGATGGCGAAGAAGAACGACAGCCGCGGCGCAAACTGGTCCACGTCCAGGCCCTTGGCCAAGGCGGCGCGCACATACTCCAGGCCGTCGGCGATGGTGAATGCCAGCTCCTGCACCAGGGTGGAGCCGGCCTCCTGCATGTGGTAGCCGGAGATGGAGATGGAGTTGAACTTGGGCATGTGCGCGGCGGTGTAGCCGATGATGTCGGCGACGATGCGCATCGACGGTTCCGGCGGGTAGATATAGGTGTTGCGTACCATGAACTCCTTGAGGATGTCATTCTGCAGGGTGCCGGCCAGCTTCTCCGGCGGCACCCCCTGCTCCTCGGCGGCGACGATGTAACTGGCCATCACCGGCAGCACCGCTCCGTTCATGGTCATGGAGACCGACACCTGGTCCAGCGGGATGCTGTCGAACAGGATCTTCATGTCCTCCACCGAGTCGATGGCCACCCCGGCCTTGCCCACGTCACCCACCACCCGCGGGTGGTCGGAGTCATAGCCGCGGTGGGTGGCCAGGTCGAACGCCACCGACAGTCCCTGCTGGCCGGCCGCCAGGTTGCGCCTGTAGAAGGCGTTGGACTCCTCGGCGGTGGAGAAGCCGGCATACTGGCGCACCGTCCACGGGCGACCCGCGTACATGGTGGCGCGCGGCCCGCGCAGGTAGGGGGCGAAGCCCGGCAGGCTGTCGATGTGCTCCAGCCCCCGCAGATCGGCGGCGGTATACAGCGGCTTGATGACGATCCCTTCCGGGGTCTGCCAGTTCAGCGCCTCCAGGGGGCGTCCGCGCAGCTCCTTCTCCGCCTGTTGTTTCCAGTCATCCAGCGTGGGTTTTGGCGATTTGGCCATGGCGAATAACTCCCGCGCAGGGACGCCGGGCACCCCTGCTTCATTAATATCCGGCGGCTGATGCCGCCGGTCTTTTGTCACACGATATGACTGAATTTCAGTGCTTCTGGGCGTAGCCGATGCGGATCAGCGCCTCGGTGATCTCATCCAGGATGGCGGGGTCATCGATGGTGGCCGGCATCTTATACGCCTCGCCGTCGGCGATCTTCTTCATGGTGCCGCGCAGGATCTTGCCGGAACGGGTCTTGGGCAGGCGCTCCACCACCACCACCTTCTTGAAGGCCGCCACCGGTCCGATCTTCTGCCGCACCAGGGCCACCAGCTCGGCCACCACCTGCTCCTCGGGCCGGTTGGCACCCGCCTTGAGCACCACCAGCCCCACCGGCAGTTCGCCCTTCAACTGGTCGGCGGCGCCGATCACCCCGCACTCGGCCACGTCGGGATGGGAGGCGAGCACCTCCTCCATGCCGCCGGTGGAGAGGCGGTGGCCAGCCACGTTGATGATGTCGTCGATGCGGCTCATGATCCACAGGTAGCCGTCGGCGTCCTTGTAGCCGGCGTCGCCGGTCAGGTAGTAGCCGTCGTTGGCGCTCAGGTAGGAGTCGACGAAGCGCTGGTCGTTCTGCCACAGGGTCGGCAGGCAGCCCGGGGGCATCGGCAGCTTGATCATGATGCGGCCGATCTCGCCGGCCGCCTCTTCGTTGCCGTTCTCGTCCAGGATACGCACGTCATAACCCGGCACACAGACCGTGGGGGAACCCGGCTTCACCGGCAGCTCCTCGATGCCGAGGCAGTTGGCGGCGATGCCCCAGCCGGTCTCGGTCTGCCACCAGTGGTCGATCACCGGCACCGCCAGCTGTTTCTGCGCCCACCCCAGGGTGTCGGGGTCGCAACGCTCGCCGGCCAGGAACAGGGCCTCGAAACAGGAGAGGTCGTACTTCTTCAGGTACTCCGCCTCCGGGTCCTCGCGACGGATGGCGCGGAACGCGGTGGGGGCGGTGAACAGGGTCTTCACCTTGTGTTCGGAGATGACCCGCCAGAAAGCGCCGGGATCGGGGGTTCCGATCGGCTTGCCCTCGTAGAGGATGGTGGTGGCGCCGTGCAGCAGCGGTGCGTAGACGATGTAGGAGTGGCCCACCACCCAGCCCACGTCCGAGGCGGCCCAGAACACGTCGCCCGGATCCACGTTGTAGATGTTCTTCATGCTCCACTGCATGGCCACGGCGTGACCGCCGTTGTCCCGCACCACGCCCTTGGGCATGCCGGTGGTGCCGGAGGTGTAGAGGATGTAGAGAGGATCGGTGGCGGCCACCGGCACGCAGTCGGCCGGGGTCGCGGCGGCAGCGGCCGAGGCCCAGTCCACGTCGCGTCCCTCCTGCATGGCGGCCGTGGCCTGGGGGCGCTGATAGATGACGCTGCGCTCGGGCTTGTGGCCGGCGATCTCGATCGCCTCGTCCAGCAGCGGCTTGTACTCGATCACCCGGCTGCCCTCGATGCCGCAGGAGGCGGAGACCATCACCTTCGGCTTGGCGTCGTCGATGCGGGTGGCCAGCTCCCTGGCGGCAAAACCGCCGAACACCACCGAGTGGATGGCGCCGAGACGGGCGCAGGCCAGCATGGCGATGGCGGCCTCGGGGATCATCGGCATGTAGACGATGACCCGGTCGCCCTTCGCCACCCCCTGGTCGCGCAGCACGCCGGCGAATTGCGCCACGGCATCGCGCAACTCACGGTAGCTGTAGCGCTGCTGGGCCCCGGTCACCGGGCTGTCGTAGATCAATGCGGCCTGCTCGGCACGGCCTTTTTCAACGTGACGATCCAGGGCGTTGTAGCAGGTATTCAGCTCACCACCGGCAAACCAGCGGTAGAACGGCTTGCGATTCGCGTCGAGCACCTTGTCCCACGGCTTGTACCAATCGATGGCGGCCGCCTGCTCTCCCCAAAAACCCTCCGGATCCTCCATTGAACGCGCATAGATCTCTTCGTAGCTCATAAGTCTCTTCCGCAGTTGGTGGTAAATACTCGGCCTGAGGAAATCCCGGACCAGGCCATTATGTTAATTGCTTCGCATAGATTACGTTTGCGTAAAGGAAAAATAAACAGCTAAATGCTTATTTAGCCGGATTTTTTTCAAATAACCAGTTCTTTTTATGGTAATCCCTAATAACTGCAAATTAATTTGCAGTCGGTGTTTTTCACTGTAAACCGAGAGAAGGGAAAATCGGCACCGGCTTCCTTGCCAAAGTGCCTTACCAGCGGCGCGGCGTGCCGCTGCTACACCACGTGTTCTGGGGAAATATAGCAAAGATAGCCGGCGGCTGAACCATTTTCACCCGACCTCCCCCGGGGTCGACAGATGGGCCAAACCGCCATGCGGACGCCCGCCTCCAACGGGGATGCTATGCTATACAAGACAAGAAGACGAATTGGAGCCCTTATGCACCTGCAACGACACACCGCCCCGCTGGCCGGCCTGCTGCTGATCCTCATCGCCCTGCCTTTCACCACCCAGGCCCGTGACAGCGACACCCTGATGGGCGCCGTGTTCAGTGAGATCGAGCGGCGCACCATCGCAGAGTACTACCGCGGGCGCTTCGGCCAGCCGGCCTATGAACAGCAGCGGGACAAGGCAGCGAAAAAGCAGAAGGGCCTGCCGCCCGGCCTGGCCAGGCGCGACCGGTTGCCGCCGGGCCTGGAACGGCAACTGGAGCGCAACGGTCACCTCCCGCCGGGACTGGAGAAACGGGAGTTGCCGGAGGGGCTGGAGCGGTTGCTGCCACCCCGGCGGCCGGAGTATCAGCGGGTGGTGGTGGACAACGACGTGCTGTTGATCGAGCTCGCCACCGGGCTGATCCTGGACATCCTCCGGGATGTCTACTAAGAGCTCGCGCGACAAAGATCGCACGACCGGGAAATATCTGTTTTACTTAAGAGAACCGCCCCGTTGCAGCCGCCACCCCGGCCCGTCACGGGACGACACCGAATCATAGGCCAAAGGAGGATGCGGTAATGACATTGAATGATGTATTACAGAACAAACCGGGCGGCGTCATCACCATTCCCGCCAGCATGGACCTGCTGGAGGCGATCAACACCATGTGTGAGCGCAAGGTGGGTGCGCTGCTGGTAACGGCCGCGGACGGCTCCCTGCACGGCATCGCCACCGAGCGCGACATCCTCCGCTACTGCTCCTCCAGCAAGGGCAACCTGCGCGGCGCCGTGGTCGAGGATGCCATGACCCGTCAGCTGATTGTGGTGAGCCCCACCACCAGCGTCGACGAGGCCATGACCCTGATGACCGAGCACCGCTTCAGACACCTGCCGGTACTCGAGAACGGCATCCCGACCGGCATGATCTCCATTGGTGACCTGGTCAAGGCCCAACTGTCCGACATCACGGTTGAGGCCACCTATCTGCGGGAATACATCAGCTACTCCTGAGCCGACACCATTGCCCGCCGCGAGCGCGGCGCGTTCCCGCTCGCGGCAGCCGCCCACGCAGCCCACACCCCCTGTCAAGCCTATGCAATATTGCAACGCCCGGATCGGCCTCGCCCTGCTCTGCCTGCTCGCGCTGTTCGCCGTCAGCCCGGCCCAGGCGGCCGGACAGCAGCTCTTCAACGCCTACCTGGATGCCCTGCCTGTGTTCTGGGATCGCATCTATCCCGCCGGCGGCCGCACCCTCTACTGTGATGAAAAGTTCGGCGCCTATCACGGTCGTCGCTTCAATATCGAACACGTCTTCCCGATGGCCTGGGTGGTACGCGATGAGGGCTGCCGCAGCCGCAAGCTGTGCCGGGAGACGAGTCAACGCTTCAACCGGATCGAGGCGGACATGCACAACCTCTACCCGGTGCGGGCCGATATCAACAAGGTGCGCAGCAGCCTGCCGTTTGCCGAGATCGCCGGTGAAAAGCGCGAGTTCGGCCGTTGCGACTTTGAGTTCCACCCGCGCCAGCGGGTGGTGGAGCCGCGCCCGGCCAGCCGGGGCAATATCGCCCGTGCCCTGTTCCACATGCACGACACCTACGGGCTGACCCTCTACCGGCGCCAGGGCGAGCTGATGAAGCGGTGGAACCGGGAGGATCCACCGGACGCCGAGGAGCGGCGGCGCAACGAGCTGATTGGCAAATACCAGGGGACGCGCAACCGCTTCATCGACAATCCCCAGGCGGCCGAGGCGCTGAGTTTCAAATAACGGATGTTCTCCGCCTCCCTTTGAACGTCAATCCTCCGCCAGCCAGCCGGCCAGTTGCGTCAGCAGCGGCGCGGCATCCTGGTAATCGTGATTCAGCCGGTGGTAGCGCCCGCGCCGCTCCAGGATCAGCGAAGGAAACCCCTCGGCGCCGATCGACTGGGCAAAGTCGATCTCCTGGGTCAATTGCCGGTGGGTGGCCGGATCGTTCAGCTCCCGGGCGAAGCGCGCCTGATCCAGCTCAAGCTCGCCCGCCAGGGCGATCAGGGTGGCGTCATCCGAGGGGTTCCTGGCGCGCAGGTAGTAGGCCTGCTGGATTGCCAGGATCATTGCCGGCTCGAATTCCGCCCCCTGCTGGCGCGCGGCGATCACCGCGCGGCAGGCCGGGTAGGTGGAACGGCGCGGGCGGCAGCGGCTCCAGAAATCAAAATTGAACGACGTGCCCGGCACCCGCTGCTGGATGGTGTGCCAGGTGGTCTGCAGATACTCCTGCAGCGGTCGCGGCATCGGCTGGTCACTGTCCGGGGCCAGGCCGCCCAGCAACCTGACCAGCGGCACGCCGGCCGGCAGGGCGCCGACGATCCGGACCAGCACTGGCCGGAAGGCCCAGCACCAGGAGCACATGGGGTCATGGACATAGTAGAGCCTGCTGCTCATCTGTTACTCCTCCGCGCTCACGAACGGCCAATGCTTCAGTCTGTGGACGACCGCCCGGCCACGCCCAATCCTGTCACTCCCAATCCTGTCACTCCCAGCGCAACACCTCTGCCCGGCGAATTTTTCCCAGCGGGATATACAGTGTCATCTTGCCGCCATGCATTCGCTGCTCCAGTTCGAGTTGCTGGTCACGCAGCGCCATCATTATGCCCTGTTGGGGCTCGGCCTGGTCGGCACCGAAGATCCGCGCCTCACGCCCGAGATAACGCGGCAGCTGGCCCAGCGGGGTGGCGATGTAGCGCGCCCGGGGGGATTTCGGCGCCGGGACGGATGGGGCTGCTCCCTCGCCCGGCACGGCGGCACCCTGCGGAGCGCTACCGCCGAACAGGGGGCTCAGTCCGGCATCGCCCCGCGCCAGGCGGAAGCCCAGATCAGTCACCGGCTGATCGTTGACACTGAGTTTGATACCCAGCAGCCTGACCAGCTCCGCGGCCGTATACTGCTGCAGCCGGGCGGGGTTGAAGCGGCTGTCGGGTACCGCGGTGATCAGCAGCTCACCGGGCCGGCTGATCAGCCGGTGCAGACCCGCCTGCAGATCCGTGCCCGGGATGAAGCCCAGATTATTGGCAAAATAGTCCGCGCCGCGGGAAAACAGCCCGTCGACAAAGGCCGCCGGTTGCAGACCCGCCTGCCCGGCGCAGTACCCGACCGCACGGCGCATGTAGTCCGGGTCTATGCGGTAGTGCAGCGAAAAACGGCCCAGTGTCGGCAACGACTCCATCCCGGGGCCGGGCAGATTGCCGAGCACCATCTCCAGACTCAGCGCCGCCAGGCCATCCAGGGCGAACTCCAACCCCAGGGTGAGTACTCCGGAGCGCCGGTCGTGGTCGTAACGCAGCCGCGCGTCGGCCAGCCGCTGGCGGAAACCCAGGCGCTCGATCTCAGTCTGGCCCAACAGGCCGCCGAGGCTGCAGAGATCCGGGGTGGTAGCCGCCGCGGACCCCCAGGCCGGCAGATAGTCGCTCCCCAGAGGTATCCCCATGCGGCTGACGGCGAGCCGCAGCCGTTGCGGCGGCCGCTGTCGATCGAAGCCACCGAGCAGCTCCAGCAGGAATTCCGGCCCGTCACCCCGCAGTTCGACCCGCTCGATCCGGATTCCCGCCGGCGCCCCGGCCGGCATCAGCGTGATGCCGGTTACCGCCACACTGCCCCTGAGGCTCGACGCGATCCCGTCATAGGTGAGCCTGGCGACTGGCGCCACCTGGGAGGCCAGCCGGTCCAGTTCGCTCTTGACCTGGTAATAGAGCACCCCCTTAACGGCCGCGTAGGCCAGCAGGCCGACGACCACGGGGATCAACAACACTGTTTTCAATCTCACCCGGCAGCTCCTGTCATCACAATTTCGGCCCTCACGGCCGGTCCTCCGGACGCCGGGCAAGAAATGCCTTGCCCTGGGCCATCAGCTCGACAAAGCCCTGCTCGTCGCCGTCCAGCACCCGCCCCGCCACCTGGGTGACCGCGTTGAGCAGGGTCACCAGGGCACGCGGGCTGTGGGCGTTGAGGGACTGGATCTCGAAATAAAGGTAGGGATTCTCTTCCGCCACCCGGCTGGCCACATCCATCTGGGCGTCGAAGGTGCTGCTGGAGAGGGTCGCCAGCGCCTCCGCCTGCTCGCCGCTCTGGGAGAGGGCGTTGAAAAAGGCGATATTGACGGCATGGGAGAGGCCCAGCACATAGGCCATGGCCCGGTCATGCCCGTCCAGTGACATGCTCACCTGCTCCACCATGGTGGAGGCGAACAGCGCCTGCACCGTGGCGGTAGCGGCGGCATCACCCAGATCCACGAACACCACATTGCGCCCGGAGAGCAGCTCGGTATCGGGACCGAACATGGGATGGATGGAGGTGACATGGCAGCCGGCGGCACGCAGTTTCTGCAGGGCGTCGGCCAGTGGCCCCTTGAGGGAGCTGATATCGAATATGACCCCGCCCGGCCGGCGCTCGGCCAGCTGCTCCAGCAGCCGCACCGTCTGCTGGATCGGCGCGGCGATGACTATCAGGTCGTGGCTGAGATCGCTCTCCTCCAGGGCGAGGTGACGCCGATGACCGGAACGGGCCGGCAGCGGATCACAGATCTCCACCGCGTAGCCCTGGGCGTCGAGGAAGCGGACAAACCACTGTCCCATCTGACCGGCGCCGCCGATCACCAGCGCCCGCTGGCCGCTGCCGAATCCGTGGGAGGCGACCTTGTCCAGCTCCTGGGCCGCCAGCGAGGCACGGATCAGCAGCCGGAACATCTCCTCGCCGATCTCCTCATCCAAGCCGACCCGGCGGGCGGTGCGCCGGGCCAGATCCAGCACATCCTTCTCCCGGGCATAGTCCCGCGTCCCCCTCCCGGCGGAGGATTTGACCCGGCCGATCTCGGCCACGATCTCCTGGCGGCGCGCCACCATCTCCAGCAATTCTACATCGAGCCGGGAGAGTCGCTCCCGCAGCACCTGCAGATCTTTCATCTTGCCATCACCTGTCTGGGCCGACCGGAGGCCGGTCCGCTGATGCCGTTATCACAACCGGCGCAATTTTGTCATGAATCTCTCGCAATGGGTTCGCGTCCGCTCAAGCCGGCCTGGGCAGGGTGATCGCCTCGCCACCGGCGAAATACTCCCCGGCGCCCAGGCGGCCCAGCGGGTTCAGGCGCTCGGCATGGATCTTGAGCCGGCCCTTGGGGTCCCGCTCCGCCACCCCGTCGTCGATGTAGAGGTGGGTCAGGCGACCGAAGATCAGCGCCTGGGGCGCCGCACCCAGCTCCATCACCTCGTACAGTTCGCAGGCCATGGCCAGGCGGCTGCCGGCCAGGCGGGGCAGCCGGGAGCCGGGGAAGTCGGCCAGCTCCAGCCCCAGATGGGTGATCTCCGACTCCCCGGCGGGCAGGGTTGCCGAACTGGCGTTCAGCTGATTGATCTGATCGACCCCGGCGATATGCACCACGAAGGAGCGCCGGGCCTCGATGTTGACCCGGGTGTCCTTGGGCGCACCGTCCGGTTTCTTGCCCAGCGAGATCATGATCAGCGGCGGATCGCTGCAGACGGCATTGAAATAGGAGAAGGGGGCCAGGTTGTAGTCGCCCGCGTCGTTCTCGGACAACACCCAGGCAATGGGTCGGGGGACGATCGCCTGGGTCATGGCGAAATAGGTCTCGGAGCTACTCAGGTCATCAAGGTCGATAATCATGCATTACAGTCCAGGCTGATCAGGGGGACATACATCTCGTGGGACGAGAGGCCGCCATGTACGCCGATATGGCTGAGCGGCCGCTCTCCGGGCAGTTCGCTGGTGATTATATAGTTCTCTTTCATTAGCAGGGCATAGTGACCAATGCGGTCGTGCAGCCGTGGATGCGCCACGCCCAGGCCGAAGCGCCCCTCGTTCAACAGCTGCGCGCTACGGCACAGGGTCGCCGCCTCGCCCAGCCGGTCGGTGACATAATGCTCGAAATGCCCGGTCCGGTCCGGATGCACGTAACAGAACGCCAACCGGGGTTCGCCGCACAGCGGCATCATCAGGGTCTCGGCCAGCTCCGGGTGGGCCGACAGCCGCAGGGTCCGCTCCGGGGTGGTATCGACAAATCCGTGATCCGCCGTCACCAGCAGTTGGGTGTCGGTCCCGCGCAGATTCTCCACCAGCCCGGCGAAGGCCTGATCCAGTGCGGCCAGGTGTACCGCCACCTCGGCGCTCCCCACCCCATGCTGATGGGAGAGACTGTCGAATTCCGGCCAGTAGGCATAGATGAAATTACGCCCCTTGCCCGCATCCACCGCACCGGCGATGCCCTGGAACATCCCCTGCAGCCCTCCCCGGTAGGGACGAAGCCGGCCCGCTCCGGTGAACGCCCGGTTGAAGGTGGTACCGGCGATCCAGTCCGGTATCACCAGATGGCTCTGCGCCGCCAGCCGGTCATAGAGCGGCGGCACCCCGCTCAGCCGGCGCGGATTCAACTCCCGGTCATCGATCGGCATGCGCCCCAGCCGCGTGGTGTAGGGGAGCACGGTGAGGATGGTGCCCACTTCGGCGAAATAGGTAAACCAGCCGGTCAGTCCATGCTGCTGCGGCGGCAGGCCGGTGAGAAAGGTGGGTATCGCGGTGGCCGTGGTGGACGGGCAGACCGAGGTCAGCGAGTCCACACAGTGGCGGAACAGCACGCTGTGCGGGGCCTGCCCCTTGAGATGCAGATAGCCCAGTCCGTCCACCACCAGCAGCACCAGGTTGCGCACCCGGCCCAGCCGCTCGCGGTCCAGCCGGGCGAGCGGCAGATACCCGGTCTCCCAGCCCCCCATCGCCAAGGCGATGGAGGACATGAGATTGGCAATGCTGCCGCCATGATAGTCGGGAAAGATCATCCTGGATTCCTCAGTTGACCGCTTCGAGCTGCATGTAAGCCATTAACATGCAAAAAGTTACTCTGCAATCGTCGATACACCCATCGGGTGAAGGCCGCTGCGACCGCCAGTGCACGCACCCTGGCGGCCGTCCAACTGAGGATACTAGGATCATGGATCAGGCGGCGATCTCCACCAGCTCCAGCTCGAACGTGAGGGCCTTGCCGGCCAGCGGATGGTTACCGTCCAGGGTGACGCTGCTCTCCGCCAGTTCGGTCACCACCAGGCGAAACACCTGGCCTTCCGGCCCCTGGGCCTGCAGCTGCACGCCGACGGCCAGCTCGATTTCGGCCGGGATCTGTGCCCGATCCACCTGCTGCACCAGCTCCGGCTGATGCTCGCCATAGGCCTGATCGGGCGGGATATGCACGGTGCGGGATTCACCCTCCTCCATCTCCGCGAGCGCCTGTTCGAAACCGGGGATCACCTGCCCCTCCCCCAAGGTGAACTCCAGCGGCTCGCGGCCGGCGGATGAGTCAAACTGGGTGCCATCGTCGAGGATGCCGGTGTAATGGACTTTGACCGTCTGGCCAGGTTGTGGTGTGGACATGGATCGTCTCCTGGTATCTGCGTCGATTGAACTGGCGGGCAGGGCACGGGCACCCGGACCGCCCTGAAGGATTGCCACCACGCACAAGTACACGGCTAACAAACCGTAAGGAGTCTACCGGACTCCTTATCCCCTGAGGATAGGGGAACAATGCCATTTTATCATGGCATGATTTCAGCCCCGTTGCCCAGCCAACGCTGTCATGCCGTGCCGCCCCAGCGTGAGCTACGGGTTTGTGCCTTAGGGCTCGCGCAAAAATAAGTTCCGGTATTCGGTCGCCACTGGACCCCGCCGCCGGCGTTAGGCTTTTTGGCGAGGGAACAGGTTTGTCCATGGATGGACTTATGCCGCGGAGGCCATGGAAGGCCGGGAGCGGCCATCGCCTGCAAAGCGTGCCTTGCCGGCATGGTCCAGTGACGCCCTCGGTACTACGAAATTATTCTTGCGCGAGCCCTTAGCCGGCACGGGCCGGCCGGAAGATCACCACCGCGCCGGGCAGCTCGCCGTTGGCGATCGGATAGGCCGAGTACTCCACCGCGAACGGCGCGCCTTCCGCATGCCAGAACACCCCGACCAGCGGGTGCGTCCGCCGGCCCTGACGGTAGGCACCATACACGGGCGACTCCTCTTCGGGGAAGGCGGTCTCATCGGCCCGGGTGTGCTGCACCAGATCGTGAAACTTGCTGCCGGTCAGCTCTTCGCGGCTGTAGCCGAGCAGCTCCAGGGCGGCTGGATTGGCAAAGGTGCAACGCCCGATGCCGTTGAGGCCGCAGATGCCGTCGCCGGCGGACTCCAGCAGCAGCTCCAGCTGCTGGTGCAGGTGGCTCAGCTCCCGTGCCGTCTCCTGCTGGGCGGTCACATCGAGTCCGATACCACCCACCATCTCCATTTCACCAGAGAGTCCGGTAATGGGAAAGCGGACCATCTGCCACTGAGTCGGACGATCGCCCCAGGGATGGATTTCGGTGCTCTCCACCACCTCGCCAGCCTCCAGCACCCTGCGCTCCTCCTGCAACCGCGTCGCCAGATCCCGTTCCGGCCAGATATCCGCGGCGCTACGGCCGAGCACCGCCGCCTCGCTCAGGTGATTGGTTCTTTCCCAGGCCGGATTGACGAACAGATATCGCCCGGAGGCCGACTTCATGTAGGCGATGCCCGGCAGATGCTGCATGAAGGCGGTAAACCGCTGGTTCATCTCGCGGATCTCTCCGGTTTGCACCCTTACCTGACTGCGCAGCAGCAGCACGCCAATGGCCAGCATCAGCATCAGCAGCATCAGGAACAGCAGCACCCAGATCAGCCATTCCGGGATCTCCAGCGTCGCCGTATCGCCGAACCAGCGCTCCTGCAGCTGGTAGAAAGAGGATTCCCGATCGCCCTTCAGGCGGGTCAGGTGATAATCCAGCCGCTGGATGCGCTTGGCGTTGGGGATCTGGCCATTGAACGGGGAGAGGGCGACCCGGATCTCGGCCGGGTTGAAGATCACCGACGACTTGATCAGCGGGTACTGACGGAAGCCGGCCAGATCGAACGAACGCGGCACCAGCCCGGCATCCACCGGCCCCTGGTCGACCCAGGCGAGCACCGACTCGTAGTCACTCACCTCGAGGAACCGCACATTGATGTCGAAACGGGCGGCCAGCTCCTTGAGATCGGCGAAGTGGGGATCGCTGGAGAGCGCCACCACGGTCTTGTTCGCCAGGTCCAGGGGGGACTTGATCACATCCTTGCCCGCCATCACGATCTGCCCCCAGTTCACGTAGAGGCTCTCGCGGTTGTAGTCGAGGCGGCGCTGCTTGGCCTCGTTGGAGGAGATCGGCGACAGCATCGCGATATCACCCAGCGCCAGCCGCTGGTTGCACTCATCCCAGTCGCAGGGGACGTACTCCAGCTCCCAGCCCTCGGCCGCGGCGATCAGATCCAGCAGGTCGATGACAAACCCCCGCGCCACCCCTTGACTGTCGACCAGCGACAGGGGGGGATTTTCGTGAATACCGACCCGGATGGTTTCCGCTGCCGCCGGGCCACCGAGGAAAAGCAACAACAGCAATGGCAACAACCGCTTGAAAAGCATGGTGATTTTATTTTGTTGGGCCAGCCAGGTCATAGGCAAAAGTGTATCCCTTTCCCGGGTAAAAATGGATCGTTTTCTTGTACTGCGCCCATAGAGCGGCCCGATGTCGATACTTTTTCCAGCAACAACAACGACTAACCGGGTCCCGCCCGCGGCGTTTCCCCTGCACCCCCGGAGCACCCTATAATAGGCCGCTCTATCTCTCTAGCAATCGAGTTGATCCATGAACCGCCCCAAAGACCGTACCGCAGAACTCCTCGCCCTGTTGCAGCAGCGCATCCTGCTCCTGGATGGTGCCATGGGCACCATGATTCAGCGTCACAGTCTGGTGGAAGCGGACTACCGGGACGAACGCTTCGCCGACTGGCCTTGCGATCTGAAGGGCAACAATGACCTGCTCTCCATCACCCAGCCGACACTGATCGGCGACATCCACCAGGCGTATCTGGAGGCCGGGGCGGATATCCTGGAGACCAACACCTTCGGCGCCAACCGCATCTCCATGGCGGACTACCGGATGGAGTCGCTGAGCCACGAGATGAACCTCGCCTCGGCGCGCCTGGCCCGCCAGGTGGCGGACGCGGCCAGCACCCCGCAGCGGCCGCGCTTTGTCGCCGGCGTGTTGGGCCCGACCAACCGCACCTGCTCGCTGTCGCCGGACGTGAACGACCCCGGTTTCCGCAATATCACCTTCGATGACCTGGTCACCGCCTACGCCGAGGCGACCCGGGGACTGATCGAGGGCGGCAGCGACCTGATCCTGATCGAGACCATATTCGATACCCTGAACGCCAAGGCGGCAATCTTCGCCGTGGAACAGGTGTACGAGGAGGAGGGCGTGCGCCTGCCGGTGATGATCTCCGGCACCATCACCGACGCCTCGGGCCGCACCCTGTCGGGCCAGACCACCGAGGCGTTCTACAACGCCCTGCGCCACGCCCGGCCGATCTCCATCGGCCTCAACTGCGCCCTGGGGCCGGACCAGCTGCGCCAGTACGTGGAGGAGCTGTCACGCATCTCCGAGACCCACGTCTCGGCCCACCCCAACGCCGGCCTGCCCAACGAGTTCGGCCAGTATGACCTGGATCCGGCGGCGATGGCGAAACAGATCGGCGAATGGGCGGCCAGCGGCTTCCTCAATATTGTCGGCGGTTGCTGCGGCACCACCCCGGCGCATATCCGTGCCATGGCCGAGGCCATCGCCGGCCGGCAGCCGCGGCCGCTGCCGACGATCGCGCGCGCCTGCCGCCTCTCCGGCCTGGAGCCCCAGACCATCGACCGCGACAGCCTGTTCGTCAATGTGGGCGAGCGTGCCAATGTCACCGGCTCGATCAAGTTCAAGCGCCTGATCATGGAGGAGCAGTACGACACGGCGCTGGAGATCTGCCGCCAGCAGGTGGAGAACGGCGCCCAGATGATCGACATCAACATGGACGAGGCGATGCTCGACTCCAAGGCGGCGATGGTCCGCTTCCTCAACCTGATCGCCACCGAACCCGACATCGCCAAGGTGCCGGTAATGGTGGACTCCTCCAAGTGGGAGGTGCTGGAGGCGGGCCTCAAGTGCATCCAGGGCAAGGGGGTGGTCAACTCCATCTCCATGAAGGAGGGCGAGGCCAACTTCCTCCGCCAGGCAACCCTGATCCGCCGCTACGGCGCGGCCGCCGTGGTGATGGCCTTCGACGAGGAGGGACAGGCCGACACCCTGGAGCGCAAGGTGGCGATCTGCAGCCGCGCCTACAAGCTGCTCACCGAGCAGGTGGGCTTTCCGCCGGAAGATATCATTTTCGACCCCAACGTGTTCGCCGTCGCCACCGGGATCGACGAGCACAACAACTACGGCGTCGACTTCATCGAGGCGACCCGGCGGATCACCGCCACCCTGCCTCACGCCCTGGTCTCCGGGGGTATCTCCAATGTCTCTTTCTCGTTCCGCGGCAACAACCCGGTGCGCGAGGCGATCCATGCGGTGTTCCTCTATCACGCCATCCAGGCCGGCCTCACCATGGGCATCGTCAACGCCGGCCAGCTGGCGATCTACGACGACCTGCCGGTGGAGCTGCGCGAGCGGGTGGAGGACGTGATCCTCAACCGCCGCGCCGACGGCACCGAGCGGCTGCTGGAGATCGCCGAGAAATACCGCGGCGACGGCGCCGCGATGGAACAGAAGGAGGACCTGGCGTGGCGCGCCTGGCCGGTGGAGCAGCGCCTGGAACACGCCCTGGTGAAGGGCATCACCGAGTATATCGAGGCGGACACCGAGGCCGCGCGCCAGGGGGTGAAGCGCTCCCTGGAGGTGATCGAGGGGCCGCTGATGGACGGCATGAACCGGGTCGGCGACCTGTTTGGCGCCGGCAAGATGTTCCTGCCCCAGGTGGTGAAATCGGCGCGGGTGATGAAGCGGGCGGTGGCCTATCTGGAGCCCTTCATCCAGGAGGAGAAGAGCGTCGGTACCAGCCAGCCCAACGGCAAGATCCTGCTGGCCACGGTGAAGGGCGACGTGCACGACATCGGCAAGAACATCGTCGGCGTGGTGCTGCAGTGCAACAGCTACGAGGTGATCGACCTGGGGGTGATGGTGCCGGCGGAGACCATCCTGCAGAAGGCGGCCGAGCACAAGGTGGATATCATCGGCCTGTCCGGCCTGATCACCCCCTCCCTGGAGGAGATGGTGCATATCGCCCGGGAGATGGAGCGGCTGGGGATGCGCATCCCGCTGCTGATCGGCGGCGCCACCACCTCGCTGATCCACACCGCGGTGAAGATCCATCCCGGCTACAGCGGCCCGGCGGTCTATGTGCCGGACGCCTCGCGCGCCGTGGGCGTGGCCAGCAGCCTGCTCTCCGCCGATCGCCGCGATGAGTACATCAGCCGGATCAAGAGCGAGTATGCCGATGCCCGGGCACGCCGCGCCAGCCAGCAGGAGAACCGCAACCTGATCCCGCTGGCCGAGGCCCGGGCCAACCCGGCACCTATCGACTGGGACAGCTACCGGCCACCGCTACCCCGGCGGCCGGGCATCCACCTGCTGGAGGACGTCGACCTGGCGGAGTTGGTGCCGCTGATCGACTGGACCTTCTTCTTCCACGCCTGGGAGCTGCGCGGCAGCTATCCAAAGATCCTCCAGGATGCGGAGAAGGGCGAGGAGGCGCGCAAGCTGTTCGCCGACGCCCAGGCCATGCTGGCGCAGCTCATCGAGCAGAAATGGCTGCGCGCCAACGCCGTGATCGGTATCCTGCCGGCCAACAGTTGTGGTGATGACGTGACCGTCTACCGGGACGAAGCCCGCAGCGATGTCGCCACACGGTTCCATTTCCTGCGCAAGCAGGGCAAGCAGCCGGCCGGCCGCTACAACGACTGCCTGGCCGATTTTATCGCCCCGGAAGGGCGCGGCATCAAGGATTATATCGGCGGCTTCGCCTGCAGCGCCGGCATCGGTATCGACCAGAAGGTGGCAGAGTTCGAGTCCCAGCACGACGACTACAGCGCCATCATGCTCAAGGCGCTGGCCGACCGCCTGGCCGAGGCGCTGGCGGAGCAGTTGCACCTGCTGGTGCGCCGCGAGTTCTGGGGCTACGCCGCCGATGAGGCGCTGGATACCCGCGCCCTGCTCAAGGAGCAGTACCAGGGCATCCGCCCGGCCATCGGCTACCCGGCCACCCCGGATCACACCGAGAAGCGCATCCTCTGGGAGCTGCTGGACGTGGAGGCCCAGACCGGTATCTGGCTGACCGATGCCATGGCCATGGTGCCGACCGCCGCCGTCAGCGGCCTCTACTTCAGCCACCCCGAGGCGCGTTACTTCGCCGTGAGCAAACTGGCCCGCGATCAGGTGGCCGACTATGCCGTGCGCAAGCAGATGAGCCTGGCGGAGGCGGAGCGCTGGCTGGCGCCCAATCTCGGCTACGATCCCGAAACGTCCGCGGGTTAGACCGTCCCCCGCATAGCCCGGTACAGGCGCGCCCTATGGGCGCCATCATCGGCGGGCACCACCCGCCCTGTGGGCCACCGAAAAATCGCACAGAACGGAGCGCCATTCGCCCGCCGGCGGAGAATCCTGTGCCACTATTACAGTAACAAACCAGAGGTTGACGCGCCCCGGCAACGTCAATAGATTCAGTAGCCATAACTAGAGAGAGTCACGACACCTGAGGAGGAGTCATGCTGAAAGTCGGTGATCAAGCGCCGGATTTTGCCCTGCCCAATGCGGACCTGGAAAAATCCGAGCTCGGAGACTATCTGGGCAAGCGCAATCTGGTGCTCTATTTCTATCCCAAGGACAGTACCCCGGGCTGCACCATCGAGGCCCTGGAATTCTCCGATCTGATGGATGATTTCCAGGCCGTGGAAACCGATGTGCTCGGGGTCAGCATGGATAACTGCCTCAGCCATGGCGATTTTCGCGACAAGAACGGGCTGACTATCGGGCTGCTGGCCGATATCGACGGTACCCTGTGCCAGGACTATTACGTGTGGAAGGAGAAGGAGGCGCACGGCGAGAAACGCATGGGCATCCAGCGCTCCACCTTCGTCATCGACAAGCAGGGCGTCATCCGCCACGCCCTCTATGACGTGAAGCCTAAGGGCCACGCCCAGGTGGTGCTGGAACTGGTCAAGGCACTCTGACCCCCGGCCCGGACAGACTCCCGGGGCACTCGAAAAGACCCGCCACGCTTTGCGGATATCCACCGCCTGGGTTAATGTGCCTGCACCGGTAGCCGTTTAGCAACCTGATGTGAAACTCCGCACCCAGATACTGCTGTTCTTCTTCGCCTTCGCCTTCACTCCGCTGCTGATCGCGGTAGCGATCAATCTGCCGTTGGTGCTGGAGCGCATGGACCTGTTCTATCAGAAGGCGCACCTGCAGAACCTGCGCGCCGACTTCCGTGATCTCGACCAGCACCTGGCCAGTCGCCACGAGATGGTACGGCTGCTGGCCAAGCTGCCGGAACCGGGCACGCTGCTGGGTGAAGAGGAGGCGGGTGACAGCGACACCATCGATCTGGCACGTACCCGCTACATCCAGTGGATCAACCAGATCCTCCAGGAACAGCTGGATATCGTCCAGATTGTGTTCCTCGACGCCCGGGGCGACGAGCGGTTCTGGCTCGACCGGGACCCTGAGAACCAGTCCTGGCAACCCACCGTCCGGCGTCCCGGCAAGGCCCCCGAAACGCTGGTTAGCGCCGCGCTGCAGGCGGAGCCGGGGCGGGTGCTGGTGAGCGCGCTCAGCCTCAATCCGGTCGCGGGTGCCCTGGACCCGCGCCGCTTCATGACCCTGCGGCTGGTGACGCCGATCCTGGGCCGGGAGAACCGCCCGCCCATCGGCGCCGTGATGCTGAATATCGATGTGGGCGGCATCGCCCGTTTCTACCGCGATACCCTGTGGGTCAACAATGACGGCAGTTTTCTGCAGATTCCCGCCCCCGACGCCCCGACCGGCAATGCCTTCGCACGGTACCCCGGACTGGCGGCGCTGTTCGCGGAGGAGCAGCCGGTGCTCTGGAAGGGGGCCAACGAGCAGATCATGTGGGTGCCGATGTTCCGCACCGAGCGGTCGCGCTCGCTCTGGGTCGGTCGGCGGGTGGATCCCTCGCCCATCGCCGAGTTCCGCAACGCCCTCACCCTGCGGGTACTGAGCATTATCTTCCTGCTGATGCTGGCCACCTGGCTCGCCTCGCGCTGGCTGGCGAAACGGGCGGAACGCCTGAGCCGCGAACTGATCGACGGCATTCAGCAGATCCTCGAGGAGGAGACCCCGGTCAGCTTCGACTGGAAAGGCCCCCAGGAGCTCAAGCGCCTGGGCATGAACCTCTCCCGCCTGGCCGAGGAGCATGGCCGCACCTCGCGCCACCTGCGTGCCCACGCCCGGGAACTGGAGGAGTCCAACCGCTACAAGTCGCAGTTCCTGGCCAATATCAGCCATGAGCTGAAGACACCGCTCAACTCCATCCTGCTGCTCTCCAAACTGCTGGCCGGCGCGCAGCATGGTCTGAGCGATGATCAGCTCAAACAGGCGCGGGTCATCCACGAGGCGGGCCGCGACCTGCAGGCGCTGATCGACAACATCCTCGATCTCTCCCGCATCGAGGCGCGGCGCACCCCCCTGCATCCGCAAAGCGTTGCCGTGATCCCGCTGCTGCAGGGCCTGGTGGAGCTGGTCCAGCCGCAGTTTGACGCCAAGGGGCTGTCACTGCGCCTGGAACTGGGCCGGACGGCGCCGGCACAGATCACCAGCGACCCGGACAAACTGCGCCAGATCCTGAAGAATTTCCTCTCCAACGCGGTCAAGTTCACGGAAACGGGCGAGGCGGTGCTGCGGGTGGCCGCCGCTGACCCGGCGGATGCGGACAGTTACGCCCTGCAGATCAGCGTCAGCGACAGCGGAATCGGTATTCCGGCGGAGCAACACGCGGAGATCTTCGAGGCGTTCAAGCAGGCCGATGGCGCGACCAACCGCCGCTACGGGGGCACCGGCCTGGGCCTGACCATCAGCCGCCAGCTGGCCCGGCTGTTGGGCGGGGATATCCGCCTGCGCAGCCGCCCGGGGCAGGGCAGCCGGTTCACCCTGCTGCTACCCGCTGAACTGGGGCCCGCTCTGCGCGCGGCGGAGTCGGCGGCCCCGGAGCAGGAGAGGCCCCCCCCCAGCACCCCGGAAACCGTGAACCCCGATCCCTATCTGGGCCGGCATTCGGTGCTGGTGGTGGATGCCAATCTGCATCACCTCTTGCAACTGACCCCGCTGCTGGAACAGGCCGGCCTGCGGGTCACGGCGGCGGAAAGTGCCGGCGAGGCGGCCGAGCTGATGGCCGACGAACCATTCGCCCTGGTGTTGATCGACGTCATACCCCCCGGTGACAACGGCTGTGATACGATCAAACGCATCAAACAGGCCCAACCGCTGCCGGTGCTCGCCATCCTCAGCGAAGCGGAATCCGAGACCGAGGCGGCCTGTCTGGCGGCCGGCGCGGATGCCCTGATCCGGCGACCGATCGACCCGGGCGCGCTGCACCAATTGTTAGGACAACTTCTTCCAGCGGAAGCCGTAGACACCGAATAATGAAAAATTGGCAGGAGAGACTATTTTCACGGCCGAAGGCCGCCCGCCAGGGTGCGGCACAGGGATGTGCCGCATGAACCGCTATAGTGGATTTACCCTCCTGGCCGTGGACGACCACGAGCACAACCTGTTCACCCTGCGCACCTTGCTGCGGCAGCATATGGACGTCGCCATCCTGGAGGCCACTGGCGGGCAACAGGCACTGGACATCGCCCTCGGTGAATCCCACATCGACCTGATCATTCTCGATGTGCAGATGCCGGAGATGGACGGCTTTCAGACCGCCTCCATGCTGAAGATCCGCAAAAAGACCCGGGACATACCGATCATCTTCCTCACCGCCGCCTTCAAGACCCGGGAGTTCCAGCAGAAGGGCTATGAAGTGGGGGCGGTGGACTATCTGCTGAAACCGATCGACGACAACCAGCTGATCAACAAGATCAGCACCTATTTCCGCCTGATCGAGAAAGAGCGCCAGCTCAACCGGGTACTGGAACAGAAGGTGGCCGAGCGCACCGCCGCACTGGCCCAGGCCAAACAGCACCTGGAAAACATCATCCACTACATGGGTGAGGCGCTGCTGGTGTTGAGCCCCGAAGGAAAGATCCGCGAGGTCAACCCGGCGCTGCGGCAGATGCTGGGCTACAGCGACGAGGAGCTGCTGGGAATGGGCATCGGTGATATCTTTGAAGAAGAGGGTGACGAGCAGGCCGGGGCCTTTATGGGCACCTGGCTGGAGGCGCTGATCCGGGTCGGTGCCCTGAGCCAGATCGAGGCCCGCTTCATCACCCGTGAGGGACGGCGCATTCCGATTCTGTTCTCGCGGAGCGCCGTAACCGACTCGTGTGGGGAGATTACCGATATTTTATGTATCGCCAAGGACATGAGCGGCTATATCCGGCAGGATGTGCCGGCAGCGGACACCTCCGCAGCCGGCATGCCTTCCTGAGCCGTAACAGGAGTTAAACATGAACGATCAAGGCCAACCACCTCTGGAATATGAAGACACCACGCTGACGGCCAATGCCCTCAAGGCGATGGCCCATCCGCTGCGCTGGAAGATTCTCTGCTCCCTGGGCGATGACGAGTTGTCGGTGGGCGAGATCGTGGAGCGCACCGGCACCTCCCAGAGCAATATCTCGCAACACCTGGAGCAGCTGCGCAACAAGCATATCGTGGTCGCAAGGAAAGAGGCCAACCGCATCTATTACCGGATTCGTAACGGCCAGTTGCTGACCCTGATCGGCACCATGCGCAGCGTGCTCTGTCCGGCCAATCTGGACGAGCGCTATTCCGGGGACAAGGAGTAACAAACTAGGAGCCTGTCGGTTTTGACCGACCGTAGCGAGGGAAAGCCGATTTGAGCCAGATTTTTCGATCTTTCGAGGCGAATAGTGGACCTATTTAACGAGAAAGATCGAAAAATATGGCCAAATTCGGCTTTTCCGCAGTAGGTCAGTGTTAAATCCGACAGGCTCCTAGGCAATCTCCTGCCTGTTCCGGTATTCTTGCGCGGATGACACCCGAGCAATATTACCGGCAACAGTTGCAACAGGACCTTGTGCTGGCGGACCCGGATCAGGCCGCCGTGGTCGCTGAACTCCAGACGCTCTACCAGCGGCTGATCCGGCCGGCGCCGCCGCCGGCGGAAGCGGATCTCTTCAGCCGCCTGTTGAAGCGTAGGCAGCGTCAGGAAATCACCCCCGAAAAGGGCATCTACCTGTGGGGGGGTGTCGGCCGGGGCAAGACCTGGCTGGTGGATATCTTCTTCAACCAGCTCCCGTTCGATGCCAAGCTGCGCATCCATTTCCATCACTTCATGCGCGACACCCATGAATCGCTGAACCGCCTCAAGGGGGTGAGGAATCCGCTGGAGCAGGTCGCCGAGGGGCTGGCCGCCCGCACCCGCATCCTCTGCCTGGACGAATTCATCGTCACCGATATCGGCGATGCCATGATCCTGGCACAGCTGCTGAAATACCTGTTCAGCCGCGGTGTCACCCTGGTGACCACCTCCAACACCGCACCGGACCACCTCTACCGCAACGGCCTGCAGCGGGCCAGTTTCGTGCCCGCCATCGAGCTGATCAAACAGCATACCCGGGTGATCCATCTGGATAGCGCCACCGATTACCGCCTGCGCTATCTGGAACAGGCCACGGTCTACCACACCCCCCTGGAAGCGGCCGTCAGCGAACGCCTCGATGAGGAGTTCGATCAGCTGGCGCCGGAACCGGGACGGCGCGGCGGCAGCATCACCCTGTATGGGCGGGAGATAGCGGTCGAGCGGCTGGCCGACGATCTGGTCTGGTTCGACTTTTTTGCCATCTGCGGCCCACCGCGCAGTCAGGCCGACTACCTAGAACTGGCGCGCTGTTATCATACCGTGATCATATCGGATATCCCGCTACTGACCGGCGAACTGGATAACGCCGCCCGGCGCCTTGTCTACCTGGTGGACGAGTTTTACGACCGCGGGGTGAAACTGATCATCAGCGCGGCGGCCGGCCCGCGGGAGCTGTATCAGGGGGAGCGACTGCAGGCCGAGTTTGAGCGCGCCGTCAGCCGGCTGCAGGAGATGCAGTCAATCGAATACCTGTCCCGGGAGCATAAGGCATGAACAACGAAATCATCGACCTGCAGAGCCGCGTCGCCTTCCAGGAAGACGCCATTCATCAGCTCAACCTGACCGTCAGCCAGCTGCAGAACCAGCTCACTACCCTGCAGCAGGCGATCAGGGAGCTGCACCAGCAGATGCGCAACCTGTCACCCGCCGAGGATGGCGGCAACGAGATCCCGCCGCATTATTAATGTTTGTCCCGCCTGCAAGAAAGAATCCATCGCATCTTGACATGCGAATGATAATGATTATCATCGATCTCCAAGTCACAAGGAGACAAACAGATGCGCTGTGTCATAGATGCCTGGCTGGAACGTAGCGATCCCTGCCTGCGCCTGCTGGATGCCGAGACAGGTCAGGAGATTTTGCGCTGCGGCGCCGCCTGGATCATCCCCCTGCTGGAGAGTGGCGAATTGAGCCTGGAGGATATCCAGGACGAGGGGCTCAGCTATGCCGAGCGTCTGGGATTCACCGCGGGAGAACCGGCACCGTGTGCGATCTGACCAAGAAACGTTTTGCGCCCCCCCGGGCACCCGCATCCAGACGGCTGCGGCTCTGGGAGGTTGACCGGCGCTTTCACTGCGCCATCCTCGGCACCTGCCTGACCCTGCAGGAACTGCATAAGGTGATCCGCCAGGCCGGCCTCATCCTGGAGCCGAAACACAGCGACTATGACGCCCATAACGCCCTGGTCGCCAGTGCCGGCCAGGAGTGCCATGCCGCCCGGCTGCTGACCCGCCTGCTGGACAGAAAATACCGCACCCCCATCAGCCAGCTGGCCAAGGGCGACGACAAGGCGCTGCGCAGCCATTGGGCGCAGGCCCTGCAGACGGGTGATATCGCTGGTCCCTTCTGGGGCCTGGTGACGCTCCCGCACACCAGTCCGGAGCTGATCCAACGGGTCTATGGCGACGTGCATATGCTGTCGCACCTGGCCGGGGCCTCCAATCGTGCGGACCTGAGGCGCCTCGCCACACTGGAAGCCGGCATGGCCGAATTGAGGGAGTCGGCGCTGCACACGGCCCGCCAACAGCGGCAGCAGCTGGCGCAAAAAGACGCGGTGATCGCAGAGCTGGAGGCGCAACTGCTGCGCCGCCTTGCCCGGGACAAGCAGGCGTCCGCGCCCACCGAGGCCGACCTGAGTGAGCAGCTCTGCGCCAGCCGACGCGAGTTGACCCAGTCACTGCGGCAGCTGGAGCGGACCCGGCGCCGACTCATCAGCCTGAGCCGGCGCAACGACCATCTGCAAGAACAGCTGGAGTCCGCGCGGACGGCACTCCGCGAGGCCGAAGCGGAACAGCAGGCCGCCGAGCTGGCCTTCCATCAGCTGTTGGTCACCGATCAGGCAGCCGCCGCACCGGCAACCGACCTCTGTGGGCGACAGATCGTCTACGTGGGCGGCCGGACCTCGCTGTCCCCCCACTTCCGCACCCTGGTGGAAAAATGCCATGGCCGCTTCGAGCACCATGACGGGGGCGTGGAGGAGAGCCGGGCCAACCTGCACTGCCTGCTGAGCAAGGCGGACATGGTGTTCTGCCCGATCGACTGCATCAGCCATGATGCCTGCCTGAAGGTCAAACGCTTCTGCAAACAGAACGCCAAGGCCTTCATACCGCTGCGCAGCTCCGGCCTTTCGGCCTTCGCCAAGGAGCTGTCCCAGCTGAGCCGGACGGATACTTAAGCCCAATTGGGCCGCCAATCACCATGCTAATGAATATCACCACCCAAACGCCCGCCCGGTCCCGCCGGAGTTGGGCCCTGAGCGGCATCTCGACCGGACTGCTCTGGGCAACCGCCCTGGCGGCGCTGTTGCTGGCCGGCCTGAGCGGATTCGCGGGGGGCTAGCGTGATCCGAGGGCGGTACCACCGCGGCATGAAAATAAGTGAAACGACGACGACCCGGCCCAAGGGGCGGGTTGCCGGCAATCGGCAAGATCTTTAACAAGCCATCAGTAGATACAAGGGGAACACGTGAAAAAGCGATATCTTGGCGTAGCGATGCTGTCGCTACTGGGCATGCACAACGTACAGGCCGATACCCTGGCCGACGCATTCAAGAACGGCACCGTCAGTGGCGATCTCAATCTTTATTACAATGGGATAGACAACCGGAGCGCCGCCGATAGCGCCTACGGCACCGGTTTTCTCGGGCTGAAATATGAGACCGCGCCACTCAACGGCCTGCAGCTCGGGCTCGCCCTGCGCCACGGCAGCGAGGTTTACGAGAAGAATTCAGACGACTCGGACGAGGGCGTCGGCACCCTGGTGACCGAGGCGTATATGAGCTACCGGGGTGACGGGTTCGGTGCCGTGCTGGGGCGCCAGGAGATCGATCTGGAGTGGGTCGCCGATTTTCATGAGGCCCTGACCCTGACCAGCGACACCCTGCCCAACACCGAACTCACCGCCGGTTACAGCCGCAGCCTGGCGGTGGCGGACGAGGACGACCTGCAGGACAGCTTCACCGACATCGGCGACGACGGCGCCTGGTTCCTGGATGCGAAGATCGCACCGGCCGAGGGGCTGCTGCTCAATCCCTACTATATCCATGAGGACGAGGTATTCGACGGCCTGGGCCTGAAGGCCGATTTCGAACACGGCTCCGGACTGGGCCTGACCGCCCACTACGCCACCTCGGATGTGGATGTGACGGGTGAGGCGGACGGCGCCATCCTGCACCTGGAGCTGCGCGGCGCCCTGGGTGAACTAGCCCTGGCGGCCGGTTATATCCAAACCGACAAGCAGGGCGGTGTGGGCCATCTGGATGACCTGGGTGAAAACATCAATCCCTTCGAGGAGGGGAACCAGGTTTATGAGGCCGATGCCCAAACCTGGTACCTGGGCGCCGAGTACAGCCTGGGCCACGCCACCCTGGGGCTGCTGGTCGGCAACAGCGACTACGCCGGCAATGCCGAGGAGCGGGAGATCAATCTGACCCTGGGCTATGACTTGGCGGAGATCGCCGAGAACCTCAGCGTTGACCTGGTCTATGCCGATATCGATGCCGACGCCGCCAGCGACGACTATGAGAAACTGACCCTGATGTTGAGCTACGCGTTCTGATCCACGCACCGGGGCAGGCATAAGAGCCTGCCCCTACGCCGATTGGTGTTTGGGCCAAATCGGCTACTACGAAATAAAAAACCCCGACCGGTCTCCCGGTCGGGGGTTTTTTATGCGCCCGTTCAAGCGGCCGATGAATCAGTCGCTGCCCCAGCTTTTCCCCTTCACCCCGGGACTGTGATAGGCCTGGCTCAGCTCATGCACCGCCTCCACCAGCACCCCGGCATGCTCCGGATTCACATCCGGGTGGATGCCGTGGCCGAGATTGAACACGTGCCCGGGACCGTGACCGTAGCTGGCCAGCACCCGGCCCACCTCTTCACGGATACGCTCGGGCGCGGCATAGAGAATGCTCGGATCGACATTGCCCTGCAGCGCCACCCGGTCCTTAACCTGGATGCGGGCATCCGCCAGGTCGGTGGTCCAGTCCACCCCCAGGGCATCACAGCCGGTGCGGGACATGGCATCCAGCCACTGGCCACCACCCTTGGTGAACAGGATCACCGGCACCTGGCGGCCCTCGTTCTCGCGCACCAGGCCCTTGACGATCCGCTCCATGTAGGCAAGCGAGAAGAGCTGGTAATCACGCGGACTGAGTACCCCGCCCCAGGTATCGAACACCATCACCGCCTGGGCACCGGCGGCGATCTGCGCATTGAGATAACCGATCACCGACTCCGCCACCTTGCCCAGCAGGCTGTGCATCAGGTCGGGCCGGTCGAACATCATCTCCTTCACCTTGGCGAAATTCTTGGTACTGCTCCCCTCCACCATGTAGGTGGCCAGGGTCCAGGGACTGCCGGAGAAGCCGATCAGCGGTACCCGCCCATCAAGCTCGCGGCGGATGGTGCGTACCGCGTCCATGACATAACCCAGATCATCCTCCGGATCGGGCACGCCGAGCGCGGCGACGGCCGCCTCGTCCTGCACCGGGTTCTTGAACTTCGGCCCCTCACCCTCGGTGAAATAGAGCCCCAGGCCCATGGCGTCGGGAATGGTAAGGATATCGGAAAACAGGATGGCGGCATCGAGGGGAAAACGCTCCAGCGGCTGCAGGGTCACCTCGCAGGCCAGTTCCGGGTTCATGCAGAGATCCATGAAGCTGCCCGCCCTGGCCCGGGTGGCCCGGTATTCCGGCAGATAACGACCCGCCTGGCGCATCATCCAGACCGGGGTCATGTCGACGGGTTCACGAAGCAGGGCACGGAGAAATCGATCGTTTTTCAAGCTGGACACAGCGGGTTTCCTTTGTTGACACCGAGAGACAACCGGCCCGTAATGCCGGTAAGGGGGCGAGTTTACACCGAAACCGCCAACGACACACGGCGCCAGTGGCAATCCATGGCGCCGTGCGTACCTGTCAGGCCGTGACCGTGCGATCAATAGTCGCCTTTCTTCCCCACGCCGACAAAGGCAAAATCCCACTCCAGGTCAAACGGTGCCCACCAGGCACCGACGCCGGTCTCCTTGTCGGTATGCCGATAGAAACCATTATAGGCCGGTGGCTTGATGTGGTATTTCAGGTGATATTTGCCGGGGCCGTTGAGCTTGATGTTGTCCGCATAGTGGGGGCCGTCGGAGGCTACCATGGGCATGAAGCTGCCGGTGGTCGACCAGCCGTCGCCCTGCTTGGTGATGGTGTAGCTGATATCCAGATAGGGCATCCATTCACCCTCGCCGAAACCGTTCTGGTTGCCCTTGATGGCGTGGATGTCCGCCTCCAGGTGGATATCGGTATTGCCCATGCCGGGCAGCATCGGCTCCATCTTGGTCGGCTGCAGATAGACCGCGGCAATCTCCATGCCGTTCAGCTCCACCGGATCACCGATCGGCTGTTCGCCGGCGCTGACGACGGCACTTCCCAACAGACCCGCCAGGGCCAGACTCAATGCACCTCTTTTCATATAACTCTCCAGCATTATAATACGACTCATTCGCGTTACTGAGCCAAAAAAAACCCGCCAGGAGATTCACCCCCGACGGGGCGTTACTAAATTCCGAATACGGCCGGCCACCAAGCCAGGCCAACCAACATGCTTCCTGTCACGCCTGGTAGCAGGGGCACCCACAATCCGTGGCCCCGCAGCCCTTGATGGATCAATATCTGCCGTCCGAGATAGAGGCTCCAGAACAGGCCGAGACTGAACAGCCCCCCTTTCACCAGGCCGACCATGGCGGCCGACATACCCAGGGTGGTGAGGGGTGAAAAGAGCTCCCCCCCCAGGCCCAGCACCAGGGAGACCATCGCTACCGGCGCGTACTGATAGCCCAACTCAACAAACCGCTCCGCCAAACCGCGATCCGCGCCCAGCCGCCCGGCCAGCCAGGCAGACAACCCGGTGGTTAATGACAGCAGCAGGCTTAGGAGCAGCATGACAGCCAGCATGAAACCGACAATCAGGGTGAAATCGAGCCAGTTGAACACCTCGCGCCGTTCCGGATGCACACTCATCAGCCACCAGGGGCCGGATTCGCCGATCCAGTACCAGCCGCGCTCGATGAACCAGCCACCGACCGCCTGGCGCAGCTGCTGATACTGGGGCAGTACCAGCCAGAGAAAGCCGCCCAGTGCAATCCCGGTACCCAGGAACAGAAAGCCCACTTCGTAGGGATTGGGATGGTGCCGGCGGATCTGCTCGATCTCCTCGCCCGGCCGTCGCAAACGCAGGAACAACCCCCCTTGCGACTGGGGATTGACACAGCGGAAGCACTCGATGCAGTGGCGCGACTCCTCCTTGCGGGGGATATCGATCATGGTCGGACAGACCCCCTTCTCGGTAAACCGGTCACCGCCGGATTTTTTCCTTTTCGGGGCGAACTGCACGGCACCGATGCGCGAGAACACCCCCAGCAGCAGGCCGATCGGACACATATGCCGACACCAGGCGCGCTTGTTGCGCCCGTAAACGAAGCCCAGCACGATCGCTGCCAACAGGGTGCTGCCAAACACCTCGGCCACCGCCTCCGGGTGATCACGCACACCCACGGTCTGTCCCAGCAGGGTGATGAGCAGAAAACTGATAATGGGCGTCCCCTCCCAACGCACCCAGGCCGGGATCGGTCGCTGCAGCCCCCGCTTGTTCGCCCATTCGGAGGCCGCCCCCATGGGGCAGAGCAGGCCGCACCAGCTGCGACCGGTGAAGATCACCGAGAGAAACACCAGGGGGAACCAGAGCCCCCACATGGCGTAATTGGCAAAGCGGGTGAAATTAGTCAGCGGCGTGGAATCTTCCGCCGCCTCGGGGAGCAACAGCGGCACGAAGATCACCGCAAGGAAAAACAGGAACATGCCGGCATGCAGCCATACCAGCCGCTCCCGGTGGCGGACAAAAAAGGCCTCCAGCGGACCGGCGAGGCGGGCGTCCAGGGTCCCGGCCACCCGTATCGGGATGGACGCCAGCTGCCCGGCCACCGGGTGGCCGGTCAGCTTCTGGTATACCGGTACATTCACGACCCGGCCCCGGCCGGTGCCCGACGGCGCTGGTTCCACCACCAGACCATGGCCAACGGCAGCGGGATCAGCAGCAGCAACTGGGCCGACAGGCTCTCCAGGGTGGGGTAGAGGCCCAGCCAGCTGATCCGGGCAACCCCGTCAACCGGGGTGATCCCCAGCCAGCCGGCCTCCTGCAGCTCCAGCACACCATTCCCGGCAAAGGTGACGGCCAGATAGTAGAGCAGTACCGCGGTCAGGGTGAAAAAGAGTCCGATGGGCAGTCTGAACGAGGCCGCCTGCATCAGCCGGTAAAGCAGCAGCAGCGCGGCCAGGGCCAGGGCGAAACCGCCCAGCAGCGGCCACCACTGGCCATCCGCCTGGCCGCTCAGCGCCTGATAGAAGAGCACGGTCTCGGCACCCTCGCGGTAGACCGCCAGAAACGCCGCCAGGCCCAGGGCGAAGCGGCTGCCCCGGGAGAGGGCGCTGCTGATCTGGTCATGGATAAAGGCCTGCCAGCGGGCCGCCTCGCTTTTCGAGATCAGCCAGTAGCTGACGTAGAACAGCACCGCCGCGGCCAGCAGCATGGTGACGCCCTCCAGCGCCTCCCGGCCGGCACCGGAAATCTGCAGCACCACGCTGAACAGCCAAGCGGTGAGCAGGCTCGCCAGCAGCGCCCAGGCCGTGCCGTGATAGACCACCCGCACCTGCTCCGCCGCGCCCTGACGACGCAGGTAGGCCACCAGTGCCGTGATCACCAGCATCGCCTCGAAGCCCTCGCGCAGCAGGATCAGGAACGCCTGCACAAACAGCCCCCAGAAATCGCTCTCCGCCGGCTGCTGGGCGTCGGCTACCTGTTCCAGTTGGGTGCGCAGTTCATGCCAGGCGGCCGCCACCTCGTCAGCGGCACGTTCACGCGAGGCGAGTCCGATGATCTTGCCGAAGCGCGATTCCAGTTCACTTTTCAGCGCCGGGTCGCGCATGCCGATGGCCACCTCCATGCCACTCCCTTCGAAGATATCGAAATAGAGCCCGGAGACGGCATCCGCCGTATCGATCCCCTCCTCCGGCCGGTATTCGGCCACGATCCGGTCGCCCTGACGGGTCAGTTCGGCCACCACGGTGGCGAAATCGGGTGATGTATCGGGCATTGCGTCGGGCGTCTCGACGGCCCCGAAACCGGCCACCGGGAACAACAGCAGGAGCAGCAGCCAGCGCAGGCTCACTGGTTCACCTTGAACACTTCCAGGGGGATGCCGGCCTGGTCCAACTTCTCCGCATCCCGGCGCATCGCCACCCGGATCGACTCGGCAATGGCGCTCACCTCGGCCCCGTCCAGCCCCTTCTGGATCGCCTTGCGCAGGTCGCCGAACCGCCGCTCCACCTGGTAGGTGTGCTTGGCCCCCAACTCCATGCGCATGGCCGCCTCCATCTTGCGGTCCTCGAAGACACCGAAGTAAGCACTCACCACCGAGCGTTTGGCCTGTTTCGCGTCCCCGGCCAGGTAGGACTGCTCGGCCGCGTCGATATGTTCCACCACGGCCTCGGCCACGTTCAGCCAGCCGGCGGGCTCGCCGGCCCAACCGATAGCGGGCAGCAATAACCAGAGAGAAATAAAAGCGTATTTCATGGCGAATCCGTACTCCACAGGCCCGGTCCTCCACCCCGGAGGCGATCATAGGCCCCGTTCAGAAACCAGGAAGGCTAATAATAACGATTCGCAATTATAATATCAACACTGATTGTCCAGCAATTCCAAATTTGGCGAAGTCTATCCCCAGCATCTCTTGGCAAGGATTCATTTTTGGCCGCGAGGAGTGGTGCAAGAGGAGTGGTACAGGGATGTACCGTTTACGGAGCCGAGGATGCAATGCACCGCTTACGGACCTAAGGATGGAATGATCGCAAATAAGCGCGAATAAATTTACTACAACCCCCTCCGATGGTTTGGTGGGTGCCAGAGGGGTGGGGCATTACGGACGAATTATTTAACACCGGGCATAATGGCTGGGCGGGACCTGGAGAACCACGGATGGACACCGATAAACACAGATTCAGGATTCTGATCTCCTATTCGTGTGAATCTGTGTCCATCCGTGGTTCCGAATGACCAGTTGTAGGGGCAGGCCCCTGTGCCTACCCTGGCCGATGGGCGGCCCGTCGATGCCTCGTTGGGGCTCTTTACAATCCTGGCCATCCCGGGATAAAAAAAGGACGGTGGCCTTCCCGGCCACCGCCCTTTTTGCCAACCGCCTCCGGCGATATATTGTCAGCGCGGCAGCTCGGAGCTCCCCATCAGGTACTCATCCACGGCGCGGGCACACTGGCGGCCCTCACGAATCGCCCAGACCACCAGCGATTGCCCGCGGCGCATGTCGCCGGCCGCAAACACCCCGCCGATGGAGGTGCGATACGCCTCGCTCCCTTCGGTATCCCCCTTGACGTTGCCACGGCTATCCAGGCCCACGCCCAGCTCATTGAGCATGCCATCATGCACCGGATGCACAAAGCCCATCGCCAGGGTCACCAGGTCGGCCTTGAGCTCGAACTCGGAGCCGGCCACCTCGCTCATTTTCCAGTCGCCCGAGTCGCTCTGCTGCCACTCCACCTTGATACAGCGGACCGCCCTGACATTGCCCTTCCCATCATCCAGGAATGCCTTGGTGGCGACACTCCAGATCCGTTCGCAGCCCTCTTCCTGGGAGGAGGAGGTGCGCAGTTTGTTCGGCCAGTAGGGCCAGATGGTCAGTTTGTCCTCTTTTTCCGGCGGCCGCGGCATGATCTCGATCTGGGTCACCGACTCCGCGCCCTGGCGGTTGGAGGTGCCGATGCAATCCGATCCGGTATCGCCACCGCCGATCACCACCACGTGCCTGCCCGCGGCGGAGATGAACCCGTCGCCGACCTCGTCACCCTGCACCCGATGGCTGTTCATGCGCAGGAAATCCATCGCAAAGTGGATGCCGTTCAGCTCACGTCCCGGCACCGGCAGGTCCCGTGGCTGTTCCGAACCGCCGGTCAGTACCACCGCATCAAACTTGTCCACCAGCTCCTTGGCCGGGATATCGAGGCCGATGTGGGTATTGGCGTGGAACTTGACCCCTTCCGCCTGCATCTGCCCCATGCGGCGGTCGATCACCTGCTTGTCCAGCTTGAAGTCGGGAATCCCGTAACGCAGCAACCCGCCGATACGGTTCTCCTTTTCGAACACCGAGATCGAGTGACCCACCCGTGCCAACTGCTGGGCGCAGGCCAGTCCGGCCGGTCCGGAGCCGACGATGGCGACCCGTTTACCGCTCTTGTGGCGGGCGATCTGGGGCTGGATCCAGCCCGCTTCCCACGCCTTCTCGACAATCGCCAGCTCGATGCTCTTGATGGTCACCGGCTCATCGGTCAGGTTCAGCGTACACGCTTCCTGACAGGGCGCCGGGCAGATGCGCCCGGTAAACTCGGGAAAGTTATTGGTGGAGTGGAGTACCTCGATGGCCGATTTCCAGTCCTTGTGATAAACCAGGTCATTCCAGTCGGGGATGATATTGTCCACCGGGCACCCCTTGTGACAGAAGGGGATGCCACAGTCCATGCAGCGCGCGCCCTGAATACTCAGTTCGTCGCTGCTCAGTTCGATGGTGAACTCGCTGAAATGAGTCAGCCGGTCGGCTACCGGCGCATAGCTGCGGTCCTGACGCGGATACTCCTTGAAACCTGTTGGCTTACCCATGATTAGTGACTCCCCTTGACAACTTCATTACCTCGCGCCTGCGCCACCTGCATCTCCAGCAGGGCGCGACGATAATCCACCGGCATCACCTTCACGAACTTCGGCAGATACTCACCCCAGTTGTCGAGGATCTTCTGTGCAACGGTACTGTTGGTGTAATGCAGGTGGTTCTCAACCAACTGCCGGAGCCGGATGGAATCGAACCGGGTCATGTCGTGACTGACATCGACCCGCCCCTTGGTCTCCAGGTCGCCGCCCTGATGATCCAGCGTCTCCAACGCATCGTCCTCGTCCCGGATCGGCTCCAGGTCGACCATGGAGAGATTGCAGCGCTGCTCGAAGCTGCCGTCCTCATCCAGCACGTAGGCGATGCCGCCGGACATGCCGGCGGCAAAGTTGCGCCCGGTCGAACCCAGACAGACCACCACGCCACCGGTCATGTATTCACAACCGTGGTCGCCGACCCCCTCGATCACCGCCGTGGCGCCCGAGTTGCGCACGGCGAAGCGCTCGCCGCCGACCCCGCGGAAATAACACTCGCCGGCGATGGCGCCATAGAGCACGGTGTTGCCGACGATGATGTTCTCTTCGGCCTTGTCGATGCCCGACTCCGCCGGCGGATAGACCACGATGCGCCCGCCCGAGAGCCCCTTGCCGACGTAGTCGTTTCCTTCACCCGCCAGTTCGATGGTCACGCCCCGGGTCAGCCAGGCGCCCAGTGACTGGCCTGCCGTGCCCCTGGCCTTGACGTAGATGGTGTCGTCAGGCAGACCGGCGTGGCCGTATTTCTCGGCCACCCGTCCGGACAGCATGGCGCCGAAGGTGCGGTTGTAGTTGTGGATGTCGATCTCGATCCTGACCGCCTCGCCATGTTCCAGCGCCGGCTGGGCCAGCTCGATCAGGCGATGATCCATCGCCTTGTCCAGCCCGTGGTCCTGGGCCTCTGTGTTGTGGATCGCCACGCCCTCCCCGGCCACCGGTTTCGCCAGGATGCGCGAGAAATCGAGTCCCTTGGCCTTCCAGTGGGTCACCGCCTTGCGGGTATCCAGACGGTCGCTCTGGCCGATCATCTCGTTGAAGTTGCGGAAGCCCAGTTTGGCCATCAGCTGGCGCACCTCCTCGGCCACGAAGAAGAAGTAGTTGATCACATGCTCCGGCTTGCCGGTAAACCGCTTGCGCAGTTCCGGGTCCTGGGTGGCCACGCCCACCGGGCAGGTATTCAGATGGCATTTGCGCATCATGATACAGCCCTCGACGATCAGCGGCGCGGTGGCGAAACCGAACTCGTCGGCCCCCAACAGGGCGCCGACCACGACGTCGCGTCCGGTACGCAGGCCGCCGTCGACCTGGACGGCAATGCGCCCGCGCAACCGGTTCAGCACCAGCGTCTGATGGGTCTCCGCCAGACCGATTTCCCAGGAGGAGCCGGCATGCTTGATGGAGGTGAGGGGCGATGCCCCGGTACCGCCGTCGAAACCGGAGATGGTGACATGGTCGGCATGCGCCTTGGAGACACCGGCGGCCACGGTGCCGACACCCACCTCGGAGACCAGCTTGACCGAGATGCGCGATTTCGGCTGCACGTTCTTCAGGTCGTGGATCAGCTGGGCCAGGTCCTCGATCGAGTAGATGTCGTGATGCGGCGGCGGCGAGATCAGGCCCACCCCCGGGGTGGAGTGACGCACCCGGGCGATCTGCGCATTGACCTTGTGGCCCGGCAGCTGACCGCCTTCGCCCGGCTTCGCGCCCTGCGCCATCTTGATCTGGATATCGTCCGAATTGACCAGGTATTCGGTGGTCACGCCAAAGCGGCCGGAGGCCACCTGCTTGATGGCGGAACGCTGCGGATTGGGCGAGCCGTCCGGCAGTGGGTTGAAGCGGCTCGGCTCCTCACCCCCTTCACCGGTGTTGGACTTGCCGCCGATGGCATTCATCGCCATCGCCAGGGTGGAGTGGGCCTCATGGGAGATCGAGCCGAAGGACATGGCCCCGGTGGCGAAACGCTTGACGATCTCCTTCGCCGGCTCCACCTCGTCCAGGGGCACCGGCTCACTCGCCCAGTTGAGATCAAACAGCCCGCGGAAGGCGAGCAGCTGCTCATCCTGTTCGTTGATCAGGCGGGAAAATTCGGCATAGCTCTTGGCATCGTTGGCCCGCGCGGCGTGCTGCACCTTGGCGATGGTATCCGGGGTCCAGGCGTGCACCTCGCCGCGCTGCCGGTAGGCGTAATCGCCCCCCACATCCAGGTGCTTGCGGTAGATCGGATTGTTGCCGTAGGCATTGGCGTGCAGGCGCACCGCCTCCTGGGCGATCTCGTCCAGTCCGGCGCCCTCGATCAGGCTGGAGGTGCCGGTGAAATACTGGTCGACGAAGCTGCCGGTGAGGCCTACGGCATCGAAGATCTGCGCCCCGCAGTAGGACTGGTAGGTGGAGATCCCCATCTTCGACATGACCTTCTTCAGGCCCTTACCGATCGCCTTGATATAGCGTTTCTGCGCATCCTTGAAGCCGAGTTGCTCCGGCAGGGCCGGCAGCAGGGACTGGATGGTATCGAACGCCACATAGGGATTGATCGCCTCCGCGCCATAGCCCGCCAGGGTGGCGAAGTGGTGCACTTCGAGTGCCGCGCCGGTCTCGACCACCAGCCCCGACTCGGTGCGCAGCCCCTTGCGGATCAGGTGGTGATGCACGGCCGAGACCGCCAGCAGGGCCGGGATGGCGATATTATCCGCATCCACACGGCGATCCGAGAGGATCAGGATATTGAACCCCTCCAGCACCGCCTTCTCGGCGGCGTGACCCAGGGCATCCAGGGCCAGCTTCAGACCGGTCGCACCCTTGGCCGCCTTGAAGCAGATGCTCAGGGTACGGGTGCGGAAGGCGCCGCCGGTGTTGTCTTCAATATTGCGGATCCGCTCCAGGTCGCTGTTGGTCAGGATCGGCTGATGCACCTCCAGGCGCATGGCCGGCTTGCTCTGGCCGATACCCAGCAGGTTGGGGCGGGGGCCTATCAGCGACACCAGCGACATCACAATCTCTTCGCGGATCGGGTCGATCGGCGGATTGGTGACCTGGGCAAAATTCTGTTTGAAATAGGTCGACAGGTGACGTGGCCGGTTGGAGAGCACCGACGGCGGATTGTCCGCGCCCATCGAGCCGGTCGCCTCCTGGCCGGTCAGCACCATCGGCGTCAGCAGGAACTTGATATCCTCCTGGGTGTAGCCGAAGGCCTGCTGGCTATCCAGCAGGGTCTCGGGATCCGGCGACATGGCGCCCACCACTTCCGGCAGATGATCCAGGTGGATCTGGGTCTGATCCAGCCAGTCCTGGTAGGGGTGCTCGGTGGAGAGCTGCGCCTTGATCTCCGCATCGTCAATGATACGCCCCTCTTCCAGGTCGATCAGGAACATCTTGCCCGGCTGCAGGCGCCACTTCTTGATGATGCGCGCCTCCGGGATATCCAGCACCCCCATCTCCGAGGCCATCATCACCATGTCGTCGTCGGTGATCAGGTAGCGCGCCGGGCGCAGGCCGTTGCGATCCAGGGTGGCGCCGATCTGCCGGCCGTCGGTGAAGGCGACCGCGGCCGGTCCGTCCCACGGCTCCATCAGGGCGGCGTGGTACTCGTAGAATGCGCGGCGACTTTCATCCATCAACGGGTTGCCCGACCAGGCCTCCGGGATCAGCATCATCATGGCGTGGGCCAGGGAGTAACCCCCCTGCACCAGCAATTCCAGGGCGTTATCGAACGACGCGGAGTCGGACTGTCCCTCCGGAATCAGCGGCCACACCTTGGCCAGGTCATCGCCCAGGATCTCGGAGGCCATGGAGTGCTTGCGTGCCGCCATCCAGTTGACGTTGCCGCGCATGGTATTGATCTCGCCGTTGTGGGCGATCATGCGGAACGGATGGGCCAGATCCCAGGTTGGGAAGGTGTTGGTGGAGAAGCGCTGATGGACCAGCGCCAGCGCCGAGACCATGCGCTCGTCCTTCAGGTCGGGATAATATTCGCCCACCTGATCGGACAGCAGCATACCCTTGTAGGTGATGGTACGGGAGGAGAGGGAGGTGAAGTAGAACGATTCGCCCTTCTCCAGGCCGGTTTCGCGAATCACCTTCTCGATCTGTTTGCGAATGACAAACAGTTTGCGCTCGAAGGCCGCCTGCTCCTGGCAATTGGCTCCACGGCCGATAAATACTTGTTTAATGGAAGGTTCTGTTGGCTTTACGCTGTACCCAAGGCCTTCATTATCCACCGGCACCTCGCGCCAGCCGATAATCTGCTGCCCCTCATCCTCGACAAACCGGTTGACTGTACTCTCGGCCCGCGCCCGGGCCGCCTCGTCGCGCGGCAGGAACAGCATGCCGACCGCATATTCGCCCGGTTCCGGCAGGGTGAAATCCAGCTGCTCACGGAAAAAGCAATCGGGTATCTGAATCAGGATACCGGCGCCGTCACCCGCACGCGGGTCTGCGCCGACCGCACCACGGTGCGTCAGCCGCTCCAGGATCTCCAAGCCCTGTTCGACAATCCTGCGGCTCTTACGGCCCTTGATATTGGCGACAAAACCGACGCCACAGGCGTCGTGTTCGTTACGGGGATCATAGAGTCCCTGCTTCGCTGGCAAAGCGCCTTGGCCCATCGTAAACCTCATCTCATCGGGGCAGAATACGGCAACAACTGCTCTCTACCCGTTGTAAACATGGACGTAAGACCCGAAAAAACACTCTTCGAGGTTCGTCCAAAATGGCTGAAGAATGTCCATCACAAGGAATTCCGGCCGGACAGAACCCTGCAGGATAATGGAAAACTCTATTCCAGGCCAGCAATTTACTCAGCGGCTTTAATTTCCCGATGTGGAGTGGGTATCCGGCAGGGATTTCCGTCCTTTATTTACCCATGGCCGCCTGGACGGAGGCGAAGGTACGGGGCCAGACACCGCTGTTACGCAGCGCGGGCGGCAGGGTCTCCCGGCTTTTGAGGGCGCTGGATCGATCCCCATAGACGCCCTGGATCACCGAGTACCATGGTCGGCCCGACCGGATCGTCTTGAAGTAGGCAACATCCCCCCGCAACCGGTGTTGCTCGATAAACCGCCTGGCGGCCGGCTCATCCCTGACACCCACCAGCTGCAGTGTGTAGGCAACGGGACTCTGGGTCAATATCCAACGCTCATCCCGAAGACGCTTCCCGGTGGCGGGGGTCGCCGAATCCGCGCCATCAGTCGCGGCGACAGCGGGCTTGGACGCGGATCCTGGCGGCCCGGCAGCGACACCCTCCTCGCCCACAGGCGTGTCGACACCCCCGGGAGCATCCTCGCCGGTCGGCAGATTATCGGTCGGCGCCGCCTCACCGGCGGCCGGCGCTGTGCCGGGTGCGGGCATTGCCGGTTCATCCGTCACGTCCGGTTGCGACCCCATCCCCTCCGCGACAGTCGGCGGAATGACCGCCGGCCCTGGTGCTTGCTCTGTTTCCGTTGCTGTTTCCGGTTCCGTTACCGTTGCTGTTTTCGCCTCTGGTTCCGGTTCCGGCCCCGATAACATCTGCGGCGGCTTGTCCGTCCGGGGAGCCGTCTCCAGGGACGGCGCTTTCTCCAGCCGCTCCCCTCCCCCGGGACCTTCCGTCTCGCGCGCCATTCCCGACCCGGGCTGCGGAAGTTGCAGGGGGCGCAACCCCTCTTCCGTGAACCGCGCAACGCCCTCCACGGCCGGATCGACTTCGGTCTGATCGAACAGCCGATTGATCTCATCCTGAAAAACCAGTGTCAGCAGCAGCAGTACCAGCAGCAGGGGAGCGCCCATCAGTACCGACAGGGGCAGGTCCGACACCACCGCTCGAATACCGATCCGTTGTTTTACCGCGGATTGCGCAACCACCACCTCGGCAGGCCTGGAGGTGCCGGCAAAAACGCCCTGCAGTCGCTCTTCCAGCGCGCCCGGCACCCCCGCGGCGTCCCTGATGATCCGCTCAATTCGACCGGGCGCCAGGCTCAATCCCGCCGGGTTACCCTCGATATCGAGCAGAAACCCGATAAATGCCTGCGCCTGCGCCGCGTCAAACAGCGGCATCTCAAGAGACTGAACACTCTGGAGATTCATCGCCTGCAATTGCGGCGTCTGGAACTGCGCATCGATCCCGGGCGTGGCAAACAGCACCACCCGGATCAGCGCCCGGCTGCCGGGGCGACGTTCAAAAAGCCGGAACAGGGCGATCAATGTCGCTACCGGAAGCAGTTGGGCGTCATCGACCACAATCACCGGTAACCTTCCGGCGGCATGCAGCATATCGAAGCGCTTGAGCAGCTCCTCGATATTCATCGCCGCCGGACCGGTCAGCCCGAAACGCCGATAGAGGAGAGAGAAGAACTGGTCGGGCTGCAGCATGTGGTCCGCTGTCAGACAGCAAAGCGCCCAATCCTCCCGGGATAAATCGCGAAATTGTTGCAGCAGGGTACTCTTACCGGAACCGGTGACCCCTTTGATTAACAGTATTTTTTCACTGTTATCCGTCAGATGCCGCAGCAGATCCAGGCGTTGCCTGAGCTCCGGAGTTGAAAAAAACGCCTCGGACCTCCCCGGGGTGGGCGTCCTGTCATGCCGGTGAGTTAATTCTGCGCTCGCTGCCGCGTCAGCCGGCCGCTCGTCCATTTTCATTCAGGTCCATACCCATTCAGGGTCACCTTCAAAAGCTCTGAATCAAAATCATCGGTCACTACGGAGGAGCCCAGCTGATTCATCAGAACCAAGCGGATTTTCTGCGCCAGCACCTTCTTGTCTATCGACATCAATTGCATGAACCGATCGGCATCGATGCTCTCCGGCGGGTGGGTGGGCAGGCCGGCGCGGGCGATCAGTGCCGTGATCCGGGCCTGATCGGACGCTGTCAGCCAACCCAGCCGGCGGGAAAAATCCGCCGCCATGCAGATACCGGCGCCGACAGCCTCACCATGCAGCCACTCACCATAACCCATCCCCGTTTCGATGGCATGGCCAAAGGTGTGTCCCAGATTGAGCAGGGCACGATTACCGGCCTCGCGTTCGTCCGCCGCCACGACATCGGCCTTATCACGGCAGGAACGCTCAATGGCAAAGCTCAGCAGTGCCTGGTCCCGGGCCATCAGGCCATCCATATTCTGTTCCAGCCAGACGAAAAACTCCGGGTCGCCGATCAGCCCATATTTGATCACTTCCGCCAGCCCGGCGGAGAGTTGGCGGTTGTCCAGGGTAGCCAGCGTCTGAATATCGGCAATGACGCACTGTGGTTGATAAAATGCGCCAATCATGTTTTTTCCCAGCGGATGATTCACCCCGGTTTTACCACCAACCGATGAATCCACTTGGGCCAGGAGCGTGGTGGGCACCTGGATGAAGTGGACGCCCCGCTGGTAACAGGCAGCGGCGAAACCCGCCATGTCGCCCACCACCCCACCACCCAAACCGATCACCGTACAGCGCCGGTCGAAGCGGTTTTCCAGCAATGCATCGATAATCCCCTGCCACACCGCCAGGGTCTTGTACTGCTCGCCATCCGGCAGGATGACCGATTCGACCGTGAATTCCCGAAGTGCCGCCTGGACCCTCTCCAGATAGAGGGGCGCCACCGTGGTATTCGACACGACCAGCACCTGCTGCCCATGGATATGGGGAAGGTAGACCGCGCTGTCGCCGAGCAGATCGGCGCCTATATAGATAGGGTATGAGCGCTCGGCGAGATTGACGTTCAAAATGCTGGTCTGGGGATTCATGATACGATAATAATTCTGGTTAATAACTTGGTTTGCCAAAAAACCGCCACCTGACTACGAGTCATCTCAGCACCAGTCGGAAATCACTCGGCCCTGAGCTTTCGGACAATCTCATTGGCCACCGCCGAAGCGCTGCGCTTCTCTGAAGTCACGACGATATCCGCCGTCTCCCGGTACAGGGGATCGCGCTCCGCCATCAGCGCCTGCAGGGTGCCCAGCGGGTCCTCTGTCTGCAACAGCGGCCGGCTCCGGTCCCGCAGGGTACGTTCAAACTGCTGTTCCGGGCTACAGTAGAGATAGACCACAAAACCGCGGCTGCTCAGGTTGCGTCGATTATCCGGATCGAGGATCGAACCGCCCCCGGTGGCCAGCACCAGCCCCCCGAGTTGGGTTAGATCGTCGATCACGGCGCTTTCGCGCTTGCGGAATCCCGCCTCACCCTCGTAGTCGAATATGGTGGGGATATCGACTCCTGTGCGTCGTTGGATCTCATGATCGGTATCATCAAAATCCAGGCCGAGCAACGCGGCCACCTGACGACCGATGGTGCTTTTACCAGCCCCCATGGGCCCAATCAGAAAGATATTGTTTGGATGATTCATAGAGCGTTAGGTATGCCAGATTTTCTATCAACAGACAATTAAAAATGGACCAGCAAAACGAATGGCCGGATATTTTCCGGGCAATCGGCAGAAAACAGGGTCCCTGGGTGGATAATCGACGGCGTATCCACCCTACAAACCTTTCCCCGTCATTGCCAGGCGCCGCCGCACCGTTCCCGGCCAGTGCACGGGGTTTGCGCGACACAGCAATCCCGGGCTTCGGAGTGGCGGACCGCTTCCTAGTTGCGCTCCTCGCAATGACCGCAAGGAGAAGGCGCTTCATGCGTTGTATTCTCCCGCCGCCCCAAACAAGAAGGGTCTATCCGCAGATAGACCCTTCCGGGTGCAGCAGGAGCGCCGCGCATCAGCGGGCTGACAGGGTCTCCTTGAGGATCTTGGGGGTCACGAAGATCAACAGTTCCCGGTTCTCATCCGTGCGCAGTTCCTGCTTGAACATGAAACCGACATAGGGGAGATCGCCGAAGAAGGGGACGCGTTCGTTTCTGCGCGTCTCCGAACGTTCGAATACGCCACCCAGGACCACGGTCTCGCCATTCTCGACCAGCACGGAGGTCTCGACCTCCCGCGTATCCACCGGCGGCACGCCCAAGACCGAACGCGAGAAGTCGGGGCTATCCTTGGAGATATTGAGATCCATGATAATCCGGTCATCCGGGGTGATATGCGGGGTCACCTCAAGCTTCAGCACCGCCTCCTTGAACGAGACCGTGGTCGCGCCACTGGAACTGGCCTCCTGATAGGGGATCTCGACACCCTGCTTGATCACCGCGGTACTCTGATCGGACGTGACCACCCGGGGGCTGGAAACGACCTCGCCCTTGCCTTCCTGCTGCATGGCGGAGAGCTCCAGCTGCAGCAGATAGGAACCGAGCTTCCCGGCGATAAAGTTTATCGCCCCGCCCCTGGTGGAACTCAGGGTCTGGGGGAGATTGACCAGGAGGCCTTCTTGCCCTGAGCCGGCGGGCGACTCCAGGGAGCCCTCATGTAAACCGGCCGTGCCGCCGACAAAACCCTCCTGGGTACCGTTGATATCCAGGAAGTTGCCGTCTTGCTTGAGGTGGGTGCTGAGGCCGAAACGCACGCCGATATCCCTGGCGAAATCATCATTGGCGATCACCACGCGGGACTCGATCAGGACCTGCCGGACGGCCACATCGAGCCGGGTGATCAGCCGCCTGATGTCATCCAGCTTGGCGGCCGTATCACGCACCAGCAGGGTATTGGTCCTTTCATCGAAAGTGACGTTGCCACGCTCGGGCGTCAGCAGCTGATTGCTTTCCGCCTTCAGCAGCTTCTGAATATCGGTGGCCTTGGCATAGTTCAGCTGTATGTATTCTGAAAACAGCGGCGCCAGCTCCTCGATCTGACGCTGGGACTCCAGCTCCAGCTTTTCGCGCGCAGCAATCTCCTCGGTGGGCGCGATCAGCAGGACGTTGCCATTCTGGCGCATGGAGAGACCGCGGGTTTTCATGATAATGCTGAGCGCCTGATCCCAGGGCACATTCTTCAGCCGCAGGGTGATATTGCCGGTAACCGTATCCGAGGTGACCAGATTCAGGCCGGTAAAATCCGCCAGCAACTGCAGTACGGCGCGCACCTCGATATCCTGGAAATTGAGTGACAGCCGCTCGCCGGTGAAGGTCTCCTTGCGCCGCTGCATCTCCTCTCTTTCCTCTTTGCTCAGGGCACGGAATTCAATCGTAAAGAGATCGTTGGCCTGGTAAGCGAGGTGTTCATAATCACCCGTTGCGGTGATCTCGATATGCACATTCTCGCCCTGACCGGTGACCTCGAACTGTTTTACCGGGGTGGCGAAATCGCCCACGTCAAACTTGCGCATCAGGCGCTCCGGCAGCGAGGTATTGAGGATATCCAGCACGATCCGGCCGGACTCTTCGCGCATATCCACGGCGGCCGCCGGATTGCCCAGAGTCAGGATCACCTGCCCCTCGCCGCCATCGCCCCGCCGGAAATCCACATTGCGCAGACTATCCACCGGCTCCGCGGCCGTGTCCGGGGAGCCCGGCACGGCGGGCGTGGCCGCGGCGGTTGCTCTGCCGGAGGAGGCCACCCGGGCACCACCCTTGATGGTGATTTCCAGCTGGTTTCCGTTCACCACGATATCGTGGCCTGTCGCTTCAACCAGGTTGACCACCACCCGGGTGCGGTCTCCCGCCTCAATTGCCGTGACGCTTCGGGTATTGCCAATCCCGATTGCCTGGGTTTTGCTGCTCAGCCCGTTGGACATGCCAAAAAAATCCAGCGCAATACGCGCGGGATTATCGGTGGTGAACATCTGTGGCCGTTCAATCGGTTTATCCGCACGCAGCGTGATGACCACATCGTCGCCCGGCAACGCGGAGAAGGTCAGCTCTTTCAGCACATTGTCCGCCGCGAAAACGGGCGTCAGCGAACACAGAAACAGGAGAACTACTGCCAGGAACAGCCGCCGGGAGGAGTGGTGCGGGGATGCACCGTTTACGGACCTGAGGATGGAGGAGTGGTGCAGGGATGCACCGATTACGGACCTGAGGATGGAGGAGTGGTACAGGGATGTACCGTTTACGAACCTGAGGATGGAGGAGTGGTACAGGGATGTACCGTTTACGAACCTGAGGATGGAATTCATCGCATCCGTCACCACACCCTCAGGCTGGCTCCACCGTTTTACGTCAAGTGGTTTATTTTTCATTAACATAGCCCTGTTACTCTCCTGCCAATGCCAAGGAGGCCTGCCGCTCACGGTAACCGCCCTGACCGTCCGCAATGATCTCCGTCAACTCAACCTGGGTTTCATTGATCTGGGTTATCTGCCCGTGGTTCGTCCCCAGATAATTGCCCGCCTTAACCCGGTGAATCGTTCTCTCTTGTGTCTGGATCAACGCCCAGGTAATCCCCAACTGCTCCAGCAGCCCCACCATGCGCAGCGAATCGAGCGGATAACTCTCCAGCTCCTCCTTGCGGCGGTTTAAGTCGGGCCCGAATCCATCGCCTGCATTCTGCCCGAGCGCTTGCTCGCCCTGGGCCTGTGACTCAAACGGGCTGCGCCGGCCGTCGCTGATATAGGCGAAGGTCTCTATTGGCTTGATTTCCGGCAATGGCTCAATGTGCCCGGCCTTCCTGGATTTCACCTCATCCACATAGCTCTTCAGATCGTGCATGCTCCGATCGGCACAGGCAGACAGCAGGAGAGCAGCGGCCAGCACCGGCGCAAGACGAACGATTTTGTTACACGTCATCAATTCGCCTCCTCTTCCAGATAGCGGTATGTCTTTGCCGTCGCGGTCATCACCAGCACCCCCTCGGCGCGGGGGGTGACGGCGACGTCATGGATGGTGACGATGCGCGGCAGGGCGGCCAGCCCACTGATAAAGGCACCCAGTTCATGGTAATTGCCGAACACCCGCAGCTGTATCGGCAATTCCGCATAAAACTCGCGGGGGACTTCAGCCTGCGGGCCGAACAGCTCGAATTCCAGGCCCGCGGCCAAACCGGTCTGCGACACATCCACCAGCAGATCCGCCACTTCGGTCTTGTTCGGCAGCTGTCGCAACATGGCGCCGAAGGACTGCTTCATCTCTTCCAGCTGCTTCTTGTACTTCTCCAGATTTACCGCTTTGGCCTGCTTGCGCTCAAACTCGGCGCGCAGGCTCAACTCCTTCTTCTCCGCGGTCTCCAGGTTGAGCAGTTGCTCTTCGGTGTTGTAATAGTACCAGCCGACGGCGACTCCGACGCAGAGCAGGATAACAATAAACGCCTTTACGGGCGTCGGCCAACCGCCGATATTGTTGAAATCAAGTTCATTCAACTCCTGAAGGTTCACTGCTGATCCCCCTTTTCCTTATTGCGGTCGATCTGTTTGGCCGTCAGGGTGAATATACCCTTGGATCTTTCGGTACTCGTAATCACCTGCAGGGAAGGCCCCCCCAACCAGGCCGAAGAATCGATGTTGCGCATGTAGGCAGAGACCCGCGCATTGGACTCGGCGACTCCATTCAATGTTATCGCCCCCCCCTTCTGGTCCAGCTTGGTCAGGTGGGTACCATCCGGAATGGTAGTAACCAGTTCGTCAAACAGGTGCACGATCTGCGGCCGGCTGCCCTGTAATGACTGGATCACATTCATGCGCGCAATCAGCTGCGCCTTCTGCTTCTCCAGATCCTGAATCTCTTTGATTTTTTTATCGACGATCGCAATCTCTTGCCCCAGATAGCTGTTGCGCGCTCCCTGGTGGCTGATCATATCTTCGATATAGAAGTGCACTCCACCCGCGGCGGTACCGGTCAGTATCAGCGCCAGCAGCACCGACATGCCGAAGTCCTTTTGACGCTTTTTTCTGAGGGTTTCCCGCCAGGGAAGTAGATTTATATGGGCCATATCAGTCGAAACTCCTCAATGCGAGTCCGCAGGCAATCATCAGCGACGGCGCGTCGTTACTCAGTCCCTGGGGTTTTACACTGGATGAAACCGACATGTTGGCGAAGGGATTGGCCACGACCGTGGGCGTACCGATCTTCTCCTCGATCAGTTCATCAACGCCCGGAATTGACGAGCTCCCGCCGGCCAGGATGATGTAATCGACGCTGTTATAGGCGCTGGACGAGAAGAAGAACTGCAGCGAACGGCTTACCTGTTGGGCCATTGCCTCTTTAAACGGCTCCAGCACCTCAGGCAGATAATTATCCGGCAGCCCGCCCTGCCGTTTTGCCATACCGGCCTCCTCATGCGAGAGGCCGTAACGCCGCTGAATCTCCTCGGTCAGCTGCCTGCCGCCAAAGTTCTGCTCCCGCGTATAAATGATCTTGCCATTGCGCAGCACATTCAGCGTGGTGGTGGTCGCCCCGATGTCCGCGATGGCAACCGTCTGATCGTCGCCGCTGTCCGGCAACTGGTCGACTATCTGGCTGAAGGCGTTCTCCATGGCGTAGGCTTCCACGTCGACAACGCTGGCCGCCAGCCCGGCAATTTCCAGGGCCGCCACCCGGTCATCGACATTTTCACTGCGCGAGGCCGCCAGCAGCACATCCATCATTTCCGGGCTCTTCTCCGAAGTCCCCAGGACCTCAAAATCCAGGTTGACCTCTTCCAGCGGATAGGGGATGTACTGATCGGCCTCCAGTTGAATCTGACTCTCCATCTCGGCATCGGAGAGCGAGGCGGGCATGGTGATGATCTTGGTGATTACCGCGGACCCGGAAACGGCCACAGCCGCCTGACGTGCCTTGGTGCCGGAACGCCTGACCACATTCTGAATGGCCTGACCAACGGCGTCGACATCGGCTATATTCTTCTCCACCACGGCATTTGCCGGGAGTGGCTCTACCGCGTAGGCTTCAACCCTGAACTGGGCGCCCGACCGGCCTGATGACTTACTCAACTCGAGCAGTTTGACTGCCGTGGAACTGATATCCAGGCCAAGCATCGCCTGGTTCTTGGAGCCGAAAAAAGGGGCCATCGCGTTTCCTTTCTCGCAATTAAAATATAGCTTTACGGAGAACTTTTAGGTTTTCCTTTAATTAGAATAGTTAACTATATAGCAGTAAATGATTTTCTTGTGAAGTATTTTTTATCCAAGACTGTCACAACAACACATATTTGGTAGTATAGCCACATATCCCGTCCAATATATTCTGGATCCCCATCAATACACAATCCGTGAACTGGCTCATGAAGTGGTTAATGAAACCGATCAAGTTTTTCTTCTGGCTCAGCCTGCTGGGATCCCTAACCGGCGCCATCACCGTCGCCGCACTCTACTATTATCTCGAGCCGTCGCTCCCCTCGATCGAGAGCCTGAAAAGCGTCCAATTCCAGGTCCCGCTGCGGGTCTACTCGAGTGACAACAAACTCATTGCCGAGTTTGGTGAAATGCGCCGCATCCCACTCGCCTATGAAGATATCCCCGAGCCCCTGGTCCAGGCCTTTCTGGCCGCCGAGGATGACCGCTTTTTCGAACACCCGGGCGTCGATTACAAGGGATTGCTGCGTGCCGCCTACCAGCTGTTGCTTACCGGCGAACGCCGGCAGGGCGGCAGCACCATCACCATGCAGGTGGCGCGAAATTTCTTCCTTTCGAGCGAAAAGACCTTCACGAGAAAATTCAGTGAGATCTTTCTGTCCCTCCGGATCGAACATGAACTGACAAAACAGGAGATCCTGGAGTTATACCTTAATAAGATATATATGGGAAATCGTGCCTATGGGATCGGGGCGGCCGCCATGGTCTACTACGGCAAGACCGTGGACCAGCTGAGCCTGCCGCAGATCGCCATGATCGCAGGCCTGCCAAAGGCCCCGTCACGCTACAATCCGCTGGCCGACCCCGAGCGATCACTGCAACGACGGGACTACGTCCTCGGCCGGATGGCCAAGCTGGACTTTATCAGTGATGCGGAAGAGCAAGAGGCGCGTTCCACTCCGATCACGGCTGCACTGCATACCGCACAGACTGAGGCCGATGCACCTTACGTCGCCGAAATGGTCAGGGCGGAAATGTATGAGCGTTATGGCAACGACGCCTACACCACTGGCTTTAATGTCTATACCACCATCGACAGCAAGCTGCAGTCCGTCGCCAACGAGGCGCTGAGAAACAACTTGCAAGCCTACGATCTGCGGCATGGCTACCGCGGCGCTGAGCAGCACCTCAAGCTCTCGGGTGACGAAGATAACCAGACACTGGACGCACTGCTCCGGGATCACCGGATAGTTGGCGACCTGCTGCCCGCCATTGTCACAGGCATCGAGGAGAAAAGCGCCACGCTCTATCTCGGCGAAGGGCGCCATGAGACCCTGGCGTGGGCAGGGATGGAGTGGGCCCGGCCTTTCAAGAGCGAAAACCAGGCTGGTGCGAAACCCCGGCAGACCCGCGAGATCATTCAACCCGGAGACCTGGTCAGGGTGCTGGTCAGTGTGAGCGAAACCGGGCCGACCCTCCGACTGGCCCAGATCCCCGCCGCCGAGAGCGCTTTTGTCGCTCTGCATCCGGACAATGGCGCCATTTTGGCCCTGACCGGCGGTTACGATTTCTACCACAGCAAGTTCAACCGGGTTACCCAGGCCATGCGCCAGCCGGGATCCGGCTTCAAGGCCATCATCTACTCCGCCGCGCTCGAAGCCGGCTTCACCGCCGCCAGCCTGATCAATGATGCCCCCGTGGTATTTGATGATCCCAGCCTGGAAGCGGCCTGGCGCCCGGAGAACTACAGCGGAAAGTTCTTTGGTCCCACCCGGCTGAGATATGCGTTGACCAAGTCGCGTAACCTCGTCTCCATCCGCCTGCTGCGCTCCATGGGTATTGCCCACGCCCTGGAACACGCCAAAAAGTTCGGCTTCAATCCCGCCAATCTGCCGCACAACCTTTCGCTGGCCCTGGGCAGCGGCGCGGTCACCCCCCTGCAGATGGCCTCGGCCTACGCCATTCTGGCCAATGGCGGGTTCAGGATCGAACCCTACTTTATCACCCGCATCGAAAGGGACAATGGCGAACTGATCTTTCAGGCCACCCCGGTCACGGTCTGCGAAGGCTGCACAGAGGCGAGCAACAACAACCTGCCACTGGCGGAACGGGTTATTTCACCGCAGAATCACTACCTGATGAATTCCATGATGCGCGATGTCATCTCCCAGGGCACTGCCGTCAAGGCACGCAGCCTGGGGCGTACGGACCTTGCCGGCAAGACAGGCACCACCAACGACCAGCGGGACGCCTGGTTCAACGGCTTCAACCGCTCTCTGGTGGCGATCACCTGGGTCGGCTTTGATTCGTCCAAACCGCTCGGCAGGGGCGAAGTCGGCGGCCGCGCCGCGCTACCGGCCTGGATCGAGTTCATGGGAAGCGCATTAAAGGATATCCCCGAACAGCCGCTTAAGGTACCAACCGGTATGGTCACCGTACGAATCGACCCACAAACGGGAAAGCGTGCCAGCGTCGATCAGTCCGATGCCATATTTGAAGTTTTTCGGAGCGAAAACGCCCCCAAGGAACTCTCCAGTGAGGCAGTGTCGAACAGTGAGCCGGGACAGCGCATCAAGGGAACTGCCAGTGAGGAGCAGATTTTCTGAGGGCCGGAATGCGATAACGGTTACGCATTGCGCCGGATTTTCGTCTGCCTTCAAGGCGCGCATAGTCGCCCTATGTGAGCCTTGCCGTGACGCCGAAGGCGGACGAAAAGACCAGCAAGACGTGATGGTTATTTATTGACCGGTCCTAACCAGGAGCATCATTATCATGCCCCGTCGTTCAGCGCCCCGCGCGCTCAGGCATCAGATCGCCATCGAGGCGGCGCAATTGATCGCCGAACAGAGTGATCTCAGCTATGCCCAGGCCCGCACTAAAGCCGCCAGGCGATTGCGCTGCACAGACCAGCGGCAACTACCGGAAAACCGCGAAATCGAGCTGGCCCTGAAAAACCACCTGGAACTGTTTCAGTCGGCGACACAGGGTGCGCAGTTGCGCCAGCTCAGGGAGAGCGCGGTGGCGGCCATGCGACTGTTCAGCCAATACCATCCGCGCCTTATCGGCCCGGTACTGAGCGGGATTGCCAACCAGCACACCCCCATCAGCCTGGTGCTCTTCTCAGACACCGTGGAGGCCGTGGCCATCTCATTGATGGACTGGAAGATCCCCTTTCGACAGCGTGAGCTGCCGTTGGAATACAGCAATAAAAAGCGCGCCACGCGGACGCTATTCAGCTTTCATGCCGGGGAGCACCGGATGGAACTGCTGGTGCTTCCGGAGTCGGAGCGGCACAACATGCCGCTGGACCCGACAGAAGGACGCCCCCAGAAGGGGGCGTCGCTGAACAAACTGCTGACGATGCTCGAGTCAGACTAACGCTTGCCCACCGGGACGTAATCCCGCATCGGTGCGCCGGTGTAGAGTTGGCGTGGGCGACCGATTCTCTGCTCGGGATCGTCCATCATCTCCATCCAGTGCGCCACCCAGCCGACGGTCCTGGCAACCGCAAACATCACGGTGAACATGCTGGTCGGGATACCCAGGGCCTGATAGATGATGCCGGAGTAGAAATCGACGTTGGGATACAGTTTGCGCTCGACGAAGTACTCATCCTCCAGCGCCACCTGCTCAAGGCGCAGGGCCAGCTCGAACAGAGGATTGTTGTTGTCCTTCATGTTCTCGAGCACTTCGTGACAGACTTCGCGGATCAGTGTGGCACGCGGGTCGAAATTCTTGTAGACCCGATGACCGAAGCCCATCAAACGGAACGGGTCGTTCTTATCCTTGGCCTTGGCGATGTACTTGTCGATCTGGGAAACATCCCCGATCTCTTCCAGCATATCCAGTACCGCCTCGTTGGCGCCGCCGTGCGAGGGGCCCCACAGGGAAGCGATACCGGCCGCGATACAGGCGAACGGATTGGCCTGCGAACTGCCGGAGAGACGAACGGTTGAAGTACTGGCGTTCTGCTCATGATCGGCATGCAGGATAAACAGCATATTGATCGCCTTCACCGCAACGGGATCCGGTGTGTAATCCTCGCAGGGATTACTGAACATCATGCGCAGGAAGTTTTCGCAATAATCCAGGTCATTTCGCGGGTAGATGAAGGGTTCGCCAACATTGTGCTTATAGCTGGCCGCAGCGATGGTCGGCATCTTGGCTATCAGCCGGTGGGCGGAAATTTCACGATGCCGCGGATTGTTGATATCCAGCGAGTCGTGATAGAAGGCGGAGAGCGACCCAACCACGCCAACCATAATACCCATGGGGTGGGCGTCATACTGGAAACCATCGAAGAAGTTCTTCAGAGTCTCCTTGATCATGGTGTGGTGGCGGATGGTGTTATCAAACGAGGCCAGCTCCTCGGCCGTCGGTAGCTCGCCATACATCAGCAGATAGGCGACTTCGAGAAAGCTTGCCTCTTTGGCCAACTGCTCGATGGGGTAGCCGCGATAACGCAGGATCCCCTTGTCTCCATCAATATAGGTAATCGCGCTACGACAGCTTGCCGTGGCTACGAAACCGGGATCGTAGGTAAACATCCCGGTGTTTTTGTAAAGGGTCGAGATATCCGCGACTTCAGGCCCTTCAGTGCCCTTGTACACAGGCAGCTCTACAGAGGTTCCGTCTACTTCGTTGGTTAAGGTTACTTTTTTATCTGACATAAGTTCACTTTCTCCTGCCATAAACTGGCTAACTGGCCTTTTATATAACAGTCGGCCGATCAGAACAACCCCTCAGGCATTTAATAGGACAACCATCCAAACATAGTTTTCCCTCTGCTGCCTGATTTCTCGGCAAATTATTAAATAAAATCGGCCGCGGTTACGTTGAGACGCGGGATCTACCGGGATTTTGCAATCGCCGCAATGCTACCAAAACCTTATTTGGACGCAATGACTGCATTTTTTAATACAGCACATTGAAATAATGAATACTGCCGAATGCCAGAAGGCGAAAGGGTGTCGATAATGCGTTATGCAAGGACGCGTTAAGCATAGTCCATCGGCATGAAAACGCCCAGATTTGAGACCGGCGCAATCGGCGCCTCAGGCGTCACCGATGCCAAGGCCGCTGCAGCGGGGCAGCCCATCCCTGGATAAAATAAAAGGCACCGAAGTGCCTTTTATCCGTTGCTCTGCTTTGCGCTACGCTCAACCGCGCGAATAACGCTTGCGGAACTTATCTACACGGCCAGCGGTATCCATGATCTTCTGTTTTCCGGTGAAGAAAGGATGGCAGGCTGAGCAGACTTCCACGTGCAGATCCTCGCACAGCGCCGAACGGGTGGTAAACTCGTTCCCGCAGCTGCAAGCCACTTTAATCTCTTCGTATTTGGGGTGGATATCCGCTTTCATGACAGCCTCTGAATAAACTCAAACTACCCGCATAATTAGGACGGGGTGAACGGGGCATTATAGCCAACACCTCTATTCCCCGCAATACCCGGCGCTCGCCTAGTTTCGCTGACCGCCCCCGGGAACCAACGGGATGACCTTTGCCGACTTCCCCCGGCCCGCGCGGGCGGAGTACGCGCCGCTGCCGAGATCGTGGAGCCGGTCGACCAGCCCGCCCTCACCCATCATCTGCTCCCACATCATCCTGGATATGCGGATGCAGGCCCCCATCGGGCTGCCGGAGCGTCGTCGCTCCTGGTCGATACGCCACTGCAGCCGGCGCAGCCTATCCTGTTGCTCCTCGGGTGCCTGCCTGATGACCTCATCTATAGTCGAGCGGCGCAACGCCTCGAAGGCCGACAGGTCGGTACTGGCCAGTTTCAGCCAACGATCAAAATCCAGCTTGCCTCCCGTCCGCTCCATTGACCATTCCTCGTTACCAGCGCCAGCCGCTCCCACCACCGGTTGGCGACCTCACAGTGAAATCCTAGCACAGAGCACGACCGACTGCTCTGAGCCACGATACCATCCAGCGACTGTTAAGGAGCTGATAATTATAATATTAGTTCATATTCCAGAGCCCCTGCCGGCGCATGGATGCGCCAAGCCCCCAATCAAAGAAGCCCGCCCACCACGTCGTCCAAAAACAGCCAGGCGGATTCCGATGTTCTGACGGTGCCGGCCTCGTGCAACAACAAGCCCCGTTCCAGCGGATCTGCCAGCCTGTCCCACAAATGGGCCTCGTCCAGCCCCGTGCGTTCGGCAAACAGCGCCACCGCGAAGCCCTGCTTCAGTCTCAGCGCGTTCATCATGAATTCAATAAAAAGATCCTCTCGATCGAGTCGACTCTCTCCGGAGATCGCCCCCCTGCCGCCGGCAACCCGCAGATACTCCTCTGGCCGTTTCACCCGCCATCTGCGTTGCACCTGCCAGGGGGAGACGGAGGTGAGCTTTGCGTGCGCCCCGGCACCGATGCCGAGATAGTCACCGAACAGCCAGTAATTGAGGTTGTGCCGACAGGCCCGTCCGCTACGCATATAGGCCGACACCTCGTACTGCCGATAATCCGCCACCTCCAGGAGCCGGCGTCCCTCGGCCTGGAGATCGGCCGCCGCATCCACACTCGGCATGGCCCGGGGCGGCCGATGGTGGAAAGGGGTATTCGGCTCCAGCGTCAACTGATAATAGGAGATGTGATCGGGAGCGGCCTCGATGGCCAGGCGGACATCCTCGCCGGCCATCTCCAGGGTCTGCCCCGGCAGGCCGCACATCAGGTCCAGATTGATCGACTCAAACCGGGCCGAATGGGCACTGTCGATCGCCGCATGGACCTCCTCAGGGCCATGGATCCTGCCCAGCCGGACAAGGGAGTCTTTATGAAAACTCTGCACACCGATGGAGAGGCGGTTCACCCCGGCCTGCCGATAGCCGAGATAACGTCCATGCTCAAGGGTGCCGGGATTCGCCTCCAGGGTCACCTCCATACCCGCCACACAGGAGATCCGCTCGCGCACGCCCCGGAGCAGTCGCTTGATCGACTCGGCGGAAAACAGGCTCGGGGTGCCACCGCCGATAAAAACGCTCTGCAACTCACGCGTCCGGGCCCAGCCGCCGGCCAGCTCAAAATCGAGATCGGCCAGCAGGGCGTCGATACAGGCCGCCTCCGGGATGCCGGCCCGCACCTCGTGGGAATTGAAGTCGCAATAGGGGCATTTGCGCATACACCAGGGCAGGTGGATATAGAGTCCCAGCGGCGGCAACAATGGCATTTGACTCATCACTTCTTTCTCACTCCCGCGACCATCAAAATCGGTTTTCGCCCTGGTACTCTGTCCAGGTGATATTTGCGTGTTCAGTTGGCCTGTCCGCGTTCCTGACAAGGCGCGGCTCGCAGCGAATGGCCCGGTCCTGTGCAAGAGCCGCAACGCAGCCAGGGGCGCGAACAGGCCAACCCGAAGGGTGCCCCTGTGGTGTCCCGCCGCCGCGTTGCGTCGCTTGACAAGGACCTGGCCAATGCCTGCACGACGCGCCTTGCGGCGGGACACCACAGGAGCGCTGAACTACGCAAATATCACCCGGACAGAGTACTTTACATTAACCGCTTTGCAACACTGCGCACAGGGGGTAGCATATTGGCCCATTGTCAAAAAACACTCGCATGAGGATAAAAATGTTTGAACAGCTCAGCGCCGCCCCGGCCGATCCCATCCTTGGTTTGACGGAAGCCTTCAAGAAGGATACCCGCACCGGCAAAATCAATCTCGGCGTCGGAATCTACAAGGATGAGGCGGGCACCACCCCTATCCTCTCATGCGTCAAAAAGGCCGAAGAGCAGCTGCTCACCCAGGAGACCAGCAAAAGCTATCTCAGCATTGAAGGCACCCCCGAGTATGGCCTGGGCGTGCAACGCCTGCTGTTCGGCAATGACAGTGACATCATCAGCAGCGGCCGCGCCCGTTCGGCCCATGCCCCCGGCGGCACCGGCGCCCTGCGCATCTGCGCCGAATTCATCGCCCGGCACATGCCCAGCCGGCGCATCTGGGTGAGCAACCCCACCTGGGCCAACCACGCCAACATCTTCCAGGCGGCGGGCCTTGAGGTAGTCACCTATGACTATTACAACGCGGACGCCAAGGACAAGGACTTCGCGGCCATGAAGAATTCCCTGCGGCAGGTCGCCGCCGGTGAAACCGTGCTGCTTCACGGCTGCTGCCACAATCCGACCGGCATCGATCCCACAACCGCGGAGTGGGAGGAGCTGGCCAGGCTGTCGGCGGCCGGCGGCTGGCTGCCGCTGTTCGACTTCGCCTACCAGGGTTTCGGCAAGGGTATTCAAGACGATGCGGCCGGCCTGCGCATCTTCACCGAACACAATCCCGAACTGCTGGTGGCCAGCTCCTTCTCGAAGAACTTCGGACTCTATAACGAGCGCGTCGGCGGCCTCACCCTGCTGGCGAAAGAGGCTGGCCAGGCGGACAACACCTTCAGCCAGATCAAGTCGATCATCCGCGCCAACTACTCCAACCCGCCCTTCCACGGCAGCGGCATTGTCACCACCATCCTCAACAACGCCTCGCTGTATGCCGAGTGGGAAAAGGAGGTGGCCGAGATGCGGGACCGCATCCAGGCGATGCGCGACCTGTTTGTGGCCACGCTGAAGGAGAAGGGGGTCAACCAGGACTTCAGCTTCATCAGCCGGCAGTGCGGCATGTTCTCCTTCTCCGGTCTGAACCCGGACCAGGTGAAACGCCTGAAAGAGGAGTTCGGCATCTATATCGTCGGCTCGGGCAGGATCAGCGTCGCCGGCATGACCCGCGACAACATGGACGCCCTCTGCAGCGGTATCGCCCAGGTGCTGTAGGGTCGGTCACCATCATTGTCGGATTAGGTTGTGCCAATCCGACCTGCAGACTGGACAAAGCCGCTCCCGGCTATCCGGCTGTCGCCGTAAGGGCAGGCCCCTGTGCCTGCCCGTTACCCGGGGCAACCACGGGGGGTTGCCCCTACGGCCATCCCCGGCCTCCGCGGCATAAGTTCGTCCCTGGACAAAAAAACGCCCGGCTCAGACCGGGCGTTTTTTTGCAGGCGTTGCGGCCGTCAATCAGCTGTTGGCAAACTCCACGCCCTTGGCGATGTTGCTCTCCAGGGTTGGCAGCATCTCGTCGAACAGCTGCTGTTCATAGGCACTCAGGGTACCGGCCGGGAGGATCTCCTCCACGCCGTTCTTGCCCAGGCGCACCGGCAGGGAGAGGAAGCGGGTCGGCTGATTCTCCACCTCGACATAGGTGCAGACCACAGACTCTTCGCCACCCAGCGCTTTCAGCAGGGTCAGGGCGAAACGGGCGCCGGCATCGGCCATGGAGAGGGTGGCGGAGCCGCCGCCCGCCTTGGCCTCAACCACCTCGGTACCCGCATTCTGAATACGTGGGGTCAGGCTTTCGATCTCCTCCTGGGAGAATTCGATACCAATCTGGGAGAGCAGCGGCAGAATGGTATTGCCACTGTGACCACCGATCACCGGGATATTCAGGCTGGTGGGATCCAGGCCCTTCAACTCCGCCACGAAGGTGTTGGAACGGATGATATCCAGGGTGGTGATACCAAACAGTTTGCGTTTGTCATAGACGCCGGCCTTCTTCAGCACCTCGGCCGCGATCGGCACGGTGGAGTTTACCGGGTTGGTGATGATGCCGTAGCAGGCATTCGGGCAGACCTTGGCGCCGGTCTCCACCAGCGCCTTGACAATACCGGCATTGACATTGAAAAGGTCATCGCGGGACATACCCGGCTTGCGCGGCACACCGGCCGGAATGATTACGATATCGCTATCCGCCATCGCCGCTTCCAACTGATCGGCGCCGTAACCGGAGACCTTGACCGGAGTTGGAATGTGGCTCAGATCCGCCGCAACGCCTGGTACCATCGGATTAACATCGTACAATGCCAGCTCGGAACCAGCGGGCATGGCATTTTTGAGTAGGAGGGCCAGTGGCTGACCGATGCCGCCGGCAGCGCCAAGAACGGATACCTTCATGAGATTAATCCTCTGCAGTAGTGTTGGGAGTTAACTTAGAATAGCTGAAAATCGGACGAAATCTTACGGCATTTCCCACTAAGAATCCATGTTCATGGTAAAAAACCGCAAGATAAATAGGACATTCATACTAATTTTTCATTAAATTCTGGGAATAGCTGAAAAATAGCCCTAAACTTGCAAAATCCAGGTTACTATTTGTTGGCATTGGTATAATCTATTCGATAATTCTATAGTCATTATTTGTTTTTTTAATCTAAGCCGAATCACCAACCCCCGCATATATAAGGAATAGGATATGTCAGACGAGCTGAGCGAGGCGTCACTTCAGTATCACCGTTACCCCAAACCCGGGAAGCTGGAGATTGTTGCCACCAAGAAAATGGTCAACCAACGCGATCTCGCACTCGCCTATTCACCCGGTGTTGCCGCTGCCTGTGATGAGATCGTCCGTGACCCCAATGAAGTGGCCAATCTCACCGCCCGGGGCAATCTGGTGGGCGTTATCACCAATGGCACGGCCGTACTCGGACTTGGCGCCATTGGTCCACTCGCGGCCAAGCCGGTCATGGAAGGGAAGGCGGTACTGTTCAAGAAGTTTGCCGGGGTCGACGTATTCGATATCGAACTCGACCTGACGGACCCGGAAAAGATCATCGAGACCGTCGCCGCCATGGAGCCGACTTTCGGCGGCATCAATCTGGAGGATATCAAGTCCCCGGAGTGCTTTGAGATTGAGCGTCGACTGCGCGAGCGGATGAATATCCCGGTGTTCCATGACGACCAGCACGGTACCGCCATCGTGGTCGCCGCCGCCGTGCGTAACGGACTGCGGGTAGCCGGAAAAAAGATCGAGGAGGTGCGGCTGGTCTGTGCCGGCGCCGGCGCCGCGGCCCTGGCCTGCCTCAACCTGCTGGTCAGCATGGGACTGAAAAAGGAGAACATCCGGGTGGTCGACCTGGATGGCGTGGTCTACAAGGGTCGCAAGGCGGCCATGGACCCCTACAAGGAGGTGTACGCAATCGACACCGACCAACGCACCCTGGATGATGTCATCGAAGGCGCCGATATCTTCATGGGCCTTTCAGGACCCGGCGTGTTGAAGCGGCATCAGGTGCAGAAGATGGCCAGTCCGCCCTTCATTCTGGCCCTGGCCAATCCGACCCCGGAGATCACCCCGGAAGAGGTGCTCGCGGTGGCCCCGGATGCCATCATCGCCACCGGCCGTTCCGATTACCCGAACCAGGTCAACAATGTCCTCTGTTTCCCGTTCCTGTTCCGGGGCGCGCTGGATGTAGGCGCCACCACCATCAATGAGCAGATGAAAATCGCCTGTGTCGAGGCGCTCTCCGACCTGGCGATGAAGGAGGCCTCCGACCAGGTGCAGGCCGCCTACGGCGGACAGGCGCTGCAGTTCGGTCGTGAGTACCTGATCCCCAGACCGTTCGATCCTCGGCTGATGACCGACCTGCCGCCGAAGATTGCCCAGGCGGCCATGGACTCCGGCGTCGCCACCCGGCCGATCCAGGACTTCCATGAATACCGCCGCACCCTGCGCGAGTTCGTATTCCGCTCCGGTCTGGTGATGAAGCCGGTATTCGAGCGCGCCATCGCCAATCCCCAGCGCGTGGTGTTTGCCGAAGGCGAGGCGACCCGGGTATTGCAGGCGGTACAGGTGCTGGTGGATGACGGCATCTGCAAACCGATCCTGATCGGCCGCCCGGAGGTGATCGAGGAGAAGGCCAAGGGTCTCGGCCTGCGCTTCCAGCTCGGTCAGGATGTCAAGGTCGTGAACATGAACGACAACCCGAACTTCGAACGGGACTGGCAACACTATCACGAGATCGAGGGACGCAACGGTGTCTCTCCGGCGTTTGCGCGCGGCGTGGTCCGTACCCGCTCCACCGTGCTGGCCGCGCTGCTGACCCGGCAGGGCGATGCGGACGCCATGATCTGCGGCGTGGAAGGCGCCTATATCCAGCACCTGAAATATATCCGCAGTGTCATCGGCATCCGCGAAGACACCACCGACTGCTCGGCCATCACCATGCTGATCCTGTCCAAGGGTACCTTCTTCCTCACCGATACCCATGTCACCCCCGATCCCTCGCCGAAACAGATCGCCAAGAAGACCGCCATGGCGGCGGAGATTGTGCGGCGCTTCGGCATGTCGCCCAAGGCCGCGCTGCTGTCCCATTCCAACTTCGGCAGCCGGGATAACGCCTTCTCGCGCAAGATGAAGGAGGCACGGCGGATTCTGCATGAGCAGTACCCCGGCGTGGTGGTGGAGGGTGAGATGCATGCCGACTCGGCGCTCTCCGATGAGATCCGTGACAAGGTGTTCCCCCATTCACGTTTCAAGGGTGCGGCCAATCTGCTGGTAATGCCCAACCTGGACTCGGCCAATATCGCCTACAACATGGTCAAGATGCTGGGCGAAGCCGTCCCGGTGGGCCCGATGCTGACCGGGCTGAAGTATCCGGCCCACGCGGTCTCCGACTCGATCACGGTACGCGGCATTGTCAACATGAGTGCCGTGGCGGTGGTGGATGCGATTGACTGGCAAACGACCCACGCCGCGGGCTGAACCACAATACGGAATATCTGCCTTAGGGCTCGCGCAAGAATAATTTCGCAGTACCGAGAGCGCAACTGGGCCCCGCTGGCAAGGCACGCTTTGCAGGCAATGGCCGTTCCCTTGGCAAAAAGCGTAACGCCACCAGCGGGGGCCAGTTGCGACCGAATACCGAAACTTATTTTTGCGCGAGCCCTCACTTCAGGCGCGCCCCGATCAACCCGGGTGCGCCTGATTTTTTCTGTTCATATACTACAACCTCCTTCCGTTTTATCAAACTGCAAAATGTTGCACCTGCAACTGTTTATTGGTCCGGTTGATTTTATCGCCAATGCAAGCCCCTATCATTACGGGTGTTATAAATTCACGATTCCATTTGCACTCCCTGTGTTGATCGCATATATATAAGTTTCCATGCTGTTCAGATAATAACTTTACCAAACCTGAGGAGATCCAGATGAAGCGTCGTGATTTTCTGAAGAAGGCCGCCGTCGGAGCCGTGGCCGCTGGCGCCGCGCCGGCGGTACTGGCCCAGAGCAACAAAAAAATTCGCTGGAGAATGGCCACCAGTTGGCCGAAGGCGTTCGACACCATCTATGGTGGCGCCGAAACGGTTGCGGCGCGGGTCAAGGCGATGACCGGCGGTCAGTTCGAGATCATCCCTTATGCCGGTGGTGAACTGGTCGGCGGCCTCGAGGTCTTCGATGCGGTATCCCAGGGCACGGTACAGATGGGCCACACCGCCTCCTACTACTATGTGGGGAAAAATCCGGCTTTTGGTTTTGATACCGCCATCCCCTTCGGCCTCACCTATCGCCAGCAGAATGCCTGGCTATACAACGGAGGGGGAATCGAGGCGATGCGCAAGATCTACGCGCAGCACAATATCGTCAACTTCCCCGCCGGCAATACCGGTGTGCAGATGGGCGGCTGGTTTCGCAAAGAGGTCAACACCTTGGCCGATCTGCAAGGCCTGAAGATGCGCATCCCCGGGCTGGGTGGCAAGGTAATGAGCCGGCTCGGCGTCACCGTGCAGGTGCTGGCGGGTGGAGAAATCTATCCGGCGCTGGAGCGTGGTGTCATCGATGCCACCGAGTGGGTGGGTCCCTACGACGACGAGAAGGCCGGCTTCTACAAGGTGGCCAAATACTACTACCATCCGGGCTGGTGGGAGCCCGCCCCGACCCTGAGCCTCTATGTCAACCAGAAGGCGTGGGACAGCCTGCCGAAAGAGTATCAGGAGATCGTCGCCTCCGCCGCCGCCGAGGCCAATCTGGACATGATGGTCGACTATGACTCGAAGAACCCGAAGGCCCTGAATAGTCTGGTGAGCAAGGGTGTGGAAATGCGTGAATTCTCCCAGGAGATCCTGGAGGCCGCGCGTAAGGAGGCCTATGCGCTATATGATGAGCTGGCGGCAGGTGATGCCCAGTTCAAGAGTATCTACGAGGGCTGGAAGGCGTTCAAGGAGGAATCCGATCCCTGGTTCAATACCGCCGAAACCTCCTACTCGCGCTTCAACTTCAAATAGTCACACCGCTGGCGCACAAAGCAGTTGCTGGACAAAAAAAGCCCCAACTCCTGACGGAGTTGGGGCCTTTTTTGTTAAGCGGACTGACCAACCCCGATACTCAGCAATCCAGTCACCAGTTGCGGGAAGTAGAACAACGCCAGCAGGCCGATCAGCTGTATCACGATGAAAGGTACGGCGCCGCGATAGATATCGGCCGTCGTGACCGAGCGGGGAGCCACGCCACGCAGATAAAAAAGTGAGAAGCCGAACGGCGGCGTGAGGAACGAAGTCTGCAGATTCATGCCGATCATGACACCGAACCAGACCAGCGCCATGCGTCCCGGCTCGTCGAACTCGGCAAACATCGGTGCAAGAATCCTGACCACCACGGGCGCCAGCAGGGGGACGATAATAAAAGCGATCTCGAAGAAATCGATAAAGAACCCGAGAACAAACACCAACAGGTTTACCAGCACCAGGAAGCCCACGATGCCGCCCGGCAGGGAGGTCAGCAGATCCTCCACCCAGAGATCACCGTACAGGCCACGGAACACCAGCGAGAACGCTTGGGAACCGACCAGGATAAACATCACCATACTGGTCAGTTTCGCCGTCTCGGTCATGCTGTCCAGCATCGAACTGAGAGTCAGGCGGCGCTTCAGCACCGCCAGCGCCATGGCGCCGACCGCACCAAAGGCACCCGCCTCGGTGGGTGTCGCCCAGCCGGCAAAGATACTCCCCAGCACCACCACAATCAGCGCCAGCGGGGGAATCATCACCAGGATGATTTCCCGGCTCAGTTTTTTCCCGTCCAGATTTCGCGCCTCTATCGACATCGCCGGGGCCAGTTTGGGCCGGGTCAGTGCAATAAGGCCGATATAGGCCATATAGAGTCCGGAGAGCATCAGCCCGGGAATCAGCGAACCGACAAACAGATCGCCCACCGGGGCGCCCAGTTGATCCGCCAGTACAATCAGGACGATACTGGGGGGGATCACCTGGCCCAGCGTCCCGGAGGCGGAAATAATCCCGCAGGCCAGGGGCTTGGAATATTTGCTCTCAAGCATGATCGGCAGGGCGATCAGACCCATCGCCACCACCGTGGCGCCGACCACGCCGGTCGCGGCGGCCAGCAGGGTACCCACAATCACCACCGAGATCCCGAGTCCGCCGCGCATCCGGCCAAAGGCGATGCCCATGGTCTTCAGCAGATCCTCCGCCAGTCCTGTTCGCTCCAGCACCATACCCATCAGGATGAAGAAGGGTACCGCCAACAGGGTGTAGTTCTGCATCACCCCGAAGATGCGCTGGGACATGGCCTGCAGCAGGGCAAAGTCCAGCAGCTCCATGTTGATGCCGATGGCGGCGAACGCCAACGCCGTGCCGCCCAGGGCAAAGGCCACCGGATAGCCCATGAAAATCAGCAACAGTGCGCCGCCAAACATGATGGGGCCTAACAGGTCGGGATTCATATGCCCTCCTCCTCATGCACTTGGGGGAAGGGGATAAACCCCTTGAGGAAGGCGATCTGCTTGATCAGTTCACTGATGCCCTGAACGATCAGCAGGATAAAGGCGATAGGTATGGCCGATTTGATCAGATAGCGTGGCAGGCCGCCCGGATCGGGGGATCCCTCCAGGATTGCCCAGGAGTCGGCCGCATAACTGTAACTGACCCATAGGATCAACGCCGACAACGGGAACAGAAACAGACAGGTGCCGATGATGTTTATCCACGCCTTGAACCGATCCGATACCCGTGCGTAGAGAATATCCACCCGCACATGGGCCTGGTTTTTCAGCGCATAACCGGCGCCCCACAGAAACACCAGACTGAACATAAACCATTGCGCCTCGATATAGGCATTGGAGCTCAGATCAATACCGATCGTCTGACTCAGCTTGCGGGTGATGGCATTGTAGGCGCCCAGCAGCACCATAATCACAACCAGCCAGGAGATCAGCCGTCCAATCCGTTCATTCACGGCATCGATGATGCCGGAAAGACGTAGAAACTTTTGCATAGAGTAAAACCCTTAGGCTAATTTTTATGGGTTACTGCAGTTAAGGGCTCGCGCAAGAACAAGTTCCGGTATTCGGTCGCCCCTGGACCCCCTTGGTACTACGGAATTATTCTTGCGCGAGCCTAAACCATTGAACCATACAAGATTCAACGACCGGAAACCACCTCCATGCGAGCAATGGAAATCGGATGATAACCCTGCAAAGGCCACGCTTTACGCCCCCTTTACGCCCGAGGGGTTGTAGGCGAGAATCCATTGGGTAATCCTCGGACATTCAGGTAACAAACATCATGACCACTCTCTACGGCGCTGTCGACAGTGTGCTCCCAGCACTGACCGAACTGCTCGGCGAACGGCTTTCCACCGCCTCCGCGGTCCGGGAGCACCACGGGCATGACGAATCCGGTTTCAAGACCGTACCACCGGATGCGGTGGCGTTTGCCAACAGCACGGAGGAGGTGAGCGCGATCGTGAAGATCTGCGCCCGCCACAAGATTCCGGTGATCGCCTACGGTACCGGCACCGCCATCGAAGGGCATGTACAGGCGCTGCGGGGCGGGGTCTGCATTGACCTCAGCGGGATGGACCGGATTGTGGAAGTCAACCCGGAGGACATGGACTGCACGGTGCAGGCCGGGGTCACCCGGATGCAGTTGGAGAGTCACCTGCGCGACACCGGCCTGTTCTTTCCGGTGGATCCGGGGGCCGACGCCTCCCTCGGTGGTATGGCGGCCACCAGCGCCTCCGGCACCAACGCCGTGCGCTACGGCACCATGAAAGAGAATGTGCTGTCGCTGAAGGTGGTCATGGCCGACGGGCGCATTATCCGCACCGGCACCCGGGCGAAAAAATCCTCGGCCGGCTACGACCTGACCCACCTGTTCATCGGCTCGGAGGGCACCCTGGGGATCATCACCGAGGTGACCCTGCGGTTGCACGGCCTGCAGGAGGCGATCTCCTCGGCGGTGTGCAGCTTCCCGAGCGTGGACGACGCCATCAACATGGTGATCCTCACCATCCAGTCGGGTATCCCGATTGCCCGTATTGAACTGCTCGACGGACTGATGATGCACGCCATCAACCGTTATTCGAAAATGGACTACCCGGAGCAACCCCACCTGTTCCTGGAATTCCACGGCAGTGCCGCCAGCGTCAAGGAGCAGGCCGAGGCGGTACAGGAGCTCGCCAGCGAGTTTGGCGGCGGTAATTTCAGCTGGGCCACCCGCAGCGAGGAGCGCAACCGCCTGTGGAAGGCGCGCCACGACGCCTACCCGTCGGCGCTGCAGCTGCAGCCCGGCACCCGGGCCATCACCACCGATGTCTGCGTGCCAATCTCGCGGCTGGCGGAGTGCATCCGCGAAACCCGCGCAGACATCGACCGGGCCAGCATGCCCATCGTCATGCTCGGTCACGTGGGGGACGGCAATTTCCACCTGGCGATCCTGCCCCATCCGGACCGACCCGAGGATATCGAGGAGGCCGAGGCATTGAACCACCGTCTGGTGCGCCGCGCCCTCGCCCTGGACGGCACCTGCAGCGGCGAGCACGGCATTGGCCAAGGCAAGATCGGATTCCTGGAGGAGCAGAACCCGGAAGGGGTGGTGCTGATGCGCCAGCTCAAGCAGACCCTGGACCCGGACAACCTGCTCAATCCGGGCAAAGTGTTGCGGATGGATTGAGCAGGCTCATGGCAGAAAACTCTTCCCGCGGGATCCCTGTATGATTCCGACGATGAATGCAGCTATCGGAAGCTACCACCCGCCGGCGGATACCGGCCTTGAAATCCTCTATCAGGATGAGGCACTGCTGGTACTGAACAAACCCAGCGGGCTGCTCTCGGTACCGGGACGGGGGGAGGAGAAGCAGGACTCGCTGGCGCGGCGGGTACAGGCGCGGATTCCCGATGCCCTGGCCGTGCACCGCCTGGACATGTGCACCTCCGGTGTCATGGTGATGGCGCGGGGAAGTGAAATGCATCGCACGCTGAACCGGATGTTCCAGCAGCGGGAGATCGGTAAACGCTATATCGCCGTGGTCGACGGCCGGCTGGCGCCGGCCTGCGGCAGCGTCCGCCTGCCGCTGATCTGCGACTGGCCGAACCGGCCGCGACAGCGCGTCGACCACGAAATCGGCAAGCCCTCCATCACCCACTACCGGCGGCTGGAGTACCGGCCGGAGGACGCCAGCAGCCGGGTGGAACTGACCCCGGAGACCGGGCGCTCCCACCAGCTGCGGGTGCACATGCTGGCACTCGGCCATGTCATCCTGGGGGACAACCTGTATGCCGACCCGGTCAATCGGGAGCGGGCACCCCGCCTGCAGCTGCACGCCTGTGAGCTGAGCCTGCGACACCCCCTGAGCGGCGAATCCATGACCTTCCACTCTCCGGCGCCGTTCTGAGCAGGGGCCGGCCTACGGAAGCGCTGGCCTCATCACCAGCAATCGTATCGTAGGGTGGATAAGCCGGTAGGCGCATCCACCGTAGCACTGGTGGATGCGCCTCTGGCTTATCCACCCTACAAAAAACACTGGGGAACCACGGACTCACACAGATAAACACGGATTCAGGCGTAGGTTGGGGTGAGCCTGCGAACCCCAACGGGGGTTCGGGCGGGCGTGACCTAATGTTGGGATTCGTTCCTCAACCCAACCTACGGACTTGCTACGGCGGCTGCTTGTGAAGTTGTCCTATTCGCGTTCATTTGCGTTAATTCGCCGCCAGGCGCCTGTCGCTCTTTGGCGTCGTTCCGAGTCGGTAACCGCCTCAAAGCGGCTGCAGGTTGGCATAGGCCGCCACCAGCCACTTGGCACCCACCTGTTCGAAATTGACATGCACCCGGGCGCTGCCGCCCTGGCCCTCGGCATTGAGCACCACCCCCTCGCCGAACTTGGGATGCAGCACCCGCTGGCCCAGCTGGAAGCCGCAGGCGGGATCGGCAAAGCCGGACGATGAGGCACCGTAGACCGGTCGGCTGATCTGCGGCCGGGAGCGGATTTCGCGAACCAGCTCAGCCGGGATCTCGCGCAGAAAGCGCGAGGGCAGGGGATAGGACTCGCTGCCGTGCAATCGCCGGCTCTCGGCATAGGTGAGGTAGAGCTGCTCCATGGCCCGGGTCATGCCCACGTAGCAGAGGCGCCGCTCCTCCTCCAGCCGCTCCGGATCCTCGGCCGACATGCTGTGGGGGAACAGCTTCTCCTCCACCCCGGCGATGAACACCAGCGGAAACTCCAGCCCCTTGGCCGAGTGCAGGGTCATCAGCTGCACGCAATCCTCGAACTGATCCCCCTGGTTCTCGCCGGCCTCCAGCGCCGCATGGGAGAGGAAGGCCGACAGCGGGTCCAGCTCATCCTCATCCTCGGCCACCTCGTAGGTGAACTCGCGCGCCGCATTGACCAGCTCCTCCAGGTTCTCCACCCGGTCCTGGCCCTTGCCGTCGCGGCCCTTGCGGAAGTGCTCCGCCAGGCCGGCGGCCGAGACCACCTGGTCCGCCAGCTCGTGCAGCGCCAGCCCCCGGGTGGACGCCTGCTGTTCGGCGATCAGCTCCAGAAAGCCGTTCAATGCCGAGGCCGCGCGCTTGGCCATGGCGCCACCCTGGACCAGCTCCTGAGCGGCCTGCCACAGGGAGCAGCCGAAGTCGCGGGCGTGAGCGCGCACCGCATCCAGGGTGCGCGGGCCGATGCCGCGGGGCGGCTGATTGACCGCCCGCTCGAACGAGGGGTCCTCCTGGGGATTGGCCACCAGGCGCAGATAGGCGAGGGCATCCCTGATCTCGGCGCGCTCGAAGAAACGCAGCCCGCCGTAGACCCGATAGGGCAGCTGGGCGTGGATCAGGGCCTCCTCGAACTGGCGTGACTGGGCGTTGGAACGGTAGAGGATGGCGCACTCGTCACGGCGGTGACCCTCCTCGGTAAAGTGACGAATCCGCTCCACCACAAAGCGCGCCTCATCCACCTCGTTGAAGGCGTTGTAGAGCAGGATCGGCTCACCCTCTTCGCCATCGGTCCACAGCTCCTTGCCGAGCCGCGAGGGGTTATTGGCGATCACCGCGTTGGCCGCCTTGAGGATGGTGGCGGTGGAGCGGTAGTTCTGTTCCAGCCGCAACAGCGGCGCGTTGGGGAAGTGCTTGCGGAAGTCACGGATATGCTCCACCCGGGCACCGCGCCAGCCATAGATCGACTGGTCATCGTCGCCCACCGCAAACAGGTGGTTCTGTTCCCCCGCCAGCAGCCGCAGCCAGGCGTACTGGATGGTGTTGGTGTCCTGGAACTCATCCACCAGGATGTGCTGAAAGCGCTCCCGGTAGTGGTGCAGGATATCCGGCCGGTCGCGCAGCAGTTCATGGGCGCGCAGCAGCAACTCGGCAAAATCGACCACGCCGCCACGCTCGCAGGCGGCCTGGTACTCGCTGTAGATGCGAATCATGGTGCGCTGGTAGGGATCACCCCCATCGTCCATGTGCTGGGGCCGCAAACCTTCATCCTTGCGCCCGTTGATAAACCACTGGGCCTGGCGTGGCGGCCAGCGCGCCTCGTCCAGGTCCATCGCCTTGAGCAGGCGCTTGAGCATCCGGTACTGATCGTCGGAATCGAGAATCTGGAAGCTCTGCGGCAGATTGGCATCCTTCCAGTGGGCGCGCAGCAGGCGGTGGGCGAGACCGTGAAAGGTGCCGACCCACATGCCGCCGACCGGCTGCCCCAGCAGGGTCTCGATGCGCCCTTTCATCTCCCGGGCCGCCTTGTTGGTGAAGGTCACCGCCAGGATATTCCAGGGCGCGGCCCCCACCACCTGCAGCAGCCAGGCGATGCGGTGCACCAGCACCCGGGTCTTGCCGCTGCCGGCACCGGCCAGCACCAGCATACCGCCCGGCGGCGCGGAGACCGCCTCGCGCTGGGCATCGTTCAAACCTTCGAGAATATGTGATACGTCCATCGGCTTATCTTAACAGCGGTTGTGCGGGATCACGACCGCTTGTGATCGGCGACTGACCGATGAGCGGGTGGCATTTAATTGACCACCGTCATTCCCTTACTGTTTGTACAGTTTTATAAAGGGAGTCCATGGAATATGGGCAGGGGGTAAAGATTCAAGGTGGTGGTGTAATCAACAATAAATCCCGCGCGCAGGGAGTCGCGCACCAGGGGATCCGGGATGGAAGCTAACGGGCATTGATCGCTTCATGCCCGTTTTTTTTGTCCAGACTCCGAGTGGGCACAAAAGCATGCCCTCCCGACCAAACTAAACCTCTACCTCAGCGCAGTAGCGCGCTCGCAACCGCGGTTTCTCGATCTTGCCCGTGGCATTGCGCGGCACCTTGTCGAACAGGAAGCGCCGCGGTCGCTTGTAGCGGGGCAACCGCTCCGCGAAAGTTGCCAGCGCCTGTTCCGTGAGACTGTGCCCCTCCTTGAGCTGGATAATCGCGGTGACCAACTCGCCGAGCCGCTGGTCCGGGGTGCCGATCACGGCGATATCCTGGATGCTCGGGTGTTCGAGAAAAAAGTGCTCGATCTCCACCGGCGAGACATTCTCGCCACCGGTAATGATCAGGTCCTTCTTGCGGTCCACCAGCCAGATGAAGCCCTCCCCGTCCAGCCGGGCGATGTCGCCGGTATGCAGCCAGCCGTCCTGGAGGGTCTCGGCGGTCGCCTCCGGGTTGCGGTAATAACCCTGCATCACCCCGGGTCCCTTCACCAGCAGTTCACCGGCCTGACCCGCCGGCAGGCGGTTGCCCCGGTCATCGACAATACACGCCTCCCAGTCGAAGCCGGGCTTGCCGATGGCACCGATCTTGTGGCTGTTGCCCGCGCCGAGATGGATACAGCCGGGACCGCTGCTCTCGGTCAGGCCGTAGTTGGTGTCGTACTCGTGGTGTGGGAACAGCTTGTTCCACGCCTTGACCAGGTTGGGCGGCACCGGCTGGGCGCCGATATGCATCAGCCGCCACTGATCCAGCCGGTAGCGGCCGAAATCGAGCTCGCCGTTCTCCCAGGCGATCAGGATGTCGTGGGCCCAGGGCACCAGCAGCCAGACGATGGTGGCCTGCTCCTCGGAGACCGCCTCCAGGATCCACTCCGGGCGCGCGCCCTTCAGCAGCACCGCCCGGGCACCGACCACGAAGTTACCGAACCAGTGCATCTTGGCCCCGGTATGGTAGAGCGGCGGGATGCAGAGGAAGTTGTCCTCGTGGGTCTGCCGGTGGTGCTGGTTCTCCACATAACAGGCGTGCTCCAGGTTGCGGTGGCTCAGGCTCACCGCCTTGGGCAGGCCGGTGGTGCCGGAGGTGAAGTAGAGCGCCGCCTGGTCGCTGATCTCCAGTTCGATCCGCGGCGGCGTATCGGCGGCCCCGCTGACAAAGCGGTCGTAGGCGATGGCAAAACCGGGGCAATCCTGGTCCGGCCCGACATACACATAGTGGTGGATGGTCCGGTCCAGGGCCGGCTTCACCGCGGCGATGCGTTCGCTGAACTCCGGCCCGAACAGCAGCACCCGGGCCTCGGCAAGCTCATTGCAGCGCTGGATAATCTCGGCCTCGAAGCGGAAATTGAGCGGGGCGGCGATCGCCCCGGCGCGCAGGATGCCGAAATAGGCGGGCAGCCACTCGAGCGAGTTCATCATCAGGTGCAACACCCGATCACCCCGGGCGACGCCGTGGGCCAGCAGGGCGTTGGCCAGGCGACTCGCCTGCCGATCGAACGTCCGCCAACTGATCTCCCGCCGACGATTGGCGGCCGGATCGCGCTCCACCAGCGCGATCTCGTCGGCATACATGCGCCCGTTGCGGGACAAAATCTCGGTAATCAACATCTCTGGGGCTGGCCTGTCGCTCGGTTATTGGCGACCCCTGAAACACCACCCCGCATGCCCGGTACAAGCCGATGAAGCGGGGCTGGAATCAGCACAGGTCTTGTGGGGTTAATTTATCACAGAAAAAAGATGCGCCGCGAGGAGTGGTGCAAGAGGAGTGGTACAGGGATGGAATGAACGCGAATAAGGTTATTGGGGATTCGGTTGAGTGAAGCCGCCACTACCTGTGGTGGTCATACCCCTCCCCCAGGCGGCAAATTCAATTGCTCTGTCGGGTTACGCCTTCGGCTAACGCGACCTACACCGGGATCGTAGGTCGGATTAGCGTAGCGTAATCCGACGAATAAGCAGGACACGCGAAACGAAGCGCTCGCCATTGATGGGCACGCAGCTTCGCCTACGGGGATGTAGGTGGGGAACGTGGGCATTTGCCCAGCCTCTCACTATTCGCGTTCATTCGCGGCTTAATAAACGGTGTCCGGCCCTAGCTGAGCATGGTGAGTAATCAGAAATACTTTTCATGGACTGAACGCTAGAGCTCGATCGTGGCGATGGCCCCCAGGGCCGCCTCGATCTCTATGAACAGCGGCAGATCGGCCTCCCACAGGTCGGCCATGGCGCCGAAACAGCGCATGCGCATCACATTGGGCTGCCGGTCGGATGCCAGCCAGATATCATAATAGCGGGCCACCAGGGGTGGACCCGTAGCATCACTCATTTGCGACAGTATATTAAACCCGGCGACCTGCAGACGCGGCTGGCCGACAATCGGGCTCCGACCCTGCTGGACTCGTACAACCGTAAAGGTATCGGGCTGAATCTGCTGCGGCTCCTGTTTCAGCTCCCGCACCTCGAAGTTGCAGCTGGGCCAGTACTGGTCCACACCGGAAAAGTCCGTCGCCGCGCCACGCTGGACAAATACCCGGGCGTGTCCCGGGCGGATCTCCAGCGGCTGGTTCAGGGTAATCCGGCTGCCCTCCGGGACCCGGTAATAGGGCGAACCGGGATCCCGAAGCGCCTGCTGCGCACAGGAGACCAGCAGCAACGGAGCGAAAAGGGTCAGGGTCAGTTTCTTCAGGGCGTTCATCCGCGACCTCGCAGGTTGGCTCTAATTGGTAGACAAGTCGGATCCGACCGGGTTTCACCCAAAGTATATGACCGGATTGAACCGACATCCCGATTACCGCTGCGGCAAATTATTCCGTACCGGTTCGGGTCTATAATCCCAAGTGTCGTCTCTATTCAACATCAAGGACCAACCATGAAGTCAATAACCGCTGTACTGTTGAGCGCCCTGCTGATGGTTACCTCAGGCAATCTCCTGGCCGCCAAGAAAGAGGGCAAGGCCTACGGGCCGGGCGGCGTCTCGGAAGAGAAGATGAGCGACACCGCCGCCGAACACCGCAAGGCCTATGCGGGTGAAAACGAGAAAAAGATGAAAGAGGAGCAGGAGGAGAAGGAAAAGAGAGACAAAAAGACAAAAAACGGGGGATAGGCAACCACTCCCGTAGCTTTGCGCAGGGGTGGCCGTTTGCATAGTGCCGTGCACGCCGTAACCCACCGTTTGACGGTGGGTGATGTGGTCCGCCAGGTAGCCTCCGCATCCCTCGCCGACCCGGCAGAAATATATGCTTTACTTAGATTGAGCGGCCGTGATCACGGAATACCCGAGAGAGCGCGGCAACCCACTCAAACAAGGCAAACAAGGACCCCGGTCATGAGCGAAGTCTTTGATCAGGCAGATGCACTGGGCCCGGCCAAGATACTCCATGTCTATGAGCCCACCCATCGGCTGAAGGCGATCCTGGTAGTCGACAACGTGGCCTGCGGACCGGCCATCGGCGGGCTGCGCATGGCCCCCGATGTGAGCACCCGGGAGTGTGCCCGGCTGGCCCGCGCCATGACCCTGAAAAACGCCGCCGCCGGGCTCTCTCACGGCGGTGCCAAGTCGGTCCTGTTCGGCGACCCGAAAATGCCCCGGGAACAGAAGGAGCCGCTGATCCGCGCCCTCGCCTGCGCCCTGCGTGGCAATGACGAGTACATCTTCGGCCCCGACATGGGCACCGACGAGAGCTGCATGGCCTGGATCCAGGATGAGCTGGGCGGCCGCGCCGTGGGGCTGCCCCGGGCGCTCGGCGGCATCCCCCTGGATGAGCTCGGCGCCACTGCCTGGGGCCTGAGCAGCGCCGTGGATGCGGCCATGAAACAGGTCGACTTCAGCCTCGACGGCGCCCACCTGGTGATCCAGGGCTTCGGCTCGGTCGGCCTCCACGCCGCCCGTTTTCTGGTGGAGAAGGGCGCCGTGCTGGTGGCGGTGGCGGACTCCCGCGGCGCCATCTACCACCCGGACGGTCTCGATCTCAACGAACTGATCCGCCTCAAGGGCGAGGGGAAAAGCGTCCACCAGTACCCCGAGGGAGAAAAACTGGCGCGCGATGCGGTGGTCGGCATCGCCTGCGACATCTGGATACCGGCGGCGCGCCCGGACGTGGTCCACGCCGGCAACGTCGGGCTGATGGATACCAAACTGGTGGTGCAGGGGGCCAACATCCCCTTTACCGGCGACGCGGAGCTGGCCCTGCATCGACGCGGGGTGCTGGTCATCCCGGACTTCATCGCCAATGCCGGCGGCGTCATCTGCGGTGCCATGGAGTACCGGCACATGAGCCAGAGTGCAGCGTTCGAGGCGATTACCGAGAAAGTGAGCACTAACACCGCGGAGGTGCTGGAACGGGCGGCGCAGGAGAAGATTCCGCCCCGGCAGGCGGCCGAGGCAATGGCCGTGGAACGGGTAAAGCGGGCCATGGCGACCCGGCGCTGGTCCATCTTCTAGCCCATCGCCCCCCTGTGCAAGGAACCCCCCGCATGAGCAAACCGTCCACCAGCTACCACCACTGCGGCAGCGAATCCCCGCTGCTGGGCGACACCATTCCACAGTGGCTGGCGCGGGTGACAGCCGAGCATGGCGCGCGCGAGGCGGTGGTCGGCCGTCCCCAGTCGCGGCACCTGAGCTATCGGGAACTGGCCGCCGCGGTAGACCGGGTGGCGCGGGGACTGATCGGGTTCGGTTTCGGCCGCGGTGATCGCATCGGCATCTGGTCGACCAACAATATCGAATGGCTGCTGCTGCAGCTGGCCACCGCGCGCATCGGCGTCATCCTGGTCAACATCAATCCCGCCTACCGCGGCCATGAGCTGGCCTATGCCCTGCGCCGTTCCGAGGTGCAGGGGCTGTTCATCATCCCCGCCTTCCGCGGCAGCGACTACCTGGGGATGCTCCATGAGTTGCTGCCGGAGCTGCGCGACAGCAGCGAACGGCCGCTGCGCTCCGCGGCCTTTCCCGCCCTGCGCCGGGTGGTGCTGTACGATCCCCAGGCGCCCGACCAGACGCCACGGCCGGCACCCGGCCTGGACGTCTGGGGCGATCTGCTCGATGCCGCCGAAGCGGTATCCGGCACCACGCTGGAGGCGGTCACCGCCACCCTGGACCGGGACGACCCGATCAATATCCAGTACACCTCCGGCACCACAGGCTCACCCAAGGCGGTGCTGCTGAGCCACCACAACCTGATCAACAACGCCTGGTTCGCCGCCCAGGGCCTGCGCTTCGGTCCGGAAGACCGGCTCTGTGTCTCGGTGCCGTTCTACCACTGTTTCGGCATGGTGCTGTGCAATCTGCTCAGCCTCTCGGTCGGCGCCTGCCTGGTGATCCCGTGCGAACACTTTGACCCGCTGCAGGTGCTGGAGAGCATCGAGGCGGAGCGCTGCACCGCCCTGCACGGGGTGCCCACCATGTTCATCGCCGAGCTGGACCATCCCCAATTCAGCCGCTTCGATCTCGGCTCCCTGCGCACCGGCATCATCTCCGGCGCCCCCTGTGCCCCGGAGCTGCTGCGCCGGGTCACCGAACAGATGCACTGCGGCGAGATCCTGGTCGGCTACGGCCAGACCGAGGCCTCGCCCCTGACCCATCTCTCCCGCCCCGACAGCACGCTGCAGCAGCGCACCGAGACGGTGGGCATCAACCTGCCGCACCAGGAGGTGAAGCTGGTCTCCACCGAGAGCGGGCAGACCGTGCCGATCGGCGCGGTGGGGGAGGTCTGCTATCGCGGGTATCATGTGATGCGCGGCTACTGCGGCGATGCCGCGGCCACCGCCCAAGCCATCGACCCGGCGGGCTGGCTGCACTCGGGGGATCTGGGGGTGATGCAGGCGGACGGCTACCTGCGCATCACCGGCCGGCTCAAGGAGATGATCATCCGCGGCGGCGAGAACATCTACCCCCGGGAGATCGAGGACTTCCTGTTCACCCATCCCAAGATCGCCTCGGCGGCGGTGTTCAGCATACCCGACCCGTTCTACGGCGAGGAGGTGGTCGCCTGGATCAAGCTGCGCGCGGGTGAACAGGCCAGCGAGGCCGAAATCCGCGCCTACTGCAAGGAACGGATCGCCCACTTCAAGGTGCCGAAGCAGATCCGTTTCGTCGACGAGTTTCCCATGACCGTCACCGGCAAACTGCAAAAATTCCGCATGCGCGAGCTGATGTTGGCGGAGAGCGGTGGGGCGGAATCCTAGCCAAAGTAAAACCACAACGGTATCGGTGCAACCGCCAGGGTCAACATGGCGAGATAACCCCAATAGGGGATGATCCGGCTCATGCCCACCATCAGACCGATACCGCCACCACCACCGATCAACGCATTCCCCGGCATATTGAGAATAGCGGCAATGCTCAGATAGCGGTGATTGACCAGGAACAGCGCCACCTTGTCCGGCAGTTGATCCTGCAGCAGCCGCAGACGCTCGCTGCGGCCCAGCGGCTCAAGCTGCAACACCAGCAATCGTGCACGCTCGAGATGGAGCCACTGAAGGAATCGGCAGACCAGAGCGGATGGAATCAGGCGCCCCACCAGGTAGCTGATCGACAGCGCTGCCAGGGTGGACAGATAGACCAGCACCGCCCCCTTGCTGCCCAACAGCATCATCAGGCCGAGACCGATCTCCATTCCCGGCATGAACGGTATCGCCATCAACAGGATATAGAACAGCACCACCCCCAGGATCAGCAGGTCGCGCATCGCCGCCTGCCGGGGAGTGATCCCACCAATATTGATCTGCTCCTCAAGCCACACTCCGGTGAAGTGCAGCCCCACCAGCACCAGGATCAGCAGCAGGAGCTTGAGATAGCGCCCGCGCCTGACGGCCCGGTCCTGGCTCTTATTGACGAGTAGCATTCTGTTCCTGCTTATCCATGAGACCTGCAATTGCATGAGGGCACGGGATGTTAGCTTATTAACTGCCCCCCGTAGAGCATTATCCTTAGCGCGGGGTACTTCCCTGGATGGGGGAGGGCGGGATCAGCTCACTCCACCGGAGTGCGGATCAGCGCCAGCTTATCAGTCGCCGACTCCGCTAGCCAGACCTCCCCCGGGCGGCCGTGAATCTGCCGTACCATCGCGTTCCGACTCGGCAGGGTGATCGATTCAAAGGCCTCTGTCACGGGATCGAAGCGCCATATGGCATCACCACCGAAATCGGACACCCAGACCTGGTCCTGCGCGTCGACATAGACGGCATAGGCCCTGGGCCGGTCACCCGGGAGTGGCCACTCACGCCACTGCCCGGTGGCGGTGTGGTAACGACCGAGCCGACCGGCATTCCACTCGCTGACCCAGATGTGGCCCTGCGAATCGCCCCACACCCGCCGCGCACCCTGGCGCGGGGTGGGCGGTTCGATCACCTCCGCCACCCCCGTCTCCGGGTTCACCCGGGCGATATGCGAGCCGGCGAGCGAGGAGTAGTAAATGTTCCCGTCCGCTCCGCTGCTAATGCCGTAGGGCCCGCGCCCGCGCGGCGCCTCGAACACCCGCACCTCGCCGCTGTCCGGATCGACGCTACCGTAGTAGCCGGCCTGGCCGGTGAACCAGAGTATCCCCCGGGCATCGAAGGCGGCGGTGTTGAGATTCATGTAGGGGGTCCCGGCAGGCGGCGCGAAACGCCGCACCGCCTGGTTGTGCGGATCGACGCGCAGCACGGCGTTGAGACCGGAGTCGGTGACCCAGGCGGCACCATCGGGTCCGACGATCACCCCGTGGGGACTCGCCCCGTCACCCAGGGGGATGCGGCGGGTGGCGCCGCTGGCCGGGTCGAGCCAACCCAGGGCGCCGGCGTGCTGGGCGGTGTACCAGACCCCGCCATCCGCCGCCGGGGCCACGTCGTGCGGGTGATCGCCGTCCGGTACGGCAAACTCCCGCACCTCGGCGCCGGCCATCACCCACCCCGGCAGGCTGAACAGTATCAGTAACAGGTAGCGGATCACTTGTCTCCGGGGCATAGCCACACCTCCTCTCGGGCCGACCGACCGACGCCTAGTTACGTAGGTTGGGTTAGCGGCGCGCAGGCACTACGCCTGCAGACCACGACAATGCCCGGGCGCCGCGTAACCCAACGATTTCCCGGTCGCCCGACGGCGGGTTCGGGTGCGCACCTGACAACATGCTCGGGGATTGCCTTTCGGTTCGAGAGGTAACGTTATGCCTCCGTCACCTATCCTGCGCCGATATAGGTACCGTTAGCAAAGTATAGCGCCCTCCCGCGGTGATTCCCGTCCGGGCGATGCGGCGCTGCCATCGGGGGCAGGCTATAGTTGTGGTTGGTATCCACACGGAGGTTGCTTCCCATGGCACAACTGATCGCCGGTCTCGTTCTGTTCTTCGCCAGCCACTCGATATCGATCGTCAACCAGCCCTGGCGCGACCGCTTGGCCACGCGGCTGGGCGAGAAGGCCTGGCAGGGGCTGTATGGCCTGGTGGCGTTGGCGGGGCTGGTGCTTATCGTCCGGGGCTACGGCCAGGCGCAGCAGGCAGCGGTCGTATTGTACGCGCTACCCGGCTGGGCCCGGCCGGTCAGCCTGCTGCTGATGCTGCCGGTGTTCCCGCTGCTGATTGCCACCTATTTTCCCGGGCGCATCCAGGCGGCGGCCAAACATCCGATGTTGCTGGCGACCCTGCTCTGGGCCCTGGCCCACCTGCTGGCCACCGGCACCCTGGCGAGTCTGCTGCTGTTCGGGAGCTTTCTGTTGTGGGCGATGGCCGACCGGCTCTCCATGAACCGGCGGGTGCAGCGCCCGATCCCGGGTGCCCCGCCCGCCGCCTGGAACGATGCCGTCGCCCTGCTGGCCGGGCTGGCACTCTACGTCGGTTTCCTGCTCTGGCTGCACGGCTCACTGTTCGGGGTGGTGCTGATCCGCTAGTCGGGCCGGGTGGTGATCCGATGGATACACCAAACTCAATGCCCCTCTATTGCTAATTTGGTCAAAATTAGCAATACATTAGCAGTTAGATGGCATGTCCGGGTTTAACCGCGATCCAGCTCCGGGTAATGGCGGAAGATCCCGTCCTGGTTGAACGGCAGGCGCCGGGCGGAGGCCAGGTAGGCGGCGACATTCGGCCGCTTTGCCACCCGCCCGTGCAGCGCCACCAGTCCGGGCAACGTCGGCTCCAGCTCTGCCATCATGCGGGGAAAGGCGTAGCGCAGCCCGGCAACCACCTGGAACAAGGACAGATCGACATAGCTCAGGCGACGGCCCACGCCGTAACCCCGACCGCCGGAATTGGCCTGCAGCACCTGCTCGAAATAACCCAGCAGTTCCGGCGCCCGCTCCCCGGTGAAGTAGCGGGCGCGGCGTCGCGCCTCGTCCCGCTGCTCCTCGTAGTACAGGCTGCTGGCCACCGGGTGGTGGGTGTCGTGCACATCCACCACCAGATCCTCCACCGTCAGTTGCAGCTGGTGCGCCCACAACCGGGCGCTCTCCGACTCGGGCACCAGCCCCAGGCGCGGACCGAGAAAGTAGAGGATATTGGCGGTCTGGGCAATCACCTGGCGACCGGCACGCAGGAAGGGCGGGGCGAAGGGCGGGCGCGCCAGCTCAGGCCCCGCCATCAGGCGCTGCATCGCTGCCAGCCCCTTGCCGCGGCCGCGCTCGCGGGCCACGTCGATGTATTCCGCGCCCGCCTCCTCCAGGGCCAGGCGCACGAACTCGCCGCGTCCCTGGATCGAAGGCCAATAGAACAGTTCGTAGCGCATGGATCCCTCCTGTGCATGACATGGAACGGGCGATAGGCCGACACCTACAGCTTAGTAGCGGGGCGGCTGTAGGGTGGATAAGCCCGAAGGGCGCATCCACCAACAACCAAGGATAGAGCTGCACAATGCCGCTCCTGCCGTCGAAATCCCCGACGCCCCAACGGGGAGGTTGGGCACGTTTTGTGCCCACGCTGTTGTCGTGGTATGCATTCCCACGCGGAGAGACTGTGAAAGTATTGCCAAATGACGCGAAAAGGGGGGGTACCCAAACCCTTCCCGAGATGGCGATCGCCTCTCTACGGGCTTCTCAGGCGGTCAATTTTTTTGCCGCGTTGATCAGCCTGAATACTTTCACAGTCTCGGAGCGTGGGAACGAGGACTACGGATACAACTGCACGATGCCACTCTTGGCGGAGAAATCACCCACTATCCAGATCTGTTCAAAGGTGTGATCACACGGTACATCAATATGGTGTTGCAACGCTTCGATCTCATTCGAGGTCCAGGCCGGATGGGCATTGCGGATCACCAGCCACACCCGCTTGGTCTTGTAGCGCTTGGTCGACTTGTTCTTCAGGATTCGGTTGAGCGCATTGAGCAGCCGCTGGTGGGGGTCGGTCTCCCGCTCCAGCCGACGCAGCTCCAGGCGGGTTTGGTCACTCAGGTTCCGACCCAGTATCTTCATCGCCTCCTGCTCAGTACCGTAGAGATGGGCGATCTCCAGATCCAGCCGCGCCCCCTCCAGCTGGCAGGAGACATCCGGCTTGGCCGGACGGTTATGCCAGATATGGCGGATCGGTATGCCGGTGTCGTGTTCGTACCAGCGCATGAAGAGCTTGGCCGCCTGGTGCTCCAGTTGGATTTTCTCTTGGCTACTGGCTTGGTTCGTCGGCATGGAAAGGCAGGTGGTCTGTAAATTATTTTGCGCGTCAGCCTGTTGCGTGCGACTGCAGCGGATCATTTTTTCACACGGGGACAGTTTCAACAACTGTTACCAGGCGCTGTCATTCTTTCCTGCTGCACCCGGTAAAGCAACCCTGACTTAGAGGGACTGAACGAAAACCCTTATCCCATTCAACAACATCTGGGTGGCCAGTATCACCAGGATCATACCCATCAGACGCTCCAATGCCCGCGATCCACGGAGTCCGATAACAGAGAGCAGATAGGGCGAGGTCACCAGCAAAATCGTCACCCCAAGCCACGCCAGCAACAGCGCCAGGCTCCATTCCACAATCCGATCCGGTTGATTGGAACTCAGCAGCAACAGCACGGCGATAGTCGACGGACCGGCAATCAGCGGTACCGCCAGCGGCACGATGAACGGATCATCCTGAACCGCCTCATCATCCGTCGCCTTGCCGGGAAAGATCATCCGCAGGGAGATAATAAACAGCAGAATACCGCCCGCGATACTCAACGACGGCTGGGTCAAGCCCAGGAACCCAAGAATGGTGTTGCCGGCCAGCAGGAACCCGAGCAGGATAATCAGCGCAATCAGCAGCTCGCGGGCGACCACCAGGGTGCGACGACGCCGATCCAGCTTCACAAGTACCGCGTTGAAAACCGGCACATTACCGAGTGGGTCCATGATCAGAAACAGGGTCACGGCCGCCGAGGCGATGTCACTCCAGTGCATTTTCCAGCTCCCGATGATTAACGGCCATTGCCGTGTCACTGCGTGGCGCGAGAACAGCGGCTGTCCCCGTGGACCGGAAACCGTGGCCCGTTCCCCATTGCCTTCGCTGCACTTACTGTACAGGAAACAGCACGATCCCGCCCCTGGGAACCGGAACACTCATGCTAATCCGAGCATCAATAGGGTCAAGGTCTGCTACTCAATTGGATAGGCGTATTACCGCTCGGTGAATGAATTGATCAGGGATGACTTGCCGTTTCAATGATGGGATTCGACAGGGACACACGGCTTCTCGTATGTTGCGGCCATCATTACTTTGGCCACAAACGGCGAGGTCATTGCACGGACCAGCGCACTGTAGTTCAGCCCGAATCTGATCTCGGCACCCACTTGGGGATGGTTGCTATCGGACTGGGTGATGAGATGGTCGCCGCTAGCGCCCAGTATCCGGGTGCCGATAGGCGCCTTGAGACCCGATGGATCGACGTCCTGGTGGCCGATGGCGAGAATCGCCCGCGCGATGTCCCCGCGACAAGCAACAACGCTTGCCTCTCCGAACGCGGTTTGCGCGATTGTGCCCCATGGGCGCGCCGGCTTCAGCTTCGCCTCGATCACCTCGCCAACCAGCGTAATCGCGTCGAGGTGCAGGCCCTCGATCGGTCGACGGTGGAGCGGCTCACAACCGAGCAAAATGGCCTCACCAAGACGGAGGTTGTTGATTCTCCCGATCTCTACGCCACTCAATGCCCAATCCAGGTTGGCCGAGTTGCCACCCGACACCAGATCAAGACTCACACCGAAGGTGGCCTCGACCGAATCCGCCAGCGCGGACAGCTCGGACATGTTGTCCGCATCGGGTGAGATACCGCCATGGCATGCCAGGTTGGTACCGATACCGCTGAGTACGATGTTCGGCAGTTGCAGCACCGCACGCACTATGTCGTTGAGGTCAGCGGGCATGATACCTTCGCGGAGGTCGCCAAGCTCAACCATCAGCACGACCTGGTGCGTCCGCTGCGCTGCCCGGGCAGCGCACGAAAGCCTGTTGATCACCGCCAGCTCGGTATTGAAGCTCAGGTCGGCTTGTCGCACGACCCGGTCGGCCTGGCTGAGCATCGGAGAGCGGATCAACACCATGGGCGCCGCAACGTGCTCGCTACGCATCGCCTCGATATTCTCGATACGCGAATCGCCAAGCGCGCTCACGCCGGCGCGCAGTAACACCTTGGCGATATCGGCTGACCCGAGACTCGCTTTCGTCACGCCCGTGACCGAGATGCCCAGTCCGGCCAGTCTCTCAACCAGGGTACGGGCGTTGTGATGGATCTTATCGAGATCTATTTCCAGTCGCGGTGCCGTCACTTGGCGCCAACGGGCAGCTTCTCCTGAAGCGCGGGGAACGCCGCGAAGACCATCTCCAGCAGACGCTGAGGTGACCGGGCCAACGCATCGGTTGTGGGGATTTCGAGTTCGGTTTCATACCTGTCGATGGCCGCGCTGATCTCGGCATCGCTCATATGCTCGTGGTTGATCGTGAGCCCGATGACCCGCGTATCGGCGAAGGTCTGAATCAAGTTGATCTCGCTGGCCGGCGACGGCATGGCCATCTGGTCGAAGTCACAGCGGGCGACACGTCCCGGTGCATGCTGCAACACCACCGCATCGGGGCAACTACCGCGCAGAATGAACGATGTGGTCGAGAATGCCGGATGACTCAGCGCGCCTTGCCCCTCGACAATAATGACGTCGGGCTGCTCTGCCTCGAACGCTTCGACGATGGTGGCTTCCAGTTCGCCGGCACAGAACTGCGACGGCACGGCATCCATCGCGATACCATAGCGAGCACCCTGGATCAGACCGGTTTGCCCGGTGCCGACCAGCACCGCCTTTAAACCGACATCCTTGAGGGCACGGGCGAGAACGGTGGCCGTAGTGCGCTTGCCAATGGCGCAGTCGGTGCCCAGCACGGCGATACGCGGGCAGGTTACCTCGTTGATACGGCCGCTGAACATCCGCAGATCCTTCTTCGGGCGAGGCTTGCGAACGTCAAGAATACTGACGTTGTTCGCTATGCGGGCCGCCGTAAACTCCGGATCATCGTTCAAGAACTCATGCAGACCGTTCACGATGTTCATGCCGAGGCCGATAGCATTGAGCACGAGGTCACGCTCGTGCACCGATAACATGCCACTGGCGGGCGCCATACCAAAGATGAAGTAATCCGGCACACAGCCCGCCTGCTTGAGTGAGGCGGTCAGATCGCGACAAATCGGGATGCCGTTTGGCTTATCGTCGAGCACCGTGCCGGTATCGAACCCCGCCTTCTCGCTGTCGATGACCGAGAGAATCTGATACTTTTCCGAGTGACGGACCAGCCCGTTCGCGGTCTTTCCATCAATCTCGCCGAAGTTTGACTCGCAATAGACAATCGCGGTGGCAGCCGGTTTACGCACAGCACCGTCGCTATCAATGAGGCCAAGCTTTAAACGTATCGAGGAGGGAGATGGGGGAAGTTCGGTATAAGCAGCGAGCGAAGAAGTAGGGATGGGAAGTGGCGCAACGGCAACCGGAGGGCCCTGCGGAGAATACGGGCGAGCCCGCTGCGGACCGGAATAAACTATGGACATAAGGGTTCCTTGAGCTGTACGGGGCTCAGAGGGCGCAATGTAGTGATTGCCGGATTGATTTACCCGGTTGTCAAGAAGAGTCCCCACTAAGCGGTGGGGTTAAGCGACCCTCAGGTTAACACGGATCTTCCGAAGAGTTGGGAAATACTTGGGGTTTCCGACCAAAGGTGGTCACAGTTACTCATCAGCGGTAATCATGCAGCGTCCAATCGTATTGCTGTACCACGCCTCTCGGAATGACAAGACCGGCGAACGATGGGGTCAGATTCGAATGGCACT
>NZ_JAQGEI010000016.1 GCF_029017505.1 Sedimenticola hydrogenitrophicus
GCACCTCCCTGTGCCGCACCCTGGCGGGCGGCCTTCGGCCGTGAAATTCGATTCTCCTGACGATTTTTCATGCGAACTCCATGGTCTGTTTGACGGCCTGAACGATGCGGGCGGTATCCGGCATGTAGTGTCCCTCCAGGCGGAACATCGGCATCACGGTATCGTAGCCGGTGACCCGGCGGATGGGTGCGAACAGGGACATCAGTCCCTCCTCGGCCAGCCGCGCGGCGATCTCGGCACTCACACTGCAGGTGCGGGCAGCCTCCTGCACGATGACGCAGCGGCCGGTGCGCCCCACCGACTCCAGGATGGTCTGCATGTCGATGGGTTTGATGGTGGCCAGGTCGATCACCTCGGCGTCGATCCCCTCGCCGGCGAGCTGCTCCGCCGCCTGCTGGGTTTCGTGCAGCATGGCCCCCCAGCTGACCAGGGTGATATCGCTGCCCGGCCGCAGGACAAAACAGGTGTCCAGGGGGAACTCCTCGCCGTTGTCCTCCACCGCCTGTTTCATCAGCCGGTAGATCCGTTTCGGTTCCAGGAACACCACCGGGTCGGGATTGCGTATCGCCGCCAGCAGCAGCCCGTAGGCACGGGTGGGGGAGGAGGGGATCACCACCCGGAGGCCGGGGATGTGGGCGAACATCGCCTCGGTGCTCTCGGAGTGGTGCTCGGGGGCGTGGATGCCGCCGCCGTAGGGCGCACGCAACACCATCGGGCAGGTGATGCGGCCGCGGGTGCGGTTGCGCATGCGCGAGGCGTGGCTCACCATCTGGTCGATGGTGGGGTAGATAAAGCCCATGAACTGGATCTCCGCCACCGGGTGCAATCCCTGGGCGGCCATGCCGACCGCCGCGCCGGCGATCATGTTCTCCGCCAGCGGGGTGTCCAGCACCCGTTCGCTGCCGAACTTCTCCAGCAGCCCGACCGTGGCGCGGAATACGCCGCCGTTGATGCCGATATCCTGCCCCAGGACCACCATCTCCGGATCCCGCTCCATCTCCCGCATCAGGGCCAGATTGACCGCTTCCACCAGGGTGATGTCAGTCATTGTTCGACTCCTTGCCCACTAGCGACTGGCGTTGGGCGCGCAGTTCGTCGGGCAGCTCGGCATACAGGGAATCGAACATGCTGGTCGGTTTGGGCGGTTCGCTGTCGAGGTAATGGCGGACCTCCTGTTCGATCTCCTCCTTGCACTGGCGGATGAGCTCGCTCTCCTGTGCCTCGCTCCACATGTCCCTGCCGATCATAAACCGTTTCAGGCGTGCCACGGGTTCCAGTTTCCAGTGCGCCTGCAGCTCCTCGTCGGAGCGGTAGCGGGTGGCGTCGTCGGCGGTGGTGTGGTGGCAGAGGCGGTAGCTGAGCGCCTCGATCAGGGTCGGGCCGCCACCGTTACGGGCCGTCTCGATCGCTTCGGCCACATAGTGGCGCACGGCGAGGGCATCGTTGCCGTCGATCTGCAGGCCGGGGATACCGGCCGCGATCGCCTTCTGCGCCAGGGTCTCCGATTGGGTCTGGATGGCGCGCGGTACCGAGATGGCCCACTGGTTGTTGTTGATGACGAACACCAGCGGCAGGTGCCAAATGCCCGCCAGATTGATTGCCTCGTAGAAGTCACCCTTGGAGGTGCCGCCGTCGCCCAGCAGACAGACCACCACCCGGGGCTGTTTGCGGTACTTGACCGCGAATGCCACGCCGGCGGCCTGGGTGGTGTGGGTGGAGATGGGGACGCAGATGGGGAAGTCGTCCCCCAGCTCCGGGTTGGCCATGCCGCGCTCGTCACCACCCCAGTAGAGCAGCAGGTCGCGGATACGAAAGCGGCGAAACAGCAGGGCGCCGTTCTCGCGGAAGCTGGGGATGATGATGTCTTCCGGGCGCATGGCGTGGCCGACGCCGGCGCCGATCGCCTCCTGGCCCAGGGAGGAGGCGAAGGTGCCGATCTGGCCGGTACGTTGCAGGGCGATGGCGCGTTCATCATAGAGTCGGGTCAGCACCATGTTACGGTAGAGCGCGTGCAGGGCATCCTTATCCTCCGCCAGTGGCGGGAGATCGCCTTCCGGCTGGCCATCGGGACCCAGGAACCGGTGGGATTCCACGCTGAATGTGATTGCCTGCTTCAAACCTGACCTCCTTTGCCGCAAGTGCCTTATTCGACTCTCGGTGGGCTTTTTGCGTATTGCGGCAGATCGTTTTGTTATGACTCCCGGTAGCCTGCACGGCAGCGCGATTGTTGTGGAGCTGTTGCGCTGCGCCGGGGCGCAGCGCAACAGTTGGTTAACATGATTTTAGTACATATCGTTCAAGGCATTGGATTCACTATTCGAGACCCGACAGTGTCATCACTCAAGTTTCGGGGTTCACAAGGCGTCGTTCAGGGCGGGCTACCTCTGCCCTTTACCCATAAGTGGGTCGGACTGCATCCTACGCGCGTGTTCATCGGCATTTGTGGGTAAAGGATAGCCCGCCCGGCATTTGGAACTGAACTCCGAAACTTGAGTTATAATCTGCGGCCGTTCACCGTCCCTGGCCAAATGACCGATCTCCCGGTAGCTGACAATCCATGATCCCAATCGAGTCCTTCAGCGTAACCCTCTCAACCTTTTCCTTGATCGCGCTGGCGGAGATCGGTGACAAGAGCCAGTTGGTCTGCATGACCCTGGCGGCGCGACACCGGCACTGGCCGGTGATCCTGGGGGCGACGCTGGCCTTTTTGATTCTGAATCTGCTGGCGGTGCTGTTCGGTGCCGGGGTGGCGGCCTGGGTGCCCGAGCGGGTGATGGCCGGGGTGGTGGCGCTGCTGTTCGGCGGTTTCGGTATTCATGCCCTGCGCAAGCGGGAGACGGAGGAAGCCGAAGACGTGGCGGAGCGGCCGGGGCACGGCATTTTTTTCACCACCCTGCTGCTGATCCTGGTGGCCGAGTTTGGCGACAAAACCCAGATCGCGGTGGCGGGGCTGGCCGGCAGCCTGGCGCCGCTGCCGGTGTGGATCGGCGCCAGCGCGGCGCTGGTGCTGGTGTCGGTGCTGGGGGTCTGGGCCGGACGAACCCTGCTGCAGCGGTTGCCGTTGCACTGGTTGCACCGGGCTGGTGGGGTGATTTTCCTGCTGTTTGGGCTGCTCGCCGGTTGGCGCGCGCTACTGCCGGCGTGAATTCGCCCGCGGCGGGGATCTGTCACCACTCGGGGTTAAGTCAATTCCATTAAGGCGGGCCATTCCCGCCGCCGGCGCCCGCGGGGCGCCCTATGGCCGGGTTACGCCCTTGGCTGTGGAAGTTCCGCGGATTGGCGGTGGAACACCGAATAGACCGCCGGGATCAGCACCAGGGTGATCAGGGTGGAGACACTGAGACCGCCAATCACCGCCCGCGCCAGCGGCGCCTGGGCATCGGCTCCTTCGCCGATGCCGAACGCCAGCGGCAGCAGCGCCAGGATGGTGGTCAGGGTGGTCATCAGCACCGGACGCAGGCGGCGGCGTCCCGCCTCGGTCAGGGCGGCGTCGGTAGCAAGTCCCGAACGGCGCAGCTTTCCGGCCTGATCCACCAACAGGATGGCGTTGTTGACCACGATGCCGCCGAGCATGATGCAGCCGATGGCCGACTGCAGATTGAGGGTGGTGTCGGTGAGAAACAGGGTGACCAGGACCCCGATGGCCGCCAGGGGCACCGAGAGCATCACCACCAGCGGATCGCCCAGCGATTCATACTGGGATGCCAGTACCATGTAGACCAGCAGCAGGGCCAGCAGCAGGGAGACCAGCAGTTCGCCAAAGGCCTTCTGCTGCTCTTCGAAGTTGCCGGCGATCAGCAGGTCATAGCCCATGGGGCGCGGGATCTGGTTGAGCCGGCTCTGGATATCCGCCGCCACCGAGCCCAGGTCCCGGTCGGCGACGTTGCCGGTGACGGTGATCAGCCGCTGCTGGTCCTTGCGCTCGATGGTGGCCGGACCCTCTCCCGGTTCGGTCTCCACCAGGTTGCGCAGTACCACCAGTTCACCGCCCGGGGTGCGCAGGGTCAGGTCGAGGATCTCATCCAGCGAGCGTTTTTCCGCATCCTCCAGCTGCACCAGGATACGGTAGGCGTTGCCCTCGACGCGGAACTCGCCCGCCCTGGAGCCGGCCACGGCGGTTTCGATCACCTCGGTCACGTCGCGCACGCTGAGTCCCAGGTCACTGATCTTGTCGCGTTTGACCTGGATCTCCTGTTGCGGGATCCCCGCCTCGCGACTTAGCTCGATATCGGTCACCCCGGGTACGTCGGCTATCGCGGTCGAGACCTGTTGCGCCAGCAGCGCCAGGGTATCGATATCATAGCCACGCACTTCTACCGTCACCCCCTCCACGCTCGCCAGCAGACGTTCCAGCAGAAATTGTCCCTGGGGGGCGCGCACGCGAATCTTCATGCCTGGAATCCGGTTATCCAGGTGGCGGCGCAGATCGTTGGCAATCTCCTGGTTGGAGCGGCGGCGCTGGGTGGCCGGCTGCAGGGAGAGGCGGATCTCGCCAATGGCCTTGGAGCTGCCCCGGGTACCGGAGGTGATCACGCTGACCACCGAAGAGATGCTCTCCGGGACCGCGTTATAGACGATCTCCTCCATCTTGCGGGTCTGCCGGTCAATCAGGTCCAGGCGGGTGCCGACCTCCATCTCGCCGCTGATCCGAACCTCGCCCTCATCGCTGGGCGGCATGAATTCGGTGCCGATCAAGGGCGCCAGGAACAGGCTGGCGATAAACAGGCTCAGGGCGAAAACGATGGTTGCCGCACGCAGGTGCAGCACGACCGCCAGCAGGTCGCGATAGGCGTTCTCCATGGCCTCGAAACCGGCCCCGGCACGGGCCGCCAGGCGTGCCCGCCAACCGGTGCCGGTGGCAATCGGGTGCTGTTTGAGCAACCGCGAGCCGAGCATCGGCACCAGGCTGAGGGAAACCAGCAGTGAACAGAACAGGGAGAACATGATCACATAGGCGAGCTCCTTGAACAGCACGCCGGAGACCCCGCGCACGAACACCAGCGGCAGGAAGATCACCAGGGTGGTGGCGGTGCCGGCAATCACCGCCGAGGCCACTTCGCCGGTCCCCTTGATGGCGGCTGCCGTGGGGGACTCCTGCTCTTCCTGCTGGCGCCGAAAGATGTTCTCCAGTACCACCACCGAGCTGTCCACCATCATGCCCACGCCCAGCGCCAGCCCGCCCAGGGTCATCAGGTTGAGGGTAAAGCCGCCGAAGTAGAGCAGGCCGAAGGTGGCGAGCATGGAGATCGGGATGGCCAGGGAGATCACCAGGGTACTGCGCAGATTGCGCAGGAAAAACAGCAGCACCAGCACCGCCAGTGAGCCGCCGTAGAGTACCGATCGGGCCACGTTGGTGATGGCGCGCTCGATGAAATTGCCCTGATTGATTACCGGGGTGATGTGGATCTGGGGAAAGGCCTGGTTGATGGAAGCCACTTCTGCGAGCACCCGGCGCGCCACCTCCACGGTGTTGGCGCCGGACTGCTTGCGGATGGCGACCCGCACGCCCGGTTCGCCGTTGACCCGGATGATGCGGGTCGGTTTCTCATAGGTGTCGCGAATTCGGGCGATCTGGCCGAGGGTGATAACCGACCCCTCGCGCCGGCCGACCACGGTGTTGCGAATCTGTTCCAGATCGACAAATTCGGCCGGCGCGCGTAGCGTAACCTGGTAGCGCCCCTGCTCGATCTTGCCGGCGGGACGATCGAGGTTGGCATCGCGGATGGTCGCCAGCATGTCATTCAGCGGCAGTCCCAGGGCATTCAGTTTTGCCGGATCCAGCTCCACCCGCACTTCGCGGTTAAAGCCGCCCCAGGGATCGACCTGGGCCACGCCGGGGACGCGGGCGAAGCGGTAGCGGATCTGCTGCTCGATAATCTGGGTCAGCTCCACCGGGTCCAGCTTGCTGGATATGCCGAGGATCACCACCGGATAGCTGTCCACATCGAATTTGCTCACCCGGGGGCCGACGATGTCGTCGGGCAGTTCACTGACCTCGTCCTCCAGGGTGGCCTGCACATCAACCGCCGTGTTATCGATAGCGGTTCCCCAGCCGAAACTGACCCGTACCCGGCTGTTGCCTTCATAGGAGGTGGAGGTCATCTCCTCCACCCCCGGTACGGTGGCGACGATCTCCTCTACGATCTGGGTCACCAGCCGCTCAATGACCATCGGATCGGCCCCTTCGTACTCGGTGCGCACGGTGAGGGTGGGCAGCTCTATGCTGGGCAACAGATCGATCTGCAGACGGCTCAGGGCTACGGAGCCCAGCACCACCACGATCAACGCCAGCATGCTGGTAAAGACGGGACGGCGTACGCTTGCCCGGGCCAGGTTCATGGACGGGTACTCGTGGCTTCCCCGGCGATGCGGATGGGGGAGCCGTCATCCAGCAGTTGCTGGCCCAGGACCACCACCTGTCCCGTGAGGGGCTCGCCCGTGACTTGCACCCGGCTGCCTTGCTGGATACCAGGCGTCACCGGTCGCCAGTTGACTGTTTTGCCATCAGCTGAGACGACAAACACACCGTTCCTGCCATCCCGGGTAATCAGTGCCTGTTCCGGTACGACAGTGGCGTCGTGGGCCTGTTCCAGGGTCACCGTGACGCGCACAAACATGCCCGGTTTGAGTCTCAGCAGGGGGTTTCTAACCCGCAGTTCCACCTGGGCCTGGCGGGTGCTTTCACGAAACACCGGGGAGATGCGAACTACGGTACCGCTAAAGGATTCGCCCGGATAGGCGTCGGTGGTCAGGTTGGCGCTCTGACCCTGTTGCAGCAAGGCGTAATCCCGTTCGGTGACAAAGAACACCACGGTGATCGGGTTGAGTTCCACGATGCGCAGCAGTGGGGTATTGGCGCTGACGGTTTCGCCTTCATCGACATAGCGCTCCGCTACCACCCGCTGTTCGCTGTCGCCACGCCAACTGGCGGTGACCGTGGTGTAGCCGAGCCGGATGCGGGCGCTTTCCAGCGCCGATTCTGCCCGGGTAACCTGTGCCTGTGTCACCTCCACGTGAGCCTGTTTTGCCAGCTGGTCGGCCTTGGCGGCATCCCGCTGGGATTCGGAACTGACGCCGCGCTGACGCAATTTTTCAACACGCTCCAGTTCCCGTTCGGCGATTTTCAGCAGGCTCTGCGCCTCGGCCAGGTTGGCCCGGGCCACGGCCAGTTCCGCCTCAACCTGTCTGACATCCTGCACATATTCATCATTGTCCAGCCTGGCCACTACCTGGTCACGGGAGATGATGTCGGCCAGATCCGCATCCAGCTGTTCGATACGGCCGCTGACCTTGGGGGCCACTACTATCTCGGCCTGTGCCTGGAGCGTGCCGGAAAAGGTGCGCTGGTGCTCAATGTCGCCCTGCTCAACGGTCGCCACCTCAACGGGTACTGGAGAGGGGGCTTTGGCTTTTGACCTTGCGTTTTCTCCGGAGACGATCAGGCGCTGGTAAATGAGCCCACCCACAGAGGCAGCGACGGCCAGTAAAATCAGTAGGAATAACCAGGATCTTCTTTGCATGTTGGTCAGGCGCCGGTAGCCAGGTGATATGTAAAGGAGAGTAACTGCTGAATATGTGCCCGTATTCCCGTTAGCAGCTGACTCCTGGGAAATCATTTAAACATGGTTGCATCAATATTCATATCGCAGTCAATGAAACCGGGATGGCGCTAATCCCTCGCTTTTTTTGAATACCTGGATGAGGCCGCAACAGCCACATTTTTCACTGAGTGATCAGTCTCGCCCTCTAGCCACCAACGCCGATTTGAGTGAACCAGACCCGCTATCGGCGGGGTCATTGGTCACCCGGAAGCATGCCTCGAGCCGTCTTCGCCGCGCGCCCATTTACAGTCGTGTGAGTGAGCCCGCTTGCGGATAAAACTGACTGTCATGCCGACGCCCGCGATGAACGATGCGAAGAGTATCGCCAAGATACTCATCAGGCCGAGATACCAAAACATGATTAATGCAGAACTTTCGATCAGGCCGCCGAGAGCGGTAATTGCAAAGGACAGAAAGCTGACGGCAAGTGAGACGACAATGATCTGCCTGAGTAACACATTCATCTGCTTCATCCGTTTTCTCCTTTCACCGGGTTGTGGATTGACGGTTCCCAGTGTAAGGCGGGCAATCTGAACATAAGCTGAAAAAAGAAGAGGGTAAACAGTTGCGTACCGTCGGGCGATTGATTGCCGTGACACTGCGCAAGGGCTTACTGCAGACTGGTCGGTGATGATGCCGGTTAGTTGGCGGCGGGAAACTCAATAATTGTCACGATACCCTTTGCTGCCGCATGTCCAGTGTTGTGGTAACTGTGGTTGATGTTACCCCGAAAATGGGCGCTGTCGCCTTGCGCCAGCGGTATCCGCTCTCCGGCCACTTCCAGGGTGAGTTCACCGTCGAGAATGTAGAGATACTCCTCGCTTCCCGGCGGATGAGGTTTGCCCACATAGGTGGATGCCGGTGCCAGGGTGAATGCCTGCTGGCCGTAGGCGGGATTGCCCAGGGGGGAGACGGTGGTGGCCCGGTAGTTGCCGTCGCCCGACTCGACCCGTCCCATGTTCTCGTGACGGATCACCTCCACCCGGTCGTGCTGCTTCTCCAGCAGGTCATCGATGCTGCAGTTGAGGGCCACGGCGATCTTGTAGACGGCGGCCAGGCTCGGATTGGACTCGTCCTTCTCGATAGTTGCCAGGGTGGCACGCGGAATATTGGCGCTGTCGGCCAGCTGTTGCTGGGTGATCTTGCGCCGGGCACGTATCTCGCGGATCCGATTACCGACCAGGTTGGTGATCATGGCGTTTACCTCAGCGTCCGCAAGGACAGCATGAAAACATTAATGTTGCCATTTTGTTTTTTTTGTTGACAGAAGGCAAGTCAATAGACAGAATAACAACATAAATGATGATGTAAGAGATATTTTAACCTTTAATACCCAAGCAGTAGATTCACAGAGGAATAAGCCATGCCAGTAGTCAACCGCTATATCGATATCGATCAGGTAGAAAAAGAGGCCAAGAAAGACTATATCGATCGCCATTCTCCCTTCATTCACTGTGCCGCCAGCGCCAGCAAGGGCGAGCTGTTCAGTGTGACCGTGCGTATGGGCAACGAATATACCCACCCGGATGATCATGATCACTACATCCGCTCGGTGCAGCTCTACAACGGCCAGACCCTGCTGGCGGAGGCCAGTTTTCCGCCCGGTACTCTGGGCGGGGAGGGGGCCAAGGGGAACGCCGAGGTGACGTTTAATGTCGTACCCAGTGGTAGCCGGCTGAAACTGAGCGCCATGGCCTACTGCACCAAGCACGGCCTGTGGGAGAGCAACCCGGTGGAAGTGGCTGTCGCCTGATCACCGCCCTGAATCATGGGGTGTGCGCCGCGCGCCGCCCGCCTATCCGTAATAAACCCACCGATATCCGGAGAAAGTCAAATGAGTGTACTCGTTACCAAGCCCGCCCCCGATTTCACCGCCACGGCCGTGATGCCGGACAACGCCTTTGCGGAGATCACCCTCTCCAGCTACAAGGGCAAGTACGTGGTGTTGTTCTTCTATCCGTTGGACTTCACCTTCGTCTGCCCCTCCGAGCTGATCGCCTTCGATCACCGCCTGGAGGAGTTCAAGAAGCGCGGGGTTGAGGTGATCGGCGTTTCGGTGGATTCCCACTTCTCTCACCTGGCGTGGAAGAACACCGCCATCAACAACGGCGGCATCGGCAACGTTCAGTACCCGCTGGTGGCCGATATCTCCAAGGAGATCACCACCGCCTATGATCTCTACACCGGCCCCGGCATCGCCCTGCGCGGTTCCTTCCTGATCGACCGCGAGGGTGTGGTGCAGCATCAGGTGGTCAACAACCTGCCGCTGGGACGCAATATTGACGAGATGCTGCGCATGGTGGATGCATTGCAGTTCACCGAGGAGCACGGCGAGGTCTGCCCGGCCGGCTGGCAGCAGGGCCAGGCTGGCATGAAGGGCTCCACCGAAGGGGTGGCGGAGTACCTGGCTGAACACGCCAAATCCCTGTAATTCTACTTTGCCGGATTCTGGCGCTGTGTGGTCAGCTCCCGGGTGTGAGGATTCCAAGACACGCGGTAAACCCATCCCTGGGGGCTCGACGGCGGCATCCCTGCCGCCGACGCTCTTGGAATCCTCCCACCCGGACGGCCCAACGAATCCGATCTGAGTAAATCTGACAAAGTGGAAGTAACCGAAACCACTTTTTCCCGGGGGCCTCTCCAGCGAGAGATCCCGGGATTCACTCCGCCCCCCTTATCACTAGATACCTCCCCCCACGGGTGCGGCTCTGCCGTTTTTTTCCGGCTCCGGGATCGCCAAAGAATCCCGCGAACCCGCACAAGGAGACCGATGATGCAACCCGCCCAGCCGCGTCCTGACTCCCGGAAGAGAAGCCGATGAACCTACCCGATCTGCTGGAGGGGCGGCTGCTCAGGCGCTACAAGCGCTTTCTGGCCGATGTCCGGCTTGCCGACGGGAGCGAGGTGACCGCCCACTGCCCCAACACCGGGTCGATGAAAAATTGTGCCGAGCCGGGAAGTCGCGTTTGGCTGCTTGACGTCAACTCCCCGCAACGCAAACTGAGATACCGTTGGGAATTGGTGGAGGTGGAGCAGCGTTATCTGGCCTGCATCAATACCGGCCGGGCCAACGCCCTGGTTCGGGAGGCGATCATCGACCGCCGGATAGAGGCCCTGCGCGGTTACGCCACGGTGCTGAGTGAACGGCCATATGGCAATGAGCGGAGCCGGATCGACCTGCTGTTGACGGAACCCGGTTTGCCTGACTGCTATATCGAGGTGAAAAACGTGACCCTGCTGGTGGAGGAGGGGCTGGGTATCTTTCCAGATGCCGTGACGGTCCGGGGTCGCAAGCATTTGCGGGAGTTGATGGGCGTGGTGCGGCAGGGGGCAAGAGGAGTGTTGTTCTTTAGTGTGGCCCACAGCGGTATCGAGCGGATTGAACCGGCCTGGGGAATCGATCCGGCCTATGCCGAGACCCTGGCCGAGGCCCTGGATGCCGGTGTCGAGGTGCTGGCCTACGGTGTCGACATCAGTCCAGGCCACCTGTGTCTGGGGCGTCCGCTGCCTTTCGGGTTGGGGGATATCAATATGAATAACCCGGGGAATAATATCGGCCGTATCTAATATGATATTTCATTGATGTAGGTCATTTCCCGCACATGGTCTATAAATATGTTATGAAACAGTAGCTTATAGATATAAAAATACTGACAAAGCGCAGATTGGAGCTTGACAAATATCACTACTGGGTGTCTTATAGCCCCAATTTTTACGAATAACCTGACAGATTGTCTGGTTTGAATATCAGTACCTGGTAATTTTTTTTAACTTTGTAAAAATAAGGGGGGTTCATGGACGCCGTAGCTGAACAGAAGTACGACCTGGGTGTTGTACGCTGGTTCACCGTCATGGCTGCAGTCTACTTGTTGGTAGGCGCTCTCGTCGGGGTGTATATCGCCTCAGAGTTGGCTTGGCCGGTGCTTAATTTCGATCTACCGTATATCACCTTCGGACGTCTCCGTCCGTTACATACCAATGCAGTTATTTTTGCCTTTGGCGGCTGCGTTTTGATGGCAACAGCCTTCTATTCGGTACAGCGTACCTGCGGTGTCCGTCTCTGGAGCAACAAGCTGGCCTGGTTCACCTTCATAGGCTGGAATCTGATCATTGTTTCTGCGGTGATCACCCTGCCGCTGGGTATCACCCAGGGTAAGGAGTACGCCGAGCTGGAGTGGCCGATCGATATCGCCATCGCCGTGGTATGGCTCTCCTATACCTTCAACTTCATCATGACGATTGCCAACCGCAAGAGTTCACACATCTATGTGTCGAACTGGTTCTTCCTCGGCATGATGGTGATGATCACCTATCTGCACGTGGTCAACAGCCTGGCCATCCCGGTCGGCATGTTCTCGTCCTACTCGATCTTCTCGGGTGTGCAGGATGCGATGATCCAGTGGTGGTGGGGACATAACGCCGTAGGGTTCTACCTGACCGCCGGCTTCCTCGGCATCATGTACTATTTCGTTCCCAAGCAGGCGGGTCGCCCCGTTTACTCCTATCGCCTGTCGGTGATCCACTTCTGGGCCCTGATGTTCGGCTATGTCTGGCTGGGTGCACACCACCTGCAGTACACCGCCTTGCCTGACTGGACCGGCTCACTGGGTGCGGCCATCTCGCTTGCCATGATCATCCCCTCCTGGGGTGGCGCGGTGAACGGCATGATGACCCTCTCCGGCGCCTGGGACAAACTGCGTACCGATTATGTTCTCCGGTTCCTGATCATGTCCCTGGCCTTCTACGCCATGTCCACCTTTGAAGGGCCGGTGATGTCGATCAAGACCGTCAACGCGCTCTCGCATTACACGGACTGGACTGTTGGTCATGTGCATTCCGGTGCTCTGGGTTGGGTTGCCATGGTTGGTATTGGAGCCATCTACCACCTGATGGTCAACGTCTTCCATGTGCAGATGTGGTCGGCAAAACTGATCAATGCCCACTTCTGGACCGCCACCATCGGCACCGTGATCTATATCGTGGCCATGTGGGTATCCGGCATCATGCAGGGTCTGATGTGGCGCGCTTATGATGAGTACGGCACCCTGGCCTACACCTTCGCAGAGTCTGTTGAAGCGATGCACCCCTACTATGCCATGCGTGCCGTCGGCGGCATGGTCTTCCTGGCGGGTGCGGCGCTCATGGTGTTCAACATCATCATGACCGTACTACAGGCCAACGCTCAGGGCAGTGTGCAGCAGGCACGCTCCGTAACCGCTGCAGCGTCTGCATAAGGGGAGTTTGAAAAATGGCAATGCAAGAGAAAATGGAAAGAAACGTCTGGGGCCTACTGATTGTGCTCGCCCTGGCACTCAGTGTGGGTGGTATTGTTGAGATCGTGCCGCTGTTCTATCTGGACAGCACCATGGAGCACAACAAGAACCCCGAGATCGTCTGGCAGCGGCAGGCCGGTCAGGCCCTGGCCGACCACCAGCCGGGAGAGGGCATGCGTCCATACAGCGCGCTGGAGCTGGCCGGACGTAAGGTCTACATCCGTGAAGGCTGCTACCTCTGTCACTCCCAGATGGTGCGTCCCTTCCGTGATGAGAAGGAGCGTTATGGCCACTACTCGCTGGCTTCCGAGTCGATGTACGATCACCCCTTCCAGTGGGGCTCCAAGCGTACCGGCCCGGATGTCGCCAGACTGGGTGGCAAATACTCCGATGACTGGCATCGCAAGCACCTGCGGGCACCCCGCTCCGTGGTACCCGAATCGGTGATGCCCAACTATCCGTGGCTACAGCACGCGGTGCTGGACGGCGCAACCGTGCAGTCCCATATGCGCGGCATGCAGCGAGTCGGTGTTCCCTATACCGAAGCGGATATCGAGGCGGCCCCGGACCTGTTGAGGGATAAGAACGAAGAGGATGCGGTAGTCGCCTTCCTGCAGGTGCTCGGAACCATGGTCAAGCTGGACGAAAGCAAGGTCTATCGTGAATAGCCTTAAAGACTATTTTTCTATGGACTTTCAGGCGATGACCACCAACGACTGGGTGGGTACCATCCTTACCGTGGTCATCTTCCTGCTGATGCTTGGTCTTTATGTTTATGTCTTGCGTCCAAAGAAACGGGAACACTTCGAAAAACAGAAGCATATCCCGATGGATGACGAACAGATAAATAGCGGAGATAAAAATGGCGGATAACAATCCATTTCCGGGTGAAAACAATACCGGACATATTTGGGACGATAATCTGCGGGAGCTGGATAACCCGCCTCCACGCTGGTGGATGATCGCCTTCTGGGCTTCCATTCTCTGGGTGGTCGGCTACGCGATCCTCTATCCCATGATTCCGGGGTTAACCGGGTACACCAAGGGCATTATGGGCTGGACCCAGATTGGTGAATACAGAGAGGGTCTGGATGAAGTCGAGATGGTGCGTGCCGAATTCGAGACCCAGCTGCAAGGGATGACAGCCAAGGAGATCCTCGCCAATGAGGGACTCTCCAGCTACACCATCGCCTCGGCCAAGGTGCTGTTCGGCGACAACTGCGCGGCCTGCCACGGCTCCAACGGTCAGGGTGGTCCCGGTTATCCGGTGATCGCCGATGATGACTGGCTGTATGGCGGCGCTGTGGAGACCATCGAGCAGACCATCACCAACGGGCGGATGGGCATCATGCCCGCACACGCCAAGCTGTTGAGCGAGGCAGAGGTCGACAAGCTGGCGGCGGCGGTGATGTCCGGTAATCCGGCTGCGGAACCGCTGTACATGGAGAAGGCGTGTTTCGCCTGCCACGGACCCGACGCTAGCGGTATGCAGGCACTGGGTTCCGCCAATCTGACCGACGCCGTCTGGCGCTTTAGCGAAGCGGATCAGCTGGCCAGTGTCAAGCAGACCATCAGGCACGGTGTCAACGACACCTCCGATCCCTTGAGCCGGGAGGCGGTAATGCCCAAGTTTGGCGATCGTCTGTCGGCAGGTGAGATCAAGAAACTGGCGGTCTACGTGTACAAGCTGGGTGGTGGTCAGTAAGGGAGTGCGTTAAACCCCGCCGTATGGAGATTGGTTCTCCATACGGCGGGAACATTCAGGTAGTCTGTATCTGGGGAGGTATATGATGAATGTGGATACCGTAGTGGTTGGGTCCCTGGTTGCCGTGGTACTTTGCGTGGTAATCGTCGGGTATATTGGCTTCAAGGTGAATGCGCTGATCAATAAGGATGCGAAGAGCCACAGGAAGTAACCCTCTGTTTCATAAGTATATAAAAAAGGGGGGTGAACCCCCTTTTTTAATGGTGATATAATACATGCCTGTTATTGACAAATCGCATTTTTCCCATCCCGCCCTTCCAGTAAACTGAAACCCGGTAAGTAAGGATCTGGAAAGAAATAACTGCTACGCATTGCGCCGGATTTTCGTTTGCCTTCAAGGCACGGCAAGGCGCGCATAGTTGTTCTATTTAAGTCTTGCCGTAACGCAGAAGGCGGACGAAAAGACCAGCAAGATGTGGTAGTTATTTATGGACAGATCCTAACGATTGATTGACGCATGGTTATGGGATATGCGTGGCAGTTCCCGCATGGTATTAGAGGAGTGATTCCGTTGAGCGACAATCCACAATCAAGGCATGATGCTGTAGTCGATGAATTGTACGCGGAGGCGGTACACTGGGAAATTAATACCGGGGAAGAGACGATCCACGCCAAGCGGGTTCCCGGCAAGTGGCGGATCTGGAAGTGGATCGCCAGCCTGGTGTGGGTGCCGTTCTTTCTGGGGCCCTATCTGCGCTGGGATGACCGTCAGGCGATCCTGTTCGACATCCCCAATCGCCAGTTCCATCTGCTGGGCGTCACCATCCTGCCGCAGGATTTCTGGATGCTCTCCCTGCTGTTGCTGTTCTTCGCCATTCTGCTGGCGGTGGTGACCGCCCTGGCGGGCCGCGTCTGGTGCGGTTTTTTCTGCTTTCAGACGGTCTGGACCGATGTCTTCACCTGGCTGGAGGAGAAGCTGGAGGGTCCACCGCAAAAACGCAAGAAACTGGATCAGGGGGCGCTCACCTTTACCAAGATCAGGATCAAGGCGGTCAAGCACGGCCTGTGGCTGGTGATATCGGCGCTGACCGGCATCTCCTTTGTGGCCTGGTTTACCGATGCCTACCAGCTGTGGGTCAATCTGTTCACCTTTAACCTCGGTGTTACCGGGGTGGTAACCATCTCGCTGTTTGTCGGCGGCACCTATGTCCTGGCCGGTTACCTGCGGGAGCAGACCTGCTTCTGGCTCTGTCCCTATGCCCGCATCCAGGGCGTGATGGTGGATAACACAACCGCCGTTCCTACCTATGATTTCCATCGCGGTGAGCCGCGTGGGCGGGTGAAAAAGGGGGCCGGTGAGGCACAACGCACGACCGGCGACTGTGTCGACTGTAATCAGTGCGTGGCGGTCTGCCCCACCGGCGTGGATATCCGTCAGGGTCAGCAGGAGGGGTGTATCACCTGCGCCCTCTGTATCGACGCCTGCGATGCGGTGATGGAAAAACTGGACAGACCCAAGGGCCTGATCCGTTATGAGTCGCTGGATGTGTTGAACGGCAAGGAGGATCGGCCGCTGTATAAACGCCCCCGGGTATGGGTCTATAGTCTGGTGCTGTTGCTGTCGCTGACCGGTATCGGCTACGGCATGGCGACCATGGATGCGATCGAGATCAAGGTGATTCATTCCCGGCAACCACTGTATGTACTGCAGAGTGATGGCTCCATCCAGAACAAGTACACCATCAAAGTACTCAACAAGCTGACAGAGGATCTGCAGGTGACCATCACCGCTCCGGATGTTGAAGGGCTGGTGCTGGTGGGTGCGGATGAACCGGTGACGGCACGTAAGGGCATGGTGACGGCCCGAACGGTGTTCGTGCGTATCCCGCGCGAAAAAATAGCCGCCGAGTCTCAACCGTTGGTGTTTTTTGCCGAGACCACTGACAGCAACGGTGAGCGATTGAGCAGCAAACGAGAGAGTGTGTTCATTGCTCCAAAGTAGGAGCGATGCGGCGCGCTAAATGTAACTGGCAAACAGTGGCCCCCCGGGTGACGTCCGGGGTACCGATGCAAGAGGTTAAAGTGATCGAGATGACCGAGAAACAATCTCCCTGGCGCAATCCCTGGGTGCAGGGCTGGGTCGGTTTGCTGGTGGTATTTGTTGCCGCCAATTTGGTGATGGTCTACCTGGCCGTTACCAACAACCCGGGCCTGGTGGTGGACGACTATTACGAGCGTGGCCAGGAGTATGAGAAGAACATGCTCAAACGACAGGCGCGAAACCCCGGCTGGCAAATGAAAGTGATTGCGCCGGAGCGTGTGGATGTGGCCCTGCCGGCGCGCTATGGGGTCAGGATTACCGGCAAGGACGGCCATCCTGTGGCGCCCGATTCGGTCACTTTCCATGCCTACCGGCCTGCCGATGCCAAACAGGACTTCTCGGTCCCCATGCAGGCGACCGACTCCGGTGTGTATGAAGCCGATATCAGTTTTCCCCGCCTGGGGGTGTGGGATATCCTTATCAGCGCAAAGCGTGGGGACGATGAATACAATCTGTCGCACAGGGTAAGCGCAGGCGTCAATTGAGTCTGAAACAGTGTTTTCACTGCACCCTGCCGGTTCCGGCGGATGCAGAAGTGGTGTCGCCGATCAAGGGCGAGCAACGGAGCTTCTGCTGTATCGGCTGCAAATCGGTCTGTGAGGCGATTTATTCCGCCGGCCTTGAAGGGTTTTATCAGCGCATGTATGACGGTACGGCGCTGGCACCGCCGCCCGATCTGCCCAAGGAGCTGGCCCTCTACGACCTGGATGAGGTGCAGGAGGAGTTTGTCGACAACCTGGGCGAGACCCGGGAGATCCATCTGCTGGTGGAGGGCATCCACTGCGCCGCCTGTGTCTGGTTGATCGAACACTCTCTGCTGAATCTCGCGGGTGTCAGTCAGGCACGGGTCAACCTCTCCGGGCGTCGCCTGCACGTGGTCTGGGACAACGGCCGCCTGAAACTCTCGTCCATCATCCGCCGCCTGGGACAGATCGGTTACGCCGCCGTACCTTACGATCCCGACGCCGCGGAAGATCGCCTGCGGCGTGAAAACCGGCATCTGCTCTATCGCATGGGTTTTGCCGGATTCACCATGATGAATCTGCTGTGGATCTCCATCGCGCTGTATAGCGGTGCCGACAGGGGAGAATTCCGCGGCCTGTTTCAGTGGGTCGGTTTCGCCCTGGCGACGCCGACCCTGGTCTATTCGGGCTATCCGTTCTTCAGGGGCGCCTGGTCCGGCATCCGCCACCTCCATCTGGGCATGGATGTGCCGATTGCCATCGGCGCCGGCATCACCTATCTCTACTCGGTCTACGTCATGCTGAGTGGCTCGCTCACCGGCGAGGTCTACTACGACACGGTGGTCAATTTTATTTTTGTGATCCTGGTCGGGCGTTATCTGGAGGCGATATCCAAGCGTCAGGCGGTGGCCTCGACCCAGCGCCTGCTGGATCTGCAGCCGCGGGTGGCCACGCTGCTGTCGGATGCGGGGGAAAAAGTGGTCCCCATCCGCTCGGTGAAACAGGGTGACCGGGTGTTGGTCAGACCCGGTGAGCGCATCCCGGTCGATGGGGTGGTGTTGCAGGGGCAGAGCGCGGTGGATGAGGGGATGCTGACCGGCGAGTCGGTCCCGGTAGCGAAATCACCCCGGATGCCGGTCTCGGCCGGCACCATCAACGGACACGGTGCACTGCAGGTCGAGGTGACCGGCCTGCTGAAAGATAGCGCCCTCGGGCGCATCATCCGGCTGGTGGAGGAGGCGCAGGCGAGCAAGGCGCCGATCCAGTGTGTGGCGGATCGGATCGTGCCCTGGTTTGTCGCCATCACCATCGGCCTGGCCACGGCCACCTTCTTCTGGTGGCTGGATACCGATTTCGAGATCGCCTTGATGGCGGCGACGGCCGTGCTGATCATTACCTGCCCCTGCGCCTTTGGCCTGGCGACGCCCATGTCCATTGCGGTCGCCACCGGCCTGGGGGCACGCCACGGCATCCTGATCAGAAACGGCGATGTGCTGGAGCGGTTCTCCTCCATCGATCATTTTGTGTTCGATAAAACGGGCACGTTGACGGAAGGGGCGATGCGGGTCACCACGATCGGGACCGGGACCGCTGAATGGCATCCGGGTGAACCGGTCAATGCGGAGATACACCAGCTGCTGGGACAGCTCCTGGCGGTTGAGCAGTTCTCGGAACACCCAGTGGCGGCGGCCCTGACGGCGTGTGCCGAGTCGATCGGTTGGAAACCGCAACAGTTCAAGGTGGAGGATTTCGTCAACCGGCCCGGTTATGGCGTCTCGGCCCTGGTCGAGGGTGCGGCGGTTGTGGTCGGCAATGCCGCCTGGCTGCGCGAGCACGGTGTCGTGCCGGAACCGGCTTTCCGGCAGTTGGCGGAGCGTCTGGACCGGGTCGGAAGCGGTTCCCTGCACTGTGCGGTAAACGGTGTGGAGCGCGCCCTGATCGGCGTGGAAGATCCGATCAGGAAGGATGCGGCGGGATTGGTGGCCGATCTCAAGTCCGATGCCATGGAACTCACCATGCTCAGTGGCGACCGGCAGGGCACGGCCGAGGCGATTGCGGCCCGTCTGGGCGGCATGCCGGTGATTGCCGAGGTGCTGCCGGAGCAGAAGGATCAGGTGATTGACCGGCTGCAACGGAACGACCACCGGGTGGCGATGGTGGGTGACGGGGTCAACGATGCCCCGGCACTGGTGCGGGCCGATGTGGGCATAGCGCTGGGCTCGGGTACCGATGTCTCCATTGCCAGTGCCGATATTGTGCTGATGAGCAGTGAATTGGACAAGGTGCGGCTGGCCTCGTCACTGTCCCGGCGGACCTTGCGCACCATTCGCCAGAATATCGCTATCTCCATCGCGTATAATCTGATTATGGTACCGCTGGCGATGTCAGCATTGGTGACGCCGCTGGTGGCTGCCATCTCGATGCCGATCAGCTCACTGCTGGTGATCGGGAATGCGGCACGCATTCGCACCCTGTTCAAGGGCAGGTAATAATCCTGGGATAATGGCCGACTATAGCGCAACTGGAGAAGCTGGATGGATGTGATCTACGGTTTGATTCCCGGCATGCTGATCCTCGGCCTGGTGGGGGTGGCGATCTTCTTCTGGGCTGCAAAAAGTGGGCAGTTCGAGGACCTGGAAGGAGAGGCCAATCGCATCCTGATGGATGAGGACCTGACTGAAACCCGGACGGAAATCAAGAGCTCCCCGGCGGAGGATGAGGAAGCGACGGACGGCACTCCGCACAAAACGGATAAACCAGCGGATAGCGCCTGATGTTGATACTTTTCATGCCGTACAGCGGACTCGCCCATGAACCTGAATGATCCGTTCGGACGCGTGCAACAGAAGCAGCAGCGCAGTTATGACTCCCTGCGACGCTCGCTGCTGGAGGCGGGGGTGAATACCCGTGCCGCTGCCGAGTCCGTGCTGCGCGACCTGATACGGCGCGCCGTGGTGGTAACGCTGGTGGTGACGCTGATAACCGCGGCGGTGCTGCTGGTGCTGCCGCAGATGGGCGCGGCGGCGCTGATGCTGGCGTTTGTCATCCTCTTCTGGCTGCTGGCGACGACCATCAATGGCTACAGCCTGGTGAGGCGTTTCATCCGTGAGGAGTTATCCGGCCCGACATGATATTGCACGGTGTAACTACTCACCCGGTCTGTAAGTGATTGGCCTGCCTTGCCGGCCTCACACGATGGCGTGTCTCCTCGAATCCGGCCCCATTTTCAGCGCCTGCCCAAACTCGCTTCGCTCAAACAAGGGCAGGCTTGAATCTGAAAAAGGGGCCGGATTCGAGGCGCCATCAAGATCGGCCAACAAGGCAGGCCAATCACCCCGTGAGTAGTTAATGCACGGTTACAGTTGGCCGGACTCCGACCCAGTGGCGCCTGATTCATTTTGTAGCGGCTTCAGCACCCGGTCGAAATCTGCCGGATTGACATACTGAAACACCTCTTTCCCTTCGGGATTGACGGCAATGTCGAGACCCTTCGCCGGATAGAGCCAGTGTATTACCGGCGCGTCCGGTTCCGCTATCTTGTTATCCGGTTCACCAAAACGAGCGCTGATCAGCGCCTCATCCAGATCGGCGCCGGGTATATAGGTAATGACGGCGATCTTCTCCCGGGTCAGTGCCTCCATGTCGCTGCTGGAGAGTTCCACCTTTTTGGTGCCACTGCCCATGTTGCTGATCCGTTCGCCCTGTGCGAACATCCGCGCCGCCGTAGGCTCCGGGAGATCCAGAGTGAGCACGACATCGGCCTTGAGGCCGCTGAGATAGATGCGCTGGAAATATACCTCGACCATATAACGGCTGTCCGGGGTCAGGAAGAGATTGGCCTTGCCCTGGGACTGGAAGCTTTCGCGGGCCTGCTCCAGGTCGCTTCTGCCCAGTTCGATACCGAATACACTGAGCGTGCCCTGATCATCCAGCCGCAGATTCCACGGCAGTTTGGGATCCTCGTCGACGGTGCGACCACCCGGTAGCAGGATCGCTGCGGCCAAGGCGATCAGGGTCACTGCCAATATGCCAAGAATGATTTTGCGTTCCACCTGTTGCACCTGCTTATGGACGGCTGTCATTGACTCAACAACAGGCTGAATATCCGTGGGGCGTTGTGAATTGTCATGTCGACCAACCACATCGGGCTGTTATTCTAACCGACAATGGTTGCGGATAATATGGGGTTGCGGTTATGGGTAATACGCTCTGGTTTATCAGCCTGCTGAGGGATCATCCCTGGGCTGGTTTTCTGATCGGTCTGGGCTTTGTCACGGTCATGTTCGGGTCGAAGAACCTGATCGTCTACCTCTACTCCCGCTCCCAGGAGAAACAGCACAACAAGCCGAAATGAGGCTGAGCCTGATTGGCCTAGCCCCCCAGGAACAGCCGTTCCACCTCGGGGTTTTTCAACAACTCGTCGCCGCGGCCGGCCAGCGCCACCTGACCGGAGACCAGCACGTATCCGATGTCGGCAAACTCCAGACCCTTGGTGGCGTTCTGCTCCACCAGTATGATGGTTTTGCCATCCTGATGCTGCAGGTCGTCGAGAATCCCGAATACCATGTCGATATAGCGGGGTTCGAGTCCGATGGACGGCTCGTCCACCAGCAGCGCTTCGGGTTGCATGATCAAGGCGCGCGAGATCTCCAGCAGCCGCCGCTCGCCGCCGGACAGTACCCCGGCCCGTTGCTGTCGCCGCTCCGCCAGGCGGGGATATTTATCCAGTACCCGTTCGGTGGCCTCACGCACCGCCTGGCGGTCGTTCAACAGGTAGCCTCCCATGTTCAGATTTTCCTCCACCGTCATGTCGGGGAACACCGAGTTGTCCTGCAGGATATAGGCGATGCGGGCGTGGCGCAGTTTATCCTTTGGGCTGAGATGGGTGATCTCGGTGTCGCCCATGCAAATGCATCCGCCGCGGATGTTGGTGAAGCCGTAGATTGAATGCAGCACGGTGGACTTGCCCGCGCCATTGGGGCCGATGAGGCAGAGCGATTGCCCCGGACCCACGTACAGGTCAATCTGGTGCAGGATCTCCATACGACCGTAGCCGGCGGTCAGGGACTCGATACTCAGGCGGGGAGCCCCCCCGGCCAGCGTCTTCAACTCCTCGCGTTTGGGCCCCCGGGCGGCGATGAGCGCTGCTTCACGTGCCACGTCATCCACCGACAGTGCGGTTTCCACCTCACCCAGTGCCTGCCGCGAATTGCCGCTGCCCTGCCTGCTCATTGGACCCCCAGATAGGCATCGATGACCCGTTGGTCGGTACGTATCTGCTCCGGGGTTCCGGAGGCCAGCAGCCGGCCGCGGGACAGGCAATGTAGCTCCTGTGCCAGATTCATGATCACGCTCATATTGTGTTCGATCACCAGCAGGGTGATGCCGAGCCGTTCGTTGACCCGCTGCAGCCGCTCGATGATGCCATTGATCAGGGTTGGATTGATGCCCGCTGTGGGCTCGTCAAGCAGCAACAGTTTGGGTTCGTTCATTAATGCCATGGCGAACTCGAGCAGCTTCTGCTGGCCGAAGGAGAGATCCCCCGCCAGCAGGTGACGCTTGCTGTAGAGACCGACAAATTCGAGCAGTGACTCCGCCTTCTCCCGATCCTCGCGCGGAAAGTGAGTCAACATGCTCCAGAGCCCCTGATGTGCGTGGGGTGTGCTGATGAGCATGTTGTGCACGCAATCCATGCGGCCGTAGATACGGGTCTGCTGGAAGGTGCGCAGCAACCCGAGACGGGCGATCTGCGGCACCCGCAGCCGGGTGATCTCCCGGTCTTCAAAGCGGATCGATCCGGCATCGATGGGGTAGTAACCAACGATGGCGTTGAACAGCGTGGTCTTGCCCGAGCCGTTGGGCCCGATCAGCCCGATAATGCCGCCTTCGGGGACGCTCAGGCTGATCGCCTCATTGGCCACGATACCGCCGAAGCGTTTGCTGACCCCCTGTACCTCAAGCAGGGTGGTCATCGGGTCTCCTCGCCACCCTGGCGGTCGGTATCCACACACTGGCCGAACCGCTCGGGCCAGGCTTCACGCACCCAACCCAGGATCCCCTGGGGGAAGAACACCACGATCAACACGATGAGGGCGCCCAGGGCCACCCGCTGCCAGCCGAACAGGAAATTCCAGAACAGCTCCTGGGTCAGATGAAACACGGCCGCGCCCAGCACCGGGCCCCAGATGGTACCCTTGCCCCCCAGGATGGCCATGAGGATCATCCAGACGCCGAAGGTGGCGCCGGAGAAGGCCACGTCGCGTGGGTCGATAAAGCCGATCAGGTTGCCCACGGCGCCGCCGGTCAGGGCGAGAAAAAAGGCTGCCACGCACCAGGCTACCGTCTTGTAGCGGGTGGTGTGCAGTCCCATCGCCTCCGCCTTGTCCTCGTCGTCGCGGATGGCGTTGATGGCGATCCCGAAGCGGCTCTGGTACAAGCGACGCAAGGTAAAGAAGCCCGTGCCGGTAATGGTCAGCGACAGGAAATAGTAAAACAGGTCGCGCTCGCCGATCCCGCCCGGATATTGCGGAGTGACCATGCCCGAGCCGGCCCCGAGATACTCCCAACCACCGGCAATCTCGCCGGCCGCCACCCCAAGCCCCAGGGTGCAGATGGCGAAGTAGTGACCGCGCATGCCCAGCACCCCCGCACCCAGCAGCGCCGAGACCGCGGTGCTGAGCAGGGCCGCACACAGCAGGCCCAGTGCGAGGGCGGTGAAATAGTCCAGCCCGGAATCGCGTTGAACGACGGCGCAGGCGTAAGCACCGATGCCGAAGAACAAAACGTTGCCAAAAGAGTTGTAACCCATTTGCCCGCCCAGCAGGTCCCAGGTTAGGGCAAACACCACCATCACCCAGAGGAAGGTGAACTGGGTGATGAAATTGGGCAGCAACCAGGGGATGAGCAGGGCCGCCACACCGATTCCGGTTATCAACAGGTATTCGTAGACCGGTGCGCGCTTCATTTCAGGTACTGCCGCTTGCGGCCCAACAGGAGGTTGCGGGCCAGCAGAATGACGACCAGCAGCGTGAACACGAAGGCGGCCTGGTACTCCACCCCCAACACAAACCCGGCAAAGTTTTCCGCGGCGCCGAGCCCCAGGCCGGCAGCGATAACCCCCAGCAGATTCCCCAGCCCGGCCACCACCACGATCATGAAGGAGCGAATGGTATAGACCAGGCCGAAATAGGGATGGATGATCCAGGTCATCGCCACCAGGGCGCCGGCGGCTCCACAGATGGCGGCATTCAGGGCGAAGGTGGTGGCATAGACCCGGTCGGTGTCGATGCCCATGATGCGCGCCGCGCGGGCGTTCTGCGCGGTCGCCCGGATGGCCTGTCCCAGACGTGACTTTTTCAGAAACAGCCACAACGCACCGCCGGTCAGCACCGCGATCAGTGCCGCGGCCAGCTTGATGTGGGCGATGGTAACCATGCCGTTGAACAGGAAACTGGTCCCCAGTTCGCCCTCCGCCGTGCGCACGTCGGCACCGAAGATCTGGTTAGCCAGTTGCTGCAGCAGGATGCTGATGCCGAAGGTGGCCAGCAGCGAGATGAACAGGTCGCGGTCGACAATGCGAAAGATCACCAGCCGATAGATCAGCCAGCCGAGAAGATACAGCAACAAGGCCACCAGTGGCACGCCCAGCATGGGATGGATACCGGCCTCGGCCAACAGCACCGTGACAAAGCCACCCAGCATGACGTACTCGCCCTGGGATACGTTGATGATATTCATCACCCCCCAGACCAGGGCCATGCCATAGGCCGCGAGGGCAAAAATGGCACCCGCCAACAGACCATCCAGCAGAAGTTGCACCAGCAGGATGGGTGCGTCGAGCAGAATGGTGATGTTGTCCATGGCAGGCTCCCGATGATATCCGGGGCATCGACCGATGCCCCGGAGTTGTTAATCGGCCCCCGCCTCAGGGTTGCCACTGTGACCAGGGCGGTGTCGGGTGGCGCAGCTCGGACGAGGCCCACTTGGTGGGCGCCACCACCTTGTATTCGCCATCCTGTACCTGATACAACACCATCGGCTTGGCAATGTTCTTGCCGCTATTGTCAAAGTCGATGTGGCCGTAGAAGGTCTCACGGTCGGTGGCGGCGAGGGCGTCGCGCACCTTCTCCTTGTCGATCGAGCCGGCACGCTGAAAGGCATCCACAAAGGTTAGTACCGTGGCGGTGCTCTCGGCGGCCTGGTAGGGCGGTGCGTAGTTATAGGTGGCCTCAAACAGCTGGGCGTACTCCTCGGCGGTGCCGAACCATTCGTCTTTGTAACTAAGGGTTCGGTCCCACTGGGAGGCACACAACGCGTACTCGGCGGTCTTGCCGAATTTGTCGATCACCTGGGCCGAGTCGCAGTGGGTCAGGGCTAGCATCGGCACATCGATTTTCATCTCAGACACCTGGCGAATGGCCAATGCCGCCCCCTTGGCATGCCCCGAGACCACCAGCAGGTCGGGTTTGAGGGCCCGCACCTTGGTCAGCGAGGTCGACATGTCGTTGATCTCCGGGGGGAGCTTGTCGTCGATCACCATCTTCATGCCGTGGTGTTTGGCATCGTCCAGCACCCCGGCACGGACATCCTGCGAGAAGGGGTCGTTTTCAAACACGCCGGCGATGCGCACACTGGACGGTTCCTTGCCCATGGCGGACGCACGTTCCGCGGCCAGATCGACTGCCGATTGAAGGTATTGCTCGGAGGTGGAGAGGACCGCGAACAGATAGCGGTAGCCCTGGGTGAACAGGGCGCGCGAGGCGCCGTTGCCCTCCACCATGGGGACTTGGTACTTCTCGGTGACCGGTGCGATCGCCTTGGTGAGTCCGGAGCTGTAGGGCCCCAGGATGAAATTCACCTTGTCCTGGTTGACCAGCCGCTCGATCAGCTGGGTACCGCGCGCCGGGGTGGACTCATCATCGTAATAGATGATCTTCAATTCATAGGTGTTGTCGCCCACCTTGATACCGCCGGTCTCGTTGATCCGTGCCACGGCCAGATCGTAGCCGTTCTTGGTGTGCATGCCGTTGGTGGAGTACTTGCCGGTAAAGGAGACGGCGGCACCCAGGGTGATCATCTCCGCGGCATATACGCTGGTAGTTGCCAGGGCAGACCATGCCAGGGTGAATGCGCATAGCGTCGGCAGGATTTTAGTCATCCTGAACATCGTGGGGTCCTCCTTTGTTGAGGAAGGCTGGGGTTGGCCGGTATACGTGGGACAGCGTTTTGGAAAGCTTGCTGGAGCGTCCGTCCCGAATCAGGAGATGAAACATCGGCCGACATCCAGCCGGTTGGGTGATTATTCTCATAGTAGAACAGCCGGCTAGGAACGCAAGCGCGTCCCGGCGGCCAGCCAATCGTTCATCGCGTCAACTGGCAAGCGGCGGACCGGCCCGGCCTGTCCGGATCACCCGGATGCATTCCGCCCCGGCAAGTGATACTTTATGTCGCCATTATCGGGGGAGCGGACATGAAGTTTGATATCAGTGAGCAGGAGAGCAGTCGGGCCAAGGTGCCTCATGAGATTTTTCTCACCAATCTGGTGGGCAACCATATCCTCTGGTTCATCGCCTCCCTCGGGCTGGTACGTTCTTACTGGCAGCCGCTCGCCCTGGTGCCCCTGGTCTCCATTCTGCTGCTCGGCTATACCCTGTGGCGGGCGAAACGGGCCAAAACCATCGATTCCTGGTATGTGATGTGCCACTGGCAGCTCTGTGCCGCACGTAGCCGGGTCTTTATCTTGACCTTGAGCGTGTTCGGTTTCATCGCCTTCCTCGGCTGGGTGGGATTTACCTATTTCGGGATGAAACAGGTGGCGGTGATGGCGATGATCGGCGGGACCGGGGTGCTGCCGGTGATGGTCATCGTGCTGGTGCTGATCCTGATGGAGTCGGACGCCCTGCATCAGGCGGCGCAGCACAAGCTGCCGGCGCGGATGATCGAGCGATATCCGAATCCGGATATCGAGGTGCTGGAAGAGTAGGAGCGGCATGGCCGCGAAATCGTGCTCACCGGTACACGGGTTGGCGTGATGGACAAACCCCCGCATCTGGACGGAATCACGTTGGGGTCTGCAAGCTCACCCCAACCTACGAACTATGACATCAGCCGCGTCGCGCTCCACAGGGTATAGACGCCGAACAACATCACCGTCACGCCTGCCACCTTGCGTGCCGTTTGCGAGCGGGCCAGGCGGGCGGCGGCACCGGCCAACAACCCGATGGCCAGCAGATTGGGCAGGGTGCCGAGGGCGAAGGCAAGCATCAGCGCGGCGCCCTGCAGCGCACCGCCCGACGCGACCGCATTGATCAGCATGGTGTAGACCAGCCCGCACGGCAACCAGCCCCAGAGCATGCCGATTGCCAGCGCCTGGGCCGGTGACTGCACCGGCATCAGCTTGCGGCCGAGCGGTTCGATGCGCCGCCACAACAGACCACCCACCCGTTCCACCCGGTTTAACACCATCCACCAGCCGGCCAGATAGAGCCCCAGCAGGACCATGAACAGTCCCGCCAGCAGCAGCAGTGCCTGCTGTGCAACCTGGATCGGCATCAGCTCCGCCAGCAGCAGGCCGAGTCCCCCCATGACGGCACCGGCCACCGCGTAGCTGATCAGGCGGCCCAGGTTGTAGGAGAGCTGGAACGGCAACTGCGCGGCGACGGAGCCGCGACTGGCTTCGGGCAGGCCGAAGGTGAGGGCGCCGACAATGCCGCCGCACATGCCGATGCAGTGGACACCGCCAAGCAGGCCGACGATAAAGGCGCTGAAATAGGGGAGGAGTAATTCCATGTTCGGCGCAAAGGATACCAGAACGGACCCGTCAATGCGTGGTGATTCTGATCAGGTCCCGGGCCATGGCCTCGACCTCGTGGGGGGCACTGAACAGGGCCTGGAACTCTCCCTGGGGATTGGTCAGGATGATGGCGGTGGAGTGGTCCATGAGATAACCCATGGCACTGTTTTCCGTATCCACGCGGGCATGCAGTACGCCCAGTTGCCGGGTTAGTTTATCCAGTTCCCGCCGCTCGCCGGTGACGCCGAGAAATGCCGGGTCGAAATAGGTCACGTAATCGGCCAGCACCTTTTGGGTATCACGTTCCGGATCAATAGTGACAAAGGCGGTTTTGATCGGCATGTCGGGCGACGCCTGTCTCAGGTGGTCGGCCAGCCGGGCCAGCAGGGCGAGGGTGGTGGGACAGACGTCGGGACAACGGGTGTAGCCGAACGAGAACAGGTGCCAGGCCCCTTTGATCGACTCCTGGGAGAACTCGCCACCGCCATGGGTGGTCAGGCGGAAGGGGGCGAGCGGCCGGGGGTCCGGAATCAGCGTACCGCTGGTCAGCTGTGGCACTGCCGCTCTGTCCATTGGTTGCTCCGCCTGTCTGAGGAGCAGACCGGCGCTCAGTCCGACGGCCATCAAAATGAGGGCGAGCGGGATCAGCCAGGGTCTTTTCGGTTTATTGCCGTTGGTCGGTTGCATGGTTGTTCCTATGTAACTATTCACGGGGTGATTGGCCTGCCTTGCCGGCCTCACACGATGGCTTGTTTCCTCGAATCCGGCCCCATTTTCAGCGCCTGCCCAAACTCGCTTCGCTCAGACAAGGGCAGGCTTGAATCTGAAAACGGGGCCGGATTCGAGGCGCCATCAAGATCGGCCAACAAGGCAGACCAATCACTTGCAGATCGGCTGAGTAGTTATATTCCTGTATCACTCAATCCTATAGGCGCGTTTCAGCTGCCAGTTCAGGGTCAGCAGGGCCAGCAGCAGCAGGGCGGCGACGCCGTTATGGGCCACCGCCACCGGCAGTGGCAGATGGCCCAGTACATTGGCGATGCCCAGCCCCAGTTGCAACATCAATAATAGGCCGATGGCCCAGGCCAGTCGCTGGGTGATGGCTGCCCGCCCGGTTCGGTAGAGCAGTACCGCCAGCGGCAGCAGATAGAGGGCGGTGATCAGCGCACCCAGGCGGTGGACCAGGTGAATGGCGGTGCGTGCCTCGGCGCCGAGGATGCCGTATTCGTAATTGATGCCGGTGCCGTGCCACAGGGTGAACGCCTGGGTGAAATCCATGCCCGGCCACCAGAGGCCGGAGTGGCAGGTGGGGAACTCGCTGCAGCCGATGGCCGCGTAGTTGGTGCTGGTCCAGCCACCCAGGGTGATCTGCAGCAGCAGAATCACCAGGCCGATCCTGGAGAACAGCAGCAGCCGGCCGGGGCGGTGGATGACATAGCTGTTCATCGCAGGGCCGTACAGGCGCAGGGTCAGGATCCAGAGCAGCGCGGCGGTGATAAAACCGCCCAGCAGATGGGAGGTGACGATGGCCGGCTTAACCAGTAGAGTGACAGTCCACATGCCGAGGGCGGCCTGCAGGGTGACCAGCAACACCAGCAGCCAGGGCAGCAGCCGGGGGTATCCGGTCGGCTTTCCACGGCCCAGGGAGAGCAGGGCCAGGAACAGAATCGCCAGTCCCAGGGCGCCGGCCAGATAGCGATGGGCCATCTCCTTCCACGCCTTGTGCACCTCGACCGGCCGGCCGGGATAGGCGCTGTTGGCGGAGCTGATCTGTGGTTCGCTGGTGGGCGCAATCAGGTTACCATAGCAGCCCGGCCAGTCGGGGCAGCCAAGCCCCGCATCGGAGAGCCGGACATAGGCCCCCAGCACGATCACCAGTAGCGCCAGCAGGGTGACGGCGAGGGCATAGCGGGCGTGTGTCAGTGACGGGTCGTGCATGGCCATTTTGGTGAATCAGCGCCTTTTCCGGGATAGGTTGTTTATATAGATCAAAGAGGTGGGAGACAAGTGCTTGAACCCTTGAGTCAGACACAACAGTGGGAAGCGCGGCGCTGGCTGCAGCTGGGGGTGCTGGCGCTGGCCATCGCCGGTCTGTTCGCCCTCCTGCTGGTGCTCTCCCGCGCCCCCGGCATGGAGCGCTTCTTTCCCTGGATCGATTTCTTCCATACCGCGCTGGTGGTGCATGTGGATCAGTCGGTATTGATCTGGTCGCTGGCCCTGGCCGGGGTGATCTGGTCCCTGGCCGGGGTCCGGGAGCCTCGGCCGGGCATTACCCGGGTCGCCCTCGGTCTCACCCTGGCCGGTACGCTCGCCATCGCCGTTGCGGCCTTCAGCGGCGAGGGGGCGCCGCTGATGAACAACTATGTACCGGTACTGCAACGGCCGCTGTTCTTCATCGGCCTGGGCCTGGTGGGCGTCGGTGTGGTGCTGCGTCTGGGGCTGCTGCTGTTGACGATCCGCCCGGCGGATCTCACCGCCGATCAGAGCGGCCTGGTGAACGTGGTTGCCCTCACCGTGGCGGTGGCCTGCGCCATGGCGGCGGCGGTGCTGCTCTACACCTGGCTGCACATGCCTGCCGGGCTGGACGGCGTCGCCTATTACGAGTACCTGTTCTGGGGGGCGGGGCATGTGCTGCAGTTCGCCTATACCCAGATGCTGCTGCTGGCCTGGCTGCTGTTGCTCAGTGCCGGCGGCGTGCGCCTCGCGGTGTCGCCGCGGCTGATCAACGGCCTGCTGCTGCTGGGGCTGCTGCCGGTGCTCTGGACCTTTGTCATCTATCTGAATCATGCGCCGGTCTCCGCCGGCATGCGCATCGCCTTTACCCGTCTGATGCAGTATGGCGGCGGCATACCGGCTATCCCGGTCGGCCTGCTGGTGCTTTATGCGCTGTTTAAAAACCGTCGGGTGGCGAGCGCAGCGGAGCGCCCGTTGCGCCTGGCGCTCTGGTTCTCGCTGCTGCTGTTTGCCGCCGGCGGCGTGCTGGCGATGCTGATCCGTGGCGTCAATACGGTGATACCGGCCCATTATCACGGCTCCATCGTGGGTGTGACCCTGGCCCTGATGGGCTTTGCCTATCTGCTGCTCCCGGCGCTGGGTTATGCCCGGGTGGAGGGGCGGCTGGCCACGGCGCAGCCGATCGTCTACGGGGTGGGGCAGATACTGCATATCGCCGGTCTGGCATTTTCCGGGTTTCTCGGCATCCAGCGCAAGACCGCCGGTGCCGCCCAGGGGCTGGAGAGCATCCAGGCCAAGTTGGCCATGGGCGTCATGGGCATCGGTGGCCTGCTGGCGGTGATCGGCGGCATCCTGTTCGTCTGGATCATGCTGCGGGCCTTCTGGCGGGGGCCGGTCGCGCACACGGCCGACCGGGCAGGCCTCGAGCCGCTGTGATTTGCTAACCGAGTTCCGGCATCAGCAGGACCAGGTAGTGGTCCGCCAGCAGCAGTGTGAACAGCAGGCTCAGGTAGACAATGGAGTAGCCGAAGGTCTTCATGGCATGCCGGTTGTCGTCACTGCGCCAGAGCACGCAGGCGTGGTAGACGAATCCCACCCCCAGCAAGAAGGCGCCGACCAGGTAGAGATAGCCGCTCATGTGGATCACGAATGGCATCAGGGAAACCGCCAGCAGCATCAGGCTGTAGAGCAGGATCTGCTGCTTGGTGAAGGCCACGCCGTGGGTCACCGGCAGCATCGGGATGCTGGCGCGGGCATACTCCTTGCGGCGGTGGATGGCCAATGGCCAGAAGTGCGGTGGCGTCCAGATGAACACGATCAACAACAACAGGAACGCCTCCAGCGGTACGTTGTTGGTGATGGCGCACCAGCCGAGCAGCGGCGGGGCGGCGCCGGCCAGTCCGCCCCAGACGATGTTCTGCGGTGTGGTGCGTTTCAGATAGAGGGTGTAGATGAAGGCGTAGCCGATCAGTGCGAGGAAGGTGAGGCCGGCGGTCAGCAGATTCACCTGGGTTACCAGCAGCAGCATCGAGACCACACCCAGCAGCAGCGCGAAACTGGCGGCGTGCGGGGTGTCCATGTGCCCGCTGGGGATGGGGCGTCGGCTGGTCCGCTCCATCAGGGCGTCGATACGCTGGTCGAGGATGTGATTGATCACCGCGCCGCAGGCGGCGGCCAGGGAGATGCCCGCCAGACCGAACAGCAGCGGCTGCAGCGGTATCGCCCCGGGGGTCGACAGCAGCATCCCCACCAGGGCGGTAAAGGCGATCAGCAGGACGACCTTGGGTTTGGTCATCTCATAATAACGACGCCAGGTGATGGCGCCCTGATTCAGGATTGTGAGTTCACCCGTGGCCATTGTTTACTCCTGTGGTCCAGTTGCGTGATGCCTTGAGCAGCGTCTCAAGATCTTTAAGGATGTCCTTCTTCGGGCTGCTCGCGCTGTAGCCCATCATCAACATGCCGTGCGGATCCGCCAGGTAGATGGCGTTATCGTGATCGGTTCCGCTCACCGCAAAAAGGCGGTCGAATTGCGCCTGTTGATCCGCGGGCAGGAACAGGATCTGCACCCCTTCGGCAAGCCCGTTCGCTTGGCCCATCGACCCGCTGGCCGCGGGCGATTCCTGGATCAGTAGCCGTTCGACCCGGAGCCGCTCCGCGCCGAGCCCGCGCCTGATCTGCTGCAGCGCCTGCAGTTGTTGTTGACAGTCGTTGTCACAGGTGCCGCTGTTGCGGGATATCAGTATCCATTGGCCCGACAGCGTATCCCAGTCGAAAAGCTGTTGCCGGTCATCCTCCAGTCTCAGCGACTGCAGCGGCCGGGGTGGCGATACCAGGGTGCCGTGGTTTTTCTGTTTCTCCGGCAGCCACTGTGGATTCATGATGTAGATCCAGCCGGCCGCGGGCGGCAGGCCGAACAGCAGGACCAGCAGCACGAGTGGTAGATAGGACCGGCCGGTGGTGACGGATGGCATCAGCAGTTCTCCTCCACGGTTACCAGAGAGGATAGCCGCGTCAGCGAAAGTCTCAACCAGAGTGCCAGTGAGAGCAGGCCGAAGGCGAACCACTGGATTGCATAACCGAGGTGCATCCCCTCGCCGGGCCGGGCTGTGGTCCAGGCACGCACGAAGCCGTGCGGGGAGTCGGGAGACTGCAGCATAATAAATGGAAAAATATCCAGCCCGGTCCAGGCCCGATAGTTTTCCAGGGTCAGAAAGGGCCAGAGGGTGGAGGCGTGCGGATCGAAGGCAAGCTCGATCGCCGGGGCCGAGGGTATGTTGGTTTCACCGGTCAGGGTGATGGCCCCGGTTGGCGTTTCGAGCTCGGGTGGGCGGTTGTTCACCGCCGCCACCCAGCCCCGGTTGACCAGCAGATGCCGGTCACTGCCGAGCAGGCGCAACGGCGTGATGACATGAAATCCCGGTTTGCCGAGATGCTTGCGATTGGTGATCAGCAGCTGTCCGGCCGGGACAAAGTGGCCGCTGACCGAGAGCGTGCGGAACTCCAGCGCTTCAGCGGTCGCCTGTTCGTTGGGGATGGCCAGGGGTGGAAGTTTGCGCCGGGTTTCCATGGTGTCGGCGGTGGTGCGTTTCTGTTGGGCGCGATCCAGTTGCCAGAAACCGAGTCCAACGAACAGCGGCAGCAGCACCAACAGTAACAGCAGTGTGGGAATCGGATGTGGCTGAAATCGCAATGTTGGTATCTGCATGGCGGTCTATAGTATGGGGATGGGTGTAGCGTGGCTGTCCCGTGCCCCGGTTGTAATTCGGCAATCGGAGAGATCCAGGGGATCTATCCGATAGCCTCTTTTAAAATAGTGGCTTTTGAAATAGTGGCCTTTAAAATAGTGGCACAAATTGGTGAAATTGCTCCTGTTTTAAAGGTCCGCGCCGGCTGATCAGCCGACGGCGGCAAACCCCTGTGTGGATATTGACCCGAAGCTAATGCTTGCCCGGTTGATGATTCCCACGGGAGAAGAGAGGACGTCATGGATATTATTTTCAAGTTGCCGATCATTCTGGTTCTCGTCTTTATACTGTTTTCACTCTTCCAGGGTATGTATTACCTGGCCAAGGATGATGGAAAAAACGACAAGACCCGGGTAGTAAAGGCGCTGACCGTTCGTATCGTCCTCTCGTTTGTGCTCTTCTCCCTGCTCCTGCTCGGCTATTTCACCGGCATGTTGCAACCGCACGGGGTATAGGTGCCCGCGGATAGGGTCTTACGTCGTCCACGGGGCGCCCTATGACCGGTATTCGGGGTAGGATGCCGGTGAGCTTGCGAACCGCATCATTTGCTGGCCGCTGGACCGATGCGGTTCGTTTTACTCACCGCATCCTACGGGTTGTAGTTTTGCGGGTGAAGAAGCCGGCAGGCGTATGCCATCCTCCGGTCCGCAAACCGTACATTCTTGTACCACTCCTCACCCTACAAAAATGCTTTATCAAATTGATGTAGTACTAGAACCAGTAGACAAAGATAAACAGACCCAGCCAGACCACGTCCACGAAATGCCAGTACCAGGCCACCGCCTCGAAGGCGAAGTGGTTGTGGGCACTGAAGTGTCCCTTCATGCTGCGCCCGAGGATGGCCATCAGCATGATCGCGCCCATGGTGACGTGAAATCCGTGGAAACCGGTCAGCATATAGAAGGTGGAACCATAGACGCCCGACTGCAAGGTCAGGTTCAACGCCTCATAGGCGTGAAAATACTCATACGCCTGAAAGACCACAAACAGCAGACCGAGGGCGATAGTGGCCATCAGGCCGCGTACCAGGGTCTTCTGGTTGTCCTGCTTCAGCCCCCAGTGCGCCCAGGTGATGGTGGCGCCGCTGGAGAGCAGCAGCAGGGTGTTCAGGGCCGGGATGCCCCAGGCGCCCATGGGGGTAAATGCGCCCCCCAGCGCCCCCGGCCCGTGACTCGGCCAGGCCGGATTAAACTGGCTATAGAGGATCTCCCGGGTGGCACCCAGATAGCCGTCGCCGCCGAGCCAGGGCAGGGCGACGTTGCGGATATAGAACAGGGCGCCGAAGAAGGCGAGGAAGAAGAACACCTCGGAGGCGATGAACCAGAACATGCCCATGCGGAAGGAGCGGTCCACCTGCCGGTTGTAGCGATCGGCCAGATTCTCGGCAATCACGTCACGAAACCAGCCGAACAGCAGGTAGGCAAACAGCAGCAGGCCGCCGATGACGAGATATCTCCCCACCGCCACCCCGTTCATGGTCAGTGCCGCGCCGATCAGCGTGGTCAGTAGCGAGACCATGCCGACGATGGGCCAGGGGCTGGGTTCAGGGATGAAGTAGGCTGTCTGTTGCTCTGTCGATGACATGGTCTCGATCCTGATGTGGTGATAGGGGGTCAACCCTTCTCATGCCTGGCTGATTCAGGCGCTGATTCGGGCGCTAATTCAGGTGCTAATTCAGGTGCTGGGGTTTCCGGTTTCATGAGGCTGTAGGAGAGTGTCAGGGAGCGGATCTCCGGCGGCAGATCCGGGGAGATCATGAAACGCAACGGCATCTCGACCGACGCGCCGCCCGCCAGGGTCTGCCGGTTGAAGCAGAAGCACTCCAGCTTGTTCAGGAACGCGGTGGCCTGCCAGGGCGCCACACTGGGGATGGCCTGACCGGTAACCGATGCGCTGCTGCGGTTGCGGGCGGCAAAGTTGACTTGATAGAGCTTGCCGGGATGCACCTGCAGGTGGCGCTCCAGCGGCTGAAAATCCCAGGGCAGGTTGGGGTGCACCGAGGTGTCGAACTTGATGGTGATCAGGCGCGAATCCTCACGGATTGACAGCGGCTCGGCCACCGCCTCACCGGCACTGCGCAGGCTGACGGACTGGATGCCGGTCACCTGGCAGAGCAGATCATAGAGCGGCATCAGGGCAAAACCGAAGCCGAACATGCCAAGCACCAGCAGCGACAGCAGCCAGACGGTGCGTCGTTTGTTGCGTGCCTGGGCCGCGGGGTTCATTTCGCCACCTCTCCCAATACCTGGAAGATGTTCTGCCAGAACGGAAACGAGGTGATCAGCACCAGCAGGGCGAAGCCACCCAGGATCAGTGCCAGGCGTATATTTTTCCGTCGCAGTTGCGGGTCGTGCGGGTTCATGCGGACTGCTCCTGGCGGATCAGCGGCGGCGTCTCCCAGGTGTGGAAGGGCGGCGGTGAGGCCACCTCCCACTCCAGGCCCCGCGCGCCTTCCCAGACCCGGCTGGTGGCCGGCTCGCCGCCGCGGATGGTCTTGATGACGATGTAGAGCAGCAGTAGATGACTGAAACCGAAGATCATCGCGCCGATACTGGAGATGACGTTGAATTCGGTGAACATGACGTTGTAGTCGATGATCCGCCGCGGCATGCCGGCCAGGCCGAGGAAATGCTGGGGGAAGAAGGTGAGATTGAAGCCGGTGACGTTGATCCAGAAAAAGAGCTTGCCCAGCCGTTCGTCATACATGTGGCCGGTCCACTTGGGCAGCCAGTAGAACACCCCGGCAAACAGCCCGAACACGGCGCCCGGCATCAGCACATAATGGAAATGGGCCACCACGAACATGCTGTCGTGGTACTGCATGTCCGCCGGCACCACCGCCAGCATCACGCCGCTAAGTCCGCCGAAGGTAAACATCAGGATAATGGCCACCGCGAACAGCATCGGTGTCTCGAAGGTCATGGCACCGCGCCACATGGTGGCGATGAAGTTGAAGATCATCAGCCCGACCGGGATGGAGATGATGATGGTGCCGATCATGAAATAACTGACCGCGCCCAGCGACATGCCGATGGTGTACTGGTGATGGGCCCACACCACCATACCGATGGTGCCCACCGCGATCATGGCGCCGACCATCGACTTGTAGCCGAACAGGGGTTTGCGGGCGAACGTGGGTATCACGTGGGAGAGCACGCCGATGGAGGGTAGCAGCAGCACGTAGACCTCGGGATGGCCGAAGAACCAGAACAGGTGCTGGAACAGCACCGGATCGCCGCCGCCGGCGGCATCGAAGAAACTGGTGCCGAAGTGGCGGTCGAACAGCAGCATGGTGACGCCGCCGGCCAGCACCGGGACCACCAGGATCAGCAGGAAGGCGGTGACCAGCCAGGTCCAGCAGAAGATCGGCATTTTCATCAGGGTCATGCCAGGTGCGCGCATGTTGAGCAGGGTGACGATGATGTTGATCGACGCCAGCACCGAGGAGATGCCCAGCAGGTGGATGGCGAAGATCAGGAAGTCCATGGACATGCCGACCTGGACGGACAGCGGGGGATAGAGGGTCCAGCCGGTATTGATCTGGCTGCCGCCACCGGGGAAGAAGGGGACCACGAACGAGAGGATCAGCATGGTGCCGGCCGCCGGCAGGATCCAGAAGCTGAGATTGTTCATCCGCGGCAGCGCCATGTCCGGGGCGCCGATCATCAGCGGGATCATCCAGTTGGCCAGGCCGGCGGCGGCCGGCATCACCGCGCCGAAGATCATCAGCAGGGCGTGGTTGGTCACCAGGTTGTTATACAGGTCGGGATCCAGCAACTGGATGCCGGGTTGAAACAGTTCGGCGCGGATCAGCATGGCGCTGGCGCCGCCCATGAATAGCATCGCCAGGGCGAACAGCAGGTAGAGGGTGCCGATATCCTTGTGATTGGTGCTGAACAGCCAGCGCCGCCATCCCGTCGGGTTGGCGTGATGGTGGGGGGCGTCATGCAGGGTGCTGGTATGGCTCATGTTCCTCTACTCCTTCAGCGTGCCAGGGCGACGTCGGTGGGCTGTACCGTATCCCCGGTCCGGTTGTCCCAGGCGTTACGCTCGTAGGTGATGATGGCGGCGATCTCCAGATCGTTCAGCGCACCCCAGGCCTGCATCGCGGTCCCCGGCTTGCCGTTGATCACCATGTTGAAGTGCGCCTCGATCGGGCCGTTGACGATGGCGGATCCGTTCAGGGGCGGGAAGGCCGGCGGCAGACCCTGGCCGGCCAGCTGATGACAGGCGGCGCATTTGGTTTCATACAGCGCCTTGCCCTTGGCCATCAGCTCCTCCCGGCTCCAGGTTTTGGTCGCGGCCGCCTCGGCCGCGGCGGCCACCTTGATCTCCTGCTGCTCCGCTACCCACGTCTGGAATTTTTCCGGTGAAACCGATTCCACCACCAACGGCATGCGCGAGTGCCAGGTGCCGCACAGTTCCGCGCACTGACCGCGGAATACCCCCTCGCGATTGAGTTCTGACCAGGTCTCGGTGACATACCCGGGGATGGCGTCCTTCTTGAAGGCCAGTTCCGGCACCCAGAAGGCGTGCAATACGTCGGCCGAGGTATGCAGGAAACGGATCTTGGTGTTGGTCGGCAGCACCAGGCGGTTATCCACCTCCCGGAGGTAGAGATCGCCGGCCTGCTCCCGGGGGGTGTAGCGGCTCTCCACCTTGATGCCGTAATCGAGATAATCGAACTCCCACCACCACTGATGACCGGTCACCTTCACGTCCATCAGCTTTTCATCCTTCGGCACGTCCCAGACCTTTTTCAATACCGCGTCGGCATTGCTGGCGATGGTCAGATCCACCCCCAGCACCAGTGCCGGTACGATGACCCAGGACCAGTTGCCGAACCAGGTGTTGTGGAAGTGCTGATCCGCCGGATAGCCGCGGCTTTTTCGATGGAAGTAGAGCGAGTAGATGACAATGGAGAAGACCACCAGCAGCAGGAAGGTGGCGATCTGCATGGTCAGCATGTGGATGTCGTAGATCTCCTGGGCGACATCCGCGGCGGGGGGTGGAAAGTTTATGCCGTACTCTGCCTGGGTCGAATGAAAAACGCTCAGCCCAGCGACCAACCCGGCGATTGGCGGAATGAGTCCGCCAACAGTGGTGAATCTCCTGCACATAACTACTCTTCCCCTCTTGATCACACGTGAATGACTACGGGTCAGATATTAAGCTGCATATCCTGATTGTTCGTTCGTCCCCGGGTCCGTAATTGTTGGTTTAACTGTTACGCCAGTGCCCCTTGAGGCAGGTGGTATGCCCCGGTTTCAGTGGGTGCTGAATAGTTACAGTTGTATCCGAGATACGGGATATCAGGTCACTGTTCATGCCTGAACTTAATTTTTATGCACCCAGTATCCGGTCTGCGTACGGTATTGGCAACCCCACGGGAATCAGGGAAAGCGGTCCGGTTGTCCCTCTTGGCGCTGTTCGCGGCAATCCGCGTTGCCAGGCTGCTATCCGGTAATTACCCTGTCCCGAGTAGTTTAAAAATCAGTATGGCTCATTCGTTGCAAAAGGCAACATGCCCCCGCTGGCGGAACAACAGGCGCATGCCGGAGCTGATCCGCTAATACCACTCAGTTTCTGGGCTTGAAGATTGGCGGGGCGCTGATTATAAGTTGAGGGACGGCGATACTCATCTTACCGGCGCATGGACAGTGACCACGTCTTCCGGGACGCGATCCGGCCGACAATGCCTCCGTTCGACCCCGGTCGATGCGGTTGCGCAAACAGCAGGAGGTTGAAATGACGCACCATCAGCATACCGCGCTCGACCATATGGATCTGCCCATCAGTCTACCGCGGATCAATAGTATAACCCTGGACCATCCCTGGCGGTGGCTAGCCGCGGGATGGCATGACCTCAAGGCGGCGCCCGGCATCAGCCTCTCCTACGGCGCCGTTTTCGTACTGTCGAGTTTTCTGCTGACGGGGATGCTGATCTCCCTTGACATGGCCTTTTTCATACCGGCGCTGGTGGCCGGTTTCTTCCTGGTTTCACCACTGCTGGCCATCGGGCTGTATGACATCAGCCGCTCACACGCCCGCGGCAAGACGCCGACATTTCGCGGGAGTCTGATCTCCTGGCGGCGGGCGCCGTTCAATCTTCTCGCCATGGGACTGGTGTTGATGCTGGCCTACGTTATCTGGATGATGCTCGCCAACATGGTGTTTGCGATATTCTTTTCGGGTATAACGCCTGATTTTGCATCCGCGCTCAATGTGTTGTTCCTGTCCGGAGCCAGTCCGGCGTTCATGGCCGCGGGCATACTCAGCGGCGGGGTGATCGCCTTTGCCGTGTTCTGCATCAGCGTCATCTCGGTGCCCATGATCCTGGACCGGGATGCCGATGTGATGAGTGCGGTGATCAGCAGTGTCCGTTGTGTGCTGAACAATCCAAAACCGCTGCTGCTCTGGGCCGTCCTGATCGTCATGTTCGTGGGACTGGGCCTGGTAACGATGTTTATCGGACTGGTGCTGTTCATGCCGCTGGTCGGTCACGCCAGCTGGCACGCCTACCACGACCTGGTGCGATCGGAAACCGAATCGAACTGATGCCTGTCATGCCGGGGCCGCCTGGTGTGCCCCGACCTCCCCGCTCCGCCCGCGAGCCGGCCAACCACTGAGTCAGCATGGAAAAACGGAACCGTCCGGCTGTGGCCCGGCGCGCGGTCCGATATGGTCTGAAGTAGTGGGATATCCTATACTACGCTGCTTTGCCACTGCCGGATGTCGGCCGAATCGTTCCGGCGGCGTGACCCGTCACCGCTTCGGATCGCTGTTCCGGTAGTGGAGTATATTTTTCAGGCGTTAAGACGGCAGACCAAGGTGTCCCAATGATCAAGATTAATGAAAACTATCAGAAGCTGCAGGCTTCCTATCTTTTCTCGAATATCGCCAAGCGCGTTAACGCCTTTCAGCAAGCCAATCCGGACAAACCGCTGATCAAGTTGGGTATCGGCGACGTCACCCGGGCGCTGCCGGATGCCTGTGTCAAGGCCTTCCATCTGGCGGTGGACGAGATGGCCCAGGATGTGACCTTCCGTGGTTACGGTCCGGAGCAGGGGTACGATTTTCTGCGTGAGGCGATCGCCAGGCACGATTTTCAGGCACGCGGCGCGCGGGTCGAGGCCGATGAGGTGTTTGTCAGCGACGGCGCCAAGTGCGACAGCGGCAATTTCCAGGAGATCTTCTCCACCGATATCATCGTGGCCATCCCGGATCCGGTCTACCCTGTCTATGTGGATACCAACGTGATGGCCGGACGCAGCGGTGCCTGGAACGCCGAACAGGGGCGCTATGAAGGGCTGGTCTACCTGGACGGCAACCGCGACAACGGCTTTATCCCGGATCTGCCGGACCGGCCGGTTGACCTGATCTATCTCTGCTTTCCCAACAACCCGGCCGGCTCCACCGCGACCCGGGAACAGCTGAAGCTGTGGGTGGATTATGCCCGGGCGAACAAATCGCTGATCCTGTTTGATGCCGCCTACGAGGCGTTTGTACAGGACGAGAATCTGCCCCGTTCCATTTACGAGGTGGAGGGTGCCCGCGAGGTGGCGATCGAGTTTCGCAGCTTCTCCAAGACCGCCGGTTTCACCGGTACCCGCTGCGCCTTCACGGTGGTCCCGAAGGAGTGTATGGCCTACACCGAGGTGGGTGAGCCGGTCTCGGTGCATGCCCTGTGGAACCGCCGTCACACCACCAAGTTCAATAGTGTCTCCTATCCGGTGCAGCGCGCCGCCGAGGCGGTCTACAGTGCCGAGGGGCAGGCCCAGGTGAAGGAGCTGGTCGGCTACTATCTGAGCAACGCGAAGTATATCCGCGAAAAGATGGAGGCGCTCGGCTACGACTGTATTGGCGGGGTCAACTCCCCCTACATCTGGATCGACAGCAAATGCGACTCCTGGGAATTTTTCGATCGCCTGCTGAACGAGGCGGCGGTAGTCTGTACCCCGGGTGCGGGATTCGGCAAGTGTGGCGAAGGCTATATCCGTATCAGCGCGTTCAACAGCTTTGACAAGGTGGTCGAGGCGATGGAACGTATCGGCCGAATACTCTGATCCGGCATTCAATGTTTATTAGTAACTACTCACCCGGTTTGGAGTTGATTGGCCTGCCTTGTTGGCCTCACACGATGGCTGGACCAAGATCGGCCAACAAGGCAGACCAATCACCCCGTGAGTAGTTACGTTTATTATTCAATCCTGGCCCCGTCCGGCCTGACCGGCGGGGCCGACAGCAGCGAGTCTTCGGAAACCGACCATGCCCATTTCCAGCGATTTTGAACAACGTCTCTATCCGCACCTCAACGACATTGCGGAACACTTCGGCACCCCGTTCCATCTCTATGACGAACAGGGAATCCGCGACACCGGCGAGACGCTGAACCGGCTTTTTTCCGGGATCGAGGGATTCAAGGAGTATTACGCCGTCAAGGCACTACCCAATCCGCGCATCCTCGAAATCATGCGCTCCCTCGGCTTCGGTTTTGACTGCAGCTCGACCGCCGAGCTGCAGCTCAGCCGGGCCACCGGGGCGCGCGGAGAGGAGATCATGTTCACCTCCAACAATACCAGTCAGACCGATTTCCAGGCCGCGGCGGCGGACGGCGGCTGCGTGTTGAACCTGGATGACATCAGCCTGGTGGACAAGGTGCCGGAGATGCCGGAACTGATCTGTTTCCGCTACAACCCGGGTGCGCGGCGTACCGGCAACAGCATTATCGGCACCCCGGTGGAGGCCAAGTACGGGGTCTCCCATGAACAGTTGCTGGACGCCTACCGCAAGGCGCAGGCCCGTGGGGCGAAGCGCTTCGGACTGCACACCATGCTGGCCTCCAACGAGTTGAATTACAGCTATATGGTGGAGACCGCGCGGATGCTGCTGGAGACCGTGGAGTGGCTCTCCGCGGAGCTGGGGATTCAGTTTGAATTCGTCAATATCGGCGGCGGACTGGGCATTCCCTATCGCCCCGAGGACCGGCCGCTGGACATCGAGTCCATGGCGAAAGAGATCACCGCGCTGTTTGAAGCATTCAAACAGCGCCACGGCTACGCCCTGCGCATGTATGTGGAGAGCGGTCGTTATATCACCGGTCCCCACGGCGTGCTGGTGACGCGGGCGATCAACCGCAAGGAGATCTACCGCACCTATGTCGGTGTCGATGCCTGCATGTCGGCACTGATGCGCCCCGGCATGTACGGCGCCTATCACCATATCACCGTTCCCGGCCGTTGCGGCGGGGATGAGGTGGTGGATGTGGCCGGCTCCCTGTGCGAGAACAACGACAAGTTCGCCATTCAGCGCACTCTGCCGCGGATCAGCGACGGGGATCTCCTCTGCATCCATGATACCGGCGCCCACGGCCACGCCATGGGATTCAACTACAACGGCAAGCCGCGACCCAAGGAGCTGCTGCTGCGTAGCGACGGGACGGTCGAACTGATCCGCCGGGAGGAGACCCTGGAGGACCTGTTCGCCACGCTTCAATTTGAACCGGACAATTTTGCACCGGCTTCCTCATAACTGTCCCGGTGTTTGAGGATTTTTGCCGCGAATGAACGCGAATCATATTTGAATTGATCGAGAGGGGTTGTAGGGTGGATAAGCCCGAAGGGCGCATCCACCAGCAGCTGTTGCCCGGTGGATATGCTTCGCATATCCACCCTACGGCTTCATCCAGGGTAATTCACTGTCTCGAAGCCATCGTAGGGTGGGTTAGCGGCGCAAAAGCTCGATACTTCCAGGCCATGACAACATCCGAGCGCCGCGTAACCCACCGGGTTCCCGATCGGCAAACGGTGGGTTACGGCGCGCGCATGATGCAATGCAAACGGCGATCTCCCGCGCAAGGCGCGCCTAACCCACCCTACACTTTCAGAGCGCAATCCAGATCAGCACACCGCCCAGCAGCAGCCGGTAGATGACGAACGGCAGCATGCCGATGCGGCCGATCAGGCGCAGGAAAAGTTGGATACAGAGGTAGGCGGAGACAAAGGAGAGCAGGGCGCCGGATAGCATCGCCTGCCAGTCGACCGGAGCCGGGTGGGTCGCCAGCTCGAGTGTCACCAGACTACCGGACATCAGGATGGTCGGGATCGACAGCAGAAAGGAGAAGCGCGCCGCCGCCTCCCGGGTCAGTCCCAGCATCATGCCGGCGGTCATGGTGATGCCCGATCGGGAGGTGCCGGGTATCAACGCCAGCACCTGAAACAGGCCGATGGTCAGGGCGTCACGCCAGCCGGCCGAGTATTCATCCCGCGACTGGACGCCTTTATGGTCATACCAGAGCAGCAGCAGGGCAAACAGGATGGTGGTGGCCGCGATCACCCAGATCGAGCGCAGATCGTGTTCCACCAATGAGATAAACAGCTCCCCGGCAATCATGATCGGCAGGGTCGCCAGGATCAGCAGCCAGACCATGCGCGAGTTCGCCGTCCGGGGTCCGCCGCGGCGCAGGGAACGGAAAAAATCACCCGCCATATTCAGCAGTTCCCGGCGGAAGAAGGTGGTTACCGCCAGCAGCGATCCCAGATGCACCGCCACGTCGAAGGCCAGTCCCTGATCCTGATAACCGAGCAGCATCGGTGTGAGGATAAGATGGGCCGAACTGGAGATGGGCAGGAACTCGGTCAGTCCCTGGACGATGGCGAGTATGAAGATCTGCAGGCTATCCATGGCAGTCGGTGATTATTGGCGGATGGATCGGAATGGGTTTGCTCTCCAGCGGTATCTCGGCCCGACCGCTGCATGGCGCGCTCGTTGATATAGCGAAGCCCGACATACTCCTGGGTTGGCGGGTCATCATACCGTTTTGCCGGGATGAATTCATGTGACAATTCAATCATTGCGGCATTGCCCGGATCCGGGTAAGGACCTGTCCATAAATAACTACTACATCTAGCTGGTCTTTTCGTCCGCCTTTGGCGTTACGGCAAGAGTTACATAGAACGACTATGCGCGCCTTGCCGTGCGACGTGAACGGATTAACTAATGCCGCGGGGGCAGGGATGCCCGGGAGCGGCCTTGAAGGCAAACGCTCTTGAAGTTAAAAGAAAGCCCGGCGCAATATGCAGCAGTTATTTCCATCCAGGCCCTGAAGCGGGGCAAAATGCTATAGACTTAGGGAAACATCGATCCAGGGGAGTTTAAATGATACCGGTGATTCTTTCAGGTGGTTCGGGTACGCGACTGTGGCCGCTGTCACGCAGTCAGTATCCCAAGCAGTTCCTGCCGTTGGTGACGGACAACACCATGCTGCAGGAGACCCTTATCCGGCTGGAGGGTCTGGAGGGGGTCTCCGCCCCCATCGTGGTGTGTAACGAGGATCACCGTTTCATGGTGGCGGAGCAGTTGCGTGAGATGGGCGTAGAGGCGCAGGCCATCCTGCTGGAGCCGGTGGGGCGCAATACCGCGCCGGCGGTCGCCCTGGCGGCGCTGGAGGCCGTGGCCTCCGGGACGCCGGATGAGTTGTTGCTGGTGCTGGCCGCCGATCACGTCATTGTGGATATCCCCGCCTTTCATGACACCGTGACCACGGCCGCTCGGGCGGCCGCGGCCGACCGGCTGGTGACCTTCGGCGTGGTCCCCACCGGACCGGAGACCGGTTACGGCTATATCCGGCGGGGAGCGGCAGGCGACTGGGACGGCAGTTTCGCCGTCGAGCGCTTTGTCGAGAAACCCGACCTGGCAACCGCCAGCGCCTATCTCGATGCCGGTGACTACTACTGGAACAGCGGCATGTTCGTGTTCAAGGCGTCGCAATATCTGCAGGCGCTGAAACGGCATCATCCGCAGATGCTTGCCGCCTGTAACAAGGCCTATGAAGGCAGCAGACGGTCACCCGATTTTGTGCGCCTGGACAGGGAGGCGTTTGCCGCCTGCCCGGCCGATTCCATTGATTATGCAGTCATGGAGAAGACCGATCGCGCGGTGATGGTGCCCCTGGATGCCGGCTGGAATGACGTGGGCTCCTGGTCAGCGTTGTGGGAGGTGGCGAGCAAGGATGGTGAGGGCAATTCACTGAAAGGGGATGTGCTGAGTGTCGATACCCACAACTCCTTTATCCAGTCCGAGAATAAACTGGTAGCCGTGGTCGGGCTGGACGACATGGTGGTGGTGGAGACGGATGATGCGGTGATGGTGTCACCCAAGGCGCGGGTGCAGGAGGTGAAACAGATTGTCGATCTGCTGCGGGTCGCCGGACGCAGTGAGAGCGAGCTGCATCGCAAGGTGTATCGTCCCTGGGGCTATTACGATTCCATCGATATGGGGGAGCGGCACCAGGCGAAACGGATCGTGGTCAATCCGGGTGCCAAACTGTCGCTGCAGATGCATCATCATCGCGCCGAGCACTGGATCGTGGTCAAGGGCACCGCCAGCGTCACCCGGGGAGACGAGGTGATGCTGCTGACCGAGAACCAGTCCACCTACATTCCCATCGGCACCACCCACAGCCTGGAGAACCGGGGGGTCATACCGCTGGAGATGGTGGAGGTGCAGACCGGCAGCTATCTGGGCGAGGATGACATCGTCCGCTTCGAGGACCTGTACGGGCGGATGGAATCCTGAATCGGCTCCCGGTGAATCCCGGCGATAATTCCCCGGCTAAGCCGGGGGGGACTCGTCTGGTTTGACCTTTCCGTGAATCGCACGTCTCTGGATGACGGATGGCAAATGAACCCAATAGTTGCATTAATCATGACCCAATGATTTGTTTCACCCCGTTATCTGCCGGATGAAATAGATAGGTTGCATGATTTCCTGGAATGCACCGCTGGTGGAGTCCAGCATTGCACTCTGTAGGAGGCCCGCCCCCGGGCCGATTTCGCGGCGAGGCGCCGCTCCTACAGGTCGATTATTACAATGATCGGGTGAACTCTCGCCAAGACGCCAAGCACGCCAAGAAAAACAAATTTCCGCCTTTAAACTTTGCGCTCTTGGCGTCTTGGCGAGAGTAATGAACTTTTACCTATTCGGAGCCGGGAAGGCGCCGTGGATATGAAAAGTTGTTCAGCCACCTTGGGCGGCTCAGGCTGTTGTGGCGCCTTTGAGTCGCCCGCCCAATAAGCCCCCGGCCTCACCGGCATCCTACACTCGGGGCGGTCTGCCGCGAGTCGTCAGCTCAGCCGCTCCTGTATCTCCTTCTCCAGCGCCTCGAACTGCTCCCGGCTGGCGAGCGGCTTGTTCTTTCTGTCGGTGATGAAGAAGGTGTCTTCCGCCTCGGCGCCGATGGTGGCGATCTTGGCATTGATCAGCTTCAGGTGGCATTTGGCAAAGGCGTAGCCAACCTGGGAGAGCAGACCGGGGCGATCATCGGTCAACAGCTTCATGATGGTGCGCTGGTTGCCATAGTCCTGGACGAAGTCGATGCGCGTCGGCGTGGAGAAGTGCTTGAGCCGCCGGGGGATGCGCCGGGAGACCACCAGGTTGGCCGACTCCGGGGCGATGAGGGTCTCTCGCAGCAGGTCGCAGATCTCTTCCCGTCTAGCGATCTCCTCCACCGGGCTGCCGTCCTGTTCCAGTACCAGGAAACTGTTCAGCGTGAGGCCGGTATGGGCAGTCTCGATGCGCGCGCTGACGATGTTCAGGCCCAGCTGGTCCAGCAGGCTGGTGGTGATGGCGAACAGGTCGTCCCGATCCACGGCATAGAGGAAGATTTCGGTACCGCCACGGGTACTGGATTTGCGCAGCAGTACCAGGGGCAGTTGCGCGGGGGTGCTGGCGAGAATCATCCGGGTCTGCCAGGCGATCTCCTCCCAGGTGTGGTAGAGGAAGTAATCGATACTGAGGGTCGCCCAATGGGCGATCGCGGTGTCCGGGTCGATGCCTTCCGATTTCAGCAAATGCAGCGCCCCGGCCTGCTTGTTCTGCACGATCTCATCCCGCTCCTGGGGATTCTGCAGGCCGCGCAGCAGCGCCTGCTTGGTGGCGATGTAGAGCTCCCTGAGCAGGGAGTTTTTCCAGCTGTTCCACTTTTTCGGGTCGGTGGCCCGGATATCCGCCATGGTGAGCAGGTAGAGATAGTCCAGGTGCACCGGGTTTTTCACCATCTGGGCAAAGTCCCGGATCACGTCCGGATCGCTGGTGTCCTTGCGCTGGGCGGTGATGGACATCAGCAGGTGCTTCTCCACCAGCCAGGAGACCAGGCGGCTGTCATAGTCGCTCAGGCCGTGCAGCTTGCAGAAGTCCCAGGCATCCCGGGCGCCCAGTTCCGAGTGGTCGCCGCCGCGGCCCTTGGCGATGTCGTGGAAGATGGCGGCGATGTAGACCAGCTCCGGTTTCGGCAGTTTCTGCATGATATCGCTGCAGAGCGGGAATTCGCCCCGGTACTGGGGAACCGTCAGGCGCCGCAGGTTACGCACCACGAACAGGATGTGCTTGTCCACGGTGAACACATGGAACAGGTCGTACTGCATGCGCCCGACGATATTGGCAAAGGCGGGAATATAGCGTGCCAGGATGCCATAGCGGTTCATGCGCCGCAGTTCATGGGTGATGCCGACGGGCTGGCGAAGGATCTCCATGAACAGGCTGCGCGCGCGGATGTCGGCGCGGAAGTCGTCATTGATCAGGTGCCGGTGGCTGCGGATCAGCCGGATGGTGCTCGCCCGGACGCCGTTCAGTTCCGGGTGCTGCTCCATGACCAGAAACAGCTCCAGCAGCGCCAGCGGATACTGGGTGAAAATGTCCTTATGCACCACCTCCAGAAAGCCGCTGCGGGACTGGAAGCGGCGATTGATCGGCTTGGGTTCATCCAGGTGGCATTTCAGCAGGATCACCTCCTGGAACAGCTGCAGCAGCATCTCGTTCATCCGCCGCAGGCGCAGCGCGGTACGATAATACTGCTGCATGAATTTCTCGACTCCCAGCTCCTGCTTGTCATCCGTGTAGCCGAACTGGCTGGCCAGGGTGCGCTGGTAGTCGAACAGGATGCGGTCCTCGCGGCGGCCGGTCAGCAGATGGAGGGCGAAGCGGATGCGCCAGAGATAGTCCTGGCAATCCATCAGGTCCAGGTACTCCTCCTCCGTCAGGAAGCCATGCACCACCAGGTCGTGAATGGTCTTGGCGCCATAGTGGCGCTTGACCACCCAGCCCACCATCTGGATATCGCGCAGGCCACCGGGGCTCTCCTTGATATTGGGCTCCAGGTTGCTGATGGTCTCCTCGTAGCGCAGGTAGCGCTGTTTCTGCTCCTCCCATTTGGCGGTGAAAAACCGCTCACTTGGCCAGATGCGGTCCGGGCCGGTGGAGGCCTGCATCTGCTGGAACAGCGACTCCTGACCGACCAGCAACCGTGCCTCCATGATATTGGTGGCAACGGTGATATCCTGTTTGGCCTCGCTGATGCACTCGGCAACGGTGCGCACGCTGTGACCCACCTCGAGCCCGATATCCCAGAAGAAGGTGAGCAACTCGGCGAGCTTCTCGCCATGGCGGTCGGGATCCTGCTCATCCACCAGGATCATCAGGTCGATATCCGAGCCGGGGTGCAGCTCCATCCGCCCGTAGCCGCCCACCGCGATCATGGCCGCGTCCGCGTCGGCGGGCACTTTCAGTTTCCAGGCCTGGATCAGCAGGTTGTCGATCATCTGGGCGCGCAGCGGCACCAGGGCGGTGATCGGGTCCCCCTGTTCAAAGCGGGCCTTGAGTACCTGGTAGATCTGCTTGATGGCGTCGCGAAAGATGGGCAACGGGTTGGCGGCACCGTCCAGCCGCCCGGCAAACTGCTCTGGGTCGAATCGGGTCTCTGGGGTCATGGGCGGGTACCGGGTCAGGCGATGGACTGGGCAGGCTGTTCCCGCTCCTCGTCTCTCAGGGTGAGCACCTCATATCCCGACTCGGTGACCAGAATGGTATGCTCCCACTGGGCGGAGAGGCTGCGGTCCTTGGTCACCACGGTCCAGCCGTCCGGGAGCATTTTCACCTGCCTTTTGCCGGCATTGATCATGGGTTCAATGGTGAAGCACATGCCGGGCACCAGTTTGATCCCGGTCCCCGGGGCCCCGTAGTGCAGGACCTGGGGGTCTTCGTGGAAGCCGCGGCCGATGCCGTGGCCACAATACTCATGCACCACCGAATAGTTATGGGATTCGGCATATTGCTGGATGATATGGCCGATGTCTCCCAGGTGAGCCCCCGGCTTCACCTGGTTGATGCCGAGCCAGAGCGCCTCGTAGGTCACCTTGGTCAGGCGTCTGGCCAGGACCGAGGACTCGCCGACAAAGAACATCTTGCTGGTGTCGCCATGAAACCCGTCCTTGATGGTGGTGATGTCGATATTGATGATATCGCCGCTCTTGAGCCTCTTGTTCCCGGGAATGCCGTGGCAAACCTGGTGATTGACCGAGGTGCAGATGGACTTGGGGAAACCGCGGTAGTTGAGGGGGGCGGGAATGGCATTCTGCACATCAACGATATAGTCATGGCAGCGCCGGTCCAGCTCATCCGTAGTGACTCCCGGTTGCACGTAGGGAGCGATCATCTCCAGCACTTCAGCGGCCAGCCGGCCGGATACCCGCATCTTCTCGATCTCTTCCGGGGTTTTGATGATTACACTCATGTAGATACTTATCCTGTGGTGTCGTGGTTGCCCTGCCGTCCGGCCGGTTATCGGGCCTTACGCTATAGCTAGCTATTGTAAAGGTTAATTTCGCCTTATTCACCTCTACTGGTGCTGGGGTAGAAATACCCCGTTCTGGCAACAACGGCGGGGCGTGGAGTCCCCCGGGGCGGCGATGCCGATTGTCGCATGCCGGCTTCTGTGGTATAAAACGCGCCCCTGAATCGTGAGAACGCCAATTGGCGAACGGCCAGGGTCGGTGGGATCGGTTCCACCGAACAAATACACACACGTACCGACACAGCTGTCGGGGTGCCCGGGAAACCGGGTCGCCAGTTGGGGTATGTGGAGGACTAACCCGTACAATTCGGAGCAATACATGAGCAACATCTCGATGCGTCAGATGCTTGAGGCTGGCGTGCACTTTGGTCATCAGACCCGCTACTGGAACCCCAAAATGGGGGCCTACATCTTCGGTCACCGCAACAAGATCCATATTCTGAATCTTGACAAGACCCTCCCACTGTACAAGGAAGCCATGAATTTCATGGGCTCCCTGGCTGCAAACGGCGGTAAAATCCTGTTTGTCGGCACCAAGCGCGCCGCCAGTGAAACCATCAAGGAAGAGGCGGCCCGCTGTGGCATGCCCTACGTGAACCACCGCTGGCTGGGTGGCATGCTGACCAACTTCAAGACCATCAAACAGCGCATCAAGCGTCTGAAGGATCTCGAGGCGATGTTTGAAGATGGCACTATTGACCGCTTCAACAAGAAGGAGGCCCTTGGCCTGCGCCGTGAGCTGGAGAAGCTGGACCGCAGCCTGGGTGGTATCAAGGAGATGACCGGCCTGCCGGACGTGCTGTTTGTCATCGATACCGGGCACGAGGATATCGCCGTGGCCGAGGCGCGCAAGCTGGGCATTCCCGTGGTGGGCGTGGTGGACACCAATAACAACCCCGATGACATCGACTACGTGATCCCCGGAAACGACGACGCTATCCGCGCTATCCAGCTCTATGTGCAGGGTGCGGCGGCGGCCGTCCTGGAGGGGCGTGCCAGCGCGGCCCATCTCGGTGGCAAAGAGGGCAGTGTCGACGAGTTTGTCGAAGTGCCGGAAGAGAAAGCCAAGGCAGCGGAGTAATCCTTGCCGGCGTATTCCAGCGGGGAATCGGGCGGGTGCCGGTGTTAGCGGTACCCGTTCGTCGTCCGGCGGACGAGCCGGGCGCGGATTGGAACATTGAACGGATAGCGGCTACGTTGATCGGATGACCGTAACGGCCGCCCATTCGGGCAAGCTGTAACAGGCGCGGCGCAGCTCGCGCCAGCCACTGACGGCCCGGACCCCAAAACCGCTATCTTCTTACACTAGCTTTAAAATAAGCGAGGAATTACGAATCATGGCGATTACAGCCTCTCTGGTAAAGGAACTGCGTGAGCGTACCGGTTCCGGCATGATGGAATGCAAAAAGGCGTTGGTCGAGGCCGATGGCGATATCGACGCAGCGATAGAAAACATGCGTAAATCAGGACAGGCAAAGGCTGCCAAGAAGGCGGGGCGTACCGCCGCTGACGGCCTGATAGTCATCCAGATGACCGATGACAACAAAAAGGGTGTCATGGTTGAAGTCAACTGTGAAACCGATTTTGTTGCCAAGGATGAGAATTTCACCTCTTTTGCCAATGCCGTGGCGCAACGCGCCCTGGCCTCGGATGTGGCCAGTGTCGAAGAGCTGCTGAATGCCCCGCTGCACGACGGCGAAGAGACCACCGTGAATACTGCGCGTGAGGCGCTCGTGGTGAAGATCGGCGAGAACATGAATGTGCGTCGCTTTGAGCGCTTCGAGTCCGCCAACGGCCGTCTGTCCAGCTACAGCCACGGCGCGCGTATCGGCGTGGTGGTGGATATCGAAGGCGCTGACGACGAGCTGGCGAAGGACATCGCCATGCATGTGGCCGCCAGCAACCCGACCTGCGTCTCCGAGGAGCAGGTGTCTGCCGAGCTGGTGGAAAAGGAGCGCGAGATCTTCAAGGCGCAGGCGCTGGAGAGTGGCAAGCCGGAGAATATCGTGGACAAGATCGTCGATGGCCGGGTACGCAAGTATCTGTCCGAGATCACCCTCCTGGGACAGGCGTTCGTGAAAGACCCCGACACCACGGTGGAGAAACTGCTTGCCGGTGCCGGCGCCAAGGTCAACAGCTTCAAACGCTTTGAAGTGGGCGAAGGAATCGAAAAGAAACAGGAAAACTTCGCCGATGAGGTGATGGCGCAGGTTCGCGGTGAATAACTAACCAAAAACAGTCCCGGTCTCCCGGGACTGTTTTTTTGTCCAGGGATGGACTTGTGCCGCGGAGGCCATGAGGAGTGGTACAGGGATGTACCGATTACGGAGCCGAGGATGCCATGGCCGTAGTGGCAACCCCCGTGGTTGCCCGGACAAAGGGCAGGCACAGGGGCCTGTCCCTACGGGCCGCGGAGACCACGGATAGCCGGGTGTGGATTTGTCCAGATCCTCGACGTGGGATGCGCTGTCACTTATCCACCCTACCTTGGGCCTTCACCGGGTTGATGGCTCGTTGTGTATGTTAAAGATTAGAGAATTTGTATGGCTGAATTGATCTGCCGGCGCATCCTGCTCAAGTTGAGTGGCGAGGCGCTGATGGGCACGGGCAGCTTCGGGATCGATCCCGAGGTGATCGCCCGGGTGGCCGAGGATATCCAGGGGCTGGTCGATGCCGGCATCCAGGTGGGGCTGGTGATCGGCGGCGGAAATATCTTTCGCGGCGAGGGCCTGGCCAAGGCCGGCATGGACCGGGTTTCCGGTGATCACATGGGCATGCTGGCGACGGTCATGAACGCCCTGGCCATGCAGAACTCACTGTTGAAGCTGGGTGTGCCAGCCCGTACCATGTCCGCCATCGGTATGGAGCAGGTGTGCGAAACCTATGTACGCAGGAAGGCGGTGGAGTACCTGGATAAAGGCGAGGTGGTGCTGTTCGCCGCCGGCACGGGGAATCCGTTCTTTACCACCGACTCGGCGGCCAGTCTGCGGGCAATCGAGATAGATGCCGATCTGCTGATCAAGGCGACCAAGGTCGATGGGGTCTATTCGGCCGATCCGGTGAAGGATCCCGATGCCGAGTTTTATCCCCGAATCAGCTATGATAGGGCGTTGTCCGAGGGTTTGCAGGTGATGGACGCGACGGCGATCGTATTGTGTCGCGACAACGGCATGCCGCTGCGGATAATGAATATCAACACCCCGGGTGCCCTGTTGCGCCTGGTGAAAGGTGAGGAAATCGGTTCCCTTGTGGAGAGTGGAAATGATTGATGACATAAAAAAAGACGCGACTACGCGCATGGGCAAGAGTGTGGATGCGCTGGACCATGAACTGGCAAAGGTACGGACCGGCCGGGCCCATCCCAGTTTGCTGGACCATCTGACGGTCTCCTACTACGGTTCGGACGTTCCGCTCAGCCAGGTGGCCAATGTCACGGTGGATGATGCCCGTACCCTGGCCATCACCCCCTGGGAAAAGAACATGGTGCAGACCATCGAGAAGGCGATCATGAATTCCGATCTCGGTCTGAATCCCAATTCCGCCGGCACCGTCATCCGCGTGCCGCTGCCGCCACTGACCGAGGAGCGCCGCAAGGATCTGATCCGGGTGGTGCGCAACGAGGCGGAGCAGGCCCGCGTGGCGGTGCGCAATATCCGCCGGGATGCCAACAGCGAACTGAAGAACCTGGTCAAGGAGAAGCTGATTTCCGAAGATGACGAGCGACGCGGCCAGGAGATCATTCAGAAACTGACGGATCAGCACATCAAGGAGATCGATGAGCATCTGGCGGTCAAGGAGAAGGACCTGATGTCGATCTGATCCGGGACAGCGGGTAGCCAGGTCCAGGAGCGATATACAGGGGTCGGAGTCGGTTGGCGTCGCTATCTCAGGAGTCCAGTGCTGAGGTGCGACGCGAATTCGATTCCGACCCCTCAAGCTAATTCGACACAATGCAGCAGCGGACAGAGGATTCGGGTTTAATGGAGGGTGATGGAGTGGCCCGGATACCACGGCATGTCGCCATAGTTATGGATGGTAACGGGCGTTGGGCGCAGCAGCGGAATCTCCCGCGTCATGCCGGGCACAAGGCGGGCGTGAAGTCGGTCCGTACCAGTGTGGAGGAGTCGGTCAGGCACGGCATCGAGGTGCTGACCCTGTTTGCCTTCAGCAGTGAAAACTGGAAGCGGCCGGCGGGCGAGGTCTCGCTGTTGATGGATCTGTTCATGGTGGCCTTGCAGCGCGAAGTGAAGCGTCTGAAGCGCAATAACGTCCGGTTGCGGATTATCGGCGATCGCAGTGCATTTTCCGACAAGCTCCAGCAGCGCATCGCCGCCGCCGAGGCCGAGACCGCCGACAACGACGGACTGGTGCTGCAGATTGCCGCCAACTACGGTGGCCGCTGGGATATCGTCCAGGCGGTGAGGCGTCTCGCTACCCGGGTGGCGTCCGGCGAACTGACGGCGGAGCGGATCAGCGAAGCGGCCATCTCATCCGAGCTCTCGTTTTCCGACCTGCCCGACCCGGACCTGTTTATCCGTACCGGTGGCGAGCAACGGATCAGTAACTTTATGCTTTGGCAGTCCGCTTATACCGAACTCTATTTCACCGATGCCTACTGGCCCGATTTTGACGCGCGGGCCTACACCGCCGCCCTGGACTTTTTCGCCGCACGCCAGCGTCGCTTCGGTACGCTTGGGGAACAGCTGCCGACGACGAATCCCAACCCCTCGGATCCGACGGACTGACCATGCTGCTACAGCGAATCCTGACCGCCCTGGTACTGCTGCCGCTGGTGATCGCCGGGGTGCTTTATCTGCCGACCAGCGGATTCGCCCTGGTGTTGGCCGGGGTGATTCTGCTGGGAGCCGACGAATGGACCCGGCTGGCCGAACTGACCCGGCGCCCGCAGCGCATCCTTTATCTGCTGACCATGGGGCTGGCCATGGCCGCGCTCGGTGCGATCCTGCCATACCCGCTGCCGAGTCTGGCGCTGTTCGCCGCGGCCAGTCTCGGCTGGCTGGTGATCTCCGTGTATATCATCCGCTACCGGCCGGATCGGGTGGTTGAGCCGGGCCGGGCCGGCAAGCTGCTGCTCGGTTATTTTGTCCTGCTGCCCACCTGGGCGGCCCTGGTCTATCTGCATGGCGACGGTGCGCAGGGGCCGGCCCTGGTGCTGTACGCCCTGTCGCTCTCCTGGGTGGCCGATACCGGCGCCTACTTCGCCGGCCGGCAGTGGGGAAGGGTCAAGCTGTCACCCCATATCAGTCCGAAAAAGACCCGTGAGGGGGTCTATGGTGCCTTGCTGGCGGTCGGTTTGTGGAGTGGGGTGCTGATCTGGCTGCGCCCGGAGACGGGCACCCTGTGGCAGGTCGTGATCCTCTGCCTGCTGGTCTGTCTGGTGTCGGTGGTCGGTGACCTGTTCGAGAGCCTGCTGAAGCGGCAGGCCGGGATCAAGGACAGCGGAAACCTGTTGCCCGGCCATGGGGGTATACTGGACAGGATTGACAGTCTGACGGCGGTAGCCCCGGTGTTCACCCTGGGACTGCTGTTACTGGGAGGTGGCGGGTGATTGGCGTGACGGTACTGGGTGCGACCGGCTCTATCGGTATCAGTACGCTGGATGTGGTGGCGCGGCACCCGGACAAATATCGCATCGTGGCGCTGACCGCCAATCGGGACGTGGAGGGGCTCTATCGTCAGTGCCGGCAGCATGCGCCCGAGTACGCCGTCATGGCGGATGGCGATGCGGCATGCCGTCTGGAGCGTCGGCTCAAGGATGCGGGCTTGTCGATAGACGTATTGACCGGTGTGGAGGGCCTGGAGCATGTGGCCTCCATGGCGGGCGTGGACTATGTCATGGCGGCGATCGTCGGCGCCGCCGGTCTGCTGCCTACACTGGCGGCGGCCCGGGCCGGCAAGCGGGTGCTGCTGGCCAACAAGGAGGCGCTGGTGGTCTCTGGCGCGCTGTTCATGCAGGCCGTGGAGCAGGGTGGGGCGGAGATCCTGCCGATCGACAGCGAGCATAATGCGGTGTTTCAGTGCATGCCGGCCGATTTCCGCCGCGGGCTGGAACGGGTGGGGGTGTCGCGCATCCTGTTGACCGCCTCCGGGGGGCCGTTCCGCACGCTCTCGCTGGATCAGCTGCGGGATGTGACCCCGGACCAGGCCTGCGCCCATCCCAACTGGGAAATGGGACGCAAGATCTCGGTGGATTCCGCCACCATGATGAACAAGGGACTGGAGGTGATCGAGGCCTGCTGGCTGTTCCATACCACGCCGGATCGGATCAAGGTGGTGCTGCATCCGCAAAGCGTCATCCACTCCATGGTCGCCTATGCCGACGGCTCGGTGCTCGCGCAACTGGGCAATCCCGATATGCGTACCCCGATTGCCCACGCCCTGGCGTGGCCCGAGCGCATCGAGTCCGGGGTGGCCCCCCTGGACCTGTTCGAGGTGGCCCGGCTGGACTTCGAGCCGCCCAGCCTGGAGCGGTTTGCCTGCCTGCGGCTCGCCTACGAGGCAATCGAGGCCGGCGGCACCTCTCCGGCCATCCTCAATGCTGCCAATGAGATCGCGGTGGCGGCGTTCCTGCGCGGAAAACTGGGGTTTACCGATATCCCGTGGGTGATCGGTTCGGTGCTCGAAACCCTGCCGGGACGGCATGACGCCGATCTGGAGACCCTGCTTGCGGTGGATGGCGAGGCCCGCCGCCGGGCGGAACAATTGATCCGCGAGCGGGTCTGATTTAATCGCCATGACTTCATTTTTGTTTACCCTCTTATCATTCCTGGTTGCCCTCGGCATTCTGATCGCGGTTCACGAGTTTGGCCACTTCTGGGTGGCGAGGAAACTGGGCGTCAAGGTGTTGCGGTTTTCCATCGGTTTCGGCAAGCCGCTGCTGACCTTCCGGGGGCGGCCGTCGGCGCCTGAGGAGGCCTCCGGGGGTCGCCTCTCCGAGGCGGACCTGGGCACCGAGTATGTGGTCGCGGCCATCCCCTTGGGTGGCTATGTGAAGATGCTCGATGAGCGGGAGGGGGAGGTTCCCGAACGCTACCTGCCGCAGGCCTTCAACCGGCAGTCGGTGGCGGTTCGCTCGGCCATCGTCGCGGCCGGACCGCTGTTCAATTTTGCCTTTGCACTGCTGGCCTTCTGGTTTATCGGTGTCTACGGGGATACCGGGTCACGGCCCTGGATCGGCGAGGTGGCGGAGTCGACCATTGCTGCCGAGGCGGGGTTTGCCGCCGATGACGAGATACTCGCCGTGGGCGATACCCTGACGCCGACCTGGGAGTCGGCTGTCTACACGTTGTTGACCAATGCCACCTCGGGTGATGACGTGGGCGTCACGGTGCGTGATGCCGCCGGCCTCGAGCGGCTGCGCATACTGCCGGGTGATCGTCTACTGGTCCTGGCGGAGGATGGCCGGTTGCTGGAGCGTCTCGGTCTTGCGCCAAAACGGCCGGTGATCGAACCGGTGATCGGGCAGGTGGTAGCGGGAGAGACCGCCGAATCGGCGGGTCTCAAAGCGGGTGACCGGGTGCTCTCGATCGATGGCCGCGAGGTGGGGTCATGGTCCGAACTGGTCGAATATATCCAGCGCCACCCGGCGACCCTGGTGGAGATGTGGATCTCGCGCGACGGTGCCGAGCGACCGATCAAGCTGATTGTCGGGCAGACCAACCAGGGCGAGCAGACGGTCGGGCGCATCGGCGCGGGGCCGCATATACCGGAGGGCCTGTTCGACGATTACCGGGTGGAGGTGCGCTACGGCCCGCTGGAGGCGGTGACCATGGCGGCAGTCAAGACCGGGGATATGTCGCTGTTCATGCTAAAAATGCTGGGCCGGATGGTGATCGGGGAGATCTCCGTCAAAAATCTCAGTGGGCCCATCTCGATAGCCCAGACCGCGGGTCGGACCGCGAGCTTCGGGCTGACCCAGTTCCTCAAGTTCCTGGCGCTGGTCAGTATCAGCCTGGGGGTACTTAATCTGTTGCCGGTTCCCATTCTGGACGGTGGCCACCTGTTCTACTTCCTGGTAGAGGCGATCAAGGGGAGCCCGGTCTCCGAGGCGGCCCAGGCCTTCGGGCAGCGGATCGGACTGGTGATTCTGCTGGGCCTGATGACCCTGGCGTTCTACGTGGATATCGCACGTCTGTTCAATTCGTAATTAATTCCCCATGCCCCTTGGGTAGGTTCGAAAGTTTATTTATACTAGTGCACTTTTGGGGTCAGCGGGTGCTTGGGGAGGATGGGCTGATGTCGAAAAAGCTATGAATATCATAGTGATAGCATGATCACGTTCGGTTTGAAAAGCGATCGAATTTTACGGCCGCCATCTACCCTTTTTCATGTTGGGAGCGAAAACGGTGATCCCGGTTTCGCCAGGGTGAGGGGCTCGATTGTCATGGATAGACTTAAAAAACAAAACCTTATAAAGATAATATGAACCCGGTTATTAAATTGCGACTGTTACTGACCCTCATCATCCTGCTCCTGCCTCAGTTGGCATTCAGCGATACCTTCGTCGTCAAGGATATCCGGGTCGAAGGGCTGCAGCGTATCTCGCCCGGAACGGTGTTCAATTACCTGCCGGTGAAGATCGGACAGCAGATCGAGTCGGATGCCACCGGGGATATTATCCGCGCGCTCTACAAGACCGGTTTTTTCAAGGATGTGAAGCTGGAGCGGCAAGGGGATGTGCTGATCGTCTTTGTCACCGAGCGACCGGCGATCGCCAAGATTGAAATTCAGGGGAACAAGACACTTGAAACCGATCCGCTGTTGCTGGCACTGAAGGATATCGGACTCGCGGAGGGTCGGGTATTCAACCGCTCGGTGCTGGACAAGATCGAGCAGGAACTGCAGCGGCAGTATTTCAACCTGGGCAAGTACGCCGTCAAACTCTCCTCGACCGTGACCCCCCTGGAACGTAACCGGGTAGCGATCAATATCGAAATCTCGGAAGGGGGGGCGGCCCGGATCAAGAAGATCAATATCATCGGCAACCGCGCCTTTGACGAGGAGGAGCTGCTGGATGAGTTCTCCCTCAATACCACCGGCTTTCTCTCCTCCTTCACCAAGGATGATCAGTACTCCCGGCAGAAACTCTCCGGCGATCTGGAAAAGCTGCGCTCGTTCTATCTGGATCGGGGGCATATCAATTTCGCTATCACGTCGACCCAGGTCTCCATTACCCCGGACAAACGGGATATCTATGTCACGATCAATATCGACGAGGGTGAGGTATACACCATTAACGATATTCTGCTGACCGGTGATCTGGTGCTGCCCAAGGAAGCATTCTTTCCGATGATTCATCTGGTGCGCGGCGAGGTATTTTCCCGGAAAGAGGTGATCGGCAGTTCCGAACGCATCAATACCCTGCTGGGCAACAACGGCTATGCCTTCGCCAACGTCAACAGCATCCCGGATATCGACGAAGAGAAGAAGCAGGTGGCCATCACCTACTTTGTGGATCCCGGCAAGCGGGTCTATGTGCGGCGGGTCAACATGAAGGGCAACAGTTCTACCCGCGACGAGGTGCTGCGCCGGGAGCTGCGCCAGCTGGAGTCGGCCTGGTATTCCGCCGAGCAGGTGACCCGTTCCCGGGAGCGGCTGCAGCGCCTGGGGTTCTTCGATGAGGTGAATGTGGAGACCCCCGCCGTACCGGGATCGACCGATCAGGTGGATCTGAATATCGCGGTGGTCGAAAAACCGATGGGCAACCTGATGGCGGGCCTCGGCTTCTCCCAGTCCGATGGTCTCATCTTCAGCACCAGCCTGAGCCAGAAGAACTTCCTCGGCACCGGCAAGCAGGTCTCGCTGGCATTTGATAACAGTGATTCCAGCACCCATTACCGGCTGGGCTATGTCAATCCCTACTATACGGTCGACGGCATCAGCCGCGGCTTCAACCTGAGTTATCAGAAGACCGATTTCGACGAGGTGGACACGGCGAAATACCTGACCGACACCGGAACCGCCGGGGTGGTGTTCGGGGTGCCGATCACCGAGACCGACCGGGTCAATTTCACCGCCGACCTGTTGCACACCACGTTCAAGCCGGCGGCCTCTCCCTCTAAAGAGGTGAGTGATTTCAAAACCGAAAATGGCGATACCTTCCTCGACTTCAAGGTCGGCACCAGCTGGACCCGGGATTCCCGCGACTCCTCGCTGCTGCCCACCCAGGGGGCGACGCAGAGCCTGAGCGCCTTGGCCACCCTGCCCGGCAGCGACCTGGAATACTACAAGATCGCCTACAAGCACAAGCGTTATTTCCCGCTGAACAACGCCTTCACCCTGGCGCTGAATGGCGATCTCGCCTATGGTGATGTCTATGGCGACACCTCGCGCCTGCCGCTGTGGGAGAACTTCTTCGCTGGCGGCATCAGGACGGTCCGGGGGTACAAGGATCACAGCCTGGGACCGCGTGACAACCTGGAAGATCCGATTGGCGGTAACGTGAAAATCGTCGGCAACGCCGAGCTGTTCTTTCCGGCCCCCTTCAAGCTGATGGAGAAGTCGATTCGCCTGGGCCTGTTCCTGGACACGGGCTATGTTTTTTCCACCCACGGCGGGGCGGATTTCGACCTGGGTGAACTGCGTTACTCCACCGGGGCCTCGGCCATGTGGCTCTCCCCCATGGGCGCGCTGGGTGTGAGCCTGGGTGTTCCGCTCAATGACAAACCGGGTGATGAAACGGAGATATTCCAGTTCACCTTCGGTACCGCATTCTAAGTATCAGGAGATTAAATTGAAGAAGTCAGCCTTAAGCATCCTTGCGATATTTCTGTTCAGTTTGATTTCGGCAGCGGCGGCGGCCGAATTCAAGGTCGGCGTCGTTGACCTGAACAAGGTGATGGAGCAGTCACCCCAGGCCGAGGAGATCAGCAATGCCCTGAAAAAAGAGTTCCAGGCCCGCGATCAGGACCTGATTGCCAAGGCCAAACAGCTGAAGCAGCTGGAAGACAAAATGGCCCGCGATGCCGCGGTGATGAGCACGGAAGAGGCCAAGCGGCTCGAGAATGACATCCGCGCCCGGCGTCGTCAGTTGACCACCAACCGCACGGAGTTTCGTGAAGATGCGAATCTGCGTCGCAATGAGGCAGTCAACCGGCTGTTGCGTAAAGTGGGTGAAGTGGTCAGCCAGATCGGTGAAGAGGAGCAGGTGGATGTGATCCTGACCGATGGGGTGGCCTATTTCAACAAGCGGGTTGATCTCACGGCGAAAGTCCTGCAGCGCCTTGAAGAGCTGGCTAAAACCTCCAAGTAGGACGGGCCGGTGAGCGGAGTGGTGTATCGCCTGGCGGATCTGGCCACCCGTGCAGGGGCCGAATTGCTCGGCGATGGTGAGGTCGCCATCAGTCATGCCGACACCATACAGGACGCCGCGCGGGGTGCGATCTGTTTTCTTGCCAACAGCAAATATCGCCAATACCTGCAGACCACCGGTGCCTCCGCGGTCATTCTGCGCCGCGAGGATGCCGCCGACTCCCCGGTGGCGGGGCTGATCTCGGACAACCCCTACCTGACATACGCCCGGGTCGCCTCACTGCTTTATCCGCCGGCGGAGGTGACCGGTGGGGTGCATGCTTCCGCCGTTATCGCCGACAGCGCGAAAATCGATCCGGGCGCCTGGGTGGGACCCTGCGCGGTGATTGGGGCAAACGTGGAGATTCAGGCGGGTGTCTGGATTGGCCCGGGTTGCGTGATCGATGCGGACAGTCGCCTGGGCGAGCACAGCCGCCTGGTGGCCAACGTGACCATATGTGCAGGCACGGTTATCGGCAGACGGGTGCTGATACATCCCGGCGCGGTGATCGGCAGCGATGGCTTCGGCAATGCCAACGATCAGGGTACCTGGGTCAAGGTGCCGCAGATCGGCATTGTCAGGATTGGCGATGATGTGGAGATCGGCGCCAATACCACCATCGATCGGGGTGCCCTGCGGGATACCCTGATCGCCGATGGCGTGAGACTGGACAACCAGATTCAGATTGCACATAACGTGCGTATCGGAGAGCATACGGCGATTGCCGGATGTGCCGGCATTGCCGGTTCCACCACGATTGGTAAATATTGCACCCTGGGTGGCGGGGTCGGCCTGTCCGGGCATCTTGAGATCGGGGACAACGTGCATTTCTCCGGTCAGAGCCTGGTTACCCGCTCATTCAAGGAACCCGGCTACTACAGCGGGAACCTGCCCGCGGTTGCTAACGGCGAATGGCGCAAAACCATCGCCCGGATCAGGCGCCTGGAAAGCGTCATTCAGCGGTTGAATGCGCTGGAAAAACAAGTATTTACCGATAAAACTGAAAACCATGGGGACGATCGGGACTAGGCGTCTGTCTGGCTTGGCCGAGAGACGCTTGGAGCGGTCGTCACGAACTTGATCCGATAACGGTTTTATATCTTGATCGCTGGATGTTCCGTTGCGGCGGCTGGGGAGTGTAATTTGAGTACGATGGATATCAACAAGGTGCTGACGCTGTTGCCGCACCGCTACCCGTTCCTGCTTATTGACCGGGTACTCGATTTCGAGAAGCATACCCGGCTCCTGGCGTTGAAGAACGTCACCTATAACGAGCCCTTTTTCAATGGCCATTTCCCCATCAGGCCGGTGATGCCCGGGGTACTGATTGTGGAGGCGATGGCGCAGGCGACCGGCCTGCTGGCAATGGAATCCAACCCGGAGACGGTGAGCGATACCACGGTTTACCTGTTCGTCGGGATCGACAAGGCGCGCTTCAGGCGGCCCGTGGAGCCCGGCGATCAGCTGATGATCGAGGTGCGCCAGAACTCGATCAAGCGGGGAATTGGCGTATTCTCCTGTACCGCCAAGGTGGATGGTAAGGTCGCCGCTAGCGCGGAAATCATGTGTACAGCCCGGGATTTCGCTCCTTGATCGATTCAAAAGCCGCCATCGACCCCGGGGCCGAGCTGGATGTAGGGGTCTCGGTTGGACCCTTCAGCGTGATAGGTCCCGGCGTTCGCATTGGCAAGGGTACCCGGATCGGGCCGCATGCTGTGATCAAGGGACCGGCCACCATCGGCGAGGAGAACCGGATCTTCCAGTTTGCCTCGGTCGGTGAGGATCCGCAGGATAAGAAGTACGCCGGTGAGGAGACCCGGCTGGAGATTGGCGACCGCAATGTGATTCGCGAATTCACCACCATTAATCGCGGCACCGCCCAGGATGCCGTGGCGACCCGGATCGGAAACGATAATCTGCTCATGGCGTATACCCATGTGGCCCATGATTGCCAGCTGGGGGATCACATCATCATGGCCAATGCCGCCTCCCTCGGCGGACATGTGATCATCGGCGACTGGGCCATCCTGGGCGGCTTCAGCATGGCGCATCAGTTTTCCCATATCGGGGCACACAGCTTCTGTGCCATGGGATCGGTGATCAACAAGGATATCCCGCCCTATGTCATGGTGAGCGGGCACCCTGCCAGGCCCTATGGTATCAACTCGGAAGGATTGCGGCGGCGCGATTTCACCAACCCCACAATTCAACATATCAAGCGCGCTTTCAAGATCATCTACAAGCAGCAGCACACGGTCGACGAGGCGCTGCAGGTCTTGCGTCTGCTGGAGCAGGAGTGCCCGGAAATCGGTCTCTTCATCGCCTTTCTGGAGCAGAGCGAGCGCGGCATTGTCCGCTGAGCTCGGGTGGTCCAGAGATATGACAGGATCCGGTTCAAGCCTTGTGGCCGGAGGCAATCGTAGGATGCTGGTGAGCTTGCGAACCGCATCATTTGCGAAAAGACTTGATGCGGTTCGTGCCACTCACCGCATCCTACCGCGCTAACCTAAAGAATCCGGCTATGCTGAAAATCGGAATAGTTGCCAATGAACCCTCTGGCGATCTGCTCGGGGCCGGGGTGATGCGCGAAATCCGCAGCCGCCATCCGGATGCCCGGTTCGAGGGCGTGGGCGGGCCACTGATGCTGGCGGAGGGTTGCCGCACGCTCGTCTCCATGGAGCGGCTGTCGGTCATGGGACTGGTCGAGGTGCTGAAACACCTGCCGGAACTGCTGTCGATCCGCAAACGGTTGCGCAACCATTTTCTGCTCGACCCACCGGATGTGTTTATCGGGATTGACGCGCCCGATTTCAATCTGGGCCTGGAAACGGCCTTGAAAAAGGCCGGGATACCCACGGTGCACTATGTCAGCCCGACGGTCTGGGCGTGGCGTCCCGGCCGGGTGAAGAAGATCCGGGCGGCGGTCGACCTGATGCTGAGCATTTTTCCCTTCGAGACGGAATTCCTCGAACGGCACCGGGTTCCGGTCCGCTATGTCGGCCATCCGCTGGCCGATGAGATTCCGCTGGATAATGACTGTGCGGCGGCCCGTACGACTTTGGGCGTGGCCGACCGGCCGCATGTGGTGGCCCTGCTACCCGGTAGCCGGGTGGGGGAGATCGAGGCGTTGTCTGCGACCTTTATCCAGGCGGCCCTGCGGCTTATCGAGCGCTATCCCGACGTCCATTTCCTGGTACCGCTGATCAACCGGCGCACCCGCACCGCCTTCGAAGCCATCCTCAACCGTGAGGCGCCGGACCTGCCGGTCACCCTGGTCGACGGGCAGGCGAGAGCGGTGATGATCGCCGCCGATGTGGTGCTCACCGCCTCGGGCACCGCGACCCTGGAGGCGCTGTTGCTGAAGCGTGCCATGGTGGTGGCCTACCGGCTCAACCCGCTCACCTACTGGATCGTCAAGCGCTTCAATCTGGTCAGGATTCCCTATGTGGCGATGGCAAACCTGCTTGCGGATGAGGCATTGGCGCCCGAATTCATTCAGGGGGCGGCCACCCCCGAGGCGCTGGCGGATGCCCTGAGTGAACTGCTGGAGTCTCCGGAACGGGTAAACGCTATCCAGCAGCGCTATGCCGAGCTGCATAGGACACTGCAACAGGACTCCAGCCGCAAGGCGGCGGAGGCGGTGCTCTCCCTGATCGGCCACAACGGGAGTCCCGGATAATGTCCGAGCTGATACTGATTGCCGGGGTGGATGAGGTCGGCAGGGGCCCGCTGGCCGGACCGGTGGTGGCGGCCGCGGTGATTCTGGATCCGGCTCGACCCATCGCCGGGCTGGCCGACTCGAAGAAGCTCAGCGAGAAACGCCGGGAGCAGCTTGAGCTGGAGATACTGGAGAAGGCGCTCTGCTGGTCACTGGGGCGCGCGGAAGTGGAGGAGATCGACCGGCTCAATATCCTGCATGCCAGTCTGCTGGCGATGAAAAGGGCGGTTGAGGCGCTCGTCACCCCGCCCGGCCATGCCCTGATCGACGGCAACCGCTGTCCCGAACTCCCCTGCAGTGCCGAGGCCATCATCGGCGGCGATGCCAGCGAACCGGCCATCAGCGCCGCCTCGATCCTGGCCAAGGTGGCGCGGGACCGGGAGATGGTGCTGCTGGATCAGCGTTATCCGGGGTATGGACTGGCGCAGCACAAGGGCTATCCGACCAAGGCCCATGTGGATGCACTGCGCGAAATCGGCGTCAGCCCGATTCACCGGCGCTCGTTCGGCCCGGTGAAAAAGCTCCTGCAGGGTAGCTGAGCTATGGCCGGATACCGTTCTTTAAAGCCGCGAATGAACGCAAATAGGACTAAAGATTGCAACGTGCTCAACTTGTAGGTTGGGGTGAGAGGAGCGAACCCCAACAGCCGGTGGATCTGCCTTGCGCCATTCGTTGGGGTTCGCAGGCTCACCCCAACCTACGGACTGCCACCCGAATCAACGGACAGCACGTTTCCTCGTTCCCACGCTCCGCGTGGGAATGCATACAGGGAACCCTGGCGCGCTTTGTGCCTCTGCGAGAGTCATTTTGCTCAGCCGGCAACCCCTGTCACCCGGCCGGCTTCACGGACAGAACCTGACACCTCGGGTATGATCCCGATCTGAAATTTCCTCCGCGACTGGGTTACAATACGACCACTATGCAACCGGCCTTCATCCATCTGCGCGTCCACTCCGAATACTCCCTGGTCGACGGGCTGGTGCGGATCAAGCCGCTGGTCGCGCGGGTGGCCGAACTGGGTATGCCGGCGGTGGCGGTGACCGATCAGTCCAACCTGTTCTCGCTGGTCAAATTCTACAAGGCCTCCATCGCCGCCGGGGTGAAGCCGATCAGCGGCGTGGATGTCTGGATTCGCGATCCGGAGGACCCCAACAACCCGTTCCGGCTGCTGCTGCTGGTGCAGAATCCCCACGGCTACCGCAACCTCACCTGCCTGGTCTCCAGAAGCTACCGCGAGGGCCAGCACCTGGGCAAGGCGATGCTGGAGGCGGACTGGTTCACCCGGGACAGCTGTGAGGGGCTGATCGCGCTCTCGGGCGGGCGTTCCGGGGATATCGGCCGGGCGCTGCTGGCGGGCAACCCGGTGGAGGCCGAGCGGCGTCTGCGCCACTGGCTGGAGCTGTTCGGCGATCGCTTCTACCTGGAACTGCACCGTACCGGGCGGGGCGGCGAGGAACGTTGCCTGCATGCCAGTATCGCGCTGGCCACCCGCCTGGATGTGCCGGTGGTGGCCACCAATGATGTGCGTTTTCTCACCCCGGATGATTTCGAGGCCCATGAGGTGCGGGTCTGTATCCACGAGGGGCGCACCCTGGATGATGCCAGGAGACCCAAGCTCTACAGCCGCGAGCAGTACCTGCGCACGGCGGAGGAGATGCTGGAGCTGTTCGCCGACATCCCGGAGGCGCTGGAAAACAGTGTGGAGATCGCCCGCCGCTGCAATATCGAACTGACCCTGGGGAAAAATTTCCTGCCCGACTTTCCCATCCCCGAGGGCATGACTATCGAGGAGTTCTTCTCCCGCGAGTCGATGCGCGGACTGGAACAGCGCCTGGAGATCATTCTCGATCGCGACAATCCCGGGTATGCGGAAAAGCGCAAGGTCTACGACGAGCGCTTGCGGATCGAGCTGGATGTGATCAACCAGATGGGCTTCCCCGGCTACTTCCTGATCGTCGCCGATTTCATCCAGTGGGCCAAGGACAACGGTATTCCGGTTGGGCCGGGGCGCGGTTCCGGTGCCGGCTCCATTGTCGCCTACGCCCTGAAGATCACCGATCTCGACCCCATCGAACACGAGCTGCTGTTCGAGCGCTTCCTCAATCCCGAACGTGTCTCCATGCCCGATTTCGACGTCGACTTCTGTATGGATAACCGGGACAGGGTGATCGACTACGTGGCGCGCAAGTACGGCCGCGACTCGGTCTCCCAGATCATCACCTATGGCTCGATGGCCGCCAAGGCGGTGGTGCGGGATGTGGGCCGGGTGCTGGGCCACCCCTACGGCTTCACCGACCGCATCGCCAAGATGATCCCGTTTGAGATCGGCATGACGCTCAAAAAGGCGCTGCAGGAGAGCGAGGAGCTGGCGGCCGCCTTCCGTGACGAGGAGGAGGTGACCCAGCTGATCGAGATGGCGAAAAAGCTCGAGGGCCTGGCGCGCAATGCCGGCAAGCATGCCGGCGGCGTGGTGATCGCCCCGGGCCTGCTGACCGATTTCACCCCGCTCTACTGCGAGCCGGGGGGCGCCAATCTGGTCACCCAGTTCGACAAGGACGATGTGGAGCAGGTGGGCCTGGTGAAGTTCGATTTCCTAGGGCTAAGGACCCTCACCATCGTCGACTGGGCGCTGAAGACGGTCAACCGCAAACGCCGGGAGCAGGGGGAGGAGCCGGTGGATATCACCCTGATCCCCATGGACGATGCCGACGCCTTCATATTGCTGAAAAAATGCGAGACCACCGCGGTATTCCAGTTGGAATCACGCGGTATGAAGGAGCTGATCAAGAAGCTGCAGCCGGACTGTTTCGATGACATCACCGCGCTGGTGGCCCTGTTCCGCCCCGGACCGCTGCAGTCGGGCATGGTGGATGACTTCATTGCGCGCAAACACGGGCGCCAGGAGGTGGTCTACCCGCACCCGGACCTGGAACCGATCCTGCGCTCCACCTACGGGGTGATCCTGTACCAGGAGCAGGTGATGCAGATCGCCCAGGTGCTGGCCGGCTACTCCCTGGGGGGCGCCGACCTGCTGCGTCGCGCCATGGGCAAGAAAAAGCCCGAGGAGATGAAGAAGCAGGGCGAGATCTTCCGCCAGGGCGCCGTGGCCCGGGGCGTGGACGAGGAGGTGGCCACCTATATCTTCGACCTGATGGAGAAGTTCGCCGGCTACGGCTTCAACAAGTCCCACTCCGCCGCCTATGCCCTGGTCTCCTATCAGACCATGTGGCTGAAGGCACATTACCCCTCGGCATTCATGGCGGCGGTGCTGTCGGCGGATATGGATACCACCGAGAAGGTGGTGACACTCATTGATGAGTGCCGCAGCATGGACCTGGTGGTCAACCCGCCCCACGTCAACCACTCCGAGTATATGTTCACGGTCGGTGACGCAAGCGAGGTGATCTACGGGCTGGGCGCCATCAAGGGGGTGGGCGAGTCGGCCATCGAGAGCATACTCGAGGCGCGCCAGTCGGGCGGGCGGTTCAGGGATATCTACGAATTCTGCCGCCGCATCGATCAGCGCAAGGTCAACCGGCGGGTCCTGGAATCCCTGCTCAAGGCCGGGGCGCTGGATGAGCTTGGCGTCAACCGCGCCACCCTGATGAACCAGCTGCCGCTGGCGCTGAAGATGGCCGAGCAGCACCATGCCAGCGTGGCGGCGGGACAGGAGGATCTGTTCGGTATCGCCGATCCCGAGCCGCAGGCGACGGTCGGCTCGCAGATGATCCCCGAGGATACCGAGGAGTGGGAGGATGAGATCCGCCTGCAGGGCGAGAAGGAGACCCTGGGACTCTACCTGACCGGGCATCCGATCGATCGCTACGTCCCGGAGATGAGCGGACTGGGGGTCACCCGAATCGGCAATCTCTCCCTGGAAGGGGGCGAGGGCGGCGGTGGTGGCGGCTACCAGAAACGCTCCAAACAGCGCGTCATGGTGGCGGGGCTGGCGCTCGCGGTGAGTCACCGCCAGACCCAGCGCGGGCGCATGGGGTCGGTGGTGCTGGACGACCGCAGCGGCCGCATCGAGATCACCCTGTTTTCCGATGCCTATGAGACGTTCAAGGATCTCCTGGTCAGTGACCGTATCCTGCTGGTGGCGGGCACTCTGAATTATGACGAATACCGGGGCGGCCTGAGTATCCGGGTCGACCAGGTGATGGAGTTCCAGCACGCACGGGCGTTGAATGCCGCCGCCCTGCGGCTCAGCTGGGACCATCGGCTGCTGGCGCAACGGCGGGCTACAGCCCACGATTTTGCCGAAGAGCTGCGCACCGTGCTGACGCCCTATCAGGGGGGAGTTTGCGATATCCAGATCTGCTATCAGGGGGTATCGTCCGCCGCTGCACTGGTCTGCGACGAGGCCTGGCGCGTGCAGCCGGCCGACGAGCTGTTGCGCCAGCTTTCGCGTCTGCTGGGTATGGAATCGGTGGAAGTGCTTTACAATCGCGGGCGTGTTGCCGAGCGACAGGATGCCGGGGTGCCGGCGTGACCTGGAGCGACCGATATATAGAATCCTGGTAACTACTCATGGGGTGAGTAGGATGTAGTCAGTGGATAAGCCGGTAGGTGCACCCACCAATGCTCACGGGGTGATTGGCCTACCTTGCCGGCCTCACGTGATGGCTTGTTTCCTCGAATCCGGCCCTTTTTTCAGCGCCTGCCCAAACTCGCTTCGCTCAAACAAGGGCAGGCTTGAATCTGAAAAAAGGGCCGGATTCGAGGCGCCATCAAGATCGACCAACAAGGCAGACCAATCACTTACACACCGGGTGAGTAGCTCGGTAGGGTGGGCACGCTTTTTGTGCCCACGCGGAAGGTGTGGCATGGGACAAAAAGGTGGGCACAGACTACGTGCCCACCCTACGTGGCTTTGACCAGCCGTTTCGCTATTCGCGTTCATTCGCGGCTTCAATAAACGGCATTCGACAATAGCCGATTTTGGTAGCCATTCCCATATCCATCAAAATGGTGTTGGGGATGACCCGATGATCTGTTATCTGCAAACCTAATCCGGTATATTTCGCCCATGGACATGAACTTTCTAGAATTTGAACAACCGATTGCCGAGCTCGAGGCGAAGATCGAAGAGCTGCGCCTGGTCGGTAACGACAACGAGATCAATATCCAGGACGAGATTACCCGTCTGGAGACCAAGAGCCGGACACTTACCGAATCGCTCTATCAGAACCTCAAGCCGTGGCAGATTGCCCAGGTGGCCAGGCATCCGCTGCGGCCCTATATGCTCAACTACATCGAGCATATTTTTGAGGACTTCTATGAGATGCACGGCGATCGGGCGTTTGCCGACGATCACGCCATTATCGGCGGCGTGGCCCGCCTCGACGGGCGTCCGGTGATGCTGATCGGTCAGCAGAAGGGGCGCGACACCAAGGAGAAACTGTTCCGCAATTTCGGCATGCCGCGTCCGGAAGGTTACCGCAAGGCGTTGCGCCTGATGGAGACGGCGGAGCGCTTCAAGCTGCCCATCCTCACCTTCATCGATACCCCCGGGGCCTATCCCGGTATCGGCGCGGAAGAGCGCGGCCAGAGCGAGGCGATCGCGAAAAACCTGCTGGTGATGTCCGGACTCAAGACCCCCATCGTCTGCACCGTCATGGGCGAAGGCGGCTCGGGTGGCGCGCTGGCCATCGGTGTGGGCGACCGGGTGATGATGCTCCAGTACAGCACCTATTCGGTGATCTCACCGGAGGGGTGTGCCTCGATCCTGTGGAAGAGCGCCGACAAGGCCCCGCTGGCGGCCGATGCGATGGCCATCACCTCGGACCGGCTCAAGGAGCTGAACCTGATCGATACCATCATTCCCGAGCCGCCCGGTGGTGCCCATCGGGACCCGGAAGGTGCGGCCAAAAACCTCAAGTCGGCGTTGCTGGCCTCATTGCAGGAGCTGGACCAGAAACCCCTGGAGCAACTGCTGGAGGAGCGTTACCAGCGGCTCATGGGGTACGGTACCTTCCAGGGATAATACAGGGTAACTGCACACGGGGTGATTGGCCTGCCTTGTCGGCCTCACACCGACACACAAGACACAGGGGTCGAAGTCAAATCTGTTGAAACAGGAGGTTTAAACTCAACCCGTACATTTGATTTGACTCCGACCCCCCTGGATAACCCCTCTGGGTATATATAGGGCGCCCCGTGGGGGCCATCGGCGGGCACGGTCCGCCCTATGCTTCTCGAACACCCCTGGATAGACACTTCAGCATAGACACATCAGGATATTCACATGCCATTCAATCCCGAACGTCTGCTGAATATCCTTTTGACATATCCCCAGCCCAGCGGCTATCTGCTCGGCTTCAGTGGCGGCCTGGATTCCCATGTACTGTTGCATGCCCTGGCGGCACTCGGCGAGCGGCTGCCGGCCCCGCTGCGGGCGATTCATGTGGACCATGGTCTGCAGGGGCAGTCGGCCGCCTGGGCTGGACACTGTGCCTCGATCTGCCGGGAACTGAATATCCCGCTGGAAACCTTTTCCCTGCAACTCACACCGGCCCAGGGCGAGAGCCTGGAAGCTGTTGCACGCGAGGCCCGATATGGGCTGTTGGCCCGGGAGCTCAAGCCGATGGAGATGCTGCTGACGGCCCATCACCAGGACGACCAGGCCGAGACCCTGTTGCTGCAGCTGTTGCGCGGTGCCGGGATCAGCGGCCTGGCCGCCATGCCGCCGCTGGCTGAATTTTCCCAGGGACGGCATGCCCGGCCGCTGCTGAATGTTACCCGGGATGAACTGTTGCGCTATGCCACCCGGGCCGGCCTGCGGTGGATCGAGGACGCCAGCAACCGGGACATCGCCTTCGATCGGAACTACATCAGACACCAGGTGATCCCCCTGCTGAAGGCGCGCTGGCCAGCCATGGCCAGCACCCTGTCGCGCAGTGCACGCCACTGTGCCGAGGCGGATCGGCTGATTGAAACCCTGTTGTCCCGGACCCTGGAACGGATCCACCAACCGGCCGACGGCACCCTGTCGGTGGCGGCGCTGAACGCACTGCCGGCCGATCAGCAATCGGCACTGCTGCGGATCTGGTTTGGTCAGCGGGGCGTGCCGTCGCCCGCGTCGGTGATCCTGCAGCGGATCATCAGCGAGGTCCTGGGTGCACGCCAGGATGCCACCCCCCGGGTAGCCTGGAGCGGGGCGGAGGTGCGACGCTATCGCGACCGGCTCTACCTGATGCCGCCGCTGGCACCTTTCGATCCCTCCCTCTCTCTGGTCTGGGGAGGCGAGCCCGCCCTGACTCTTCCGGCCGGTCTGGGTACGCTCCATTTTCGCCCCTCGGCGGAGGAGATGGGGGAGCGGACAGAGAGCGGCCGCTACCGGATCCGCTTCCGCCAGGGCGGCGAGCAGTGCCGGCCGCTGGGGCGGGGCGTGGGCAAACGGGTCAAGGCGTTGCTGCAAGAGACGGGGGTCCTGCCCTGGATGCGCGAGCGGATACCGCTGCTGGAGGTCAACGGGGAGATCGCCGAGCTGATCGGCATTTGTCGCTGTGAGCCGGCCGCGCAGGATCCGTTGCTTCGCGGGTTGCAGATCAGCTGGAACTGCCCACTCCTCTGGCGTCAATCCTCCCCAGTTAATAAAGCAGATTAAGTCACATTAAAAAAGTTAAATTTTTTAAAGGCTTGGGCGATAGTCTTGCCTGGTGGGATGAGTTCGCAATATCGCTATGCCTGCCGCACTGGGCATCAACTACGAATAGCCGACAGCCCACCTTCCAGTACGTAGACGTCGAAGCCCTGCTGGCTGAGGAGAAAGGCGCAGGTGGCGCTGCGCTGTCCCGAGTCACAGTAGACGATGTATTTCTTGCCCTTGTCGAGCTCGGGGATGGCTGCCCGCAGCTGATTCTGCGGGATGTTGAGACTGCCGCGCAGGCCGTTGTGCTCGAATTCCCGGCGGAACCGCACGTCGATGCGCACCGCCCCGTCGGCGGCCATCCTGGTCAGGGTCGGATAGTCGATCCACTGCAGCAGCGGCGCCTCCAGCAGCTGCAGGAAATCCTCCTTGGCCAGGCGCATCAGTTTTCCATTGGTCAGCATGGAGACATTGGCATTGCGTACCGAATCGGTGATCAATGCCTCCTCGCCAAAGCTGCTGCAGGGGCCGAGTTCGGCCAGTACCACCTCGCCGGTGTCGGAGGGAAGGGTGACCCGACAGCGGCCCTGCTTGATCACGTAATAGTAGTCACCGGGATCGCCGGTCTTGACGATCAGGTCTCCGGCCCGGGCCTCGACCTCCTCCATGCGCGAGAACAGATCCTGGATGTTGGCCGCGGGCAGCCGGGTGAAGGCGGTGGTCTGCATCATCGACATCATCCACTCGCTCTCCTCGGCACTGGGACCGCCGGCGGGTTCGGGATGACTGTTGATGGAAAACTCCGGCGAGAAGTGTCCCCAGGCGAGCAGGCGCTCCAGCAGTGCCGAGTCGAAGCGGACCACGGTTGCCGCCTGCGACACCACCACGCCGCGGTAGTGGCGTGGTTTGCGACTGGCCAGCGCATGCAGCCCCCGGTCGGAGCCGGCGGATACCCGGATCTCCTCGCCCTCGGGCGAGGTGAGGCAGAGCTCCCCGGACATCAGGAAGAGGCTGTCCGGATCATTGTCCCCGATATTGAAAACCTGTTCGCCGTGCAGGTAGCGCTCGACGTGGGCCTGCTCCGCCAGATAGAGCAGATTGTCCTCATAGAGGGCATTAACCGGAATCAGGGTGCGAAATTTATTGAGATCCAGTTCCATAAACCATCCAGAAAGCCTCAGTGGAATGCGGTTTACACTACGAGAATAGCGCCTGAGGGGCAAGCAGAATTGAACTGCCCACGGTTTCCGTCGCTACCCTTTCTGGTGTAATATTCGCCCTCCGTTTCGTTCGAGGTAGACCATGCAGGATCTCAATCCCATCACTAATAAAATCAGTGAATTACGAGGGCGCTCCGAGTCCCTTAGGGGGTACCTTTGACTATGACCGCAAGCAGGAGCGCCTGACCGAGGTCCTGCGCGAGCTCGAAGATCCCGACATCTGGGGCGATCCCGAGTACGCCCAGTCGCTCGGCAAGGAGCGCGCCACGCTGGAGGCCATCGTGCTCACCCTGGACGGGCTGTACAACGGACTGAACGATACCGCCGACCTGCTGGAGATGGCGGTGGAAGAGGGCGATGCCGGGACGGTGGATTCGGTGGTGGCCGATCTCGAAAGGTTCGAGAAACAGGTCGCCGAGCTGGAGTTCCGGCGCATGTTTTCCGGCGAGATGGACGCCGCCAACGCCTTCCTGGACATCCAGGCCGGTTCCGGCGGCACCGAGGCGCAGGACTGGGCCGAGATGCTGCTGCGCATGTACCTGCGCTGGGGCGAACACCGCGGTTTCAAGACCGAACTGATGGAGGTCTCGCCCGGTGAGGTGGCCGGCATCAAGTCGGCCACGATCCGTTTCGAGGGTGAGTTCGCCTTCGGCTGGCTGCGTACCGAGATCGGCGTGCACCGGCTGGTGCGAAAATCGCCCTTCGACTCCGGCAACCGGCGCCACACCTCGTTCGCGGCGGTGTTCGTTTCCCCGGAGGTCGACGACTCGATCGAGATCGACATCAATCCCGCCGATCTGCGTATCGATGTCTACCGCGCCAGCGGCGCCGGCGGCCAGCACGTCAACCGGACCGAGTCGGCGGTGCGCATCACCCATAACCCCACCGGCACCGTGGTGCAGTGTCAGAACGATCGCTCCCAGCACAAGAACAAGGACCAGGCGATGAAGCAGCTCAAGGCCAAGCTGTATGAACTGGAGATCCAGAAGCGCAATGCCGACCAGCAGGTGTTGGAGGCGAGCAAATCCGATATCGGCTGGGGCAGCCAGATCCGCTCCTATGTGCTCGACCAGTCGCGCATCAAGGACCTGCGTACCGGGGTTGAAACGGGCAATACCCAGGCGGTGCTGGATGGCGGGCTGGATCTGTTCCTTGAGGCGAGTCTCAAGAGCGGGTTCTAGTTCAAATACTTCTAGCCGAGACGTGAAGATTGCCAAGATGATGAAGTCATCAAGGTGTCCGGTAAATAGCGGCACTTGGCTTTTTCTTTGCGTTCTTGGCGACTTTGCGAGAGATTTATAGGAAGATCCGGCTGGACCCGAATAGCAATTACTTAAGGTGAATTGCAGGGTTTTCGTCATTCCGGCGCAGGCCGGACAAAAGCGCGAAGCGCGTTGAACGACAGAAAGTCGGCCCGAAGGGTGAGCGAAGCGAATAATCCAGGAATACCGCCACCGTTAAGCAGTCTGGATGCCATCCTTAGGTCCGTAAACGGTGCATCCCTGCACCACTCCTCCGGCCTGCGCCGGGATGACGGTGGTTCTTGGCTAAAGTAAGTGCCATTCAGGCTAGACCCGATTTTTACACGCTTTCGGCGCCAGCCGATGCAGACGAAATAACCAACGAGTTTTAATCATGAGTGAACAGATCCAGGACGAAAACAAGCTGATTGCCCAGCGTCGCGAAAAGCTGGCGCAGATCCGCGAGCGCGGCATCGCCTTTCCCAACGACTTCCGTCGCAATGTGGTGGCCGGTGAACTGCACGCCGAATATGGCGAGAAGAGCGCGGAAGAGCTTGAACAACTGGCTGTGCGGGTGCGGGTGGCCGGGCGCATGATGAGTCGCCGGGTGATGGGCAAGGCCAGCTTCTCCCATCTGCAGGACATGTCCGGCCGGATCCAGCTGTTCATCCAGCGCGATACGCTGCCGGAGGGGTTCTACAACGACATCTACAAGAAAGAGTGGGATGTCGGCGACATCATCGGTGCCGAGGGCCAGCTGTTCAAGACCAAGACCGGCGAGCTTTCGGTGCGCTGTGACGAACTGACCCTGCTGACCAAATCCCTGCGTCCGCTGCCGGAGAAGTTCCATGGCCTGACCGACCAGGAGCAGCGTTATCGCCAGCGCTACCTGGACCTGATCATGAGCGAGTCCTCGCGCGATACATTCCGCGTGCGCACCCGCATGATCCAGTACATCCGTGGTTATCTGAACCGGAAGGATTTCATGGAGGTGGAGACCCCCATGATGCAGGCGATACCGGGCGGCGCCACGGCGCGTCCCTTCGTCACCCATCACAACGCCCTGGACATGCAGTTGTTCCTGCGCATTGCGCCGGAGCTTTATCTCAAGCGCCTGGTGGTGGGGGGCTTCGAGCGGGTCTACGAGATCAATCGCAACTTCCGCAACGAAGGGCTCTCGACCCGGCACAATCCGGAATTCACCATGCTGGAGTTCTATCAGGCCTATGCCGATTACAACGACCTGATGGATCTGACCGAGGATATGCTGCGCGGTTTGGCCCGTGAGATCCTGGGCGACACGGTGATCCGCTACCAGGGCGAGAGCTATGACTTCGGCCGGCCGTTCGCGCGCCTGTCGATCAAGGAGTCGATCCTCCATTTCAATCCCGCTATCCGGGCCGAACAGCTGGAGGATCTGCAACAGGCGCGTGGCCTGGCGGAATCCCTCGGCATCCCGCTGAAGGCCAGCTACGGCCTGGGCAAGGTGCAGATCGAGATCTTCGAGAAGACGGTGGAGCACCGGCTGATGGATCCCACCTTCATCACCGCCTACCCCACCGAGGTATCACCCCTGGCACGCCGCAATGATGACGATCCCTTCGTCACCGACCGCTTCGAGTTCTTCGTCGGCGGGCGCGAGATCGCCAACGGCTTCTCCGAGCTCAACGATGCCGAGGACCAGGCCGAGCGTTTTCGCATGCAGGTGGAGGAGAAAGAGGCGGGGGATGACGAGGCGATGCACTTTGATGCCGACTATGTGCGCGCCCTGGAACACGGTCTGCCGCCCACCGCCGGTGAAGGCATCGGTATCGACCGGCTGGTGATGCTGTTCACCGACTCGCCGTCGATCCGCGATGTGCTGCTGTTCCCGCACATGCGGGCGGAGTAGCTGGGGGTCTGTCGGGAGACTGACCGTAAGAGCGCCTCTGGCGCGATGGGTTGTTCGCATGCACTCGCAGGTTGGGGTGAGCCTGCGAACCCCAACGCTGTTGCAAGGCTGTACGCCATGATGTTGGGGTTCGGTCCTCACCCCAACCTACGGTCTGACAAACACTCATTTTCGCGATTTCCGCGCCTTTCGCGGTTAATAGCTTTCTCTATTTTGAAGTCTGGCGGGTATTTAGAGAAAAATCCCCTGCACCGATTCGATATCCTCGGCCACGCCCTCGATCTCGATCAACTCAACCTCCGGGTCGAGCCCTACCTTCAGGAACGCCGGCACATTGATCCAGTTGGCCATGCCGCCGATGTCGTCGTCGGGGAGGGCCTGGAGCCGGGCGACAATTACCACATCCACATAATCGGCCTTGGGCCCGCCGTCATACTGGAGATTCTGCGCCTCGGCCGCCACCTTGATCAGGGTCTCGGGAAAACCCCATAACTCCAGGATCTGGGTGCCGATGGTGGGGGTCAGCTCGGCTACCAGGCTGTCCAGCTCCACCTCGTCTTCCATCAGCTCGGGATAGGACTCGGCCCAGGTGAGAATCGGCAGGGAGCCGATGTTGTGGATCAGACCGGCGAGCATCGCCTGCTCCTTGTCCAGGTGCGGCAGGTTCTGGGACAGCACGCGGCTGATGGCGGCAATCTCCACGCTCTGCTCCCACATGCGGCGTAACCGGACGTCCAGGGTGTCGGACGTGGCCTGGAAGATCTGTTTCATGGCCAGGCTGACTACCAGGCTGCGAACCAGCTTGTAACCGAGCCGGGTCACTGCCATCTGGATGCTCTCGATCGGCACCCGTCCACGATAGAGGGGGCTGTTGGCGACCTGCAGCAGCCGGGTGGAGAGGGCCGCGTCGGTGCCCACCATGTCGGCTATCTGGTGGGCGGTGATGTTCTCCTGCTCCACCGCGTCACGCACTTTCAGGGCGACCTCCGGGAGCGTCGGCAGGGTGATCTTGTTCTCTTTGATGGCGGTCTGGAGTGTTTCGAGAAATTCAGCTTTGCCAATCATATCGGTTATTCAGTCCCAATTGGCGGGTGCGGCAGGCGGGGCGCCGGACATCCGGCGACCGGTCAGACCCGGTGTTGTTGTTATCACTGTATCGGAAGATGGCCCGGATACTTGAACCTGGAAAACGCAGTTGGATCACGATTCCATCCATCCGGGCGCATCAGGTCTCATCAAAACCGTAGGGCAGGGCGCCGAGCTTCAGTTTCGGCCCGGTGTCGCCCTGCAGGTGTAGATTATCCTCTTCGAAATTCTTGATCTCCGTCACCGCCAGCAGGTCGAAACCGCCGCCGGGAGCGGGCCGGGCGTCCACCACCTTGCCCGCGCCTTGTCCGGAGGCGCTGCCGGGTGCGAACAGTTCATCCCCCGGTACCGGCCGGGTATCCGTATCGACAGAGGCGAGGTACATGCGCCGTTTCAGCTTGCCCAGATATTTCATGCGGGCGACCACCTCCTGCCCGGTGTAACACCCCTTGGTGAAGCTGACGCCATCGATCTGCTGCATGTTGGTCATTTGCGGCACGAAGGAGTCGCTGGTCTCCCGGTAGATGGTCGGGATGCCGGCGCGGATATCCAGCAGGGACCAGTAGTCCCGGTTGCCCGGTTGTGCCTCTTGCGACAGTTGGCTCCAGCTTGTGGCGACTGCCTCCGGGGTGCCGCTGAGCTGATAGCGTGCCGGTTCGCCCGGCAGCCGGATCAGCGTGATCCCGCCGTGCTGCGCCACCTCGCCCGGCTTGCCGGGGACCTTGGAAAACTGCCGCTGCAGCAGGCCTTCGGCACAGTCGCCGGCGAGGCCCATGGAGACGATCTCATCGCTGGCGTCGCTTACCTTGACCTTTGATATCAGCACGAACATCGGCAGGCGTTGCAGCACGGTTTGGTAGGTATCGCGCGGCATCTGCAGGAAGTAGTCACCCTGATGCAGGAAGATCCTGAAATTGGCCAGCATCCGTCCCTTGGGCGAGCAGTAGGCGCTCAGCTGGCTCCAGCTCTCGGTCACATCGCGGATGTCGTTGGTGAACTGGCCCTGGAGAAAGGTACGGGCATCCTCGCCCGCCACCCGGATCAGCCCCAGATGGGAGAGGTCGAACAGGGCGCAGGCCGGAAACGAGTCATCGCAGACAAAATGGACCTCGCCTTCCGCCGAGATCTGTGCCGACTGGGATTCAAGAAAGCTTTGCCATTGGCTATTCATGTTGCTGGATCCTCGGGTGCCCTAGTGTGGTAACGGTTATTTCTTTCCAGGTCCTTAATTCTACTTCGTCAGATTCTGATGCTGCGCGGATAGCTTCCGGGTGGAAGGATTCCAAGACACGCCGTAAACCCATCCCTGGGGGCTCGGTGGCGGCATCCCTGCCGCCGACGGTCTTGGAATCCTCCCACCCGAAAGCCCTGAGGAAGCCGATCCGAATCAATCTGACAAAGTAGATTAATTGCCAGGAAAATCCTCTCTGAATCGGTCATGTAAACCGATTCAAAGGGGGAGTCAACCGGTTGTTTGATCTCCGGCCGAGCAGAATCTTCAGCATCGAAGGGTAACATACCGGGCACACCGGGTCGCCACTCCGGATATATGGATTTATGATTATCCGCACTATCCGGCGGTCAAGCGGGGATTCTCGGTTTATACTCGGCAACCGCGAGACACAGATAGGAAGCCCATGTCAGTTTTCAGAGCAGCACCAGGCAGCTTGGCCCTGTATAAGGTTCGTCCGGCCCGCGTCACCCAGGTCAGTGACAAGATCGATATCGATCTGGGGGCCGGTAAGGGCAAGCGGGTCCGACCCAAGGATATCCAGATTCTTCATCCCGGTCCGCTGAACCGGCTGGAAGACCTGGTGGAACTGAACGGCGAACTGGCGGAGGCCTGGGAGCTGCTGAGTGGTGAGGAGACCAACCTGGAGGAGCTCTCTTCCCTGATCTTTGGCGACTTCACCCCGGCCACCGCCTGGGCCACCTGGCAACTGGTGGAGGAGGGACTCTATTTCGAAGGGAGCCCGGAACAGATCCGCGTGCGCAGCGCGGCCCAGGTGACGGCCGATCAACAGGCCCGCGAGGCCAAGGCGGCCGCGGAGCAGGCGTGGACGGATTTTCTCGCCCGTCTGGAGCGGCGGGTGATAGAACCGCGGGACCGGGAACGACTGGTGGAGGTGGAGAGGCTGGCCCTGGGGGCGAGCGAAAACAGCCGCATCCTGCAGCTGCTGGGCCACCAGGAGACGCCGGTGAATGCCCACCGCATGCTGGTGGGTGTGGGCTATTGGCGTGACGACCACAACCCGTTTCCGCTGCGCCAGCAGCTGCCCTGCGAGGATCCGCGGCTGGAGCTGCCCGCATTGCCGGAAGAGACGCGGGTGGATCTGACCGCGCTGCCCGCGTTTGCCATCGACGACGAGGGGAGCGAAGACCCGGACGATGCGATCTCCCTGGAGGGCGATCGCCTGTGGGTGCATGTGGCGGATGTGGCCGCGTTGGTAACTGCGGATTCGGCCATCGACCGGGAGGCGCGCAGCCGGGCGGCCAATCTCTATCTGCCGGAAAAGATCGTGCATATGCTGCCGCCCGAGATCACCCGCCGGCTGGCGCTCGGCCTGCAGCCGGTCTCACCGGCATTGTCGATCGGCATGCGCCTGGACGCGACGGCGCGGATCACCGATGTGAAGCTCTGCAAGAGTCTGGTCAAGGTGACGCGCCACACCTATGACGAGGTAAACCAGCGCATGGACAGTGCGCCGTTTGCCGCCATCAAGGCCCTCACCGACCGTTTCCGGGCGCGCCGCCTGGCCGACGGCGCGGCCACCATCGACCTGCCGGAAGCCAGTGTGCGGGTGCGTGATGGCGAAGTGGTCATCCGCCCCATGCAGCGCCTTCACAGCCGCGAGATGGTGACGGAGGCAATGGTGATGGCCGGCGAGGCGATTGCCGGTTACGCGCTGGCACAGGAGATCGCCGTGCCGTTTGCCATTCAGCCCGCCCCGGACCAGGCGGAAACCCCGATTGGACTGGCTGCCATGTACGCCTATCGCCGCAAGATGAAGCCGTCCCGGTCCCGTACCCAGGAGGGGCCCCATTCAGGTCTTGGCCTGACCTGCTACACCCGCACCACCAGTCCGCTGCGACGCTACCTGGACCTGGTGGTCCATCAGCAGTTGCGCGCCCATCTGGATGGCCGGGTGCCGCTGTCACTGCAGCAGATCGGTGAGCGTATTGCGGCGGTTGAACCGCTGAATGGGGCCATTCGCCGGGCCGAGCGCCTCTCCAACACCCATTGGAAACTGGTCCATCTGAAGCGCAATCCGGCCTGGCAGGGTGAGGCGGTGGTGGTCGAGGTGGCGGACAACAAGGCCACCCTGCTGATTCCCGAGCTTGCCATGGAGACCAAACTCCGGCTGCGCCAGGAGCTTGCCCTCGATGCACGCCTGCGCATCGCGGTGCGCGAGGTGGATGTGGAGGATCAGACGGTCTGGTTCCGGCCGTTGGGTTAGCCACCAAAACGCCATCAACAGCCGGCATCCGACGATCCGATCTGAAGCGGCAGTCCCACACATCTCGCATTTTAAAGCGCCACTTCTTATACTGCGTCGCCGGGAGAATAATTTGGCTTAGCGCGCGGCGCATATCTTCAGTTATATTGCCTGTTCGGAGCCCGGATAATCACCATGGCCAATTACAATCAATCCTGCGCGGTGTGCCGCTTTCTGCGCAGTCTCGCCTTCAGCGCCATCGGCGGTGGCATTGCCGGCTATACGGCGCTGGGGTTTGGGCTGAGCCAGGACTATGCCATCGTTGCCGCCTTCTTCGGGGCACTGGGGCTGGTGGTGCTCACCAGCCGTAAATCCAAGAACTCCCGCTGATCGGAAACCTATCGCCACCTTGGTTACTGGGCGGCGGAGACCAGGGTGGGATTGAGCACCCGTTGTAGATCGTCCGCAGCCAGGCAGATCAGATAGCCCCGCCTGCCGCCGTTGATGTAGATCCGTTGCAGCGCCAGGATGCTCTCCTCGCAGTAGACCGGCATGCGCTTGCGGGTGCCGAACGGGGAGGTGCCCCCCACCTGATAACCGGAGTGGCGATCCGCCACCGCGGGCTTGCAGGGTGTGATCGACTTGACCCCGATATGGCGGGCCAGGGCTTTGGTCGACACCTCGCGGTCCCCGTGCATCAGCACGATCAGGGGATTGCCGTTTTCATCTTCCATGATCAGGGTCTTGATCACCTGGTGCTCATCGACCCCCAGCTCAAGAGCAGAGACTCGGGTACCGCCCCCCGCCGTATAGCGGTAGGGGTGGTCCGAGAAGTCGACCTGGTGTTGGCGCAGCTGGCGGATGGCGGCGGTGGCCGGAGTCTTGTGCTTGGTCACGGTGGATACACACTGTCGTTCGTCTGTGGATTGGGGCTATGATAGTGCAACACCGGTCCTGCCGGAATACCGCTATCGCGCTCAACAGACCCCTGGAATCACCGTCCTTCCGATGTCGCAACTCCCGGTTACCCAACTGCTGCCTGAACTCTGCCGGACCCTGGCGGAATCCGGACGTGCGGTGGTGGCCGCACCGCCGGGTTCGGGTAAGACGACACTGATCCCACTGGAGCTGGTCCGCCAGCCCTGGCTGTCCGGTCAAAAGATCCTCATGCTCGAGCCGCGGCGTCTGGCCACCCGTGCCGCGGCACGCCGCATGGCGCAGCTGCTTGGCGAACCGGTGGGCCAGCAGGTCGGCTATCAGGTCCGGTTCGAGCGTGAGATCTCCACCAACACCCGTATCGAGGTGGTTACCGAGGGGATACTGACCCGCCGCCTGCAGCAGGATCCGGAACTCCGGGGGGTCGGGCTGATCATCTTCGACGAATTCCATGAGCGCAGTCTGCATGCCGATCTGGCGCTGGCGCTCACGCTGGATGTGATGAATAACCTGCGCGATGACCTGCGCCTGCTGGTGATGTCCGCCACCCTGGATACCGGGGCGGTGGCCGGTCTGCTCGGCGGCGCGCCGGTGATTGTCGGCGAGGGGCGCAGCCATCCGGTGGAGCTGCGCTATCTGGAGCGTCCGGCAATGGCCGATATCAGTGAATCCCTGGCCCGGGGCGTGCTGCGGGCGGTGACGGAAACGGCGGGGGATATCCTGGCCTTTCTGCCGGGCAGCGGGGAGATTCGGCGCGCCGCCTCCCTCCTCAAGGAACGCCTGCCACCCGGGGTCACCCCGTTTCCGCTCTATGGTGATCTGAGCCGGGCAGATCAGGACGCCGCCCTGACCCCGCTGGCGGAGGGTCGGCGGGTGGTGCTGGCCACCTCCATCGCCGAGACCAGCCTGACCATTGAAGGCATCGGCGCCGTGGTGGACGCCGGCTGGGCAAGACGCCCCCGGTTTGATCCCAACAGCGGCCTCTCCCGTCTGCAGACGGTGCGTGTCTCGGCCGCCTCGGCCGAGCAGCGGGCCGGACGCGCGGGGCGGCTGGGGCCGGGAGTCTGTTACCGGCTGTGGACAGTGGCCGAACAGGCCCGCCTGATACCCCATCAACCGCCCGAACTGCTGGAGGCCGATCTGGCACCACTGGTACTGGAGCTGGCGCTCTGGGGGGTGACGTCGGCGGACCGGCTGGTGTGGCTGGACGGCCCACCGGCCGGGGCCTATGCGCAGGCCCGGGAGCTGCTGCAGCGGCTGGATGCCCTGGACGCGCAGGGCCGGATCACCGCGCTCGGTCGTCGCATGGTGGGGCTTGCCCTGCACCCGCGGTTGGCCCATCTGCTGTTGAATGCGGGAGGACAGGTGGATCTGGCGTTGGATCTCGCCGCATTGCTGAACGAGCGGGATATCCTCAGGCGGCGGCCCGGAGTTATCCATTCGATCGATATTGAAGAGCGTCTCCACCGGCTGGCCGCCTGGCGGCAGGGCCGGCGGGAGATTGCTGCGGAGGGGATGCTGGATCGGTCCGTGAGTCAGCAGGTGGAACGCTCCGTGAAGCAGTGGCGCCGCCTGCTGGGTTCCGATCCTGAACGGGGGCGTGGTGATCAACAGCTGAGTGTGGGCGGGCTGTTGTCGCTCGCCTTTCCGGAGCGCATTGCCCAGCGCCGTCCCGGTTCGGATGGCCGCTATCTACTCGCTTCGGGGCGTGGGGTGGTGCTGCCGGAGGGCGACCCCCTGTCCGGGAGTGAATACCTGGTGGTGGCCGCGCTGGATGCCGGCCGGCGGGAGGGCCGGGCCTACCTGGCGGCGCCGATAACCCTGGATGAGATCCGGTCGATCCAGGCGCCGCAGATCGGCAGCGGCCGGCGGATGGCGTGGGAATCCGCCAGCCAGTCCGTAGTGGCCCGGAAGGAGGAGCGGCTTGGGAGCCTGATCCTGTCCCTGCGCCCCTTGAACCGTATCGACCAGGACGAGAGCGGTCGGGCGATGCTCACCGGCATACGCCAGATGGGTCTGGGCGCACTGCCCTGGAACGAGGCGCTGCTGCAGTGGCGGCAACGGGTGATGTCACTGCGTTCATGGCTCGATGATCCGGCCTGGCCCGATCTCTCCGACGCGGCACTGCTGGATTGCCTGGAGGAGTGGCTCGCTCCCTGGTTGACCGGCATCAGCCGCAGAGAGCATCTGAAGCAGCTGGATCTGGATGCCATTCTCCACAGCCGGCTCTCCTGGGAACAGCAACAGCAACTGGAAAAACTGGCGCCCGCCAGTCTGACGATGCCGAGCGGTGGTCGCCGGAGATTGCACTATCAGGCCGCTGAGCCGCCGGTGCTGGCGGTGAGGCTGCAGGAGCTGTTCGGGCTGCGGCAGACGCCGACGGTGTGTCGGGGAACGGTCAACGTCATGCTGCATCTGCTGTCGCCGGCGCAGCGGCCGATCCAGGTCACCCAGGATCTGGCCGGCTTCTGGGACCGAACCTATGCGGAAGTCCGAAAAGAGCTGAAGGGGCGCTATCCAAAGCACTACTGGCCGGATGATCCCGGTTCCGCGGTTCCCACCGCCCGGGTAAGGCCGGGCAACAAGCGATAATGGCCGGCCATGGTCCGGTCTGTTTTCCCCTCACCTGTTCATTAAGGGCCGCGAAAAACTAAATTATCCCATCTCGCTTCGCTCTCGGCCTGCTCACGGCGTTGTGCATAGGGTTACATAGGCCCGCTATGCACCCCTTTGCTCGCCTTGTGAGCAAACCGATAGCCGTGCAATCTTGGAATACTTTATATTTACCGTGACCCTAATCAGCTGTCCACGGCACCACCACTCTGGCAATGGTTTGCTGCAGACGTCCTTTTATCCGCGCAATGCCGTCTGAATACCTAGCGTATTACTCGGGAATGTTGCGCTGGACAGGGGAAAGGGATGGTTGCAGTGTGGGTGGGACCGAGACCGTCGGGATGGCAATTGCCTCCTGTCCGGGGGTTTGGTGATTAGTCTCCGTTTATTGGTGCAGACGGGGTGGATTAAACATAATTTATAACTGAGACAAGAGGCGTTGCTGAGCTGATTTTCAAATAATACGAAATACCTGTCGCTACGGTGTAGTGGATTAACTCTATGCTAAGGCATAGGAATTGCAGTTTGCACTGGGATTCTGTTGGTGCGGCGCAACTCGTCTGATGGATAACTGCCCTTCAGAGCAATGCCGGAGGAGGATGAGTTGGCGTCGCGAATATCCCCTGTTCAACTTTCCACATAATCTAAGAGAGGGAAAAATGAAACAGCACAAGATAGAGGTGGCTAATACCCGTGGATTGACACATGTTGATCTGGAATTTGATCCGGCCTACCACGCCGTGTGGGCCAGATTGCGCTATCCGGACCGTCCCTGCATCAGCAATGGGCTCATCCGGGATCTGCAGCAGGTGCAGACCCTGATCTCATCCATCGCCAGGAAAGGTCATGAGTCCGGTGATCCGCACAGACTGCGTTATCAAATACTCAGTTCGAGTCTCCCGGGCGTGTTCTGTCTGGGCGGAGACCTGGAGATGTTCATCCGCCTGATTCGGCTCGGTGACCAAGACGGACTTGCGGATTATGCCAGGGATTGTATCGATATTCTCCACGCCTCGTTCAGCGGATATGGGTTGCCGTTTACCACCATTGCACTGGTCCAGGGAGAGACCCTCGGCGGCGGGTTCGAGGCCGCGCTCGCCGCCAATGTTTTGATTGCCGAAAAGAGCGCCAAATTCGGTTTTCCGGAAACCGTTTTCGGTATGTTTCCGGGAATGGGGGCGTTCAGCTTCCTGGCGCGCCGCATTGCACCGGCCATAGCCAAGCGCATCATTGCCAGTGGCAAGGTCTACACGGCGGATGAGCTGTTCGAACTGGGGGTGGTGGATCAGGTGGTGAATGATGGTAAAGGGGTTGCGGCCGTCCACGAATTCATTCGCCATCAGCAGGTGCGCAGTACCGGTTTCGAAGGATTGGAACGGGTAGTGGAACAGTTCAACCCGCTCTCCTACAAGGAACTGCTGGAGGTGGTCAATATCTGGGTGGAGACCGCGCTGCAGCTGTCGGAAAAAAATCTGCGGTTAATGGAATATCTGGTGCATGCTCAGAATAAACGCTGGACCCCGGAGGCAAAAACTGCGGCCAGGTTGAAACAGGCCAATACGGGATGATCGGCAATAACGGGTTACGACTCAGGGCGCGGTAAAGGGGGTTCGTGGATTCTCAAGCAATCTTGAGAGTTCGCTGATCCCCTGGTTGAAGGCCGTGCGCAGGTTGGCAATCTGATCCAGCCCCTGTTCGGTAAGGCGATCCTGTGGCAGTTGCTCCGCACTCAGGGCCTGGGCCTGCAGGCGGCTGAGGCCGAGATTGGCCGCGGAACCTTTCAGGGCATGTGCGTACAGGCTGAACTGTGCCGGATTGTTGGCCGCTACCGCCCGCGACATCTCGTCAAGCAGTTGTTCGCCGTCCTGCTTCAGCTTGTTCAGCAGCCGTTCCAGGAACGCCTGGTCCGGCGCCAGCAGGTACAGCTCATTGATGGTGCCCAGATCAAGAATGGGATCATCATCCGCTGCATCGGTTGACTCATCCGCCGCCGGCGAGGGGGGTGGTGGCGGCTGGTCCGCAACCGCCAACCGGATCACCTGATTGAGGCGTTGCGCCGAGACCGGCTTGGTGAGAAACCATTTGATCCCGGCGTCCTCACACTGTTTGCGGCTCTCGATGGTGGCATTCGCGGTGAGTATAATGAACGGAATCGAGTTCTCCGGATGGGCAAAACGGAATATTTTGAATGCATCCAGTCCGCCCAGGTTGGGCATCTGCATATCCACGATGGCCAGGTCATAGCGGCGGGTTTCCAGCGCATCCAGTAACTCCTGTCCATCTTCCACTTGCTGGTAGTGGTGGCCCGCCTGATCGAGCATGCGCCCGAGCACCAGCCGATTGATGGGATTATCCTCGGCGAACAGTATTTCCAGTTTATGCGCGGGACCGGGATGCGGCGCCATGGCGGAATCCATTGCGGCGGAATCCGCGGAGAGTATGCCGTTGGCGTCGTAGTCCGAGACCCGTGATGCATGCAGTATGTTGAACAGCGGCACTTTGTCCAGCGGCTCCTGCAGGATCTGGATCCGGTTTTTGATGGTCGGCCGGATCAGCTTCAGTTGTCGTTTGTTGCCGCCATGCAACAGCAGGATTGACGTATCCTGGCAACCCCGGTGACGCAACAGGTGATCGATATAATCAACCGTGTTCTGATCATACGGGGTCTCCTCGAACAGCAGCAAATGGTAGGGGCGGGACGCTCCCACTGCCGCCTTCAGTCGTCTGGCCGCGTCGCGGATGTCGGGACTGTTGTCAAGCTGTACGCCCCAGCCGTGCAGACAATGCGTGGCATTGGTCTCGACCGATTCATCAAGGGTTGAAATGCGCAGTACCCGGCAGCTCTGCATCAACTGCATTTCGTCCGGGGTTACCACTTTTTCCTGGGCCTGGAATCCGAGTTCGAACCAGAACAGACTGCCGCTGCCGGGCTCGCTTTGCAGGCCGATTTCTCCCCCCATCAGTTCAACCAGCTGTTTCGCAATGGTGGTTCCCAGGCCTGTTCCACCGAAGCGGCGGGTGGTACTGCCGTCGGCCTGGGTGAACTTTTCAAAGATTTTTTCCTGTATCTCTCCGGGGATGCCGATACCGGTGTCACTGACCTCGAAGCGGACGACCTGGGCCGCGTCTTCTGTTTCCCCGATCCTGGTGCAGCGCAGTTCCACATGACCGGAGTCGGTGAATTTGATGGCATTTCCGATCAGGTTGATCAGCACCTGGCGGAGATGCAGCGGATCACCGATGAGACGGAACGGGATGGTCGGATCTATCTGGGAAAACAGTTGAACCTTTCTTTTGTTGACCTGCGGCGCAAGCATCTTCATGGTGCTGTTGATCAAGGCATGGAGATCGAACGGGGTGTGTTCAATTTCCAGTTTTCCGGCTTCGATCTTGGATATATCCAGGATGTCCTCAATCAGGCGCAGCAGGGTATGGCCGGAGGTGTGGATGGTGTCGACATACTCCCGTTCCAGCGGATTCAGATGACATCCCCTGAGCAGTTCGCCGGTACCGATGATGCCATTCAACGGTGTTCTGATCTCATGGCTCATGCGCGCCAGGAACTCGCTCTTTGCCTGATTGGCCGCCTCCGCATGGCGACGCTCCTGATGAATGCGTTTGGTCAGCTTGGCCGCATAGCCGGGCAGTACGATGAGCGAGACGAGCAGTCCGATGCCCAGTGGAAGATTCTCCTGCCAATAGGGCGTGAATGCGATGACGCTGCTGAAGCCGATAACCGACAGCACACCGGAGAGATAGAGATATTTTTCACCGTAGCGGAAGCCGTTGCCGAAAGTGACCCAGAGGTAGACGGCATACCAGGGGGCTCCCAGTTCACCGGTGATGGCCAGTCCGAAACTGAAGGCCGAGACATCGGCTACGATGCCAATCACCCGGCGCAGCGGGGACTTGTCCGGCCAGCTCAGGATGGACAAAAACAGGGTGGTGGAGAGGATGATAAAGAGCGAAATGAAAACAAGTACAAAATGCCATTCCCGCAGCGCCGCGGGGGAGGAGGGTCCCGAGGCCAGGATATAGACAAACAGGGCGACCTGAATCAAGATGCGCACTGCCGCCTGTTCATGCTCGCTATCCGGCCGGTTGTTCAGTCTATGGGTAAGCCGATGAAATCCTGTCTCTAGCGCGGCAAAAAAAGAAGTGGGATTGCTATTCATAATTAGGTGATGATACAGTGCTTGTGGTGTCACCGACAGCAAATCCAGTCTATTTCGAAACATCAACGGAAGCATATATCATGGTCATGGACATTGAAACTATCGTTAAAACGGCGATTGCCAATCAGAAAATGATCGATGTGGAATCGATTTCATTGGCGACCTCGCTCCAGGATCTTGGGGTTACTTCACTGGATGCGATCACCATCGTCTACGAGGTCGAGGAGATCTGTGACATTGAAGTGCCGAATGATGAGCTGGAGAACCTTCGAACTGTCCAGGATATAGTGACGGGTGTGCAGTCGCTGCTGGCGAAAAAAGCCCAGGTATGACCCGGGATGAGACCAGCCGGGTGGTGGTCACCGGCCTCGGCTCGGTGTCGGCGCTGGGCCTCGATACGGACCAGTTCTGGGCAGCCGTGAAAACCGGGCAGAGCGGCATCGCTCCGCTGCAAGGATTTTCTGATGAGACGCTGAAGATCAGGCTGGGCGCGCAGGTCAAGGGGTTTGACGCGGCGGCTCACTTTTCCAGCAGGGATCTCCCGCTCCTGGATCGCTACAGCCAGTTCGCCCTGGTGGCGTGCCGCGAAGCCATCGGACAGGCCGGCCTGGAACCAGCCGCCCTGTTTGATGCGGCGGCGGTTATCGGCACCGGTTGTGGGGGCAAAGAGACCGATGAAATCACCTACACCCATCTCTATAAACAGCAGAAATCCCGCGCCCATCCGTTTACCATCCCCAGGGGCATGCCCAGTGCCGCCGCCAGCCAAGTGAGCATGCAGCTTTCCATTGCCGGGCCGGTGTTCACCGTCTCCAGCGCCTGTTCGTCGGCCAATCACGCCATCGCCCAGGCGGCGCTGCTGATCCGTGCCGGGGTGGTGGAGGTTGCCATCGCCGGCGGTACCGATGCACCCTTCACCTATGGGTTATTGAAGGCCTGGGAAGCGCTGAGGGTGGTCTCCACGGACAATTGCCGACCGTTTTCGGCCGACCGTAGCGGTCTGGTGTTGGGGGAGGGGGCGGGAATGGTGGTGCTGGAATCGGAACGCCACGCCAGGCGGCGTGGCGCATCTATTCTCGCCCGGCTCGCCGGCTCGGGCATGACGGCGGATGCCGGTCATATTACCGACCCGTCCGCTGACGGGGCGGCACGCGCCATCCGCGCCGCACTCAGGGATGCCTCCATCGACGCTCAGGTGGTGGATTATGTGAATGCGCATGGCACCGGCACCCTGGCCAATGACCGTACCGAAACCGAGGCACTGCATCGGGTGTTCGGTGCGCATGCCAAGGAGTTGATGGTCTCATCCACCAAGGCGATGCACGGCCATGCGCTGGGGGCATCCGGTGGTCTGGAGTTTATCGCCACGGTGTTGGCACTGCGTGACGGGATCATCCCGCCCACTATCAATTTCACCGGGCCGGGCGAGGGGTGTGATCTGGACTATGTGCCGAATGTCGCCCGGGAGAAAAAAATCCGCGTGGCGATCTCCAACTCGTTTGCGTTCGGCGGACTCAATGCGGTACAGGTGCTTCAGGCAGTCTAAATCCCGGGACTCGCCAGGTTCGACCTGTCCATGGCTCGCGCGTCTCTGGTTTACAGATGGGGATGACAGATGGCAAATGAACTCTCGCCAAGACACCAAGAGCGCAAAGTTTAACGGCAGCAATCGGTTTTCTTTGGCGTGCTTGGCGTCTTGGCGAGAGTAATAAGCCTTTACAGATCAGGGACCGGGAAGGTGCCGTCGGTACAAAAAATTGTTCGGCCGCTTTGGGCGGCCCAAGGGTATTGCAGGGGTGTTGCGGTGCACCCGGCTTATCCGGTTTTACGGTAGCGGTAGTGACCGTTGCCGAAGAACTCGCCTGACTGGGGAGCAAAGAGCACCACCTTGCAGACGGTAAAATAGTTGTTCCAGTAGCGGATATCATCCTCCGACAGCAGTGTCTCATGCAGCCGTTCGATCTGCTCCCAGAATCGACGATGCCATTCGTCTATGGTGCGCCAGTAGTTCATACCGTTGATGTAGACCCCCAGCTCGGGCGTGAGATGCCGCTGCTGATTCAACATCTCCTGATGCGGCCACACCCGCCCACCAGGAAAGTAGGCCCCGACCGGCGTCTGCCGCGCATTGAAGTACTGGGGAAACACCGGTTGCGAGACGATCAGGTGCAGAAACACCCGGCCTCCCGGTTTCAGCAGGGAGGCCATGAGGCGAAATATGGCATCCAGATTGTTCACCTGTTCGAATACCGCAATCGAGATCACCAGGTCATAGGATTCAAGGCCCAGCTCATCCGCCGGGATGTTGCTGATATCATTTTCAATCAGGGTGAGATTGGCCTTGCTGAACAGGTGGTCGCTCTCCTGTTGTTTGCTGCGTATGTAATCCGCCTGTGTCTTGCTGGCGGTGATGGTGACCACCTCGACATCCGGAAAGTGCTTGAACAGGTAGGCTTCGAAGGAACCGAACCCACAGCCGATATTCAGGATCCTCTCTCCTCCGCGGATTTCCGCGCGCTCACAGATCAGGCGAAACTTCTCGTCCTGTGCCTGCTCCAGACTGCAGCTGCTCTGCATGACCTGTTCCGGCGTATCGCCATAGTAGGCCATGGAATAGGCCATGTAGTCCCGATCCAGGAAAGACTGGAAAAACTTCAGGGGCTGGTCGTAATGAACCGACATGAGCTCATCCGTCTCTTCCCAGGTCGGGCCCTGATCGGTGGTGATTCCGAAGGCTTCGAGGGTGTGTTTTTTATCGGCTTCGCTCCGATATTCCCGATTGAAATAGCGCGTCAGGCGGGTTTCGTAGAGCTGCAGCTCAGGCGAGCCGTAGGGGTGTATCCCGGCTTGGTGGAGTTTGGTTATCAGCGTGCTCATAATTCAGTCCCGAGAAATTCATTCCTTCCTGTGGGCTGAATTATTACCTTGGGAGAGGTACTCAATCAAGGCCACAATGGTGGCATCCCGGCAATTTTCCGTATCTGCCAGAAGATTTTCCAGATGGTGAGCGGGATCCTGTTGTTTGATCCGGGTGAGACGCACTGCCAGACGATAGAGGTTCAGCGCCCCCAGATTGCCGGCGGTGTCCTTCAGTTTGTGGCCATAATCCTGGATCGATTTGATCTCCTGTCTGCTGACCGACTGTTTCAGTCCCTGGATCAATGCACTGCTCTCCTTATCAAACTGATCGATAAGTTCCAACAGGAAGTCATGCTCTTTTCCCAGCCGTTTCAATTCCTCGAGCTGGTGTGTATCGAGTGTCAGGCTGTCGTTGTGATACCGGGCCCCTACCGAGGCGGCGGGGTAATCGAATATCCCCTCATTGTGGTCCGTCTGCACGCCCGCCCTGATGATCGTTTCGAGCAGGCGCTGGGTGGACACCGGTTTGACGATCAGGTGGTCAATATCCGCTTCCTCGCACGCCCGGATTATCTGGGAGTTGGGGGAATCGAGCAGCAGTATGAAGGGGATCCAGGGTTGATTCAGATGTGCGAAACGATAGAGCTTTATCGCTTCCATTCCGGATATTTCCGGCATCTCCGCATCCAGGATTGCGAGGTCGAAATGGTGATTGTCGAGCGCCTCGAGAATCTGTCCGCTGTCATTGATCAGAAAGGTCTGATGGCCGGCATTATCGAGGATTCTGCGCAGCTTTCTGCTTTCACTGATGCTGTCGCAGGCAATCAGGATGTCAAGCGGCGGCCGCCCTTTTTCCGCTTCATAGTGGTCGAGCAACTGAACCACGTTAGGGCGATGCAGGGCGGTTTCACGGGCACTGTGAAGCGCCTTGAAGAGCAGGGTCTTGTCGACGGGGGCGGCGAGAAGCCCGGAGTATCCCACGGTATAGAGTTGCTCGGCCCGGGACGGCAGGGTGCTGCCGTAATGAATCAGGTACAGCGACTGCAGCAGGGGCTCCGTGCGGAGTGCGAGGGCGAATTGGCACTCCTCCATGTCCAGGCCGCGCTGATCGACGATGACCGTCTGAAACGGTCTGTCCGAATCTGCGGCCTCAATCAGCTTGGCAAATGCCCTTACGCTGTTGCCGACCTGGGTGAATTCCACTCCCCAGCTGTTGAGGTGTTCGGATATTTCATGTTTTCCCTTCTTGTTACCGGACAACAGAAGCAGGCGAATACGGCTTAATGACTCTATGGTGCAAGGTCGCGGTCCGCGCTCCGCTTTATTGGGGTGGGGTGTTTCCCCGGTCGCTTCGGTTGGCTGAGCGTCGCCGCTCGCTTCGAGGCCGGGTTCGGGAGCGGCTTTCCGCTGTGTGGCGACCAGGCTGTAGATGATGATCAGGCTGATCAACAGGGCGGGTAAAAGCAACCCGAGCGGGGGCTGCCCGATTAATATCAACAGGTCAAGGCTCAGGACTCCGGCGATGCCGAGGTAACCTGGTATTCCCTGGGTTTTCATGACGCCGGCTCGCGTTGTGCTGTCGTTGCTTTCCATAGCATCTGCCTACTAGTTGAGGTTTTCATGGCTGATCGACAAGTCGTCGTGAATCTCGAGTACTTTGTCCTGGTTGGCTAGAAATGCGTCCACGCAATCCGGATCGAAGTGCCTGCCCCGCTGGGCTTCCAGATAGCCCAGTGTTCGATCCAGGGACCAGGCGTTTTTATAGGGGCGCTCAGATCGCAACGCGTCAAATACATCGGCAACGGCAACCACGCGCGCTTCAATGGGAATTTCGCTGCCGACCAATCCCTGGGGGTAGCCCTTGCCATCGAAGCGCTCGTGATGGCCGTAGGCGATGACCGCGCCCGCCTGGATGTAGCAGGAGGTGCTGCCACGCAGGATGTCATAGCCGATCCGGGTATGGGTCTGCATGATGCTCCACTCCTGGCTGGTCAGTTTGCCGGGCTTCAGCAGAATGTGATCCGGTATGCCGATCTTGCCGATATCGTGCATGGGTGCGGCCAGGCGGATGACTTCGCACAGGTTGTCATCCAGGTTGAGAGAGCGGGCGATCAGGCAGGCGAAGTCGGACATGCGAATGACATGGTCACCGGTCTCCTCATCACGAAATTCACCGGCCTTCGCAAGACGCAGCAGCGTCTCCTTTTCACGATGCTGCAGCTCTTCGGTTTTTCGTGAGATCTCCTGTTCCAGCCAGCGGGCCCGGTCTTTTATGATGACCTGCTGTTTTCTCAGTTGCAGCAGATTGCGGCAGCGGGCACGACACTCATAGTGGTCGATCGGCTTGGAGAGGAAATCCGTGGCGCCGGCCTCCAGCGCCTGGTAGCGAATCGATTTGTCGTCGATGCAGGTGATGATGACCAGCGGTATGTCGGTACAGGAGGGAATCTTGCGAAACCAGCGGGTGAACTCGACCCCATCCATGTTGGGCATTTTGTAATCCGTGATGACCAGATCGTGGTTGTTGTGTTTCGCCCACTCCAGTGCTTTTACCGGATCAGAGAAACACTCCACATGTATGCTGTCATCAATAGAGAGGATCAACTCCTCAAGGATCATCAGACTGATGGTCTGGTCATCTAGAATCAATACGGTTGGCATAACCAAATCCTCAGGCATCCGGTTGGCAGAGCGAGTCGTGTGTCGCATTCAGTCCGGGATGAAAGCGGATGCCTCTCACTTATGGTCAGTATGAAGTAAAAACATACTAGGTTATTCAAAAACAAAAAGATAGCGGTGCAGCTGTTCCCGGTCGGCGGCTAATTCTCACTAAATAACTGCTGTAACAGGGTGCGAATATTGCCCGCCTCGAAGGGCTTGTCGCAAATGGCGGAGACCCCGGCCTGCTGGATGGCGGCCAGTCGGCTCTCGCGCTCTTCGCTGGTCACCATGATAATCGGGATGCTGGATTGACTGCTGTTGGCGCGGACATGGTTCACCAGCGCCTCGCCGTCCATCTCCGGCATGTTGTAATCAGTCACGATGAGATCGAAAAAGTTGCCTTCCAGCAGCTCCATGGCCTCCTTCCCGTTGTTCGCCTCGGTGAAGATTTCCAGGCCCATGTCGGTCAGGGTTTTGCGCAGGTGCTTGCGGGCAAAGCCGCTGTCGTCCACCAGCAGGACGTGGAGGCTTTCCGGATCGTAGCTGCCCAGGTTGAGCGCCTGTGGATCGAGATACTCCAGAGTCGAGCCAAGGGCGATGCGCAGGGAGTCCTGGGTAAACGGTTTGGGCAGAATGGCGATGGCGCCGGCCTGGCGAATCGGGTCCAGGTAACGGAAACGGGTTTCACTGGAGATCAGCATGAAGGCGGTATCCCCGATCGGATCGGTCTCGCGCATGCGGTGCACCAGATCGGTGCCGGTCATGTCGGGCAGGTAGAGCGTGCTGATCACCAGATCCGGCGCGTACTCGACCATCAGGTCGAGGACTTCGCGGCCGCTGGTGACCGGGCTGATACGGTGTATTCCCAGATTGTTGAGATAGCGGGTGACTATCTTCTGCTGGGTAGCGGAAGGTTCAACCAGTATCACCATCAGATCATTGAGAGTCAGCGACATCTTCTCGCCCGGCAGGAGTCCATAATGAATGGTAGCGGCCGGTATGCGCCATTCTTTATCCCGTCGCCAATTAGCGGCTCAAGTTTCGGAGTTCAATGCGCGTCGGCAGGGCGGGATACCCCCCTTCCGGGACCGTCGGAGGTAGGGATATATTCACAGCGCGTCCCGGAAAGGGGGGGGCGCCCGGCGTGCGGAACTGAACTCCGAATCTTGAGCTGCCGGGTGGTCTGCGGTGCAGGGCGCGCCTGGGCGGATGCCCAGGCGTTGGCTCTCAAGCCGCGCTCAAAGGGTGCGGTTGCTGGCCTCCCGAAACGCATCCCGGAAGGCTGCGTAATCGGTGACCACCGGGAATTGGGGGAATTCGTCAATGACATTCTGAGGTGGGCGGAACAGGATTCCCCGGTCGGCCTCCGCGAGCATTGAGGTGTCGTTGTAGGAGTCGCCGGCAGCGATAACCCGGAAGTTTAGGTCGTGGAACGCCTTGACCGCCTGACGCTTCGGATCCTTCTGCCGGATATGGTAGTCCTCAACCATGCCGTTATCGGCGATGGCGAGCTTGTGGCAGAGCAGGGTGGGGTGTCCCAGTTGGCGCATCATGGGGGCTGCGAACTCATAAAAGGTATCCGAGAGAATCACCACCTGAAACCGTTCCCGCAGCCAGTCGAGAAATTCCCGTGCCCCCTCCAGTGGCGACATGCCGGCGATAACCGCCTGTATATCTCCCAGCCCAAGCTTGTGCCGCCGCAGGATCTGCAGGCGCTGCCGCATCAGCACATCATAATCAGGTATATCGCGGGTGGTCGCCTTGAGTTCGTCGATTCCGGTTCGTTCGGCAAAGTTGATCCAGATTTCGGGTATCAGCACCCCTTCGAGGTCGAGACAGGCCATTTCCACGCGTTGTTTCTCCTGCGGCAAAAACCATTGGGAAGCATTAGTCCGATATAAAAAACGCCGCTAGGATACACCATGCCTCAGGGGAAGGGCAGCATTGATATGTGGGGTGTAGAAGGGGTAGTAATGTGTCGTATGCGTAAAAAGGTTGACGTATACGTTACCCTTGTCTATATTGCCTTTCCGAGGAGTAGAGAATGGATAAGTTGCTGACAGTTACCGAATTGGCCGAAGCGTTCAATGTGACACCGAGAACCATCCGGTTCTATGAGACTAAAGGGTTGATCAGCCCCCAGCGTGTGGGGTCTACCAGGGTCTACACTTATCGTGACCGCGCGCGATTGAAATTGATCCTGCGCGCCAAGCGTCTCGGTTTTTCGCTGACGGACATTCGCGAATATCTGAACCTGTATAACGTGGATCCGGAGCAGATTGAACAGCAGCACCTGCTGTTGACCAAGATCAGCCGTCGCATAGAGGAGCTTGAGCAGCAACAGGAGGACCTGGTGGCGACCCTGGATGAACTGCGGGATATCGAGCAGCAGGCATTGTCGAATATTAAGAAAAGAGCCGCCGCCGGCCACACCAAGTAGCCCGGAGAGCGGAATTTCAGCGTGTTTAGCGCGGATCAACAAACTGACGATTGGCACCTACAATGGCGGAGAACGCAATGAAAAACATCGTGATCGCAGGCTATGCCCGCACCCCGTTTACCCTATCCAATAAAGGCGCGCTGGCCAGGACGCGTCCCGATGATCTGGCGGCGGCGGCCGTGCGCGGGCTGGTAGAGCGGACCGGTGTGGCTGTTGACGATATCGAGGATCTGATGCTGGGGTGTGCCTTCCCGGAAGGGGAACAAGGGTTCAACATGGCCCGCCTGGTGGTTTTTCTCAGCGGCCTGCCGATCGCCATTGGCGGCGCCACGGTCAATCGGTTTTGCGGCTCTTCGATGCAGGGCATCCACCAGGCAGCCGGGGCGATCGCCCTGGGTGCCGGCGAGGTCTATATCTGTGCCGGGGTCGAGTCCATGACCCGGGTGCCGATGACCGGCTTCAACCCCATGCCCAATCCGCAACTGGCCGCCGCCATGCCGGGGGCCTATATGAGCATGGGGGAGACGGCCGAGAACCTGGCCCGGCAGTACGGCATCTCACGCACCGAACAGGAGGCGTTTGCCGTCAGCAGCCAGGCCAAGGCGGCGGCCGCCCAGGCGGCAGGCAAGTTGCATGACGAGATCGTGCCGGTGAGCGGGGTGGAACAGGATGGCTGCATCCGGCCGGAGACCACGGCGGAGAGCCTGGCCGGTCTCAAGCTGGCCTTCGATCAGAGCGGCAGCGTGACCGCTGGCACCGCGTCACCCCTGACCGACGGGGCCTCCGCGGTGCTGGTCTGCAGTGAAGAGTACGCCCGTGCCCACGGCCTGGATATCCTGGCCAGGATTCGCAGTTTCGCCGTCTCCGGATGCGCGCCGGAGATCATGGGAATCGGACCGGTCATCTCCAGCCGCAAGGCGCTGCAGCGGGCCGGCCTGAGCATGGCGGATATCGACATTGTCGAGCTCAACGAGGCCTTCGCCTCCCAGTCGCTGGCCTGTGTGCGCGACCTGGACGTGGACCTGGCCAAGACCAACCTGGATGGCGGCGCCATCGCCCTGGGACATCCCCTGGGCGCCACCGGCGCCCGCATCACCGGCAAGGCGGCGGCGCTGCTCAAACGAGAGGGCAAACAGTTTGCACTGGCCACCCAGTGTATCGGCGGTGGTCAGGGGATTGCCACCATCCTGGAGGCGGTCTGATGGATATCAACAAGGTTGCGGTCATCGGTGCCGGCGTGATGGGGGCCGGCATCGCCGCTCACATCACCAATGCCGGAATTTCCGTGGTCCTGCTGGATATCGTCCCCAAGGGGGCGGATAACCGAAACGCCATTGCCGAAGGGGCGGTTCAACAACTGCTCAAGGCCCAGCCGGCACCCTTCATGCACAAACGCAATGCCCGCCTGGTCACCACGGGTAATACCGAGGACCACCTGGAACTGCTGGCGGAGTGCGACTGGATCATCGAGGCGGTGATCGAGCGGCTGGATATCAAGCAGGAGCTCTATCGCAAGATCGATGCGGTGCGCAAACCCGGTTCGGTGGTCTCCTCCAATACCTCCACCATCCCGCTGCGCGATCTGCTGGCGGGGCAGTCGGAGCGTTTTGCCGCCGACTTCCTGATCACCCATTTTTTCAATCCACCCCGCTACATGCGGCTGCTGGAGATCACCTCCGGGGAGCAGACGCGGGCGGATGTCGTCAGCGGTATCCGCGATTTCTGTGACCGCGCGCTCGGCAAGGGGGTGGTGGAGTGCAAGGACACCCCGGGATTCATCGCCAATCGTATCGGTATCTTCTGGATTCAGGTCGCCATCCTGGAGGCGATGGCCCTGGGGCTTACGGTGGAAGAGGCCGATGCGGTGATGGGGCGTCCCCTGGGCATTCCCAAGACCGGCGTGTTCGGTCTGTCCGATCTGGTGGGGATCGATCTGATGCCGCACCTGATGGAGAGCATGCGGCGCACACTGTCGGCGGGTGACCCGTTCCTCGACAAGAGCACGATTCCGGATCTGGTGAGCGGGATGATCGCCGACGGTTATACCGGGCGCAAGGGCAAGGGCGGATTCTACCGCATCAACCGGTCGGCGGACGGCAAGGTCAAGGAGAGCATCGACCTGGCCTCCGGCGAGTACCACCCCTCGCGCAAGGCGCGCCTGGAGTCGCTCGAGGCATCGCGCGAGGGTGGCCTCAAGGCCCTGGTCGCCCATCCCGACAAGGGTGGCCAGTACGCCCGCCGGGTGCTGGCCCAGGTGCTGGGCTATGCCGCCAGTCTGATCCCCGAGATCGCCGACGATATCCTGGCCGTGGATACGGCCATGAAGCTGGGTTACGCCTGGAAATACGGGCCGTTTGAACTGATTGACCGGCTGGGTGCCCCTGCCTTCAGCAAACTATTGGAGAGTGAAGGTCTGCCTGTACCGCCGCTGTTGCAACTGGCGGCCGATCAGTCCCTCTACCGTACCCGGGATGGCCGCTTGGAATATCTGGACACCGGTGGGGTCTACCAGGAGGTGCGGCGTCCCGACGGGGTACTGCTGCTGTCCGATATCAAGCGGCGTAGTGAACCACTGGCGAAGAACGGTTCGGCGGCCCTCTGGGATATCGGCGATGGGGTGGTCTGTCTCGAATACACCAGCAAGATGAACGCCATGGACCCGGAGATCCTGGCCTTGATGCGCGAGGCGGTCGCTATCGTCTCCAAGGGCTACAAGGCCCTGGTGCTGCACAACGAGGGTGATAACTACTCGGTCGGTGCCAACCTGGGGCTGCTGCTGTTTGCCGCCAATCTCGGTACCTGGGACCAGATCGAGGAGATGGTCGAGGGCGGACAGGAGACCTACAAGGCACTCAAGTATGCGCCCTTCCCGGTGGTCGGCGCGCCCTCCGGGATGGCCCTGGGCGGCGGCTGCGAGAGCCTGCTGCACTGCGATGCGGTGCAGGCCCATGCCGAGACCTACGTCGGACTGGTCGAGGTGGGCGTCGGCCTGGTTCCCGCCTGGGGCGGCAGCAAGGAGATGCTGCAGCGCTGGATGACCAACAAACGCCGTCCGGGCGGTCCCATGCCGGCGGTGATCAAATGTTTCGAGGCTATCAGCACCGCCAGCGTGGCCAAGTCGGCGGCCGAAGCCAAGGACTACCTGTTCCTGCGTCCGGACGACGGCATCACCATGAACCGTGACCGCCTGCTGGCCGATGCCAAGACCCGCGCCCTGGCGATGGCGGAAGGCTATCAGCCACCGGAGCCGATCGAGATCCGGCTCCCGGGACCCACCGCCAAGGCGGCGATGGAGATGGCGGTGAAAGGCGTCCATCTGGCGGGCCGGGCGACCGTCCATGACGTGGTGGTCTCGATGGCACTGGCGGAACTGCTCAGTGGCGGGGATACCGATATCACCGAGACCCTGGGCGAGGATGACCTGTTGCGGCTGGAACGGGAGGCGTTCATGACCCTGATTCGTCATCCCGACACCCTGGATCGCATGGAACACATGCTCGAAACCGGCAAACCGCTGAGGAATTAATAACATGGCCAGCTATAAGACACCGCTGCGCGACATGCGCTTTGTGTATAACGAACTGTTTGACGCCGAGGCGATCCGGGTACTGCCGGGCTGCGAAGAGGCAACTCCCGACCTGGTGGATGCAATCCTGCAGGAGGCCGGGCGCTTTTGCGAGGAACGTCTGTTCCCGCTGAACCGTCCGGGCGACGAGGAGGGATGTCACTTCGACAACGGCAAGGTGACCACGCCCGCGGGTCTGAAAGAGGCCTATAAGGATTTCAACGAGATGGGTTGGGGCGCGCTGGCGGCCGATCCGGAGTACGGTGGTCAGGGGCTGCCCAATGCCATCAGCATGCTGGTGGAAGAGATCATGTGCAGCACCAACTTCGCCTTCGGCCTCTACCCCGGGCTGACCCACGGCGCCTACAACGCGCTGGTGGCGCGGGCCAGCGAGGAGTTGAAACAGCAGTTCCTGCCGCACATGGTGACCGGCCAGTGGAGCGGTTCCATGTGCCTGACCGAACCCCAGTGCGGTACCGACCTGGGACTGATCCGCACCAAGGCGGAACCCCAGGCCGACGGCAGCTACCACATCACCGGCACCAAGATGTTCATCACCGCCGGCGAGCACGACCTGACCGAGAACATCATCCACCTGGTGCTGGCCCGCACCCCGGACGCCCCCAAGGGCATCAAGGGGATCAGCCTGTTCCTGGTACCCAAGATCCGTGTCAACGGCGACGGCTCGCTGGGCGAGTCCAACGGCGTCAGCTGCGGCTCCATCGAGCACAAGATGGGCATCAACGCCTCGGCCACCTGCGTGATGAATTTCGATGGCGCCGAGGGTTACCTGGTCGGCCGCCTCAACAAGGGCATGGAGGCGATGTTCATCATGATGAACAGCGAGCGCCTGGCGGTGGGGATCCAGGGGCTCGGCATCGGTGAGGCCTCCTACCAGGGCGCGGTGGCCTATGCTCGCGAGCGGCTCCAGGGGCGGGCCCTCACCGGGGCCAAGGCACCGGACCAATCGGCCGACTCCCTGCTGGTGCATCCCGATGTCCGGCGCATGCTGCTGACCCAACGGGCCTATGTGCAGGGCAACCGGGCGCTGGCGGTCTGGGTTGCCCGCGAGCTGGATCACGCCAAGCGCAACCCGGATGCGAAACGGCGCCGCGAGGCCGAGGATTTCGTCGCCCTGATGACCCCGATCGTCAAGGCATTCATGACCGACACCGGTTCTGAAGTGGCCAACCTGGGGATGCAGGTGTTCGGCGGGCACGGTTATATCCGTGAGCACGGCATGGAGCAGTACGTTCGGGATGCCCGAATCGCCCAGATCTATGAGGGAACCAACGGGATCCAGGCGATGGATCTGGTGGGGCGCAAGTTGCCGGCACACATGGGGCGCTATCTGCGGCGCTTCTTCCACCCGGTGCGGGATTATCTCGAATCGAAAGAGCAGGATTTCTCCCTGCACGCCTTCCTGATGCCGCTGGCCAAGGCGTTTGGCCGGCTGCAGAAGGCGACGGCGGTGCTGGCGCAAAGAGGCCTGAAAAACCCCGATGAGATGGGTGCCGCCGCGACTGACTACCTGCGCCTGTTCGCCCTGGTCGCGCTCGGTTATCTGTGGATGCGCATGGCGGAAGTCGCCCAACTGAAACGCGAGCAGGATCCACTCTTCTACCAGGCCAAGGTGGATACGGCGCGCTTCTACTTCGAGCGTATCCTGCCCCAGAGCGGCGCCCTGTTTGCCAGTGTCATGGCCGGCTCCAGGGGTATGATGGAGTTCGATGACGAGGCCTTCTGAAACGGCACGGGTCAACCGGGAACCGGGTGCCAGGGCATGAATCTGCTGTTTCGTCTCATGCTGCAGCTGTTCCGCTCCCGGTTTCGTCCCCGGCAGGGGCTCATGGAGGTGGCCAGCCTGCGGATGCGGGTGATGCCGACCGATCTGGACATCAATCTGCATCTCACCAACTCCCGTTACCTGGCGCTGATGGATCTGGGGCGGATCGAGCTGATGCTGCGCAGCGGACTGTTTAACGAGGTGCTCAGGCGGCGTTGGCTGCCGGTGATCTCCATCGCCAGCATCCGCTTCCGTCGGCAGATCAACCCGTTTGAACGGTTCGATCTGCATACCCGCGTACTGGGATGGGACGACAAGTGGTTTTACATGGAGCAACGCTTCGAGACCGCGCAGGGCCTGGCGGCCATCGGCATTGTCAAGGGCCTGTTCCGCGGCCCGCGGGGCAACGTGCCCACGCAGGAGCTGGTTGCCCTGACCGGGCATGCGGGTGAGATGGAAAAGTCAGCCATTCTCGAGGCGCTGGATGATTTTGAACAACAGCTGAAAACCTCCAGTCAAATGGAGTAGCTGTACAACAGGTTTACGTGGGAGCGGATTGGCCGCTGCGTGCAGGGGGCAACCGTATCGTGGTATCAAAAGCCGCCGCTCCCACTTTTTATTGTGCAATGACGGGCCGCAGGAAGGGCGGAGTCGGAGTCAGGCCGCTCCATACGAGGGCAATGTTCACCAGGTCGGGCGGCTTGACTCCGACCCCTGAGTTTAGGAGGAGAGAGATGGATGAGGTAGTCCGGATCGAACGAAAGGGCGCTGTGGCGGTGGTCACCCTGGACCGGCCCGCATCGCTCAATGCCCTCAACCGCGAGATGTCCTATCAGTTGCGGGACGGTTTCATGGCTCTGTCCGAAGACCAACGCGTGCGCTGCGTGGTGCTGCGTGGTGCGGGTGATCACTTCATGGCGGGGGGTGATATCGGCTTTTTCAGGCAGGGGCTTGAGCTTCCGGACGAGGAGCGAAAAGCTGAAGTGTCCGGGCTGATCGGTGTGGTTCACCAGTTCATCACCATTCTCCGGGAGATGCCCCAGCCGGTGATCGCCGGGGTGCGGGGCAGCGTGGCCGGATTTGGCATGAGCCTGGTGGCGGCGGCCGATCTGGCGATTGCCGCTGACAGTGCACGCTTTACCCAGGCCTACTCCCAGATCGGCACTACCCCGGATGGCGGTAATACCTGGTTCCTCCCGCGGGCCGTCGGCACTAAACGTGCCATGGGTCTGACCCTGCTGAATGAACCGATCGACGCGGCCGGGGCCTGCGCTATTGGCCTGGTAAACCAGGTGGTGGCGGACAGTGAGTTGGAGGCCGTCACCCTGCAACTGGCCGAACGCCTGGCCCGGGGGCCCACTCGGGCCTATGCACAGGCCAAGCGACTGATCAACGAGGGCATGAGCAATACCCTTGAACAGCAGTTGCTGGCTGAGCAGGGGAGCTTCACCCGTTGTGCCCTGAGTCACGACTTCGCCGAAGGCGTCACCGCCTTCATGGAAAAGCGCCGGCCGGAGTTCAGCGGTGAATAAATCCAATTTGTCAGATTTTAGCGCCGTGCGGATAGCTTCCACCCGAAAGCTCTGAGGAAGCCGGTCCGAGTCAATCTGACGGAGTAGAACTATGTAGCCATAATCAGGTAAATCTCAACCTATCACT
>NZ_JAQGEI010000017.1 GCF_029017505.1 Sedimenticola hydrogenitrophicus
TGTCCTTCCGTCCGGTAACGGCGGACCATATTGTCCCAGGCTTAGCCTGGAACGGCGGCCTGTGCGTCATGCCAGGCACACGTCTGGATTCCGGCCTGCGCCGGAATGACGGTGGCTCTTGGCTTAAGTAAGTGCCATTCGGCCATGATCGGGCATTGTTCATGAAGCGACGTATGCACGCAAACAGACTTCCGGCATCCTGCATGTTATGTGCAAAGTTATTGCGAAGTTAGCATTATTCGCCTTCATTGCGTTCATCCACCGCCACGCTCGCCCCGCCCCCTTTACCGGTCCACTGGTTGATCAGGTCGATCGGCAGGGGAAACACGATGGTGTGGGTATTCTGGCCGGTGATCTCGGTCAGGGTCTGCATATAGCGCAACTGCAGCGCCTGCGGCTGTTTGGCCAGTATCTGCGCCGCCTGCAGCAGCTTTTCCGACGCTTCCAACTCACCCATGGCGTGGATCACCTTGGCGCGTCTGGAACGCTCCGCCTCCGCCTGCTTGGCGATGGCGCGGATCATGCTTTCATCCAGATCGACATGCTTGATCTCCACATTGGCGACCTTGATACCCCAGGCGTCGGTCTGTTTGTCCAGGATCTGCTGGATATCGATATTGAGTTTGTCACGCGCAGAGAGCATATCGTCAAGCTCATGCTGGCCCAGGACCGAACGCAGGGTAGTCTGGGAGAGCTGGCTGGTCGCCTCAAGATAGTTCTCGACATGGATGATCGCCCGTTCCGGGTCCACCACCCGGAAATAGATCACGGCGTTGACCTTGACCGAGACGTTATCCAGCGAGATCACATCCTGGGTCGGCACATCCATGACCAGCGTCCGCAGATCAACCCGGACCATCTGCTGGATCACCGGCACGACGATGATCAGACCCGGCCCCTTGACCCGATAGAAGCGCCCGAGCATGAAGATGACACCCCGCTCATACTCGCGCAGGACGCGGAACATCATGATCAACATCATGACGATGATGACCAGTAAGGTTAAGACAAAGTAGTATCCGCCCGCCATCTCACTCCTCCAGCTTGTCGACCACAAGGGTTAGTCCATCGATAGCCTTGACCCGGACCCGGTCGCCGGGGGCCAGCGGTTCACTACAGCGCACCGACCAGAGCTCGCCCTCGTAACGGGCCAGGGCCAGATCGGCATTGACTTGTTCGATGGTCACACACTGATCGATCGCCAGGTCCGCACCGTAGACCCGGGGGCGTCGATGGGAACGCATCGCCATGCCCAGCACCATGAACAGCATCGCACCGGTCATCAGCGCCAGTGCCACGATTACCGGCATGGCCACCTGGTAGGCGGGGATGTCGGTATCCATCAACATAATCGAGCCGATAACGAAGGCGATCAGCCCGCCGATGCCGAACACGCCGAAACTCGGCATCATCACCTCGGCGGCGATCAGCCCCACGCCGAGCAGCATCAGCGCGAGACCGGCATAGCTGACCGGCAGTATCTGGAAGGCGTAGAGTGCCACCAGCAGGCAGGTTGCGCCGAGGATGCCGGGCAGGCCGAAGCCGGGGTTGGAGAACTCGAAGATCAACCCGTACAGGCCCAGCAGCATCAACACATAGGCGACATTGGGATTGGTGATCACGGCGAGGAACTCACTCCGCCAGTCCGGGTCGTGGACCACCCGTGGGGCGGTGGCGAGATCAAGCGTGACCTCCCGCTCGCCGATCTTCACGCGCTTGCCCTGCAGCGCCTTCAACAGCGTCTCGGTATCGGCCGCCACCAGGTCGATCACCCCCAGCTCCAGGGCGCGGGCGGCGCTCAGGCTCGCCCCCTGGCGCACCGCCTTTTCGGCCCAGTCGGCATTGCGCCCGCGCAGCTCGGCAAGGCTGCGGATGTAGGCCACGGCATCGTTAGTCACCTTGCGCTCCATCGCGCTCTTCGGCAGTGGGGAGTCCGCGGCGTCGTCATCCTTGCTATCGGCATCACCTTGCGCGGTCGCATCACCCTGTGCGGCCTGATCTTTCGAGGTCCCATCGGCAGGTGGGGTCTGATCCTTCGATGACGGCTCCTTCGGGGCCGGACGCTCCCGCTCCGGCGGCGGACTCATCGGTGTACCGATCGAGACCGGGGTCGCCGCGCCGAGATTGGTGGCCGGCGCCATCGCCGCGACATGGCAGCTGTAGAGCAGGAAGGTCCCGGCACTGGCGGCCCGCGCCCCCCCGGGCGCCACATGACAGATCACCGGAACCGGTGAGGCCAGCACCCCCGCGATCATATCGCGCATGGAGCTGTCCAGCCCGCCAGGGGTGTCGATGCGCACCAGCACGGCCGCCGCCTCCGCTTCCACCGCCCGCTCGAGCCCACGCACCAGATAGTCGGCCGTAGAGGGCCCGACCACGCCATCGAGTTTCAGCATCCATAGCGCCCCGGGCGGTGGCGTCTCCGGCTCCACCGCCGCTACCGGCGTCGTCAGCACCGCCAACAGAAACCACATCAGCAGCCCGAGTCTGGTATCCAGTCCGTTCATACCTGCCTCACCTTCTACCGAGTTAAGTATAGAAGGCTCAGCCCGGATGTTGCGCCTGGAAGTCATCCGCCAGCGGATTAGGGGGGTCTGTTCCCGGAGACGGATCACATCGGGGCGGGGGAGGATACCGTCTATAAGGACCCGCGCAAGAATAAGTTCCTGTATTCGGTCGCCCCTGGACCCCGCTGGCGGCGTTACGCTTTTTGGCAAGGGAGCGGCCATTGCCTGCAAAGCGTGCCTTGCCAGCGGGGCCCAGGAACGCCCTCGGTACTACGGAATTATTCTTGCGCGGGTCCTAAGGAGTGAGCAATCCGCGGCCGGTCTGCCGGTTCACTCAAACCCGACAGACTCCTAGTCCGGCCCATGGCTGCCCGCCACATGACATTGATTTCGGCCCGCGCTTTTGGCGGCATAGAGGGCGTGGTCAGCGCGGGCCAGCAGCTCACGGGGTTCCTCTTTGTAACGGTAAGTCGTAATGCCGATACTGACCGTCACCTGGAGCGATACTTTCCGAAACAGGAGTACCGACTGCTCAACCAGTACTCTTAAACGCTCAGCGATCTCCTGTGCCTGCTTCAGGTCGGTGTTGGGCAGGAGTATGACAAACTCCTCGCCCCCATAACGGGCGATGACATCAAATTCCCGAAGGCCCTCGAAAAGCACCTTGGCGGTATTGATCAGCAACTGATCACCGGCGACATGACCATAATGATCATTCACCTGCTTGAAGTGATCGAGATCGAGAATCAGCAGGCTCATGGCGATTTTCTCGCGATTGGTCCTGCCCAGTTCCCGATGTGCCAAGCGGAAAAACTGCCGGCGATTGTAGATCCCGGTGAGTGGATCGTGGGTTGCCAGCTCCCGCAGCATCTGCTCCTGCTGTTGACGGCGACCGATATCCATGCGGATGATCCAGCCACTGATCACGACCATGAGCAGAAAGGTCGCAGTCAGGGGCAAGGCGATCCGGTGGGAGGTGTTCTTTGCCGGAGAGCGTTCATCCCAGGCCAGGGTGAGCCGGGATTTCGCCTCCAGGTCCTGGAGGGTATGGGACAGGGCCGGGTCGATGGCGGCCCCGCCCGCAAAACGCAGATTGGGGATTTTATAAAGCTCACCGATGGTCGCAATATATTCGGCATCGATGCTCCTGGCGATCAACAGGTAGGCACCGTCCGCCGCCGGGCTGCGCTCAAACTCGGGAGTGAAGGTATCCACCGCCAGCAGCATCAATTGCCCGTCGAGCTCTATAAAGGCATTTTGGGGATCGGGCCGGCTGGTGTCCGTGCGGATAACGGGGACCAGTTTATCGAGCCCGGCCCGCCTGAGATCGGCCAGTACCCCGGTGGCTTGCTTTCCGTCACGAAAGGCGATCGCTTCGCTATTGTCGCCGCGCACGGCAATGGACAGGGCGATCGAGAGATTGTCAGCCATGTAGGTGCCGATATTTTCATCGGCCCATTGCGGATCGGGTTGCTGTATCAGGTTTTTATGGGCCACATCCCAAAAGGCGTATTCAGTGAGCAGATCGCCCAGCCGTCTCGATTCGATATCCAGGGCAACCTCAACCCGGCTCTTCATCTCGGCCCGGGCCTGGTTATCGATGCTTTGGGTGGCGAAGCGGAAGATGAGGTAATAGCCGCCGAAACTGATGCAGAGCACCAGCAGCAGGAGGACAAAAATACGCCGCCCTGAATCGCTCTCCTGATAGCGCGCGGGGAAATCGTTGGGGTTGTTTTCTGATCTGTTCACAAGCTGCTGTCGAATCGCACTCGTCTGCTTATCAACCCAGACCCGTTCATGACGGGAAGTTAATGACAAGGGTCACAAAAATGGTAAGACCACTTTCCATCCGATACACCTCTTTGCGTAGCCTAGTTAAACATACATTCCGGCAGGCTGTACCGTTTTTTATTACTTTATTCGCTTATTTCCCACTGCCAGGTGAAGATCCCACGGAGTGTGAGTGACACCGTTTCAGGCACGTTGCAATCCCGTCTCCTCCACACGCCAAGCGCAACCACCTATCAAAAATGTAATCTCCAGGTCAGCGTCCTGTTGGGACCACCCCCCTAAGATAGCGCCACGGTTTCCCGAAATACCGAGTAAATTCACTAACCAAACCGTTTAAGGAGATTCATCATGTCTATCAAGAAATCTGTCATTGCCCTGACCCTCAGCGCATTCATCGTTCCCGCTGCCTTTGCTGACAGCGGCTGGAGCTGGGTCGGTGGTCAGATCGGCTGGGCGCCCCACGCCACGCCCAGCAGCAAAAGCCGTGCCGAGGTGAATCAGGAACTGGAGAATTTCCGCGATAATCCAGTGGATGCCGCCGGTTGGAGCTACGCCGGGAATGAGCTAGGGTACCTGCCACCCCAGCACAGCTACCGTATTGAAAACGGCAAGCTGGCGCATGATGATAAGATCGATCACGGCACTTCCCACCCCGTCACGGCCATGGCCGAGGAGGAACGCCGCCAGTATGAAGCGTCGTACCCCAATGGCTGATTTGCTCTGATTAGAAGTGTGCGTTGTCCCGGCCAACAGGCCGGGCGGCGCGATTACCACCAATCCCCGACAACCGCCGCTCGGCGGGAGTCTTCGCTCGAAGTCCCATCAATTGCGATCGAGACAGTTCGTGTCGCTCACAACAGCCCGCTAGTTCGCCGGAATATGCTGCGCTAATCCAACCTACCCTAGCCCGTCGGTTGGGGAAGGAACGAACCCCAACATCAGGGCGCACACGCATTAAACCCCAGTCTATGGACTCGCCACGATCGGTCAAGCCCGACAGACTCCCAGTAGCCTTCCAATTTAATATTGCCGGGTAAAGCTGTTTGAGTTTCGTAGGGTGGATAAGCCGTTAGGCGCATTCCATCCTCAGGTCCGTAAACGGTACATCCTTGCACCACTCCTCACCCTACAAAAGTACTTTATCAAATTGAAGTAGTACTACTCGCCGAGTTCACGGCTTTTCCACAGGTAATAAACCGTCGGCAGCACCAATAAGGTAAGCACCAGGGCGCTGGCCATACCGCCGACCATGGGGGCGGCGATGCGACTCATCACTTCGGATCCGGTACCGCTGCCATACATGATCGGCAGCAGGCCGCCGATAATGGCGGCGGCGGTCATCATGACCGGGCGTACGCGCAAAACCGCGCCATGCAGTACCGCGTGCTGCAGGGTCTCCCTTCTGGGATGCACCCCCTGCTTCTCGCATTTGGCCTGCATCTGCAGGTACGCCTGATTGAGATAAACCAGCATGATTACGCCGATTTCCACCGCCACGCCGGCCAGTGCAATGAAACCAACGCCCACTGCAACAGAGAAGTTGTAGCCCAGCAGATACATCAGCCAGACCGAGCCAACCATGGCCAGGGGCAGGGTGCTGAGGATCATGACCACCTCGGTAAAGCGGCGGAAGTTCATGTACAGCAACACCACGATGATCGCCAGCGTCATCGGCACCACATAGGTCAGCTTCTCCTTGGCGCGCAGCATATATTCATACTGCCCGGACCAGACCACGGAATAGCCGGCGGGCAACTTGAGCTGCTCATCCACCACCACCATGGCGTTCTGGACATAGCTACCCACATCCACCCCCTCGATATCGACGAAGGTCCAGCCATTGAGGCGCGCATTTTCGCTCTTGATCGCCGGCGGGCCGTCCTCCACGTAGACACGGGCGACATCGGCGAGCGCGATGCGCTGGCCGCCCGGCGTGACGATGGGCAACAGCGCCAGTTGCTCGGGCGAACTGCGGTAGTCCTGCGGATAGCGCAGGTTGATCGGGTAGCGCTCCAACCCCTCGATGGTCTGGCTGACGTTCATGCCGCCAATGGCAGTGGAGACAATCTGCTGCACATCGGCGATATTGAGGCCGTAACGCGCCGCCCTGGCGCGTTCGATATCCACCTTGATATAGCGGCCGCCGGCCACCCGTTCGGAATAGACCGAGGCGGTGCCCGGGACATCCTTAAGGATCTGTTCCAATTGCTGGCCGATCTGCTGGATCTGGGCAAGATCCTCGCCCGCCACCTTGATCCCCACCGGCGTCTTGATACCGGTGGCCAACATATCGATGCGGGTCTTGATGGGCATTACCCAGGCGTTGGTCAGTCCCGGCAGTATGACCAGCGCATCCAGTTCCTTTTTCAATTTCTCCGTTGTCATGCCTGCACGCCACTGCTCCCTGGGCTTGAGCTGGATAAAGGTCTCGACCATGGTCAGCGGCGCGGGGTCGGTAGCGGTTTCCGCCCGGCCTATCTTGCCAAACACGGTTTCCACTTCCGGCACCGTGGCGATCAGCTTATCGGTCTGCTGCAGCAGTTCACGCGCCTTGCCGATGGACAGGCCCGGATAGGTGGTGGGCATGTACATCAGATCACCCTCGTCCAGCGGCGGGATGAACTCGCTGCCGATTTTGTTCACCGGCCAGAAGCCGATAAGCGTAACCAGCAACGTCAGGAACAGCGTTGATTTGGGGAAATGCAAAGCACCTTTTAGCACCGGCATATAGGCACGGATCAGGATCCGGTTGATCGGGTTTTTATGTTCGGGAAGCACCTTGCCGCGAATAAACAACCCCATCAGCACCGGTACCAGGGTTACCGACAGCGCCGCACTGGCGGCCATGGCGTAGGTCTTGGTGAAGGCGAGCGGGGAGAACATGCGCCCCTCCTGCGCCTCCAGGGTAAACACCGGCACGAAGCTGACGGTGATGATCAGCAGACTGAAAAACAGCGCCGGCCCCACTTCGGCCGCCGAATCGGCCACCAGGCGCCAGCGGTTCTCCCTGGTCAGCGGTGTGCGCTCCATATGCTTGTGCATGTTCTCGATCATCACGATGGCGCCGTCGATCATGGCGCCGATGGCAATCGCGATGCCCCCCAACGACATGATATTGGCGTTGAGTCCCTGCCAGTGCATGATGATGAAGGCGGTGAGTATCCCCACCGGAAGACTGATGATGGCGACCAGCGACGAGCGCACATGGAACAGGAACACCATGCACACCAGGGCGACGACGATGAACTCCTCCAACAGCTTGTGCCAGAGGTTTTCCACCGCGCGCTCGATCAGGCCGGAGCGGTCGTACACCGTGACGATCTCGACGCCATCCGGCAGCCCCGCCTTGAGTTTTTCCAGTTTGGCCTTGACCCCGTCGATGGTCTTCTGGGCGTTTTCCCCAAAGCGCATGACGACGATGCCACCGACGGTTTCACCCTCGCCGTTAAGCTCGGCGATGCCCCGGCGCATCTGCGGTCCCAGTTCGATATCGGCGACCTCCTTGAGCAATAGCGGCGTGCCGTTGGCATCCAGCCCGAGCGGAATATTGCCCAGGTCTTCGATATTATGGATATAGCCGGTGGCCCGCACCATGTACTCGGCCTCCGCCATTTCCACGACCGAGGCACCCACCTCCTGATTGCCGCGCTGGATTGCCGTCTGGATGTGGGACAGCGGCATGCCGAAGGCACGCAGCTTTTCCGGGTTCACCATCACCTGATACTGCTTGATCATGCCGCCGAGCGCGGCCACTTCGGAGACACCGGGCACGGTTTGCAGTTCGTATTTCAGAAACCAGTCCTGCAGGCTGCGCAGTTGACTGAGGTCGTGCCTGCCGGTTTTGTCTACCAGGGCATAGAGGTAGACCCAGCCGACGCCCGTGGCATCGGGTCCCAGTTGCGGCCGCGCATTGGGCGGCAGCGTCGGCGCCACCTGTGACAGGTATTCCAACACCCGAGAGCGGGCCCAATAGGCGTCTGTCTTGTCATCGAAAATCACGTAGACGTAAGAGTCGCCGAAGAAGGAGTAGCCGCGCACCGTCGCCGCGCCCGGCACCGACAGCATGGCGGTGGTGAGGGGATAGGTGACCTGATCTTCCACCACCTGGGGCGCCTGGCCCGGGTAGCTGGTCTTGATGATCACCTGCACGTCGGACAGATCCGGTAGCGCGTCCACCGGCGTATTTTTCAGCGAGTAGAGGCCCACCCCAACCAGAATCAGGGTCGCCAGCAGCACAAAGAAGCGATTGTTGACGGACCAGCGAATGAGGGCTGCAATCATTTCACTGCCCCTTCTTTTCGCTGGTCATCATGGTCATGCCCTGATGCTGGCTGTGATCCATCTCCGGCAGCGTTGCGCGTCCTGTACCCTGTTGCTGGCTATGGTCCATGGCCAGAACATTGTCATCCTGGGCAGCATCATCGGGTATATGCACTTGACCAACCCGGTACTCGCCACCCGCGCCCTTGATGATTTCGACATGCAGGCTCATACCGGCTCTCAGTGCGCTTAGATCGACCCGCGTATCCACCAGGAAATCCATAGTCATGGCTGGCCACTGCCAGACTTCGATCGCCTCGTGCGCCAGGGTCACCATGCGGTGATCCGCAATCAGGCCCTCGATGCGTGCCGCCACCCAGGCCTCATCCGGTACGGCTTCTTCATCCCCTTGTTGACTCATGCGCTTGAAATCCGAACTTTTGCTGGATTCGGAATCGAGCAGGAACTGCGCCGAGGTAACGATCTGTTCGCCCTCTTCAAGCCCGGACAGGATCTCCACCTGCCGGTCACTGATACGGCCAACCGTCACCTGAATCGATTTGTACTTGCCCTCACCCAGTGCCATGACCACGCGTGACTGGCCGCCGGTTCGGATCAATGCCTCTCGCGGAACAAACAGCGTCTCCTGGAGTTGACGCGGACTGATCACCAACTGGGCAAACATGCCCGGCTTGAGTACGCCGTCGGCATTGTCGAATTGGGTGCGGATCCGGGCGGTGCGCGTTTTGCTGTTAAGGCTCGGGTAGACGTAATCAATAGTACCGCTCCAATCCCGGCCCGGAAGATAATCCAGGCGCATGCTGACCTCATCGCCTGAGGCAATCAGCGCCGCCTGGCGTTCGAACACTTCGCCGACCACCCAGATGTGCTCCGGCACGCCGATACTCATCATCCGCATGCCCGGCTTGACAAACATGCCTTCCCGCACGTCGAGATTGTCCAGTACGCCGGATCGTGGTGCGTAGAAAGTGATGGTTTGGCGCACCTTTCGGCTCTTCTTCAAATCCGCAATCACCGAACGGGGCAACTGCAAGGCCGCGAGCCGATCCTGTGCGGCCCTGACAAGCCGTGGATTGTCCCGCTTGAGGGCCAGTACCAGCTCCTCCTGGGCATTGACCAGCGTGGGTGAATAGATGGCGTAGAGTGGCGCGCCCTTGGCGACCGGATCCCCCTCGGCCTTGACATACAGCTTCTCGATCCAGCCTTCCACCCGTGGATGAATATGCACCAGTTCATCCTCGTCGTATTGCACATAACCGACGGTCTGAATTTCCGTTTCGATTGCGCCTCGTTCGACGCGGGTGGTGCGCACCCCCAGGTTGTTGATGACATCGGACGATATGCGCACCGTGCCGGGAGTGTCGCCAGCTGCGGCCTCTTCATACACCGGGATCAGGTCCATACCCATGGGTGACTTGCCCGGTTTGTCACGTTTGTAGTTCGGGTCCATCGGCGCGACCCAATAGAGCGGCGGACGATCACCGCTTTCAGTCTGGGCCGCCACGTTCAAACCGTCGCCCGCCGTCCATACCCCGGCGGCACCCGCCAACGCACCGATGGTGACCAAACCTAGTGTTTTCATCATGTTCTTCATGTTCGATTCCTAAGCCACTTGCTTTGTAATGAGGCGGTCAATTGTGCTTTTCAGGTTCAAGCGCCCGCTTTCACCCGTTCACCGTGGGCACCTGGGCAAGCAGGTACCTGATCTGCGCGATGGTTTTTTGCCGGTCCACCGCGATGGCAAGGGCGTCGATTTTGGCGTTGAGCTCGGCGATGCGCGAGCGCACGGCTTCCGCGAAGTCGCCATCGTCGTTGTTGTAGGCGCCAAGGGCGGCCTCGGCCTGTTCGCTCATCTGCGGCAGCAGTTGCCGCTGGTAAAGCGTTTGGCGCTGGTCCAGGCGCTTGAGTTGCGCTCGTGCCATTTCCAGTTTCGCCATCAGCTGCCGGACCAGGAGTAATTTGTCGGTTTTAACGGCCTCGGCACGGGCCACGGCGGCGCTGACGTCCCTGTCCTGCCGGTTGGAAGTGAACAACGGCAAATCAAAACTCACGCCGACGGAAAACAGATTGGCGCGCTCACGCCCCAGCGGGTCGTCGGCGCGATAACCGTATTGCGCGGTTACGCCCCATTCCGGCTTGTACTTCTGCCGGGCCAGTTCGACCCCCGTTGCCATGGAATCGATCCGGCGGTCCTCGGCCTGCACCGCCGGATGCAGGCGCAGCCATTCATACCAAGGTTGCTGGGAGAGTGGCTGGGAGAGTGGCCTGTTATCCGTCAACAGTGCCGGTGCGGGCAGCTCCAGCATGGGCAAAGGGCCGGCGGGGGTACTGTCCGCGAACTCGCCAACCCATTCGGACAATTGTTGTTGCGCCGATTCCTTCTGCTGGTTCAGTGCGGTCAGGCGATCATCAAGGCGCGTCAACTCCAGTTGCGCGCGGATCACATCCTGCTGGCGGGACCGTCCGAGGGCCGTGGCATAACTCGCCTCGGCGGCATCCACCAGCTGTTCGAACAGGGCGCGATCGTTTTCAATCAGGCGAATGCTTTCCTCGGCCTTGAACGCCTCCAGCCACAGCTGGCTCACGGTGGCGGCCACCTTGGCCTCGCGATCCATTCGCAGTAACGGCTGCTGCAAGCTGGATTGCTGCTTCTGTTGCCGTGCGAGCGCCCGACTGTCACCGCGTGGAAACATCTGCGTGACACCCACTGTAAGCTGTGTCATCGCCTCCTGGCCTAGATCGAAGCTGTCGGTGGGCAGGTTGGCCGCCATTACGCTGACCCTGGGGTCAGGCAGCGTGGCGGCGGAAACGGCCTCGTCCGCCAGCGCCGTCTCCTGATGACGGCTGCCAGTGAGCCAGGGGTCGGTGGTGACGGCTATCCGGATCGCCTTGTCAAGCGTCAACCCCGCCGTCTCGGCATTGATCGTCATCCATGGCATGGTGGCACCAAGCACGATGATCAACGCATGCGTAAGCACTCGCATTATTATAACTCCTGGAATTATTGCCGGGCGGTTTCCACCCAGGCAGGAATTTCTGGCCACTGTTTTTGTTCAGCGACAACATATGGCCGAATACCTTTGTGTTCCCACAGGGCCGGGGCGCATGTGGCAGCCCCGTCCCATGGAATCAGTTAACCGCGACCTTACCCACCATGCCGGCTTCCCGGTGGCCCGGTTGCAGGCAGGCGAAATCGACCGAACCGGATTGAGTGAACTGCCACACCAGGGCGCCACTCTGTCCGGAATTGAGATTGATCAGGTTCGCTTCGGTATGCTTCATGCCCGGCATCTGGCGCATCATTGCGGCGTGCTTGTTGAATTCATCCTGGGTTCCGATCACCAGCTCGTGCGCTACCTTGCCCTGGTTCTTGAGGAAGAAACGCACGGTCTCCCCCTTGTTGACGCGAATATTGCTCGGCGTGAAACGCATGTTGTCATCCATGGTGACTTCGATGGTGCGACTTGCCTGTGCGGATTCCCCCGGCTTTCCCGCCACCGCGGCGTGCTTATCCTTATGCATCCCGGCCATGTCATGGCCTTGCGGCATCTGATGGTCGTCCATACCATGATTGCCGGCGTTATCACCCGCCGCCAAGGCAAGGGCAGGCAACGCAGCCAGAACCAGAATTGAAATTCTCTTCTTCATAAACCACCTTGTAATCGGGTTGAAATATCGTTGGGTATCTGTTGAACATACCGAAGCATCCGACTTCGGCGGTGCCATTCTGCTTGCCTAAAACCAACAGGAAACTGGCGGGAGGATTACATTTCTGTAATCTTTGCGATCCGCGGCCGGAAGTGGCGTAATATGCACCGGCAGTTGCGGCGGCATCCTGGTGGAGAGAGCTTATGAAAATCCTGGTGATGGAAGACGAACCGAAAACAGGCACTTACCTGAAAAAGGGTTTGACCGAGGCCGGCTTCATGGTCGATCTGGCGGTCAATGGCCTGGATGGTCTTCATCTTGCACTTACCGAGGCCTATGATCTGGCGATACTCGATGTCATGGTGCCGGATATTGACGGCTGGCAGGTATTGCATGGGATACGGCGCGCCGGCAAGGAGATGCCAGTACTGTTCCTGACCGCCCGCGATCAAGTTGAAGACCGGGTCAAGGGCCTGGAACTGGGCGCGGATGATTACCTGGTAAAGCCATTCGCCTTTACGGAACTGCTGGCGCGTGTGCGAACGCTGTTACGTCGCGGCGCGAAAACGAAGGAATCCACGTCGTTGAAGATTGCCGATCTTGAACTGGACCTCTTGCGGCGTCGGGTGGTCCGTGCGGGGAGACGCATCGACCTGACCGCCAAGGAGTTCGCCTTGCTGGAGTTATTGCTCCGTCGTCAGAGGGAAGTGTTGCCCCGTTCACTGATCGCATCACAGGTCTGGGACATGAACTTTGACAGCGACACCAACGTTATCGAAGTGGCCATCAAGCGCCTGCGCATGAAGATTGACGATGGTTTCGAACCCAAATTGATCCACACGGTGCGCGGCATGGGCTACGTACTGGAGGTTACGGATTGAGTCTGTTACAGAGTCGATCGCTGACGCTTCGCCTGACCTTGTGGTTCGCATTGTTGTCGGCACTCGTGCTGTCGCTGCTCGGGTGGTACGTCATGCACTCGCAGGAACACCATTTTGAAGAGCAGGACCTGGTGGTGCTAAGCGGCAAAATGAAACAGGTCAGGCACATCCTCGAAAAGGCTCTGGCAACTCCCCGTGGTGAAACGTTTACGAGTCGGTTGGATGACGCGTTGATCGGGTATAACAATCTGGTCATTGCCGTTATCGGACCAGACTGGCGATGGGTACGCGCCAATGCCGAACTCGAGCCGCCCCCAAAATTACTAGACCATTTCACTGCGACAGGTTCGGAATATCTGGTCAAATGGACGGCCGACAATGGACTCGTATGGCGCGGCATATCAGAAACACACATCTCCAAGGGTGGTGCCGGCTCCCCCTATACCGTGGTGATTGCCACCGAGATATCCGATCACGAACATTTCATGCGCTCTTTCCGCAAAAACCTTAGGGTGTTCATAGCGCTGACCACCATCGCAACGGGCCTGCTTGGCTGGCTGGTCGTCTGCTGGGGGCTGGCGCCGCTTCAGTCGATCAAGCGCCAGGCCAAGGACATTACCGCGAATCGGCTGCACGCGCGCCTGCCCGCGGAGACAATGCCCCTGGAACTGGCCGACCTGACCAGCACCCTGAATGAAATGCTCTCCCGGCTGGAGGAGTCGTTTCAGAGACTGTCGGATTTTTCGTCCGACCTCGCCCATGAACTGAGAACACCGGTGAGCAATCTGCTGACCCAAACTCAGGTCACCCTGTCGAAAACAAGAACGGTCGAGGACTATCGGAACATACTGGCCTCCAACGAGGAGGAGTTTGAGCGCCTGTCCCGTATGATCAGCGACATGCTGTTTCTCGCCAAGGCGGATAACCAGCAGCTCATCCCGAAACGGCAACAACTCGAACTGGCTGATGAGGTGGCAGAGCTACTGGAGTTCTATGACGCACTGGCGGAGGAGAAGGAGATTCAAATCTCGGCCGAGGGGGATGGGGCCATCCTCGGCGATCGTCTCATGTTGCGTCGGGCCATCAGCAATCTGCTGTCCAACGCGCTTTGCTATACACCGGCAGGTGAGTCCGTAACCATCAGAATCGGCAAGCAGGAAGATGGCTCGGTTCAGCTGACCGTGGAAAACACCGGCCCCTGTATCCCGGACGAGCATCTGCCCCGACTCTTCAATCGCTTCTATCGGGCCGACAGCGCACACCACCGGAAGACCGAGGGTTCGGGACTGGGCCTGGCGATCACCTGCTCCATATTGAGCGCCCATGGCGGCGATGTCATCGTGAGTTCGGCCGATGGCATCACGCGCTTTACCCTGCTGCTGCCGTCAAGTGTTGAATAATCGAATCCTCACCTGAAGCCCTGAACTCATGGACAAAGTTAACTACTGCCAGCATGGGTGAGCACCTCAACGGCGCCACAACACCTTGAGCCGCCCAAGACGGCTGAACAACTTTTCGTACCCACGGCGCCTACCCGATCCCGGATCGGTAAAGGATCATTACTCTCGCCAAGACGCCAAGCACGCCAAGGAAAACCAATTCCTTCCCTTAATCTTTGCGCTCTTGGCGTCTTGGCGAGAGTCCATTTGCCATATGTCAGCCAGAGGCGCTCGACCCATGCATAGGTCAAACCTGACTAGTCCCCCGGCTGAACCGGGGGATTACCCCTGGGATTTATTCACCAAACATGATCGCCCGAACGGTTGATTCTCCGTGACGGGAGTTATTCCGTACAAGCCTGCGCGGCTTTCGGCCGGCGCCAGAAACGATAGACCAGGAGGGTATGGATCAGCAGGCCGGCCGCCGACAGGTAGCCGATCATGCCGTCGTAGCTGCCCACCAGGAAGCTGAAGGCACTGTCGGGATTGAGGTCGCTGAACTTGCGCACGGTCTTGATGACAAAAACGAACCCCGCATGCAGGCCGATGCAGTAGGCGATGTTGCCGGTGCGCTCGCGCACCACCGCGAAGAAGACCCCGAGGCCGAACAGGGCGACGAATGAGTCGAATATCCGCCATTCGGCAAACTGGGAGAAGGCGCCGGAGAGTATCAGCAGGCCGCTGTACCAGGCCTGCGCCTCGGCGCCGGCAAGCGGCGGCGGGTCGATGAAGTGCAGACCGGCATAGAACAGGCTGGAAAGCAGCATCGTCACCACGAAACCGTGATCACGGCGGATGGCCCCGAACAGCCCGCCGCGGAAAAAGGTCTCTTCGATAAAACCGATCAGCAGACCGCCGATCAGGGCCACCAGGGTGGTTTTCAACAGCAGCGGCAGCCACGCCTCGGTGGGGAAATCGATACTGCGTACGCCGAACAGGAACAGACCGGCGCTCAGCAGCAGCAGGATCGACAGGCCACTGAGCCAGCCCTTGAGCAGATCGCTTACAAACGCGGATCTCGGCAGGCCGTAACCCAGGCCGATTTTATTATTGATGGCGAAGTGGCGAAGAATCAGGATAAAGCCCGGTATCGCGATCAACTTGGCCACGGTATTGATCAGTTTATGCGGCCCCTTGCTCATGCTCTCCTGCAGCAGGCCGTAGAGGGGATGGTTGAGCAGGGCGCTGAGCAGCAGCGACACCAGCATGAGCAGGATAAAGTAGGCAAAGGCGCGCATCTATTACGTAAGCTCCGGTGCGAATCGGTGGCTGGTTGGAGACGGGTCAGCCGCGTATTCTACCGGAAACCGGCTCGTGACGACATGCTGAAACAGGCGTCGCCCGGGACGGCGTCATCTAGCGCTGGGCGGGATGAGGATCTGCCTAGCCCGCCTTCGCGCAACGATTAGTAGCATCGGACACGGCCGAGTATATCTCCGTATGCCGACGAATGATTTTTTCTCGATCGGCCTTGTCCGCCGCCGCCGTCTCCGCCTGGGCAGCCTTTACGAGCGTCTGGTAGTTCTCGCCGCTCAGGACATCCTTCGCTTGATCCGCCCAGCAATCACAGTAGCTATTACCGTACTCACGCTTGAGCCAGCCGATGCCCTGGCTCGTTTCGCAAGAGGCCATTAGGACAGCACGACTGTCAATCGGATCGCCGCCCCCGCAGGCCGTCAAACCAGTCAATACCACGAAAGCGAAACAATTGCGAAAACTGCCCATGTTGATGGTTTTCATAACTTATCTCCTTTGGTAACCACTCACAAGGCGATAGACCGACAAGACAGGCCAATCACGTACAGACCGGGTGAGTAACTACCTCATTTCTTGATGAATTCCCCGACCTCGATATTGGTTTGCCGCTATTTTGCCAATACCATGTTTGGTGCATTGGCCGCGCCGAAAATTGCTTTTTCGCGCAGCCACGCAACTATTCCACAGGGAATGGTGGCTATTGCCAGACCTATCAAGATTGCGAATAGAAGAGCCAACAAGTACTTCCCTCCTGTGTGATTTTGATCTACAGCATAGATGCCAAACAATATGCCAAGAACGAAGTACGCGACCTTGGGATAGACCAGCTTCTTCAACTTGCCGTATGTATAGAACTGGTTTGTTGTTTGATTGTGGACTTGAAACCAAAGATCTTCTCCCAAACGCCACAGTGTCACCTTATGACCCTCCCGACATGGCGCTACCAAATCCACAAGTTCAAGCGCGTGCTCAGTTCCATCATCCTCCTTCAGGAAGATCGTCTGATAGCGAATCGTTTCGGATTTTATCTCGCCTTGGACTGGCGCAACGGTGCCATAGGTGGAATTTGTTCCGCCGCCATAAATCTTGCCACTCACCTCCGTTTCGCTGCGCGTACTCTCACTCTGGACAGTTCCGGAAAGCCTGTACACCGCAAATTTATACATCAGCTTTTTACCTTTGTAGACGTTTTCTATCGGCATCGGAATGTCTCCTTTTTTTGATTCAATTAGCGCCAGCCGTAATCGGCGCATTTGCAGTGAGCGTAGCGAACGAAAAATGCGTCCGAGTTTACGGCTTCGGTAGGCATTCAATTCTCCGCTTGACTCTATGTCGACCTCTCAATTATTGCTGAAATAATCCCGCCTACGAACGCTAACCCTAGCACCCCAACAGCGATAAAGAACATCCATTTCATAGTTGCCGGGATCATCTTCCTGAATAACACGGTCAAAACTCCTGAAACACCCATGGCCATGAAAAACCAGATTGGGGAGTCTTTCGTGTCTAGGCTTACCGCGATCCCTGACACGTGCACAAACGAGAGTAACAGTCCGGTGCAGATAAGCCAGAACCCGACAAACGAGAATACCGGATGCAGGAACAGAGCCATGACCATCATGATGAGTCCTTCGCCCAGCTTCCGACCTTCGTACGCGGGGTCTGTCCCTCTGATAACGACCTCCTTCGGGCCAGAACTCTGGCTGACCGAATCCCAAAGCGATTGTTTCGTAGTGGCAACCTGAAGGGGGGCGCCGCAGTTCGGACAAGACGCCGCCTTGTCCGAAACCTCCTTATTGCATTCTTCGCAATTAACCAAGGCCATATTCTTTACCTCCTCAGATGAAAATGATGAGCTCTTGCTGACCGCCTAACAGACGTATATCAGGCGTGACGGGGCTGGAACCATCGGGGGCCAGTTACATACAGCCGGTAGGCGGCATAGAGTGAAAACGGGATTCCGATGACGGTGATCGCCGGCACCGCCACCCCCCAGATCAGGGTGCCCGTTTTTCCGAACACACCGTAGCGGGGTTCGTACAGGTAGCCTTTCTTCGCCTGGCAACTGGGGCAGGTTGTGGCATGGCTGCTGACCAGGGTCATGCAAAACGGGCACGACTCCTGTTCGGGGCCGGGGGTCCGTGGCACCGGCGCGCCGCAGGTCGGGCATGTGGCGGCCGCGTCAGAGAGGCGGTTTCCACACTCTGTACATTCGATAAGCGCCATTTCCTCTCCTCCTTGCGATATGAAAGCAACCGCCCAACCCTGATACGGTACAAGGTCGTACTCAACGCTGTTTTAGCCAAGTAATCCGGGAGAAACACCTCCCAATCGGGAGGGTTCGTTTCTTGAAGAGGGACCGGTTACCGCGCCTGGTGCTGGCGCAGCATGATCTGTTCCGATAGCAGCAGACGGACCAGCTCCGCCTGCCGGTCGACGCCGGTCTTCTGGAAAATCCCTTTCAGGTACCAGCGAGCGGTTTGGTAGGTGATGCCTGCCTTGCCCGCCGCCTGGCGCAGGTCACAACCACGACTCAGGTCCTGCGCCAGTCGGGCCTCCGTGGAGTTGAACTGAAAACGCTGCCGCAGCCAATCCGTTGAGATGAGGGAATCACATTCCGGATCGTTCAGGATCAGCGCGACGGCCGCCTTCTCCATCAAAAATGGTCCCGAATCTCCACAAGACAGGGGAACGAGTATGGCGCAGAGGGGCTGCTTTCCATCCGGCCGGCGCAGGCTGACCATGTGCGCCGCGCCCGGGGTGTCTCCATAGCGCGCCGCCAATGCGCAACGCATCGCCCCATTCAGTTTTCCCTGGTCCTTACGGTGACTGGCGGCCACTCGGGACTCCCTGGTCAACACGCCATCATGCCGCCCGAGCAAAGCTTCGGCAAAACGGTTGGCCTGCAGGATATGTCCTGCCGGGTCGAGAAACACCACCCCCAGTGCCATCCGATCGACGACACCCTGCAGGTCGTCGATCATGGAGCGCTGAATCGAAAGTCGCCGCGCCACGCACACCGCATTGGCAAGATGACCGGCGATCCACTTGAAACGGGCAACATCATGCGTTGAGAACGCCCCCATCTGCCGTGGCCGATAGAGAAAGCACTTGGTCTGGGAGTGACTGTCCACGTACAGATTGACACCCAGGGTATGGATGAAATCCTGGGGTTTCATCCAGTCGTTGTACAACTCCGTCTTGTGATAGAAGCCCGGCTGCTTGTAATAACGATCGAGCGAGGCGTCGGTGCGGACGCACCCCTGCCGTTGTAGTGACGGGACCGCTTGCCAGGGGTTGTCGAGCAGGAAGTGGGCAATGTAGGTCTCCAGCAGTTCCGCATCGATACCCCGCAGTTCGGTCAGCGACACCCGCCCCGAGTAGGGGTGGGCGGTATAAATGCCCGAGGCGATACAACCGAATTTCTGCTCCATGGACTCCATGACAAGCGACCAGCCGGACGCGTCGAGTGCCGCCGCGTAGATCTGGTCGATTAGCTGCTGATGCCGCTCCATAATCAGGCTCCTGGTGGCCGCTCAACACGCCAGTGGTGATCCGCCCCTTTCCCCGGCTGACGCCCACTTGAAAAACAGTTCGCTTTCAATGTGAATAGGCGCTAATGCGGAAGAAGTTAACGGCTATTCCCCCCTATAATAGTCAGGATTTACAATTACTCAATCACCAACCCGATGGCGGCACTGCGCTACCCCCTGGGGAAGACAATTTCCCACGCCAGGTGCTACAGTAGATTCCATCAGGGTTGCCATGCGGCGGCCCGCGCAACCCCCGATGCGTGAGGGCTACGGCCATGGAAGCGGGTATTCCGATACAAGTACTGCTACCGCTGGTGATCGCCGCGATGATGCTGGGCGTCGGCATGAGCCTGCGGATAAGCGACTTTACCGCCCTGCTGGGCATGCCGCATGCCGCCGGGATCGGTCTGGCGACCCTATTTGTGGTATTCCCCGGATTGGCCTTTTTGGTAGCCGGGGCCTTCTCGTTGACGGCCGAGCTGAGTATCGGCCTGGTGCTGCTGGCGGCCAGTCCGTCGGCCTCGACGTCAACCCTGTTCACCTACCTGGCGCGGGGTGATGCCGCCCTGTCACTGACGCTGACCGCGGTCAGCAAGCTGCTTCCCGTGGTCACCATCCCCCTCTACGTCAGCATCGCCGCGCGCCTGTTCGCCGATACCGATACCGCGTTGACCCTGGGCTTTGCGGATATTTCGGAACGCGTGGTGCAGATGGTACTGCTGCCGACCCTGATCGGTATGGCGCTGCAACATTTCGCCCCCGCTTTTACCGACAGAGCCAGACCCTATGTAATTCGGATCGCGGTGACCGCGCTGGTCCTGCTGATCGCGGCACTGGTATACCGCGAACGCCAGAAACTACCGGATATGCTGTTGGCCGCCGGTCCCGCCGCCTTGACCCTGTGCCTGCTGGGCATGGCTTGTGCCTATGCCCTGGCCCTGGCGGCGAATCTGCGCCAGCAGCAGACCACCGCCATCGTGATCGAGACCGGCATGCAGAGCGGCGGCACCGCGATCGCCATCGCGGCGGGCCTGTTGGCGGCACCGGCCATGGCGGTACCGGCGGCGGTCTACTCCCTGATCATGTATCTGGTGACGGCTGTTTTCGTCCATCTGCGACGCGCCACCCTGTCCAGGGCAGCGGCGTGAGGCATCAATTTCAGCGCAGTTTGACACTGATATCCCGGTGCGGTCTTCCATCCCGAATCAAATCCGCGAAGCGCACCGGACGCTTGGCTTCCGATGAGAGCCGCAGGCTTCCGCCGGCCAGCTGAAACTGCTGCAACGCCTCAATACCCGACTTATCCAGAACGTCCGCCATACTGGCCTGCATAGCCGCTGCCGACTCCTGTTCGGCCACCCGCAGCGCATCGATCTCCCACCCCTCATTCAGCGCCTTGGCATAGTTGAATTTTTCCAGCGCATCCAGATAGGCCAGGTTTTGAATAAAACCGTGATCCGTGACCCGTGCCTCCAGCGCACGGAACTCCACCCGGCCGAACTCCTCGATCAGCCGCCCGGGATTGGTCATGGCACCGCTCACCAGCTCCTCAATCTTCACCTCCACCAGCCGGCGCGCGCGCCCCAACTCCAGTTCGATGGTGGACCCTGCGATCTGCTCGGCGTCGAACTCCAGCGCCACCGTCAGCACATCCTCGCTCTGGTCATAGTGGTATGAGACGGTCCCGGCCAGCCGTGTCCGGTCGATGCCCAGCTGGCGAAAAACCGCCAGGGGCGCGGCGCCGAATTCATACAGCAGGTTCTGTTGCCGGTCATCAGGTGTCGGGTTGGTAATGATTTCAAAACCGCTGAAGCGCAGTTCAAGCCGGTCATCTCCGCTCACGCCCTTGAGACTCAGGCTGTCCAGCTTCCCGGACACCTTTTTCTGCGCGGGGTTACCCACCGCGCCGAGCATGGCAAGCGGATTGAGACTGGTCGGGGCTTTGCGGGAGCCGCCGGATTCGAACAGCACCAGATCCAGGTCCACATCCCGCAGGGAAATGGTATCGGAGAGTGGCGAGTAGGAGATATCCCGGTAGCGGATCGCATCCTGCAGCCGGTTATCATAGAGATAGTCTTCAAACTGTTCGACGCCGTAACTGGCGGTGTAGAAATAGCCCCCCAGCAGCAGCACACCCAACAGCGCCCCGCTGGCACCCAGAACCAGCCGTTTGTTCTCCATGATCTTCATGACGTGTCTCCTCAGCGCCTGCCAAGCGCGGCGATATCCAGGTCGCTGTCGCCATACCAGGTTTTTATCATAGCGGCCGTATCCAGCTCATCGCGGCACTGTTCGGACTTGCAAGGGACCGCATCCTGGATCGTGATGAGAAACTCCGGCTTGCCTTTCTGGTCCATGCCGAAGCGGAATTTCGGATCCAGCCGAAGCAGCATCCAGCCATCAATTTTCACGGACGTTTCGTTGTAGTCCACGCGCATCGGGTAGGGCTTTTGCACATGTCCGTCATCACCCTTCACCAACAGATACAACGGACTGTTCTGCACCACATCGCCATCCACGGCACGTTTGGCGAATTGTGCCGGATGGGTAAACTGCACCGATCCCGCCAGGGGGTTGCCACCCACCGGTTTTTGCGCGCTGAAATCGACCTTCAGCGGATCCAGCCGGCCGGGTTCCATCATCAGGGTGGCGTAGAAACGCAACTGATCGTACCGCGAGGCCGCCGCAAGTAGCTGGTACTGCTGCTCCAGGCGCTCCTGGTGGCGGGCGCGCAACGCCTCCTGGCGCTGTTTCTCGGCCTCGATACGGCGCTGTTCGGCCAGTGCCTGGCCCGCGCGCATGGCGGCGTAGTCCTTGGTGATGGTCAGGCTCCAGGGCATGCCCCGGGCACGCACCGCACGCCCCTCCTTGTGCAGCGATGGATCGAGGCTGGCGATGCTGAGCGCCAGCTGTTTATGGCCGGGCGCATTGTGCAATTGATCGACAATGGTGAAATTGACGTTGCCGACATGGTCCGTGGAAGGGTACCCCAGCAGGGTTTTATTCATCTCGGCCAGGGATTTCGCCAAGGCGGAGTTGTGGGGGTTGCGCTGCAACTCTCCATTATCGGTCAACACGATGAACGGGGTGGCCGTATCCAGTCGCCAATCGTTGTACGGCGTGTAGTAATAGCCGGCAAAATAGTGCACCCGCAGATCACGGTCCTCGCCGGCCCATACCAGCAACCGGTGGGTCTCCACGTTGACCCGGCGACGATTGTCTAGTTGACGGGTAAACGAACGGGCCACGATCTGAGCGGGACGCGTGCCGCGCTGGAAGTTGTAGCCATCGAACCAGCTGCCGTCCAGCCGGGTGAATGGCTGCTTCTGCCCCGCGTAATAGAGCGTGGCACGGACATTCTTCAGGGCATTGGCCGACTGGAGATAGCCCGCCGTGCAGCGTGACTCGCCGCTGACCTTATAATCGGGATTCAACTCCGTCTTCACCTCCGCCAGGGTACGGATCAGGCAACCGTCCTCCTGACCGGGAATTTCGATCATCGGCGGCAGATCGGGGGGTGCAATCACCGGTTCGCCGGGTTTCCAACCGGCGATCTCCATTTGTAGCGCCGGCTCGGCAAGGGAGTCCGCGGATTCAGGAACGGCCACGGCTTGAGGTACGGAAACGGGTGCCGCCGGTATCACCACTGGTCCCGGGCTTGTCGTGGGTGTTTCGGCCATGATGACCGGTACTGCCGCGGAGGGCGTTTCGCTTGGCGCCGTGGAAGCGGCCGGCGACGGCCCGGACGCCGGTATCCGGCTGGCGGGGGATGGCACCTGCGCCACGCCAGCCGTCGCTTGCTGCTGGATACGCCATCCGTATTGCTTCCCGGCACTGCCACTCCAAACCAGCCGGTCACCGTTCATACCGGTGATGGACAACCGCTCGGCGTCGGGGCATTCCCGGGCCATCACCTGGCCAAGGCGCTGGATAATGTCGCCATAGTCGGGCGTGGCGAATTTTCCGGCGTCCGCAGCGTCGACCCGCATCCTTACCTCCGGCGCGCACCAGGTATCCCCCAGGGCGGTAAACGACATCCCCAGGGATTTGCTATGCGCCAGCATCTTGTCCGCGCTGGCCGTGCTGCTGAAACAGAGCAACAGGGCCAAACTAATTGAACCGACTTTCCCGCACATGACAAGCCTCCTTCAACCCAGCTCCCAGACGCCATCCGGCTTCTGACACGCCTGGGCGGTCTCGTTCTCCGTACCCTGGTCGGTGGTGACGCTGATCTGCACATCGCGGCAACCCAGTTGCGCGGTTACGGTTGATGTGGTCGTCTCCATGCTGTCCAGGTCAATACCGGCAAACGCCTCCTGACGGGGCAGGGATTCAAGCTCGACACTGTCCAGATCGATACCCTCGGCCTTCGCCTGCTCGATGGGGTTATAGGGTGTGACATAGTCGCCATGCACATAGCCGACCGTCACCCCTTTCTTGGCCAGCATCAGCCAGCCATTTTCGGTACGCCCGGCGGAATCGACCCGGTCACCGGGTTGCAGCGTAGTGATGGTTTGATAGCGGGTACCCGGGCCGGATCGCACCCGCAGGGCCGAGGTGGTCTGATACTCCCGGCTCTCCAGGCGGATGTTGGGAACAGCCTCAACCGTCGCCAGTCGCTTCACTTCGCGGGTTTCGCTTTTGTAGCTGATTTCCCCGGTCTTTATCTCCGCCGCGGCACCGCTGCGATCACTCTGCCAGGTGGAGACCGAGGCGGTTGGCTGATCCAGTACCTCGATAGTCTGCGCCGCCAGCGCCTGACGGTCCCGCTCATCCAGGTTCCGACCGATTACCTTGCCGGCATAGAATCCCAGCGCCCCGCCGATGGCGGCACCGAGCCAGCGGTTGTTGCCGCCCGCCACCTTGGCACCGATCAGCGCGCCGCCGACCGCCCCCAGGGTAGAGCCCATATTCTCCTTGCTCAGGCTACCCGTGGTGCTGTTGCAGCCCACGGCAAGCACCGCCACGATCGGTACCGCATAACGAAGTTTTCTGTTCATTGTCTGCACCTCCCTAGCGAACCGGCTTAGCGAACCGGAAATTCATTGGCATCCTTCATTCGCCACAACGACCGGCCCATCCTGGCCTGCATTTGTCACTGCCACAGCTTCATTATGCGTAAGGGTGCGTATTCGGCACCTCCCAATTGGGAGGGTGAACCGGCGACTGGGCAAGGCGACGCGCAACAGCTGGAAACGGTTTCCACGGCATTCACGGCCGCGCCCTGCCCATCGCCAGCGGACTGAAGGCGGCGCGGCCCGAACTGACGGTACTGATGGTCGGCGGTGACGGTGACGGCTTCTCCATCGGTGGCAATCACTTCATACATGCCTGCCGGCGCAACCTGGACCTCACCTACATCGTCATGGACAACCAGGTCTACGGCATGACCAAGGGGCAGGCCTCGCCCACCACGCCGCCGAACTGGAGCGGCAGCCGGCTGACGCCCCACGGCACCGGACTACCCGGTTTCAACCCGGCCGCTATCGCTCTGGCCGCGGGCGCGGGCTTAATTGCGCGGGGTTTTTCCGGCGATCCTGGCGGACTGACCGAGCTGCTGGTCCAGGGGATCGAGTATCCCGGCTTCGCCTTTATCCATGTGCTGAGCCCTTGCGTCACCTACCATCCGGAACAGCGGGCGTGGAAACAGACCGTGCATGAACAGACCGGGGCCACCACCGCCGATCCGTTGCTGGCGGCCCAGCGCCTGCAACAGGGGGATCAGCTGGCCACGGGGATGTGTTCCGGGCGCCACCCCCTGCCGGATCCTCCACACCGGCTCGCGGAGGGCCGGTCACCACCGACCAGCTGGCGGCTCGGTTTTTTGTCCCGGATAAAAATTGACTCCGACCCGGTAAAGTACTGTCGGCGGCGCTATGCCTGAGGGGCAGTCTTTTCCATATTTCGCCCGCATATCCTGGCCTCGGCGGCACAAGTCTCTCCCTGGAATAAAAAGGCCCCGTGTTAGCGGGGCCTTTTTATTCCGGATTGCAGACAGGATCAGGCGGTGATGTGCTCGTACTTCTCCAGCAGCTCCTCACGGGTCTCTTCGTGGTCCGGATCCTTGGGGATACAGTCGACCGGACAGACCTCCACACACTGGGGCTCGTCGTAGTGCCCAACGCACTCGGTACAGAGATCAGGGTTGATCTCATAGATCTCGTCGCCCTGGGAGATGGCCCCGTTCGGGCACTCGGGCTCACACACATCGCAGTTGATGCACTCGTCAGTAATCATTAATGCCATAACACAAACTCCTGAAAGAGGTCCTTCACCTCATATCTTCTAAGTTAAACCGGTTGCTTGCCGTTGAGCGCCTCGATCACCAGGGGATGGACAAACTCTGACACATTCCCCCCCAGGGCGGCAATTTCCTTCACCAGGCTCGAGGAGATATAGGCGAACTGCTCGGCCGGGGTGAGGAACATGGTCTCCACCTCCGGCGCCAGTCGCCGGTTCATCCCCGCCAGCTGGAATTCGTACTCGAAATCGGACACCGCGCGCAGACCACGCAGAATCACGTCCGCCTTGCACTGCCGGGTGAAGTCCACCAGCAGGGTATCGAAGTCGATGATCTCCACCCGGTCCACGCCGGCCAGCACCCGGTTGGCCAGATCGACCCGCTCCTGAAGCGAGAAGCGGGGACGCTTGCCGCTGCTGGCCGCCACCGCCACGATCACCTTGTCAAACAGCTTGGCGGCCCGCTGAATCAGGTCGGTATGTCCGTTGGTGATGGGATCGAATGTACCTGGGTAGATTGCAATGGTCATGGCGTAGGTCCTTCGTCTTTGATTGCCCGGATCGGTGCCGTACCCGTCGGCAATCGCATAACGACAGAAAAAATTATGGTAACAGATGACGGCGATGGTCCGATTTCGGCGCCGTACCTTACCGCGAAGAGACCGATCCCCGACGCAACGCGGATCGAGCCCATTTTATTCCCCAGGGTGCGAGATAATAGTATCGGATGTGACAAAGTCAAATGAGAAATCGCATTTTCCCGAATTTTTTGTCCAGGGGTGGACTTATCCAGCGGAGCACAGGGATGTGCGGGAGCGGATTTGTCCAGGGATGGATGCAGGGGCAACCCTCCGTGGTTGCCCGATGTTCCCGGGCATCCGGAAAAAAGGGCAGGCACAGGGGCCCGCCCCTACGGGGCGGCGCGGCGGGTATTCCAGACCCGGCATAGGGACACCCCCCCTGGCTGCTCGATCTCTCCGATTGTGCGGGACCAGGGCAGGCACGGGGCGAACCCGCAGCGCCGGGGATCAGCGGGTATAGAGCGCATAGGCCACCTGACCGGCCTTTTTCTCTTTCAGTCTGATCCAGTGCGGGGGGAGTTCGGGGGATGGGCCGTGCAGGTCCCACTCCAGGTAGATACGCGGATCGCTCCCCAGCCAGCCGCGTCGCTCCAGTTTGCCGCAGCACTCCGTGAGCAGGTGGTCGGCGAAGGGCGGATCGAGGAAAACGATATCGAACGGTTGTGCCGGCTGGTCGAGCCAGTGGGTGGCATCGGCCTGATGGATGGCGATCGACGCCATCCCGAGCAGCGCCCGGTTGGCCTCCAGCTGGCCGGCCACTCGCGGATCCTGCTCCAGCAGGGTCACCGCTCCGGCGCCGCGGGAAGCCGCCTCAAAACCCAGCGCGCCGCTGCCGGCAAACAGGTCCAGACAGCGCGCCCCGGGCAGCAGCGGCTGCAGCCAGTTGAACAGGGTCTCGCGGGTGCGATCGGCGGTGGGACGCAATCCGGGACTGTCGGGAAACTCCAGGCGCCGCCCGCGATGCGTCCCGCCGATCAGGCGTATCTGGTTGCGCTGTCCGGAACCCGGCCCGCAACCCGGGCCGGGCCGTCGCCGTTTTACCACCGGGTTCAGTTGGCCGGCGCCGGCTTCTGCTCATCGCCCACCACCACGGTGAGCAATTGATCCGGCTTGATGCGGCGCTGGAAGGCATCGCGGATCTGTTCGCTAGTGACGCTGTTGACGTTGTCGACAAAGGTATCGAGATAGTCCAGCGGCAGGTCATAGAAACCCAGCATGGCGATATACTCCAGGATCTTGCTGTTACTGGCGATGCGCAGCGGGAATCCACCGGTGATATTCTGCTTGGCGGCGGTCAGCTCCACTTCGCTCGGTCCCTGCTCGATAAACCGGGCCAGGGTCTGGCGGATCACCTCCAGGGTCTCCACGGCCTTGGCATTCTGGGTCTGGGCGCCAATCAGGAACGGGCCGTTCCGGCGCATGGGTGAGAAGTAGCTGTAGACACTGTAGGAGAGGCCCCGTTTCTCCCGCACCTCGTCACTCAACTGGGAGACCAGGCCACTGCCGCCGAGGATATGGTTGCCCACGTAGAGCACGAAATAGTCCGGATCACCCCGCTGCATGCCGGGTTGCCCCATCAGGATATGCGACTGGCTGGAGGGGAACGGCAGGATCAGGGTGCGCGAGGCCTGCAGATCGGACACCTGAGGCAGTTCGGGCGCCCGTTCTCCCGGCTGCAGACCGCTGGTGACCAGCTCCGCCAGACGCTCGGCCTCGGCGCGCTCCACCGCGCCGACAATGGCGATCACCGCATTCTTCGCCACATAGTATTTTTTATAGTGGGCGATCACATCCTCGCGGCTGACGCGCGCCAGGGACTCCTGGGTGCCCTCCACCTGGGCGGCATAGGGATGCTCCCCGAACAGGGTGTGCATAAAGGTCCGCTGGGCCACCGTGCCGGGTGACTGCTCGTCATGATTCAGCGACACCAGCATCGCCTTGCGGTTGCGCTCGAAGGCCAGCGGATCGAACCGGGGCGCGCCCAGCACCTGGGCCACCGTGTCCATGGTCTCGGTCAGCGCCCGCTTCTCGGTCAGGGTGCGCACGGTCAGCCAGGCCATGTCACGCTGAGAACTGGCCGACATCTTGGCACCGACGCTGTCCAGCCGCTGGGCGATCGCATCGGCATCCCAGTCACCGGCCCCCTCTTCCAGCAGTGCACTGGTAAGGGAGGCGACACCGGGAATGGCCCCGCGCGCACTACCGCCATCGAATACCACCCGCAGATCCAGCATGGGCAGCTCCGGGGCCGGTACGAACAGCACCCGGGCGCCCTTTTCGGTGACCCAGCTCTGGATCGCCGGCGCGGCCCAGAGCTGGACCGGGAGCAGCATCAACAACATTACCAGCATGCTAAGGGCTCGCGCCAAAATAAGTTTCGGTATTCGGTCGCCTCTGGACCCCGCTGGCGGCGTTACGCTTTTTGGCAAGGGAACGGCCATTGCCTGCAAAGCGTGCCTTGCCAGCGGAGCCCAGTTACGCCCTCGGTACTGCGAAATTATTCTTGCGCGAGCCCTAAATCCCATCGTCTTAACTCCCATGACGTCCCCCTGTCGAGCTGCGCACCGGTTTGCCGTTGTCCATCGGCAGCGGTTCCAGCAGGGTTACGGTCAGATTCTCATCCCGCAGGTACCGTTGCGCCACCTCGCGCACCTGTTCCGGGGTTACCTTCTTCAACTCCTCCACGTACTGGTCGATCAATCGCCAGTCGAGCCCGATGGTCTCCAGCGTGCCGATCTCCATCGCCTGATAGAATACCGAATCGAGCTCGAACACCTTGGAGGCGATCACCTGGGTCCGCACCCGCTCCAACTCCTCCTCGGTCACCGGATCGCTGCGCAGGCGGGCGATCTCCTCACGCAGCGCCTTCTCCAGTTCGCCGATGTCGCGGCCCCTGGCCGGGGTCCCGTCGAGCGTCAGCATCCCCGGCAGGCGGGTGAAGGCGTTGTAACCGGCACCGGCCGAGACGGCCACCTCGCTGCCGCGGACCAGATTGCGGCTGAAGCGGGCGCTGTTGCCGCCATCCAGGATCGCCACCAGCATCTCCAGGGCATAGGGCTCCCAGGGACGCTCCGCCGAGGTCGCTGCCGGGGTCTTGTAGCCCATCAGCAGGTAGGGTTCATTAGCGGGTATTTTGATCACGGAACGGACCTCGCCCTTCTGTGGCGGCTCCCGCAGCGGCTTGAGTACCGGTAGCTGCTCCTGCTTCAGCGGACCGAAGTACTTCCTGGCCAGTTGGAATACGGCTTGCGGGTCGACATCCCCGACTACCACCAGGGTAGCGTTGTTGGGTGCATACCAGCGCCGGTACCAGGCGGCCAGATCCTCCACCCGCATCTGTTCCAGGTCATTCATCCAGCCGATAACCGGGTTGGCATAGGGCAGGCTACGGTAGCTCAGTGCCGTGAACTGTTCATAGAGCTGCCCGGTCGGTTTATCCTCGGTACGCAGGCGGCGCTCCTCCTTTACCACCTCGATCTCCTTGGCGAACTCCTCGGCCGGCAGGGTCAGATTGCGCATCCGGTCCGCCTCCAGCTCCAGGGCAATCTCCAGCCGGTCGTTGGACATGGTCTGGAAATAGGCGGTGTAATCGCGCCCGGTAAAGGCGTTCTCGCTGCCGCCGTTAGCGGCAATGATGCGGGAGAACTCACCGGGCGGATGGCTCTCGGTCCCCTTGAACATCATGTGCTCAAGGGCATGGGAGAGGCCGGTGAAGCCGTCCGGCTCGTAGGAGGACCCCACCTTGTACCAGACCTGGGAGACCATGATCGGTGCCCGGTGATCCTCCTTGACGATCACTTTCATGCCGTTATCGAGCATGGTCTCGTGCACCAGATTTTCCGTCACCAGGGATTCGGCCAATACCGGGCCGGCAAGCAGCAGCAACGCTGCACTAAGGAGTAGTCTCATAATGTGTTCCATGACACCCTGTGCCCGACATCGGCGCAACAGGGATAGGTTGATTCCCCGCAAAATGTTACGATCCGACTTTAGCATTTAAAACCGGCCTGCGGATTATTTTCACAGTGCGGCATTGGATCCAACATTGGGTCCAGCACCGGATTCCCTTACAAGAGACAAGAGCTGTTGTCATCAGTTCAATGGCATAGCGGATAAACCAGCATGTTTGGATTTGGAAAGAAAACACCCCCCCAGGAGACCCCGGGCGAGCCCGTCAGTGCCCCGGCACCGGAGCCGGAGGTGAGGCCAGAAGGGAAAGAGGGCCTGTTTGCCCGCCTCAAGAACCGGCTGGTAAAGACCCGCAGCAACTTCACCGATGGACTGGCCAACCTGGTACTGGGCCGCAAGAGCATCGATACCGACCTGTTGGAGGAGCTGGAGACCCTGCTGCTGATGGCGGATGTGGGGGTGGACGCCACCAGCCGCATTATCGATGACCTGACCGGACGGGTAAGACGCAAGGAGCTGTCCGACCCGGAACGCCTGACGGCGATACTGAAGCAACAGCTGGAGCAGATCCTCAACCGCTGTGACCAACCGGTCCGCCAGGCCGAACCCGGCAGACCCCAGGTGATCCTGATGGTCGGCATCAACGGGGCCGGCAAGACCACCACCATCGGCAAGCTGGCCAAGCGGCTGCGGGACGAGGGGCAGAGTGTCATGCTGGCCGCCGGGGATACCTTCCGCGCCGCCGCGGTGGAGCAGTTGCAGAGCTGGGGCGAGCGCAACGGCATCCCGGTGGTGGCCCAGCACACTGGCGCGGACTCCGCCTCGGTGATCTTCGACGCCCTGCAGGCGGCCACCGCACGCGGTATCGATGTGCTGATTGCCGATACCGCCGGACGCCTCCACACCAAGGGCAACCTGATGGAGGAGCTGGCCAAGATCGCCCGGGTGATGAAGAAGATCGATCCCGACGCCCCCCACGAGGTGATGCTGGTGGTGGATGCCACCACCGGACAGAACGCGCTCAATCAGGCGGTCCAGTTCAACCAGACGGTGGGCCTGACCGGCATCACCCTGACCAAGCTCGACGGTACGGCCAAGGGCGGCATCGTCTTCGCCATCGCCGAGAAGCTCGGTCTGCCGATCCGCTTTATCGGGGTCGGCGAAACCATCGAAGACCTGCGCCACTTTGACGGCACTGAATTCGTCAACGCCCTGTTTGCGGAATAGACCCAACACAGCCACTTCCTATGATCCACTTTGACAACGTCACCAAACGCTACCCCGGCGGACATGAGGGGTTGAGCAACGTCAGCTTCCATATCGATCCGGGCGAGATGGTGTTTCTCACCGGACACTCGGGTGCCGGCAAGAGCACCCTGCTCAAGCTGATCGGACTGCTGGAGCGGAGCACCCGGGGGCAGGTGCGGGTGGCCGGGCGCAACCTCACCCGGCTGGGCCGCGGCCAGATCCCCTATCATCGCCGCGAGGTGGGCATGATCTTCCAGGATCACCGCCTGCTCCATGACCGCACGGTGTTCGACAACGTCGCCATGCCGCTGGTGGTGGCCGGCCTCGGGCATATCGAGATCGGCCGCCGGGTGCGCGCCGCGCTGGACAAGGTGGGGCTGCTCTGCAAGGAGAAAAACCTGCCGGTCACCCTCTCCGGCGGCGAGCAGCAGCGGGTCGGTATCGCCCGCGCGGTGGTGAGCAAACCGCCCGTGGTACTGGCCGATGAGCCCACCGGCAACCTGGACCCGGCCCTCTCCCGGGAGATCATGAACCTGTTCGAGCAGTTCAACGATGTCGGCGTCACCCTGCTGATCGCCACCCACGATCTGGAGCTGATCTCGCATATGAACCGGCGCATCCTGGTACTGGATAAGAGTCGCCTGGCCCGGGACAACGCCGCCGAGTCGGTCAACTGATGCGCAGACCCCGCAAGCGACAGTCGGCCCGCATCAGCCCCCGCAGTACGCTACGTGCGGATGTCTGGCTGATGCGCCACCTGCAGGTGGCGCTGGCCAGCCTGGGACGCCTGATCAGGACCCCCCTCTCCACCCTGATGACCACCCTGGTGATCGGCATCGCCCTGGCGCTGCCGTCCGGCCTCTACCTGCTGCTGGGCAATGTGGAATCACTCAGCGGCCACTGGGACGGCGCCGCCAGCATCTCGCTGTTCCTGACCCAGGAGACCAGTGACGCGCAGGCAGCCAGCCTGGCCAGCCAACTGCAGCGCGACCCGGCCATCACCCGGGTCCGGCTGATCGGCCGGACCGAGGCGCTGGACGAGTTCCGCCGGCTCAGCGGCTTTGCCGGTGTCCTGGATAGCCTGGAGGAGAATCCCCTCCCCTCCCTGCTGATTGTTGAACCGGCCGCGGAACGGGCCGAACCGGCCGCGGCCGAGGCGCTGCTCGCCAGGCTCAAGCAGTACAGCGAGGTGGAGTTTGCCCAGCTCGATCTGCAGTGGGTCCGACGCTTTCACGCCATTACCGAGATCGCCCGGCGCGGTGTCATCATCCTGGCCACACTGCTGGGACTCTCGGTACTGCTGATTGTCGGCAACACCATCCGTCTGGAGATCCAGAACCGGCATGCCGAAATCGAGATTACCAAGCTGATCGGCGGCACCAACGCCTTCATCCGGCGACCCTTCCTGTACAACGGCGCCTGGTACGGTCTGTTTGGCGGCATCTCCGCCTGGCTGATGGTCGGCATCTCCCTGTTGCTGCTGGACAACCCGGTCGAACAGCTGGCCGGACTCTATCAGAGCGGCTTCCGGCTCAGCGGCATCGATTTCACCACCCTGCTGATCCTGCTCGGCGGCAGCACCCTGCTGGGGCTGATCGGCTCGTGGATTGCCGTGGGCCGCCATCTCCACGAGATCGAACCCGCCTGACAGGGAACCAATCCGGCCATTAGCACTCCTACCCCCCGAGTGCTAATATGTAGTAGCACCCTATATGCAAGGGTGCTAATATAATACCAGACCAAATAACTAGGGTATTTCAGATGAGCAAACAACTCGCTATCGCAAACACACTGCCCACCGGCAGTATCGATGCCTACATCAGCGCGGCCTACCAGCTGCCGATGTTGAGCGCCGAAGAGGAGCATAGCCTGGCGGTGAGACTGCAGGAGGAGGGGGATCTGGAGGCGGCCCGCACCCTGGTGATGTCCCATCTTCGCTTTGTCATCCGCATCGCCCGCGGCTATGCCGGTTATGGCCTGGCCCTCCCCGACCTGATTCAGGAGGGAACTGTCGGCCTGATGAAGGCGGTGCGCCGTTTCGATCCCGATCACGGGGTGCGCCTGGTCTCCTTCGCCGTGCACTGGATCAAGGCAGAAATCCACGAATACGTCCTGCGCAACTGGCGCATCGTCAAGGTCGCCACCACCAAGGCGCAGCGCAAGCTGTTCTTCAACCTGCGCAGCTCGAAGAAGCGCCTGGGCTGGTTCTCTCAGGAAGAGGTCGAGGGCGTCGCCAGGGATCTGGGTGTCAAACCGGAAACCGTGCTGGAGATGGAGAGCCGCCTGAATAACCACGACCTGGCATTCGACGGCATTGATAACGGTGATGACGATCAGGCCCCGGCCCCGGCCGCCTACCTGGCCGATATGCGCATGGAGCCTTCCCGCCAGCTGGAGAGCGTGGACAGTGAGGCAAATGACAAACAACAGCTCTATCTGGCCCTTGAAGGACTAGATGAGCGCAGCAAGGAGATCCTGGAAGCGCGCTGGCTTGCGGAGAAGAAGATGACCCTGCATGAACTGGCGGATAAGTACGGAGTCTCGGCCGAGCGCATCCGCCAGATCGAAAAGGCCGCCATGGGTAAATTGAAGGCCCATCTCATTGCCTGAACCATCGCGGAACATGAATAATATTTCATGTTCCGCACTGCTACTTTCACCAACAGGCAAAATATTTCACGCTTCCGACACAAAAAAAGCAGAAAAAAACTATTTTTACTTGCGTTTGTAACTGTATTTTTTATTGTACTTACAGTCAGTTAGAGAAATTTCCTGCCTCTATAATAGCGTTCTGTATTTTTCCGCACCCTGTTGACCCCACATACCCTAGCCGTTATGCTCACTGCTCGAATCCTTAAACAGTGGCATTTAAAGGGTTTTTGTCTCGGTTCAGCGTGAACTACGAGTTGCTGACACGCCCTCATAACGGCATTAACCCACATGCAAAACCCCGAGTCACATGAATTATTTTTCATTACCTCCGGGTTGCGTGGCTCAATTTACCATAGGTTTCGCACGGTAATAATTAGAATGTATAGTAGTGAACTGCGTTGACGGTGTACGGCATGCCGCTATCCTTCAAGTGCACGACTCACAAGAACTTACAGACAGAGCATTGAGGAGTGATCAAACGTTATGAATATTAAAAAAAGCGCAACCGCCCTGGCCATCGGCGTCGCACTCACCCTGGGCGCGGCAGGACAAGCCCTGGCGGCGGAGCCGATCAAGATCGGCACCTTCCTGGCCGTGACCGGCCCGGCATCGTTTCTCGGTGATCCGGAGCTGAAGACCCTGCAGCTGTACATCGACAACATCAACGCCAAGGGTGGCATCGACGGCCGCCAGGTGGAGCTGATGCACTATGACACCGGCGGCAACGCCAAGGAGGCGGTCAACTTCGTCAAGCGCCTGATCCAGAAGGACAAGGTGGATGTGATCGTCGGCGGCTCCACCTCCGGCTCCAGCCTCTCGGTGATGCCGCTGGTGGAGAAGGCAGGGATCCCCTTCATCTCCCTCGCCGGGGCGGTCAGCATCATCGAGCCGGTGCAGAAGTGGACCTTCAAGACCCCCCATACCGACCGCATGGCGGCACAGAAGATCTACGAGGACATGAACCGCCGCGGCATCACCAAGGTGGCCCTGATCAGCGGCAACGGCGGCTTCGACAAGTCCGGGCGCAACCAGAGTCTGGCGATGGCCGCCAGTTACGATATCGAGATCGTCGCCGATGAGCAGTACGGCGCCAAGGATACCGATATGACCGCGCAGCTGGCCAAGATCCGCGACACCGACGCCCAGGCGATCCTCAACTTCGGCTTTGGTTCCGGTCCGGCGATCGTCACCAAGAACGTACGTCAGCTCGGCATCACCCTGCCGCTCTACCAGTCCCACGGCGTCGCCTCGAAGAAGTACATCGAGTTGGCCGGTGAAGCGGCCGAGGGCGTACGCCTGCCGGCGGCCGCCCTGCTGGTGGCCGATCAACTGCCGGAGAGCGATCCGCAGCGCCCTGTGCTGCTCGGTTACAAGAACCTCTACGAGGCCAAGTTCGGCGATGTCTCCACCTTCGGCGGCCACGCCTATGACGGGCTGATGATCGCCCTGGAGGCGATCGACCGCGCCGACTCCACCGACAAGGCCAAGGTGCGTGACGAGATCGAGAAGACCAGCAAGTTCCCCGGCACCGGCGGGGTGTTCAACATGAGCCCGAGCGACCACATGGGCCTTGGCCTGGACGCCTTCCAGATGTTGGAGATCAAGAACGGTGACTGGACCATCGTGAAGTAAGTCGTGGCAGCCTGTCCCGCTTGACCGATCATAGCGAGGGAAAGCCGATTTGAGACAGATTTTTCGATCTTTCGAGGCCAGCAGTGGTGCAGGGATGCACCGTTTACGGACCTAAGGATGGAATAGTGGACCTATTTAACGAGAAAGATCGGAAAATATGGCCAAATCCGGCTTTTCCGCAGTAGATCAGCGTTAAGTCCGACAGGCTGCTAGGGCGACGGCCGGCGGTCCGGTGACGACACCGGACCGCCGACTGCCCGCAGGGAGCGGCGTCGCCACCCAACCAACCCGTTTTACAACCCGGGAGTGCCGCAGCTCCAACCTGCCGCAAGCACGTCTACTTGCGCAGGTGCGGCTCGCTGACCTCCCCGACACAGGATTTTTCGGATGTTCGATCAGATCCTCCAGTTTCTGCTCACCGGGATCACCGTCGGTTCGACCTACGCCCTGGTGGGGCTCGGCTTTGCCATTATCTACAACGCCTCGGACGTGGTGAACTTCTCCCAGGGTGAATTCGTGATGATCGGCGGCATGAGCGCGGTCGCGCTCTCCGCCGGCGACGCCGGCCTGCCCCTGTGGGCCGCCGCCATCGGCGCCGTGCTGATCACCACCCTGGTGGGGATGGCGCTACAGCGCTTCGCCATCGCCCCGGCCCGCGGCGCCTCGGTAGTCACCACCATCATCATCACCATCGGCGCCTCCATCTTCCTGCGCGGCGTCGCCCTGCTGGTGTGGGGCAAGGACCTGTTCGCCCTGCCGCCGTTCTCCGGCAACACGCCGATCCAGATCGGCAACGCCACCGTACTGCCCCAGAACCTCTGGGTCATGGGTGGCGGCGTCGCCCTGGTACTCGGCACCCAGTACTTCTTCAACCGCACCACCCTGGGCAAGGCGATCCTCGCCTGCTCCTGCAACAAGACCGCCGCCCACCTGGTGGGGATCAATGTCGGTGTCATGTTGCTGCTCGCCTACGGCATCGCCGCCGCCATCGGCGCCATGGCCGGCATCCTGGTCGCCCCGATCACCTTCACCTCCTACGACACCGGCGTCATGCTCGGCCTCAAGGGCTTCTCCGCCGCCATCCTCGGCGGCATGGGCAACCCCATGGGTGCGGTCGCCGGCGGCCTGCTGCTGGGGCTGATCGAGTCCCTCTCCGCCGGCCTTATCTCCTCCGGTTACAAGGACGCGATCGGCTTCATCATCCTGCTGCTGGTGCTGTTCTTCCGCCCCAGCGGCCTGTTCGGCAAGGCCTCGGTCGAGAGGGTATAGTATGAAGCGCCTGAGCGGATTATTTCTTCTGGCGGCGGCTATTGTTCTGCTGCCGATCCTGTTTCCGGATAACTATTTCGTCACCGTGGTCGGCGTCACCGCCGGCCTCAACGCCATCCTCGCGGTCAGCCTCAACCTGCTGATGGGCTATGCCGGGCAGATCTCCCTGGGCCACGCCGCCTTCTTCGGCCTCGGCGCCTACAGTTCGGCCATTTTGACCGCCCGCTACGGCTGGAACCCCTGGCCCGCCCTGCTGTTCGGTCTCGCCTTCACCGGCGTCATCGCCTATATCGTGGCGCGCCCGATCCTCCGCCTCAAGAGCCACTACCTGGCCATGGCCACCCTCGGCCTGGGCATCATCGTGCACATCTTCATCGTCCAGTTGGGCTGGCTCACCGGCGGCCCCGACGGCCTCGGCGGCATCCCCACCCTGTCGTTCTTCGGCTGGGCCGTGGACAGCGACCAGCGCTGGTATATCGTCATCGGCGCCCTGCTGGTGGTGGTGGTCTGGCTGGCCCTCAACATCATCGACTCGCGCAGCGGCCGTGCCCTGCGCGCCCTGCACGGCTCAGAGGTGGCCGCCGAGATGATGGGCATCAACACCGCCGCCACCAAGACCGGCGTGTTCGTGCTCGCCGCCCTGATCGCCGCGGTCGCCGGCAGCGTGTTCGCCCACCAGCAGGCCTTCGTCAGCCCCGACTCGTTCAGCTTCTTCTTCTCCATCGAGCTGGTCACCATGGTGGTGCTCGGCGGCATGGCTTCCACCTACGGCGCCGTGCTCGGCGCCCTCATCCTCACCTTCCTGCCCGAGTTGCTGGTGGTGTTCGAGGATTACGAGGTGATGATCTTCGGCGCCATCCTCATGGGCACGATGATCTTCCTGCCCCAGGGGCTGTTCGTCGGATTGCGTGAGCTGCTGCGCAAACTCCGGCGTCCGGCAACACCCACCACGCGCAAGCCGGCCCCGCAGGAGCCGGCGTCGCACAAGCCCACCCCACGGAAGCCAGCCTCGCAGAAGGAGGAGAAGCGTCATGGCGTTGCTTGAGGTTCAGGATCTGACCATCTCCTTTGGCGGGGTGACCGCCATTGCCGATCTCCATTTCCAGGTGCCGGAGAGTCAAGTCTACGCGGTCATCGGTCCCAACGGCGCCGGCAAGACCACCCTGTTCAACATGCTCTCGGGGATCTACCTCCCCAACGAGGGGAACATCCGCTTCCAGGGCCAGGAGATCGTCGGTCGGCTGCCCCATCAGGTGGCCAAAATGGGCATCTCCCGCACCTTCCAGAACCTGCAGATGTTCTTCAACATGAGCGTGCTGGACAATGTCAAGGTGGGCTGCCATCTGCGCACCCGCAGCCGCCTGTGGAGTGCCGCCCTGCGCCTGCCCAATATCCTCCGTGAGGAGCGCCTGGCGCAGGACTGGGCGCGCGAGGCGCTGGTGTTCTGCGGCCTGGAACAGTACATCCACCAGCCCGCCGACTCGCTCCCCTACGGGGTGCTCAAGCGGGTGGAGATCGCACGCGCCCTGGCCGCGCGGCCCAAGCTGCTGCTGATGGACGAGCCGGCCGCCGGGCTCAACGATACCGAGACGGTGGAGATGCGCGAGCTGATCCGGCGCATCAGCCAGACCGGGGTCAGCGTGCTGCTGGTGGAGCACAACATGGGGCTGGTGATGCAGGTCTCCGACCGCATCCTGGTGATCGACTATGGCAGCCGGCTGGCCGAGGGCCTGCCGGCGGAGATACAAAACGACCCGAAGGTGATCGAGGCCTATCTGGGGGGAGAGGTGCAGTATGCCGTCTGAGGCCCTGTTACAGGTGGAGGGACTGACCTCCCATTACGGACCCATCCAGGCCCTGCACGGGATCTCCCTGGAGGTGCACCCCGGGGAGCTGGTGGCCATGGTGGGCGCCAACGGCGCCGGCAAGACCACCCTGCTGCACACCATCTCCAATGTGCACAAGGCGAGCGGCGGCCGGGTAGTCTTCGACGGCCGCGAGATCACCCGTAGCGCGCCGCACAAGATCGTCCGCTCCGGCATCTGCCACATCCCCGAGGGGCGCCAGGTGTTTGCGCCGCTGAGCGTGGAGGACAACCTGCTGCTGGGCGGCTTCACCCAGCGCCGGGATAAGGCCTGGATGGCCGAGGAGATGGCGCGCATCTACGCCCTGTTCCCGATCCTCCAGGAGAAGCGCCGCCAGGCGGCCGGCACCCTGTCGGGTGGCCAGCAGCAGATGCTGGCGATGGGCCGGGCGCTGCTCGGTCGGCCCAAGCTGCTGCTGCTGGACGAGCCATCCATGGGGCTGGCGCCGCTGCTGGTGGCGGAGATCTTCCGCGTGGTGCGCGAACTCAACGAACGGGGCGTGACCATCCTGCTGGTGGAGCAGAACGCCAAGGCGGCGCTGGGCATTGCCGATCGCGGCTACGTGCTGGAGACCGGCCGGGTGGTGCTCACCGCCGATGCCGACACCCTGCTGGCCGACGAGGCGGTGCAGAAGGCCTATCTGGGGCATTGATAGCACTTGGACCGGCGCCGGCCCGGGAATGGACAAGGCACCCCCCGTAGGAGCGGCTTCGCCGCGAACACCTTCGCGCCAGAGGCGCCCCTACAGATGATCCGGGGTCGGATACACCCCCTTGTAGGAGGCCCGCCCCGGGCCGATGTTCGCGGCGGGGGCGCCGCTCCTAAACAGGCGCCGCCCCGTATGCTGCCGGGACAGGACCATTACTAATCGAAATAACCGAGGTTGAAGACGCTATGTATGTGGAACAGATCATGACCCGCGAAGTGGATACCGTGACGGCGGATATGAAGCTCAGTCATGCCGCCCAGGTGATGCGCGACAAGGGCCGGCGTTACCTGCCGGTGGTGGATGACAACAACCACCTGATCGGCCTGTTCAGCCAGAAGGAGCTGGACCGGGCCGGACCCTCGGCCATTACCACCCTGTCGGTGGGCGAGGTCAACTATCTCACCTCCAAGGTCACCGTCGGCGAGCTGATGGTGCGCCAAGTGATCACCTGCACCCCCGACACCCTGGTGGAGGAGGCCGGCCAGCTGATCCGCGACAGGAAGATCGGCAACCTGCCGGTGATCGCCGACGGCGAGCTGGTGGGGGTGGTCAGCGAGACCGACATCCTCGACTTCTTCCTCGACATCATGGGCTGCGGCCTGGACAACACCACCCGCATCGCCGTCAGCCTGCCCAACAAGGCGCGCGCCCTCGGCGGCCTGCTGCACCAGATCAACGACGCCGGCGGCTATATCGCCACCGTCGTCTCGCCGGTCTCCCAGATCGGCAGCCCCCAGCGCGTCGCCATCGTGCGCTACATCGCCGATGAACCGGCGGCGCTGGACAAGCACCTGCAGGAGATCGGCTACGAGCTGATCACCGAGGTCCTGCCGAAAAAAGACTAGGACTGCGCTTTACCCACAAATACCGATGAACACACGTGTAGGATGGGTGGAGGCGCGGCGCCCTTGTTGAAGGCTATTCGCGGCGGTCAGGCGCGCCGTAACCCATCTTCGGACGCGGTTGCAGGTGCACGATGGGTTGCGCGCCGAAGACGGAGCCGACGGAGAGTTCACGGAGGCGCTCCACCCATCCTACGCCTGGATACAGTACGACCCGCTTACGGGTAAGGGGCAGGGCTAGGAGTCTGTCCGCCTGGTAACTACTCACGGGGTGATTATTCTGCCTTGCGGACTGAGGTATCCATCATGACTCGGGTTTTGCGGGCTGCTAGAATGCAGCCACGCCAATTCAGCCCGTGACCGAGAAACCGTGGCCAGCAACCCCTTTCAACGACAACTCAAGTCCATCCTGGACGGATTTCGCCAGGAACCTCCCAGCCGCACGCCGTCGCTGGTCGCCACCCTGTTCGGCGATGTGGTGGAGTCCCATGACCGGGAGATCTGGCTTGGTAGCATCACCGCCCTGCTGGAACCGCTTGGCGTCAACGAACGGCTGGTGCGCACCGCCGTCTACCGGCTGGCCAAGGATGACTTTGTCGAGAGCAGCAAGATCGGACGGCGCAGCTATTATCGCCTGACCGAGAGCGCCCGGAAGAAGGTCAGCGGCTACGACGAACTGATCTACTACCCCTCCAACAAACAGTGGAATGGCGACTGGATCCTGGTATTCACCGGCACCCAGGGGATCAATGCCAAACAGCGCGCACGGCTGCGCAAGGAGCTGACCTGGCTCGGTTACGGCATCATCGCTCCCAACGCCTATGGCCATCCGACCGCACCCATCACCCAGACCCAGGCGATCCTTGCCCAGGTCGGGGTCACCAACCAGGCGGTGGTGCTGCGGGCGAGCAATTATGACCCCATGTACGGGCTCGGCACCAAAGGCATGGTGCGTCAGTGTTTCAAGCTGGGCGAGCTGGAGAAGCAGTACGGCGCCTTCATCAAGCATTACCGGTCGCTGGCCAAGGCGATGCAGCATGCCCGGCATGTGGAGCAGGAGGATCCGGAGCACTGCTTCATGCTGCGCATCATGCTGATCCATCACTACCGCCGCATCCTGTTGAAAGATCCCAAACTGCCGGCCGAACTGCTGCCGGACAACTGGCTGGGACAACAGGCGCAGGATCTGTGCGCCGCCATCTATCGCCCCCTGGAGGCATGCTCCGAACAGCATATCCTGGCGCTGTGCGAGAACCAGGCCGGCCCCTTTCGTCAGACCTCACCCCGGTTCAGTCAGCGGTTTGCGTCTTGGGCCTGAGAGGCACTCGGTACTTCACTGTCCTACAGATAGAAACAAGCAATAATGGCTCACCCGCAGAACTGGCGGGTACGGAGAAAAGGCATTTGCTCTCGCCAAGAGCGCAAAGACCACAGGAATCGGAATTTAATCGCAGGAATCAGTTTTTCTTGGCGTTTTTGGCGTCTTGGCGGGAGCAAAAAACTGCTCTGGAAAAAGCCGACCCGGAAACAGGCATCCCTCAAGCGGCATTCAAAGCAACCGATCGGCCGCCGGCGTCTCCGGTGACGCCTGCTGCTCAAAGAAGCCCTCGGTATGGATCTGCGCCTCCCTGGCCCCCAGCGCCCTGGCGGCGGCGATGCAGGCGTCGACGAACTCGGGGCTGCCGGCGGCATAGACGCTGTGCTTAGAGAGATCGGGGAACATCTCCGGCAGGATGGCCGGGATCCGCCCCAGCGGCGCCTCACCCTGCTCCCGGGTCAGGGTGCGCACAAATTTGAAGTTGCGGTGTTTCGCCTGCCACAGGGCAAGCCGGCCGGTGTCATACAGATCGTCATGGGTCGGCGCCGAGAACAGCACCGTCACCGGTTGCCGGTAGCCGCGGCTCAGGGCTGCCTCGGCCAGGGCCATGATCGGTGCCAGCCCGGTACCGGCCGCCAGGCAGAGCACCGGGGTCTCGGCCGCCGGATCACCGATGAAGGTGCCGTAGGGACCCGACAGCTTGATCCGGTCGCCCACCTTGAGGTTGTCATGCACCCAGTTGCTGATGCCGCCGCCCTCGACCCGGGCGATCTGCAGGCTGATCTCGCCATCCGGACGCGAGGCGTTGGCAATGGAGTAGGCACGCGGTGGAATCTGATTGTCAGGATGGTTCACCAGCACGTACTGGCCCGGCCAGTAGCGTAGCGGCTTGCCCACCGGCCGTAGCCGCAGTTCAATGATACGGTGGGTACGCACCAGCCGCTCCACCACCACGAAGGAGACGTTCTCCCGCGGTGGAAACAGCTTCGGTTGCGCATCCTCGGTGCCCCACTCGATCTCCAGCAGATCCGACAGCGGCTTGGCCATGCACATCAGGCCGAAGCCCTGATCCCGCTCCTCCGGGGCCAGCGCCATGTCCAGCACCATGCCCTGGTCGAACTCGCCCTGCCGGACCTTGATCTTGCATTCGCCGCAGGCGCCGGCACGGCAGTTGTTGGGCAGTGCATAGCCCGCCTTTTCCAGCGCGGCCAGGACGGTCTCCCCCTGCTGGCACTCCACCTCGTGACCGGATGGATATAATCGGATTTTTTTCATCAGTTAATACCAGACCATGGGTAAAGCCGCTCCCGGCCATCCGGCTTGTCGCCGCAGGGGCAGGCCCCTGTGCCTGCCCTTTTCCAACGAAGCACCACCATCCGGGCAACCACGGGGGGTTGCCCCTATGCGGCATGGGAAAAAGCCACCGCACCAACCCGTAGGGGCAGGCCCCTGTGCCTGCCCTTTTCCAACGAAGCACCGCCTTCCGGGCAACCACGGGGGGTTGCCCCTACGCCAATCCCTGGACAAAACCGGGAGGCGGGTCACCACCCGGTTACCTGGAAATTCTCAGAATATCGGAATGATCTCGTCCAGATCAATATCCAGCACTTCCTGACCGGTAATGCCCACCTCGGGGATGGCGGGGAACGGGATGTCGTAGCGATCCAGCACCCCCTTCAGATTGAGCATCGCCCTGCGCCAGTTCTCCAGCTTCTCCTCGACCGCGGGGATACCGAAACCGGCGTTGCGCGCGATCGCCTCCGCCTCACGCTGCACGGCAATGAAATCCTCGGGCAGATCCCAGAACTCCATCGGCGGTTCATACAGCACCGCCGACAGGAACAGGTAGCCGGCGCGGATCTGTTTGGTGATGACCGACTTGTTCTCCTCCGGCAGGCTCGGATAGTCGCGTTCCATCAATGCCATGCAGATGGCCATGTGGCGGCCCTCGTCGCGACCGATATTGCGGAACGCCTCCCGGAACACCTCCTCCTCGCAGCTCTTGGCCATCTGGTGGAAGATGGTGGCGGCAGCGATCTCGCCCATCAGGAAGGAGCTGAACAGCACCGCCAGGCTGTACTTGGGTACCGCCTGCTTGTAACCGTTCCAGTAGCGCCCGCCGTTGAAGTAGAGCCACTTGGCGTTGCGCTGCAGTTTCCGCCCCAGTTCGGTCTTGGGGGTGTAGGTCATGGCATCGGGGTGATCCAGCAGCTTGGTGATGGCGAGACCGCACATCTGCTCATGGTTCTGTTCGTCCCGGGTGACCGAGAAGAAGCAGCGGCGCACCGGATCCTCTTCATGGTCCTCGTAGGTCTTGATCATGGCCTCGGCAAACACCGGTGGCGCGGAGGCGTCGAACACCGAGAGCAGGGTCCACCAGTAGGCGATCGACTCACGCTCTTCCCAGCTGTACTGGTCCGGATCGAAGGTATCCCAGGGCAGTTTTTCCGGGTCCCAATACTCGCGCTGGGCCGCCTCCCACACCTCCTGCATCTTGCTGGTCTCGCGCACCCAGCTCAGGGGATAGATATTGGGCTGGGGGGTCTCCGGGGGGAACTCCATCTTGTCTGCAAACCGCTCTCTCTCACTCATCGCTCTCGCTCCTCGACTCTTTGTAACCACACCGCCCAGGGCCGTGCGGATAGACAAACCGCATGCGCCGCGTTGCGGCATGGGAGAAACATAGCAAGCATTCTTAAACGATACAATATTTTTTATATTTATTTTATTTTTGTATCATTAAAAATCTCGCTGCCAACCCCCCGGTTATCGTCGCGTCCCTGCGACGGAGCGACAGGCTCCTAGGCGGCCTGCCGCTTGGCCACCAGCGTCAACACGTCATACGTGGCGACCAGTTCGCCGCGCTGGTTATGTACCTGGCAATCCCAGCGCACCTCACCGTACTCCTCGTTCACCCGCGGCACCTTCTGCTTGCAGGTAAAGGTCACCTGGATGGCATCCCCGGGATAGAGCGGTGTCAGAAAGCGCAGGTGCTCCAGGCCGTAATTGGCCAGCACCGGGCCCGGTGCCGGATCGACGAACAGCCCGGCGGCCGCCGAGACGATGAAGTAGCCGTGGGCCACCCGCCCCTCGAAGAACGGATTGGCCCTGGCCGCCGCCTCGTCCATGTGGGCATAGAAGCGGTCGCCGCTGAACTCGGCGAAATGCTCGATATCCTCCAGGGTCACGACGCGCTGTCCGCTCACGATGCCCTCGCCAATCTGCAGCTCTTCAATGGACTTGCGGAAGGGGTGTACGCGGTCTTCGATGCGCCGGGCACCCGCTATCCATTTGTCGCTCACCGCGGTGAGCATGCTGGGCGATCCCTGCAGCGCGACGCACTGCATATAGTGTAGTACACCACGGATACCGCCCAGCTCCTGGCCGCCGCCGGCGCGGCCCGGCCCGCCATGGATCAGATAGGGCAGCGGCGAACCGTGGCCCGTGGACTCTTTGGCGCAGTCGCGGTTGTTGATCAGCAGCCGGCCGTGCCAGGCCCCCAGGCCCAGCACCATGGCCCGGGCGAAGGCCTCGTCGTAGGTGAAGATGGAGCTGACCAGGCTGCCCTGGCCCATCCCGGCAAGCCGGATCGCCTCATCCACCCCCTCGTAGGGAACCACCGTGCTGACCGGACCGAACGCCTCGACATCGTGCACCTCGCGGTTCTGCAACGGCCGATCGCAATAGAGCAGCACCGGTTTCATGAAGGCCCCCGCGCCGGGGACCGCCTCGCCCGGGTCGCCATAGACGATTTCGCAGGAGCGGGTCAGCTCGGCTATCCGCTCGCGTACCTCGGCACACTGCTCTGTGCTGGCCAGGGCGCCCATGGTCACCCCCTCCCGGTCGGGATCGCCCACCACCACCCGGCCGAGACGTGCCGCCAGCGCATCGATCACAAAGGGCGCCAGGTGACGCGGCACCAGGGCGCGGCGGATGGCGGTGCACTTCTGTCCGGACTTCACTGTCATTTCCCGCACCACCTCCTTGACGTAGAGATCGAACTCCTCGCTTCCCGGTGTGGCGTCGGGACCAAGAATGGAGGCGTTGAGCGAATCCGCCTCCATGGTGAAGCGCACCGAATTGTTGAGAATGGCCGGGTGCCGGCGCAGCATCAGGCCGGTGGAGGCGGAGCCGGTGAAGGTGACCGCATCCTGGCAGGTGACGTGATCCAGCAGGTCGCCGACACTGCCGCAGACCAGCTGCAACGAGCCCTCCGGCAGAATGCCGGATTCGATCATGTGGCGGACCATCAGCTCGGTCAGGTAGGCGGTTTGACTGGCCGGCTTGATGATGCACGGCATACCGGCGATGAAGCTGGGCGCCAGCTTCTCCAGCATTCCCCAGCAGGGGAAGTTAAAGGCGTTGATGTGGATCGCCACCCCCTCCAGCGGCACATAAATATGCTGGCCGACAAAGCTCCCCTTGCGCGACAGCATCTCTGGCTGGCCGTCGATATAGAGGTGACCGTTTGGCATCTCGCGCCGCCCCTTGCTGGAGTAGGCGAACAGCGTGCCGGTACCGCCTTCGATATCGATCCAGGAGTCGGAACGGGTGGCACCGGTGTGCCTGGAGAGGGTATAGAACTCCTCCTTGCGCTGCTGCAGGTAGAGCCCCAGCTCCTTCAGCTTGTAGGCGCGTTCATGGAAGGTCAGCGCGCGCAACGCCGGGCCGCCCACCTCCCGGCCGTAACGCAGCATGGCGGCGAAATCGAGACCCCGGCTGCTGATCTCGGCCACCGCCTCACCGGTCACCGCGCTGTTCAGCATGACCCCCGGTCCCGCACCTTCGACCCAGGCACCACAGGCATAACTCTTCAATCGCATCTCTCGCTCCTCCAGCCCGCCAGGGCCTGTTTATCACGCTCAATAAATTTGGACTGTGGGGACGCCCCGAATACTCCCCGCGGGAAAAGCGGCTATGCTCACTGATGCGTGTGGTCCCGCCACAGACAACCGTGGCTGATAGTAGCCCGCAATCTAATACGATACAATATTTTGACTTTTATATTATTTTTCGTAGTATTTTAAAATCGAGTTGTGATACAACATCATGCAGGTCTGAAAGCGCATCCCCGTAACCAGGGATTCCGGCAGGGGTGGCTGACGACAACCCTATAAAGCGCGCGGATAAGTCGCCCTGACCAGCGCGTCCAAGGAGACGAGATGATGGCCTACAGGGATATCCAGGTGGACCCGCCACGCAACGGCGTCCAGCTGATCCGGTTGAACCGCCCCGAGGCGCACAATGCGCTGCGCACCGCCCTGCTGGGTGAACTCGCCGAGGCCCTGGCGGCGGCGGCGACGGTGGATGAACAAGTCCGCGTGGTGCTGCTCAGCGGATCGGAGAAGGTGTTTGCCGCCGGTGCCGACATCAAGGAGATGGCGGCGCTGGACGCGGTTGGACTGTGGAAGGATCGGCGTCCGCAACACTGGAAGGCGATCCGCGGCTTTCCCAAGCCGCTCATCGCCGCGGTCAACGGCTACTGCCTGGGCGGCGGCCTGGAGCTGGCGATGCACGCCGACTGCATCATCGCCGGCGAGGATGCCCGCTTCGGCCAGCCCGAGATCAACCTGGGGATCATCCCCGGCGCCGGCGGCACCCAGCGGCTGGTGCGCGCGGTCGGCAAGTCCCTGGCCATGAAGCTTATCCTCAGCGGCGAGTTCATCGGCGCGCGCGAGGCCCTGGCCGCCGGCCTGGTGGCCGAGGTGACCCAGCCGGAACTGACCCTGAAACGGGCCACCGCCCTGGCGGAGACCATGGCGGAGAAATCCCCCATCGCCCTGCGCCTGGCAAAAGAAGCCATTCTGGCCAGCTTTGAAACCCCCTTGAGCCAGGGCCTGGAACTGGAACGCAAGGCGTTCCTGTTCCTGGCCGCCAGCGCGGACCGCCGGGAGGGCATCGAGGCCTTCCTGGAGAAGCGTCCCCCCAAATTCACAGGTCAATAAAAGAGAACACCATGAGTTACCACACGATTCAATTCCAGGTGGCAGACGGCGTCGCCACCCTGACCCTGAACCGGCCGGAGAGCCTGAACAGTTTCAACACCACGATGCACGGCGAGATCCGCGACGCCCTGAAGCAGGTGCGACAGGACGGCTCCATCCGCTGCCTGCTGCTTACCGGTGCCGGGCGCGGCTTCTGCGCCGGCCAGGACCTCAACGACCGGGCGGTGGCACCGGGCGAGGCGATGCCCGACCTGAGCCTCTCCATCAAACAGAACTACAACCCGCTGGTGCGCAGCCTCATGACCCTGGACAAGCCGGTGATCTGCGCGGTCAACGGCGTCGCCGCCGGGGCCGGTGCCAACATCGCCCTGGCCTGCGATATCGTGCTGGCGGCCCGCTCCGCCAGCTTCATCCAGGGCTTCTCCAAGATCGGCCTGATCCCCGACTCGGGCGGCACCTGGACCCTGCCCCGGCTGGTGGGCCGTGCCCGCGCCATGGGCATGGCCATGCTCAGCGGCAAGCTGTCGGCCGAACAGGCGGCCGACTGGGGACTGATCTGGCAGGTGGTAGATGACGACCGGCTGATGGAGGAGGCGCGCAGCCTGGCCACTCACCTGGCCACCCAGCCCACCAAGGGACTGGCGCTGACCAAGCGGGCCATCAACGCAGCCGGCGGCAACAGCCTGAAACAGCAGCTGGAGCTGGAGTGCGACCTGCAGTACATCGCCGGCTGCAGCCACGACTACCGCGAAGGCGTCGCCGCCTTCATCGCCAAGCGCCCAGCGGAATTCAAGGGGGAATAGGCTAATGGCCGCACTCACCACGGAACAGACCGTCGCCGTCATCGGTGCCGGCACCATGGGCGCCGGCATCGCCCAGATCGCCGCCGCCGCGGGCCACCCCACGCTGCTGTTCGACGCCAACCCGGAGGCGATCGGACGCGGCATCGGCCAGATCGATGCCGGCCTGAAGAAACAGGTCGCCCGGGGGCGGATGAGCGAGGCCGAGCGCGAGAGCCTGCTGGCCAACATCACCGCCGCCACCCGCCTGGACGAGCTGAGTGAGGCGGCACTGGTGATCGAGGCGATCCTGGAGGATCTGCAGGTCAAGCAGCAACTGTTCGCCGAGCTGGAATCGCTGTGCGGCGAACAGACCATCCTCGCCACCAACACCTCCTCCCTGTCGGTGACCGCCATTGCCGCCAGGCTGGCGCACCCCGGCAACCTGGTGGGCATGCACTTCTTCAACCCGGCCCCGGTGATGAAGCTGGTGGAGGTGGTCTCCGGCGTCACCACCAGCCCGGCCGTGGCGCAGACCGTGTTCGACACCGCCGCCGGCTGGGGCAAGCACCCGGTCTACGCCAAGTCCACCCCCGGTTTCATCGTCAACCGGGTGGCCCGCCCCTTCTATGCCGAGGGCATGCGCCTGCTGGAAGAGGGGGCGGCCGATGTCGCCACCCTGGACGCCATCATGCGCGAGGCGGGCGGCTTCCGCATGGGACCGTTCGAGCTCATGGACCTGATCGGCCACGACGTCAACTACGCCGTCACTAGCAGCGTCTACGCCGGTTTTTATTACGACCCGCGTTTCCTCCCCTCGCTGATCCAGAAGGAGTTGGTGGATGGCGGGCTGCATGGCCGCAAGAGCGGTCAGGGTTTCTACGACTACCGCGAGGGCGCAGTGAAAACCTCCGCGGTCGACGCCCCGGCCGCCCCGCCACCCGAGACCATCGAAATCACCGGCGAACTGGGCATCGCCGAACCGCTGGTGGCGCTGTGGAAGCAGGCTGGCATCCGCGTCAAACGCACCGAGGGCAACGGCTGGATCCGCATCGGCCATACCCGCATCGCCCTCACCGACGGCCGCAGCGCCACCCGCCGGGGCGCCGCCGACCACCTGACGGACACCATACTGTTTGACCTGGCCCTGGACTATGCCACCGCCACCCGCTTCGCCCTGTGTCCCGGGGACAACGCCACGCCCGAGGCGCTGCAGCAGGCGGTCGGACTGTTCCAGGCCCTGGGCAAGCCGGTCTCGGTGATCGCCGACATCCCCGGCATGGTGGTGATGCGTACCGTCTGTACCCTGGCCAACGAGGCTGCCGACACGGTGTTCCAGCAGGTGTGCGACGTGGCCGGCGCCGACACCGCCATGCAGAGCGGGGTCAACTACCCCCTCGGCCCGCTGGCCTGGGCCGAGCGCATCGGCCTGCCACGGGTACTGACGGTGCTGGAGAACCTGCTGCAGGCCTACGGCCTGGATCGTTACCGCATCTCCCAGCTGCTGCGCCGCAAGGTCGAGGGCGGCACCCGCTTCTACGCCTGAAGCCAACCCGCCCCGATTTTTATCCAGATAGAGATGCAGAGAATGAACGACGCCTATATATACGATGCCATCCGCACCCCGATCGGCCGTTTCGGCGGCGCCCTCGCCGCGGTGCGCGCCGATGATCTCGGGGCGATCCCCCTGAAGGCGCTGATGGAGCGCAACCCCGCGGTCGACTGGTCGCAGGTGGAGGACGTGATCTACGGCTGCGCCAACCAGGCGGGCGAGGACAATCGCAACGTGGCGCGCATGGCGGCGCTGCTCGCCGGCCTGCCGGCGGTGGTGCCGGGCACCACGGTCAACCGGCTGTGCGGCTCCGGCATGGACGCGGTGAGCATGGCGGCGCGCGCCATCAAGTGTGGCGAGGCGGAGCTGTTGATCGCCGGCGGCGTCGAGTCCATGTCCCGCGCCCCGTTTGTCATGCCCAAGGCGGAGAGCGCCTTCTCGCGCCGGGCGGAGATTTATGACACCACCATCGGCTGGCGCTTCATCAACCAGCTGATGCAGCAGCAGTACGGCATCGACTCGATGCCGGAGACGGCCGAGAACGTGGCGGAGCAGTTCGGCATCAGCAGAGCGGACCAGGATGCCTTCGCCCTCAGGAGCCAGCAGCGCGCCGGCGCGGCCCAGGCCAGCGGGCGCCTGGCCCGGGAGATCGTGCCGGTGACCCTACCCCAGCGCAAGGGCGAGGCGCGGGTGGTCGAGCAGGACGAGCACCCCCGGCCGGACACCCGACTGGAGAAGCTGGCCAGCCTGCCCACGCCGTTCCGCCAGGGCGGTTCGGTGACGGCGGGCAACGCCTCCGGGGTCAACGACGGTGCCTGCGCCCTGCTGCTCGGCTCCAAGACCGCCGGCGAGCGCTTCGGCCTGGTCCCCAAGGCCCGGGTGGTGGCCGCCACGGCGGTCGGCGTGGAGCCGCGCATCATGGGCTTCGGTCCGGCCCCGGCCAGCCGCAAGCTGCTGCGCATGACCGGCCTGAGCATCGAACAGATAGACGTGATCGAGCTCAACGAGGCGTTCGCCGCCCAGGGGCTGGCGGTGCTGCGCGACCTGGGCGTGGCCGATGACGCCGCCCACGTCAACCCCAATGGCGGCGCCATCGCCCTGGGTCACCCGCTGGGCATGAGCGGCGCCCGCCTGGTCACCACCGCCCTGTACCAGCTGCAGCAGACGGGCGGACGCTACGCCCTCTGCACCATGTGCATCGGCGTCGGCCAGGGCATCGCCCTGATCATTGAACGTAGCGAGGGATGACGCAGCGACGGCCGCCAGCGGTATCGGCAAACAAACGATCCGGGCGCAGGCAGACACCGTGCGCATAACACCCGACCAAGAACGATGGGCTGCTTTCGGAACGGCTGGCCAGAGGGTAAAGTAGCCTCCCGCACGGTTTCCCCGGAAACAGTATCCCCTGCAACAGAAAGGGCTTGGTCATCCCTCGTCCCACGTTTAGAATAAGGTTTTTATGTCGACAGAAACAGAACAACAGGCCGAGGCCATCGGCCAGTGGATGGAGCAGCAGGACAAGTTTGCCCGACTGCTGGGCATCAGACTGGAAGCGGTCCGACCCGGCTATGCCCGCGCCTCCCTGACGGTCAGGCCGGATATGCTGAACGCGGTCCGGGTCACCCAGGGCGGCGTCACCTTCACCCTGGCGGATTTTACCTTTGCGGTCGCCTCCAACTCGCACGGCACCACCTCGCTTGCCCTTTCGACCCAGCTCAGCTTTCCCGGATCGAGCCGCGAGGGTGACCGCCTGGTCGCCGAGGCCCGGGAGGAGAGTTCCACCAAACGCACCGGTCTCTATACTGTGGAGGTAAAGACCGGGGATGGCCGACTGGTTGGCCTGTTCAGCGGCACGGTATTCCGCCGCTCGGACAAGGTCGCGGAGTGGATGGAAAATAAATCTGACCCGAAGATTTCATAAATTTGTGCTGAGATCGCGCCGGATATTGTTTTCACAAGGAAATTCCCGAAGGAGCGGCGTATCAGTGATTACGGCCGACTGAGGGAATATTTCTTGTGGAAGCAAGAGACAAGCGAGATCTGTGCAAATTTGTGAAAGATTCGGGCTAATACCGGGGGATAAGCGATGATACTGCATTCCGAGTTCGAGACCATGCCGCGTGAGGAGCTGGAGGCGCTGCAGCTGAAACGCCTGAAGGCCACGGTGGAGCGCTGCTACCACACGGTCAAGTTTTATCGGAATGCGATGGATGACCTGGGGGTCAAACCCGAGCACATCCGCCAGCTCAGCGACGTGCGCCACCTGCCCTACACCAAGAAGGAGCACCTGCGGGAGAACTACCCGTTCGGGCTGTTTGCCGTGCCCACCGAGCAGGTGGTGCGGGTACACGCCTCCTCCGGCACCACCGGCAAGCCCACCGTGGTGGGCTACACCAGGCGGGACATCCGCACCTGGGCCCAGCTGGTGGCGCGCTGTCTCGCCGCCTCCGGCCTGCATCCCGGCGACCGGTTGCACAATGCCTACGGCTACGGCCTGTTTACCGGCGGCCTGGGGCTGCACTACGGCGGCGAGGAGCTGGGAGTGATGGTCACCCCGATGTCCGGCGGCCAGACCCAAAAGCAGCTCATGCTGCTGCAGGATTTCGCCCCCACCGCCATCAGCTGCACCCCCTCCTACGCCCTCAACCTGGCCGAGACGGCCGAGGAGATGGGGATCAATATCCGCAAGCTGCCGCTCAAGGTCGGCATCCACGGCGCCGAGCCCTGGACCGAGGAGATGCGTTACGAACTGGAGTCCCGACTCGGCATCGACTGTGTCGACATCTATGGCCTCTCCGAGGTGATGGGCCCCGGGGTCGGCAACGAGTGCCTGGAGGCGAAGAGTGGCCTGCACATCTGGGAGGACCACTTCCTGGTGGAGTGCGTGGATGTGGACAGCGGCAAGCCGGTGCCCTATGGCGAGGAGGGGGAGATCGTCTTCACCTCCCTGACCAAGGAGGCGTTTCCGATCATCCGCTACCGCACCCGGGACATCTCGGTACTGAACCCGGCGCCGTGCAAATGCGGCCGCACCCATGTGCGCATGCAGCGCATCACCGGGCGCAGCGACGATATGCTGATCATCCGTGGCGTCAACGTCTATCCGACCCAGGTGGAGGCGGTGCTGATGCAGAGCGAGACCCTCTCGCCCTTCTACCAGATCGAGCTGTTCCGCGAGGGCAGCATGGACAGCATGGTGGTCAACGTGGAGGGCAGCCCGCCGCTCATGGAGCAACCGCAGGAGGCCCGCGACCGCACCGCGGCCAAGGTGGTGCGCGACATCAAGGACTTTATCGGCGTTTCCTGTAAGGTGGTGATCAAGGCGGTGGGCGAGGTGCCCCGCTCCGAGGGCAAGGCGGTGCGGGTGATCGATCACCGGAAGAAGTAATCCAACCCCGGGACGGGATACGCAAAGGGGTCGTGAGACGGACGCACAGGGGTCGGAGTCAAGCCGCGCGAGGCCGGTTGGAAAAAGCCGTCTGCGAGTGGGCGGCTTGACTCCGACCCCTTCATACTGTCAGCGGCCAAGTTAACAGCTTCCCGCGTCTGGCGGGGTAGCGCGACTTTAAAGAATCAGAGGTGAATATTGTGAGTGCAGTCCCCCCATTGGCCGGATCCAACCGGCGCTTCATGTCGGGAAACGAGGCCGTGGCACGCGGCGCCTGGGAGGCCGGCTGCAACCTGGCGGCCGCCTATCCCGGTACCCCGGCGACCGAGATCCTGGAATTCGCCGCCCACTACCCGGAGATGTATACCGAGTGGTCGGTGAACGAGAAGGTCTCCCTGGAGGTGGCCATCGGCGCCTCGCTGGCCGGCAGCCGGGCGCTCTGCGCCATGAAACACGTCGGCCTGAATGTCGCCTCCGACGCCCTGATGAGCCAAACCCTGGCCGGGGTCGGTGCCGGCCTGGTGATCGCGGTGGCCGACGACGTCGGCCTCTCCTCCTCGCAGAACGAACAGGACTCCCGCTTCTGGGGCCGCTTCGCCCATGTGCCACTGCTGGAGCCGGCCGACGCCCAGGAGGCCTACGAATACACCCAGCGGGCGTTCGAACTCTCCGAGAGCTTCAACACCCCGGTCATCCTGCGCCTCACCACCCGCATCTGCCACGTCAAGGGCGTGGTCAGCTTTGATGAACGCAGCGAAACGAGCCGGGCGGAGGGCTTCGTCAAGGATCCCGGACGCCTGATCATGACACCCAACGTGGCGAAAAAGCGGCTACCGTTGATGTTCGAGCGCGAGGCGGAGATCCAGCGCTACAGCGAGTCCAGCGAACTCAATCAAATCATGGCCGGCAGCGACCGGCGGGTCGGCTTCGTCACCTCCGGCCCCACCTACATGCATGTCCGCGAGGCCTTTCCCGACGCCCCGTTGATCAAGCTGGGGCTGAGTTACCCGGTCCCCGTCGACAAGATCCGCGAACTGGCCGGCCAGGTGGACCGGCTGGTGGTGGTGGAAGAGGTGGAACCACTCCTCGAGACCGAGCTCAAGGCGGCCGGCATCGCGCTGCTGGGCAAGGAGATCCTGCCGCGCATCGGCGAGCTCTCCCCCAATGTGCTGCGCCCGGCCATTGCCAGGCTGCTGGGTGAGGCGCTGCCCGAGACCGCCGAACCGGTCAGGGCGCCGATCGAGATCAAACCGCCGGCGCCGCGCATCGATCCGGCCACCGGCGCCAATGTGTTCCCGCGCCCCCCCACCATGTGCGTGGCCTGCCCCCACCTGGGCATCTACTACTGCCTGTCGAAAATCCGCAACACCACCATCTCCGGCGACATCGGCTGCTATACCCTGGGTGCCGGGCACCCCTGGAACGCCCTGGACACCACCATCTGCATGGGCGCCTCCATGGGCATCGCCCACGGCCTGGACAAGGGCCGGGTCGAGGCGGACAGGGACAAGAAGATCATCGCCGTGATCGGCGACTCCACCTTCATGCACATGGGCATGCAGGGGCTGCTCGACATCACCTACAACAAGGGCAACGTCACCATCCTGCTGCTGGACAACCGCGCGGTCGGCATGACCGGCGGCCAGGACAACCCGGCCAGCGGCCGCGATATCCATGGCAACGAGGCGATGAAGGTGGATTTCCGTAAGCTGTGCGAGGCCCTGGGGGTGAAACCGGAGCGCATCCACGAGGTGAATCCCTACGAGCTGCCGACCCTGTTCACCGCGCTGCGCGACGAGGTGAAGATCCCCGAGCCCTCGGTGATCATCACCAACCAGCCCTGCGTGCTGATCGACTACTATGGCGCCCAGCCGGCGCTGACGGTGGATGACGCCAAGTGCACCGGCTGTGGCAACTGCCTGGATATCGGCTGTCCGGCGATCCTGGTGACGCGACGCGAGACCGTGGTCAAGCCGAACGGCAGCGAGAAGGAGCTGGCCTTCGTCAAGATTGAGAGCGGCGCCTGCACCGGCTGCAATCTCTGTCCCAAGACCTGCGGTCCGGATGCCATCCTGCCGCTGGCCGATTACATCCGCCAGTGATCCCGGCGCAACCGAAGAATCAACCCATCCGAACCGAGAATCCATTGTGAGCGAAAACAAAATCACCAATATCCTGGTCGCCGGCATCGGCGGCCAGGGCGTCATGACCGCTGCCGAGATCCTCTCCCAGACCGCCCTCTCCCAGGGCTTCGATGTGAAGAAGACCGAGGTGGCGGGCATGGCCCAGCGCGGCGGCGTGGTCACCTCCCACGTGCGTTTCGGCACCCGGGTGCTGTCACCCGCCATCCCCCCCGGCGAGGCGGATATCCTGGTGGGCTTCGAACCGGCCGAGGCGCTGCGCTGGATCAGTCACCTGCGCCCCAGCGGCGTGGCCATGATCAATACCACCCGCCAGGAACCGCCGGTGGTGAGTCTCGGCCTGTACGATTATCCGCAGGATCCAATCGGCGAGATCGCCGCCACCGGGATCGAATACCACGCCTTCGACGCCGGCGCCATCGCCCGCGAACTGGGCAACTTCAAGCTGGTCAACACGGTGATGCTGGGGGCCATCTCGGCACTGCTGCCGTTCCCGGCCGAGGCGCTGAAGAACGAGATCCTGGACCGCTTCCGCGGCCGCAAGCCCACCCTGGTGGAGATCAACGACAAGGCCTTCGAGCTGGGCCGCCAGGCCAGCCTGTAGGGACAGGCCCCCGTGCCTACCCTTTTTTCCGGACGCCCGGGAACACCGGGCAACCACAGGGGGTTGCCCCTACGCCTGATCCAATATAAACGCCACACGGCCCCGTAGGGGCAGGCCCCCGTGCCTGCCCTTTTTGCCGGATGCCCAGGAACACCGGGCAACCACGGGGGGTTGCCCCTACGCCGGATCCGGAACAACCACCGACCCGAGCCCTCCCCAAGCCGCTCTATTTCGGCTATGCTGGCCGTTGAAACGAACCGGTCGCGCCCCATCCGCACCCATCCGCACCACCTGAACCCCGAGTCACATAGATGAATCAATGGCACCCCACATCCTGGCAGGCAAAGCCCGCCAAACAGCAGGCCAACTACCCTTCGCAGGAGGCCCTCGACGCCACCCTGGAACAGCTCTCCCTGCTGCCGCCGCTGGTCACCTCCTGGGAGATCGAGGCGCTGAAGGGCCAGTTGGCCGCCGCCGCCCGCGGCGAGGCGTTCCTGCTGCAGGGCGGCGACTGCGCGGAGAACTTCGGTGACTGCAATGCGCAGATGATCACCAACAAGCTGAAGATCCTGCTGCAGATGAGCCTGCTGCTGATCCATGGGTTGAACAAGCCAGTGATCCGGGTCGGCCGCATCGCCGGGCAGTATGCCAAGCCGCGCTCCGCCGACACCGAGACCATCGACGGGGTGACCCTGCCCAGCTATCGGGGCGACCTGATCAACGGGCCCGAATTCACCCCGGAGGCGCGCATCCCCGACCCGGTGCGACTGCTGCGTGGCTATGGCCGCGCCGCCATGACCCTGAACTTTATCCGCGCCCTGTCGGATTGCGGTTTCGCCGATCTGCACCACCCGGAGAACTGGGACCTGGATTTCGTCGGTCACTCGCCGCTGGCGGACGAGTACCACCAGGTGGTGGCGGAGCTCTCCCATTCGCTGAAATTCATGGAGACCCTGGGCAGCGGCCGCGACAGCGACCTGAGCCGGGTGCAGTTCTTTACCAGCCACGAGGGGCTGCACCTGCACTACGAGCAGTCCCTGACCCGCCCGGTGCCCAACCGTCCCGGCTACTACAACCTGACCACCCACCTGCCGTGGATCGGCTTCCGTACCGCCGCCACCACCGATGCCCACATCGAGTACTTCAGCGGCATCCGCAATCCGGTCGGCGTCAAGGTGGGGCCGGGCATGTCGGCGCAGTGGATCGGCGAGCTGACGGAACGCCTGAACCCGGACAACGAGGAGGGCAAGCTGCTGTTCATCCACCGCTTCGGCGCCGACAAGATCGGCGACGGTCTGCCCGGCCTGATCGAGGCAGTCAAGCGCACCGGGCGCCAGGTGCTCTGGGTCAGCGACCCGATGCACGGCAACACCGAGTCGACCCGGAGCGGTTACAAGACGCGCCACTTCGACAATATCCTCGCCGAACTTGAACAGGCCATCGACATCCACCGCAGCGCGGGCAGCATCCTTGGCGGCGTCCACTTCGAGCTGACCGGCGACGACGTCACCGAGTGCATCGGCGGCGCCCGCGGCCTGGACGAGGCAGGCCTGAAACGGGCCTACAAGACCCAGGTAGACCCGCGCCTCAACTACGAACAGGCGCTGGAGATGGCGCTGGCCATCACCCGCAAGCTGGGGCGGACGTAGGGTGCCGGTGAGCTTGCGAACCGCACCAGCCGCCACAGGAAACGGCGCAAACGCCTTGATGCGGTTCGTTTCACTCACCACATCCTACGATCCATTTCCTCGTTCCCACGCTCCGCGTGGGAATGCATACCGCGGCAATGGTGGATGCGCTTATCGGCTTAGGCACTCTACGAAGAATATTCGGATACAGGGTGGATAAGCGCCAGCGCATACACCATTTGAATGGCCGCTCCCGCACATCCCTGGCCTCCGCGGCATAACTCCATCCCTGAACAAAAAAAACGGCCGCGTTGCGAATTCGCAATGCGGCCGGTTGCCGTTCCGTGATCAAATCTGTCCCATGGTCAGGGTGATGGGCCGAAGGCAGTATCGAAGTAGTGCGATCACCCGGACCGACTCCTCCTTTTGGATTTAGGCCGCAATCTCCTTGCGGCCTCTTTTTTTGCCTTCCGCTTTTTCGCCTGGAGTCGGCGTCGCTGACCCCCTTCCGGCGATCACGATCTGATCCGGGCCGGCAGCACGTTTTTCAGTTTCTCCGCCATGCCGAGCAGCAGTTTCTCGTTGGTCTCCCAGTCGATACAGGCATCGGTCACCGAGACGCCGTATTTGAGCTGACTCAGATCGGCCGGGATGGACTGGTTACCGAACTCCAGGTTGCTCTCCAGCATCAGGCCGGTGATCGACTGGTTGCCCTCGATGATCTGGTTGACCACGTTCTCCGCCACCAGCGGCTGCAGTTCCGGCTTCTTGCTGGAGTTGCCGTGACTGCAGTCGATCATGATGTTCCCGGGTAGACCGGCCTTGCGCAGGGCCTCCTCGCACAGGGCCACGTTGACCGAGTCGTAATTGGGTCCGCTGTTGCCGCCGCGCAGGATCACGTGACCGCACACATTGCCCTTGGTCTGGATCACCGTCACCTGGCCCTTCTGGTTGATGCCGAGGAAGCTGTGCGGATTGGCCACCGACTCCAGGGCGTTGATGGCCACCGCCAGCCCGCCGTCGGTGCCGTTCTTGAAGCCCACCGGCATGGAGAGGCCGGAGGCCATTTCGCGGTGGGTCTGGGACTCGGTGGTGCGCGCGCCGATCGCCGCCCAGGCGAACAGGTCCCCCAGGTACTGGGGATTGAACGGATCCAGCGCCTCGGTGGCCACCGGCAGCCCCAGCTCGGCCAGCCACACCAGCAGCTCGCGCGCCTTGTGCAGCCCCTCTTCGATATGGAAGCTGTCGTCCATGCGCGGATCGTTGATCAGCCCCTTCCAGCCCACCGTGGTGCGGGGCTTCTCGAAATAGATGCGCATGACGATATAGAGGGTATCCCCCAGCTGGTCGTGCAGCTGCTTCAGGCGCAGGGCATACTCCTTGGCCGCCGCTACATCGTGGATGGAGCAGGGTCCGGTAACCACCAGCAGCCGGTGGTCCTCCTTGTTGAGGATCCGCTTGATGGTCTGCCTCGCCTCGATGACATGGCGCTCCCCCTCGGCGGTCAGGGGCAGATGGCGCTTCAGATCCACAGGAGAGATCAGCACCCGCTCGGCGAGCAGGTTGGTATTGGTCAGGCTGTCTTGGAACATTGTGGTGCTCGATTGTACAAAAAAGGTCCTGAAGAATAGGAGATTCGCCGCGCTTTTGCCACCTCTGGCCGGGACAATCTGCTGCAACTGCAGCAGAAAGCGTCAAATAGGAAGTAAAGTATCAGCTCCCGCCGCTCGATCGCCCTGGCGCCGGCACTATATGACCACCCTGAATGACCAACCGGCGCCGCGCCCGCTTCAGCGCTCCATCACATCCACCACCCGGCCACCGGTGATCTGTTTCAGCTGTTCAAAGGTGACCGGCACCCCGGAGGCATCGTTACCCGCCGCCGGATAGATCAGCGGATACTCGGCCAGGCCGATATCCAGCAGGGTCTCCACCCCCTCGACGCCGAACGGGCAGACCCCGCCGGGGCGGAATCCGGTCACCGTCTCGGTCTCGTCGCCCCGCGCCATGCGCACCTTGGTGCCGGTCTCGTTCTTCATCTTCTTGCTGCAGACCCGCCGGTCGCCCGGGCAGACCGCCAGGAAGAAGCTGCCGTTCTTGCCCTTGAACAGCATCGACTTGGCGATCTGGCCCACCGCCACGCCGATGCGCGCCGCGGCCAGTTCGGAGGTGGGGGTGCTGCCGGGCTCGAACTCCAGTGCACTGAGGCCGTGGCTGTTCAGTATCTGTTTAACACGCTCGGGTATCATTGCCGGTCCGTTTGTTCCTGTTGTCGTTGTACAAATTCGATCAGCTCGGGGAAGAAGTAGCGGAAATCCTCCGCCAGTTCGGGATAGTGCCGACGCACCTCCACCAGCGCCCCGCCCAGTTCATTGGGCTGGCGCAGGCGGGTCGCCATCCGTTCGAATACCAGGCCGACCACCTCCAGTTCCCGGTAGGAGCCGAGCCAGTCCTCCCGTCGCATGCGCGGCACCAGGGCATGCAGGCGCGCCGGCAGCTGCTCGCGGCGCTGCTCCAGCAGCCGGTAGACGTCGCGGATAAACTCGCCCCGGTCGCGCCGGGTGAATTCCGCCCAGTAGCGGCTGAGGAAGTGATCGAACAGTATATCAAGGATGATGCCGCTGTAGCGCCGGTAGGGGGCGGCGATTCGCCGCCGGGCGCGGATCACCCGCGGGTGGTCGTCGGTGAAGCGGTCCACCTGGCGGTGCAGGGCGATGCCCCGCATCACCCCCGGCGACCAGTCCCGGGCCAGGGTCTCCAGGCGCCCACGGGTGAAATCGGCGATCAGGCTGCCGAGCAGCAGTTCAGGATCGTCGGGAGAGAGGAACAGGTGGGCGAGGTAATTCACTGTGGCATCCCGATTGAATGGTAGAGCGCGCGGAACTCTCGCTCAACAATGCGTGGGCAGACGCAGGAATTCGCTGACCGCGCCGGCGCTGGGATCGGCGAGGTGCGGGATCACGCCGAGACAGGGGGCATCGAGCCACTGCTGCAGGGTGGCGATGTTGGCCTCGCGCTCGCGCATCGCCGGGTCCACCTGGTTGCCGATCCAGCCGGCCAGCGGCAACCCGCTGGCGCGGATCGCCTCGGCGCTCAGCAGGGCGTGATTGATACAGCCCAGCCGCAGCCCCACCACCAGGATCACCGGCAGGCCCAGCGAGACGGCCAGGTCGGCCAGGGTCCGGTCCGCGCCCAATGGCACGCACCAGCCGCCGGCCCCCTCCACCAACACCCGATCCGCCCCCTCGGCCAGTTGCTCAAAACAGGCCGTTATGCGGGCAAAGTCGATCTCGCACGCCGCCTGTGCGGCGGCCAGATGGGGGGCGATGGGCGGGTTGAAGCAGTAGGGGTTGACCCGTTCGTAAGCGGCCGGCCGTGAGGCCTGGGCCTGCAGCCGCAGGGCATCGTCGTTGCGCAGGCCGTCCGCCGTCTGCACGGAGCCGGCGGCCACCGGCTTCATCCCCAGCACCTGGTGCCCCTGGGACTGCAACAGCCGCATCAGCCCCAGGGTGACGACCGTCTTGCCGCAATCGGTATCGGTACCGGTGATGAAATAACCGCTGCGCATGCCGACTCAGCCACCCCGGCCGGCCCGGTTCAGATCGCTGCCGATCTGATCCAGGGAGATCGACGGAGCGTTGGAGCGGTGGCCCTCCTCGGGCGCCCAGGCGTGGCCGTAGACCACCTCGTAGCTGGCCGGCAGCAGGCCGTCCTGGGCGCGGCGGAACTGCTCATAGGCGGCCTGCATCGCCTGCAGCCGTCCCTTGCCGGTGAGGCCGCGGCGGCGGTCGCTGTTGACATTGTGGGCACCGAGGATCTTCAGCTCCCGCATCAGCCCGCCGACCCGTTCATAGGTCAGGGTCAGGCGGTCCACGTCCATCACCGGGTCCGCCAGCCCGGCGCGCATCAGGGCATCCCCCACGTCGTGCATATCGATAAAGGTGCTGACGTGCGAGCCGTTGTCGACGGCGGCCCAGGCGGCGCGCAGCTCCTTCAGGGTGTCCGGGCCGAAGGTGGTGAACATCAGCAGCCCCCCCGGCCGCAGTACCCGGCGGAACTCGCCGAAGGCGCTGTCCAGGTCATTGCTCCACTGCAGGGCGGCGTTGGAGTAGACCAGATCCACGCTGTGGTCGGCCAGCGGCAGTTGTTCCAGGTCGCCGCAGATGCAGCGCGGTTTGCGCAGCCAGCCGCCCCGCTTGCGCGCCTGCTGCAGCATTGGCAGGGCGAAATCGAGCGCCACCACCCGGGCCTTGCGGTAGCGCGCCGCCAGGGCGGCGGTGGCCACCCCGGTGCCGGCACCGATATCCAGGATCACCCGCGGCTGCAGGCGCACCAGTTCCAGCCGGTCGAGCATGCGTTGGCCGATCTCCCGCTGCAGCACCGCCACCTGGTCGTAGCACTCGGCGGCGCGGGAGAAGGCGCGGCGCGCCTGCCCCTTGTCGATACGGTTGTCGATACGGTGTTCTCGGTCAGGCATGGTCCGATCCCAGAAAGTGGTTCAGGGCCCGCAGACACTGCCGCGGGTGTGAGAGAAACGGGGCATGGGCGCAGCCCTGCAGAATCAGGATCTCGGCGGCCGGCATCAGCCGCTCCAGCGCATCGCCGACATCGGCCGGGACCAAGGTATCGCGCTCACCGAGCAGCCACAGGGTGGGGCAGCGGAGATCCCCCAGACCGGGCCGCAGATCCACCGTGCGCAGCAGCTCCAGACCGTGTTCCAGCGCCAGCGGGTCGGCCTCGGGGCGCTGGGCGATATCCTGGCGCAGCAGGCGCAGGGTCTCGCGGGCCGCCTCGTCTCCCTGCACCTGCAGGGAGAGGAAGCGCTCCAGGGTCTGGTGGTGATCCCGGCGCAACGCCCGGGCGAACTGGGTCAGGGTGGCCGGCGCCATGGCGTGCGGCCACCCCTCGCCCATCACGAAGCGCGGGCTGGCGGTGACCAGCACCAGTGCGCTGACCCGCCGTGGTGCCCGCAGGGCCGCGCGCAGGGCCAGCTGGCCACCCAGGGACCAGCCGATCCAGACCGCGCGGGCCGGGGCCGCCGCCAGGCAGGCATCGACCCAGTCATCCAGACCGGCACAGTGGGGATCGTAGGCGCTCGCCCCGTGGCCCGGCAGTTCGACCAGGGTGATGCGATAATCTCGGGAGAGGGCATCCACCACCGGCGACCAGACCGCCGCGTTCATACCCCAGCCGTGCAGCAGCACCAGGTCCGGCCCGCTGCCGGTGGTCTCGGTATGGAGTTTCATGCCCGCTCCTCCCGGTCCAGCCGCTCCCGGTCCAGCCACCCCAGCGCCTCCAGCAGCCGATCCACTTGATCGGTGCTGTGGCTGGCGGAGAGGGTCACGCGCAGGCGCGCGCTCCCTGCCGGCACGGTGGGCGGACGGATGGCGATCACCAGCATGCCCTGCGCTTGCAGCGCCCGGCTCCAGGCCATGGCCCGCTCGGCGTCACCGGCCAGGATCGGCTGGATGGCCGTTTCCGAGGGCATCAGGTCGAGCCCCAGTTGAGCGGCCCCCTCACGGAACCGGCCGATCAGCAGTCGCAGCTGCTCGCGCCGTCCCCCCTCCTCCTGTACCAGGCGCAGGCTGGCCCGGGTCGCCTCAGCCACGGCCGGCGGCAGGGCGGTGGTATAGATGTAGCTGCGCGACTGCTGGATCAGGGTCTCGATCAGCGCCTCGGAGCCGGCGACAAAGGCGCCGAAGGTGCCGAACGCCTTGCCCAGGGTGCCCATCAGGATCGGCACCGCCTGGTCGTCCAGGCCGAAATGGTCCACGCTGCCGCGGCCATCACGCCCCAGCACGCCGAGGCCGTGGGCGTCGTCCACCAGCAGCCAGGCCTCCCGCTCCCGGCACAGCTCGGCCAGTTCCCGCAGCGGCGCCAGATCACCGTCCATGCTGAACACTCCGTCCACAGCCACCAGCGCCTCGCCACTACGCTGGCAGGCCATGCGCCCGGCCAGGGCGCCCAGGTCATTGTGCGGATAGCGTTTCAGTTCGGCCCGGCTGAGCAGCCCGCCATCGATCAGCGAGGCGTGGTTCAGACGGTCCTGGTAGACACTGTCGCCGCGCCCCAGCAGGGCGGTGATCACCCCCTGGTTGGCCATGTAGCCGGTGGAGTAGAGCAGCGCGCGGGGGCGGCCGGTGAAGGCTGCCAGCTCCTCCTCCAGCGCATGATGGGCGGCGCTGTGCCCCGCCACCAAGTGGGCCGAACCGCTGCCGGCACCGTACTGTTCGGCGCCGCGCTGCAGCGCCCGGACCACTTGGGGGTGATTGGCCAGCCCCAGGTAGTCGTTGCTGCAGAAGCTGAGCAACGCCTCCCCGTCCACCTGCAGCAGCGGTCCCTGGGCACTGCCCAGCACCCGGCGGCGGCGGTAGAGGTGGGCGGCCCGGCGCCGCTCCAGTTCCGGTTGCAGTGGTCTCATGGGATGAGGGTGCCTCGATGGGTGACGCGGCGGGCGGCCGACGGCCGGACGCCGGGGCGATTCCGCGATCAGGAGAATTCGGCCGCCAGGCGGACCTTGCGCTTGTTGTCGCACTCCTTCTCGGTGGCCTGCAGCTCCCGGGTCTCCTCGAAATGGAGGCCCAGGCGCTCAAACAACCTGCGGTCGGCGTCGGCGTCCGGGTTGTCGGTGGTCAGCAGCCGCTCGCCATAGAACATGGAGTTGGCCCCGGCCAGGAAGCAGAGGGCCTGCATCTCGTCGCTCATCTCGGTGCGGCCGGCCGACAGGCGCACATAGGACTCCGGCATCAGGATGCGGGTCACCGCAATGGTGCGGATGAATTCGAACGGGTCCAGGGCGGCGGTGCCGTACAGCGGCGTGCCCTCCACCTGCACCAGCATGTTGATCGGCACCGACTCCGGATGTTTCGGCAGATTGGCCAGTTCGCGCAGCATGGAGGCGCGGTCGCGACGCGACTCGCCCATGCCGAGGATGCCGCCGCTGCAGACATTGATGCCCCGGTCGCGCACCCGCGCCAGGGTGTCCAACCGGTCCTGGTAGGTGCGGGTGGTCACCACGTTGCCGTAGAACTCCGGCGAGGTGTCCAGGTTGTGATTGTAGTAATCGAGCCCCGCCTCCTTGAGGCTCTGGGCCTGGGACTCGGTCAGCATGCCCAGGGTGACGCAGGTCTCCATGCCCATGTCATGCACGGCGCGGATCATCTCCACCACCCGCTCCAGGTTCTTGTCCGTGGGGTTGCGCCAGGCGGCCCCCATGCAGAAGCGGGTCGCCCCCTTCTCCCTGGCCTCCCGGGCGGCACGTTTCACCTCGTCCAGCGGCAGCAGCTTCTCCTTTTCCAGGTCGGTGGCATGTCTGGCGCTCTGGGAACAGTAGCCGCAATCCTCGGAACAGGCGCCGGTCTTGACGCTCAGCAGGGTGCTCACCTGCACCTTGTTCGGGTCGAAGCGCTGACGATGGAGAGTCTGGGCCTGGAACAGCAGATCATTGAACGGCAGATTCAGCAGCGCCTCGATCTCATCCAGGCTCCAGTCGTGTCGCGGCGTCGTGTTATTCATGTCGGGTGCTGCCTCTGGCTCTGTCGGTCATGACGGGGATAGTGGATAATACACGGCGGACAGTGGGCGTCACGCCAGCCCGCTATGATACCGGAGCAGGCGTACTCGTCAACCGGAATGGATTCCAATGGTTTACAGCTGTATAAATAATATACTCTCGCTACTCTATCCGGATCACTGCCGACTGTGCGACGCACCCGCCCGCGCCGGCCTCTGCGCGGGTTGCCGGGATGAGCTGCCCTACAACTCTCAAGGCTGCCGACGCTGCGGCCTGCCCCTAACCCTGACCTTGGGCGGAGAGCTGGTCTGCGGCCACTGCCTGCAGCACCCGCCCGCGGTCGACCGCAGCCTGATCCCCTTCCTCTACGCCGCGCCGATCGACCGCTTGATCGGGCAGTTTAAATTTTCCGGCCGACTGGCCCAGGGCCGGCTGCTGAGCCGGCTGCTGGGGGACCACCTGGAGCGGCAGGCCACGCTGCCCGAGCTGCTGATACCGGTGCCCCTGCATCCCAGCCGGCTGCGCCAGCGCGGCTATAACCAGGCCCTGGAGCTGGCCAGGCCACTCGGGCGTCGCTTCGCCATTCCGCTGGATCACCAGAGCTGCCACAGGATCCGCCACACCCGGCCACAGCACGCCCTGAACAAGCGCCAGCGCCGCCAGAATATCCGCGGTGCCTTCCAGGTCAGCCAACCGATAGCGGCCCGCCATGTCGCCCTGGTGGACGACGTGGTCACCACCGGCGACACGGTAAACGAACTGGCGCGGCAGCTGAAACGGGCCGGGGTCGTCCGGGTGGATGTCTGGGCCGTGGCACGCACCCCCTGAGAGCCTGTGAAAAAAAACGGGCGCCTGCCGGCAACACAGATCCGTTGCCGTGCATCATGTGAAGCTCGCAATGGCGCCCTATAATTAAAACCGCTGTAACCGAAATCCCTGACCCAAATCTGTGATTCGATATCCGACACGAGGAGACATGCCATGCTTGGAGAAACGCACGATATCCTCCACGAGTTTCCCAATCTGGAGGAGACCATCAGAAACCTGCACCACAACGATCCCGAGTTTGCCAACCTGATGGAAACACACGACAGCCTGGACAGCGAGATCCGCCAGCTGGAAGAGCTCAACCAGCCGATCGATGATTTCAAAATGGAAGAGATGAAGAAGACCCGGGCGCTGTTGAAAGACCAGATTTACCAGTACCTGCGCGACAACCCGTAGGAATAAACGGGGGAAGACTCGACCCGGCGTGAATTCACAGGGGTCGGAGTCAGGCCGCGTTGATCATCACGAGTTGACGCGGATTGGGCGGGCGGCCTGACCCCCACCCGTTGGATTCTTTGGCTTTTCACCTTATTACCCGATACCCGGACACGACAGTCAGCCGAATGGATATTCACCCCGATAAGCGGGTAGAATCACCCTCCGCCATTCCCAACACTGACCATGCAAAGAGTCCAGAGTCCTATGCCACAACTGAAACTCGGTATCCCCAAGGGCAGCCTGGAGAGCGCCACCCTCTCCCTGTTCAAGCAGGCCGGCTGGAATATCACGCCCCGGTCACGCAACTACTTTCCCTCGATCGATGACGCCGATATCAGCTGCGCCCTGGTGCGCTCCCAGGAGATGGCCCCCTATGTTGCCAACGGCACCCTCGACCTGGGCCTCACCGGACACGACTGGATTCTCGAAACCGAATCGGAAAACGAGGTGGTGGAGATCAGCGAACTGGTCTACTCCAAGAGTTCCGATCAGCCCTGCCGCTGGGTGCTGGTGGTGCCCAAGGAGTCACCGATCCAGTCCATCGAGGATCTGCAGGGCAAGAAGATCTCCACCGAACTGGTCTCCTTCACCAAGCGCTACCTGGCGCAGCGGGGCATCGACGCCCGGGTGGAGTTCTCCTGGGGCGCAACCGAGGCCAAGGTGGTGGAAGGCCTGGTGGATGCGGTGGTGGAGATCACCGAGACCGGCAGCACCATCCGCGCCCACGGACTGCGCATCGTCTGCGACATCCTGCACACCGAGACCCGGCTGATCGCCAACAAACAGGCGATGCAGGACCCCTGGAAGCGGGCCAAGATCGAACAGATCGCCACCCTGCTGCGGGCCGCGCTGACCGCCCGCCAGAAGGTGGCGCTGAAGATGAACGTGCCGGCGGACCAGCTGGAACTGGTGGTCGGCATGCTGCCCAGCCTGCACGCCCCGACCGTCAGTCATCTGTACGATCAGGAGTGGCTGGCGGTGGAGACTGTGGTCAACAGCGGCGCGGTGCGCGACCTGATCCCGCGCCTGAAGGCGGCGGGCGCCGAAGGGATCCTGGAGTACGAGCTGCGCAAGATGATCTGATGCGGGTATCTTCCCGGATCAGCGCTCGTCCAGCCAGCGGCCGATGCTGGGCGGGATCAGCGCCTGGGCCTTGCCACTGACATAGATGCCGATATGGCCGCCGGGGAAGGCCAGCTCGCTGTAATCCGTGCTGCCGGTTTGGCCCTTGAGGGCCCGGGAGGCGTCCGGCGGCACCAGGTGATCCTGCTCGCCGTAGATGTTCAGCAGCGGGCAGGTGATCTTGTTCAGCTTCACCGGCTGCTCCCCCAGGATCACCTCCCCGCGGATCAACCCGTTCTGCTGATAGAACTGCTTGATAAACTGACGGAAGGCCTCCCCCGCCTGGGCCGGACTGTCGAAGATCCACTTCTCCATGCGCAGAAAATTCTCCACCTGCGCCTGATCCTCCAGGATATCCACCAACTGCACGTACTTCTGTCCGGCCAGGGTGAAGGGTTTCAGCGCCAGGAAGGTCCAGTTGAGGAAGTCGCCGGGGATATTGCCCTGCACATCCACCAGCAGATCCACATCCAGGTGCCGTACCCAGGCGCTGAGCATGTTGTCCGGGGTCTGGAAATCGACCGGCGTCACCATGGTGACCAGGTTGCGCACCTTCGGCTGGTGCAGGGCGGTATAGCAGAGGCTCATGGTGCCGCCCTGGCAGATCCCCAGCAGATTGATCCGCTCAACCTGGTGGCGCTCCAGCAGCCGGTCGACACAGCGGTCGATATAGCCGTTGATATAGTCGTCCAGGGTGAGAAAGCGGTCGGCGCTGTCCGGATAGCCCCAGTCGATCAGATAGACCGGCTGGCCGCTGGCCAGCAGACCCTTGATGGTCGACCGGTCCTCCTGGAGATCGGCCATGTAGGGGCGATTCACCAGCGCGTAGACGATCAGCAGCGGTACCTTTTCGGACACTGGGTTGGGCGCCGCGGAGGCCGACGCGTCGGGCAGATAGCGGTAGAGGGTCAGCTTGTCCTCGCGGTAGATCACCTCGCGGGGCGAAACCCCGCTGGAAAGCCCCCCGGAGGCAAGCCCCCCGGCAGTGCACAGGCGCTCGGCACCCGCCTGCAGTTTGCGGCTGTACTCGACCACTTCCGCGATCAGTTTTTCAGGCGGCAAATCGATGGGAGCCATACTATTTCCCCGCCACGGCCGGCCTTTTCCGGGATCCGGCGCGTTTCTTTGCCGGGGCCCGGCGCATGGCCGCGACCTCGGCCTGCAGCGCGCGGAGGGCCTGACGATCCTGATGTGCCCGCTGCTCCTGGGCGCGAAAATCCCGGGTGGTGGGCATGCCCAGCAGGGTGAATGACTCGTCCAGCATGTCGCGCAGCTGCTGCTTGAGCGCCATCTGGCTGTTGATCAGCTCCGCGTAAAGCTCGACATACGCCGGTGTCATCACCTGCCCGGCGTACACCCCCTCGCAGACCGACACCCAGAGATCATACAGCGCCCTGGCGGAATCGAGCGTCTCGCCCTGCCCGTCAAGCTTGGCGATCTCATCCTGCAGCCGGGCGATCGCCTGTTTGCCCAGATCGACAAAAAACAGCTCGTAGGCCTGATGGGCCTTCTGAAATCGCAGCAGACGGGCAATCACCTCCCGCTGCGCCTGGCTGCCCTGCACTAGGCCCAGTCCCGGTAGCGCAGACAAGCGTTCCAGATAATCAGTGGCGCCCTCGGTTACCGCCTCCGGCAGCGGACTCATGCTAGCGGTGATACCGGCGAGGATCCCGCGCAGATCGCCAATGGTCTGCTGCGCCGCCGCCTGCCAGTCCGGGCCGCCCTCCGGTCGCTGCCCGGTGGCGGCAAACTGCTCGGCCAGCTGGAACAGTTGCCGACCCTGGGCAAGCGTCTTCTCCAGCAGTTCCTGAACCATCTGCGGTGCGGTCGGGGCCAGGCTCTGCCACCACTGATTGAGCGCCTGCTCCCAGGGGTTGAGCGCAGGCTCAGCCCCGGCACCACTCTGCCCGGCACGCGCCGACCACTCGGCCCAGTAGTTGCGTTGCGCCTCCAGCCAGTCATCGTTCAAGAAATCACTTTCCCCCATCGGTCCTTAACTCTGCCGTCATTATCACGCAGCATACTAACATGCAAACCGATGTAGTGCGGTGCAGCAATTTGCATTACACTGACCTGTGTATAGTAGAAATGGATACTCCGCGCCCACCGGCGCAATACTAAGGGGTGTGTCATCGCGACCCCCCTGCCCATGACAGCATATAGGTAATGCGTATGAGTGATAACATCGTAATCGTTGCAGCAGGCAGAACCGCTATCGGCAGCTTCTCCGGAGCCCTCGCCGGCATTCCGGCCAGCGAACTGGGCGCCAAGGTGATCGCCGGCCTCCTGGAACGCACCAAGCTCGCCCCGGAACAAATCGATGAGGTGATCCTTGGCCAGGTCCTGACCGCCGGCTGCGGACAGAATCCCGCACGCCAGGCCACCCTGGGTGCCGGCCTGCCGCAGGAGGTTCCCGCCATGACCATTAACAAGGTCTGCGGCAGCGGCCTGAAGGCGGTGCACCTGGCGATGCAGGCGGTGGCCTGTGGTGATGCGGAGATCGTGATCGCCGGCGGCCAGGAGAACATGAGTCTCTCCCCCCACGTGGTACCCGGCTCCCGCAAGGGCCAGACCATGGGTGACTGGAAACTGAAAGACAGCATGATCGTCGACGGGCTCTGGGACGCCTTCAACCAGTACCACATGGGCGTCACGGCGGAGAATATCGCCAGCAAGTTCGAGTTCAGCCGCGAGGCCCAGGACCAGTTTGCCGCCGCCTCGCAGCAGAAGGCGGAGACCGCACAGAAGGCCAACCGGTTCCGCGACGAGATCATCCCGCTGGAGATCCCGCAGCGCAGGGGCGACCCGGTCATCTTCGACAGCGACGAGTTCCCGCGCCACGGCACCACGGCAGAGACCCTGGGCAAGCTGCGCCCGGCCTTCGACCGTGACGGCACGGTCACCGCCGGCAACGCCTCCGGCCTCAACGACGGCGCCGCCGCCGTGATCGTCATGAAAGAGAGCAAGGCCGTGGAACTGGGGCTGACCCCGCTGGCGCGGATCAAGGCGTTCGCCGCCAGCGGCGTCGATCCCGCCATCATGGGCACCGGCCCCATCACCGCCACCACCAAGTGCCTGGCAAAGGCCGGCTGGTCGGTTGGCGACCTGGATCTGGTGGAGGCCAACGAGGCGTTTGCCGCCCAGGCGATGTCGGTCAACAAGGAGCTGGGCTGGGACCCGGAGAAGATCAACGTCAACGGTGGCGCCATCGCCCTGGGCCATCCGATCGGCGCATCCGGTGCCCGAATCCTGGTCTCGCTGCTGCACGAGATGGCTAAACGTGACGCCAAGAAGGGATTGGCGACCCTCTGCGTCGGCGGCGGCATGGGCGTGGCCCTGGCCGTGGAACGCGACTAGGAGCCATCACGGGGCTGATCCGGAAACTGCCGGATCGGCCCCGTCACCGTCCTCTCCCGTACCTGCAAAATCCGTCCTCCGGCGGTAAATGGCCGCGCCTGCCAACATCCTCCCCCGCCCCTTCAACCCGACAAGTCCAAAGAGTTTTCCCTTTGCCAATATTCCCGGGTAAACTGTGGCCGCAGGTGGTAATTCATTTCGAGGATCCAGCTTCATGTCCAACATCAGAATTATAAAAAAATATCCCAATCGTCGCCTCTACGATACGGAACTCAGTCGCTATATCACCCTGAGTGATATTCGGGAACTGGTCATGAGCGGAATGGATTTCCAGGTGGTCGACACCAATACCAACGAGGACCTCACCCGCTCCATCCTGCTGCAGATCATGCTGGATGAGGAGTCCGGCGGAGCGCCGCTATTCAGCGCCAAGATGCTGTCGCAGATCATCCGCTTCTACGGCGGCACGGTGCAGGGAATGCTGGCCCGCTACTTGGAGGAGAGCCTCTCCATGTTCGTGCAGCAGCAGGAGCAGCTGAACAACACGGTTGGTACCGACCCGGTCAAGGCGATCACCAGCATGGCCGAACAGAACATGCGCATGTGGGCCGACATGCAGAAGAACTTTTTCAAGGCCGCCGGTCTGGCTGGCGCCGCCAACAGAAAAAAAGAAGAAGAATAACCCCCCCCACCCGCCCCGGCACCGGGCCTCTAGCGAGTCACTTCGGGGCCGGATCTCTACGGCTGCGGGCGAACCAGCCGAACTCGGTTGTGCGTCGCACAATTTTTTCGCTGACCTATTGACACACCGCGCCAGCCCCCTTATGCTGCGTCGCAATATTATTGCAACGCACAAATCGTGGAGAATGCGCAATGAACGATCCCAAGGCAAATCTTGAGCTGTTCAAAGAGTTCGGAATCAACGGCTACGAAAATATCCGTGCCCTGGCGGAAATCAACCTGCGCACCTGGGAACAACTGGTTGAGAAACAGCTGGATACCTTCGCGGTATTTGTCGATGCCGGCATCGAGCAGCTGTCCGCCACCAGCCACTCCAGCGATCCCAAGGCGGTGTTCGACAGCCAGCTGGCCCTGGGCAGGACCCTCGGCGAAAACCTCGCCGGCAAGGGCCGTGACGCGGTCAACCTCGCAACCCAGGCCGGCAACGAGTATCGCAGCTGGCTGGAAAACGGCATCAACACCTTTAACAGCAAAGTCACCGCAGTGGCCGAAGAGGTCCTGGAAAAGTAATACAGAGGTCCTGGAAAAGTAATACATCAGCGGCACCCGCACCCGGCGGGTGCGGCGAAGTCCCGACGGCCCGCAGCGGCCTTCAGGCAGAAATCCTCCTCTCTCTGAACAGTGCATAGAGAGATTTTACGCCCGGCTCCCTGCCGGGCTTTTTTTTGTCCAGGGGATGGGCGTAGGGGCAACCCCCTGTGGTTGCCCTGGTCCCCGGGGGATCTGGAACAAAGGGCAGGCATGGGGGCCTGCCCCTACGGTTCGGCGCGGTGGGTGTTTCCGATACCCCAATAACCTAGTGGTTTACTTGGTATTGCTTTGATCTATCATCTTCCCCAAGCCCCCATAAATAGGCGGGTCACACACGAATGGCAGTCCCGGACCGACAGATCGAGCCAACACTCCGGATGACTGGTAATTTTGGGAGGAGCAGTATGACAAAACCAATGCATGATACCCCGATGCTGGATCAGCTGGAGGGAGGTCCCTGGCCGAGCTTTGTTACCGGCCTGAAACGTCTGGCGAAAAACAGCGACATGATGGTCGATCTGCTGGGCCAGCTCGAAACTTCATATGAAACCCGCAAAGGCTACTGGAAAGGCGGCACCGTCGGCGTCATGGGTTATGGCGGCGGCATCATTCCCCGGTTCACCGAACTGAAGGATGAGAACAACAAGCCACTGTTCCCGGCGGCGGCCGAATTCCACACCCTGCGCGTGATCCCCCCACCCGGCATGCACTACGACACCAAGACCATCCGCCATCTGTGCGACATCTGGGAGAAATACGGTTCCGGGCTGATCGCCTTCCATGGCCAGTCCGGGGACATCATGTTCCAGGGCTGTTCCACGGAGAATGTGCAGAAGGCCTTCGACGAGATCAACAAGGCGGGCTTCGACCTGGGCGGTGCCGGCCCGGCGGTACGCACCGGCATGTCCTGCGTGGGCGCCGCCCGTTGCGAACAGTCCTGCTACGACGAGGCCCGCGCGATGCGCACCTGTGTCAACGCCAACCTGGACGACATGCACCGCCCGGCCCTGCCCTACAAGCTGAAGTTCAAGGCCTCCGGCTGCGCCAACGACTGCATGAACTCGATCCAGCGCGCCGATGTGGCGATGATCGGCACCTGGCGTGGCGACATCAAGGTGGATCAGGCCGAGGTGCAGGCGTTCGTCGCCAAGAAGGGACGCAAATACACCATCGACAATGTGATCACCCGCTGTCCGACCCAGGCGCTGTCCCTGAATGACGACGACACCTTGGTCGTGGACAATCACAACTGCGTGCGCTGCATGCACTGCATCAACGTGATGACCAAGGCCCTCTCCCCGGGTGACGACAAGGGCGTGACCATCCTGGTGGGCGGCAAGCGTACCCTGAAGATCGGTGATCTGATGGGCACGGTGATCGTGCCGTTCCACAAGCTGGAGAGCGACGAGGACTTCGAGTGGCTGGAGGAGCTGAGCACCAGCATCCTCGATTTCTTCGCCGAGAACGCCCTGGAGCACGAGCGTACCGGTGAGATGATCGAACGTATCGGTCTGATCAATTTCCTGGAAGGTCTCGGCCTGGAGATCGAGCCGGAGATGATCTCCCAGCCGCGTACCAATCCCTATGTCCGCACCGACGACTGGGATGAGCAGGCGGCGAAATGGAACGAGCGTAAGTCGGGCTCCGTATAAGCCGACCGGGGACCCGGCACGCGCTTCGGCACGGTCCGGGTCCCCTACCGAACACTCACCCCAGCAGATAGTCCAGCAGCAGGCCGAAGAAAATCGTCATGCCGACACAGTTGTTGTTGCGGAAGGCGCTGAAACAGGCGGCCGGCTCGCGCCCGCGGATCAGCACCTGCTGGCGGACGAACAGCGCCGCCGCTACCGCAAGCCCCAGATAATAGGCCATCCCCAGCCCCTCCCGGGCACCCACCAGCGCCAGCAGCGCCAGCATCGCCAGCTGCAGCAGGCCGATAATCAGCCGGTCCTGGCGGCCAAACAGGATGGCGGTGGACTTGACCCCGATGCGCAGATCATCCTCGCGGTCGACCATGGCATACTCGGTGTCATAGATCAGCGCCCAGAGGATGGCGGCCCCATAGAGCACCCAGGCCACCGTCGGGATGTCGCCGAGCAGGGCCATGTAGGCCATCGGTACCGCCCAGCCGAAGGCCATGCCCAACACCAGTTGGGGCAGGTGGGTATAGCGTTTCATGAACGGATAGAGGGCCGCCAGTAGCACCGCCACCACCGACATCAGCACGGTCTGGCGGTTGAGCAGCAGCACCAGGCCGAAGGCGATCAGGCAGAGCACGGCAAACACCCAGAGCGCCTCTTTCGGCGACACCACGCCGGTGGCGATCGGCCGGCCACAGGTGCGTTTCACCCGGCCGTCGATATGCCGGTCGGCGTAATCATTGATGGCGCAACCGGCGGAACGCATCAGCGCCACCCCGAGAACGAAGATCAGCACCACCCCCCAGCGCGGTTCACCGGCGCCGGCCAGCCACAGGGCCCAGAGCGCCGGCCACAACAACAGCAGGATGCCGATCGGCTTGTCCAGCCGGACCAGGCGGATATAGCCGTCCAGCTGTCGGCGCAGGGTGCGTGGCGTCGCAACGGTGTTGAGGTCGGATGGTGAATGGCTCATGAGGGACTCGCTGGAATATCGGGTAAAAACAGTTCGTTCACCAACAACGGCTTGCCCGCCAAGTGAAACAGGGTGCGCCGCCCCCAGATCGCCTCGACCTGCCGCAGATGCACGGTGGCCGAGACGAAGAGCGCGTGGCGGGGCAGCAGACAGGCCATCTGGGTGACCCCGCGGCGCATCGAGGGATCGGCAAACAGCACTTCACCCAGCGGCCGCTCCCCCAGCATGGCCAGGCGCCGGGCCGGGCCCTGCAGGCTGCGCGCCGGTATCAGGGTGCGGGCAAACACCCAGGGCACGCCGCCGCAGAGCAGCTCCACTTCTCGCAGCACGGCAATCCCGCCCCGGCGCATGCCCAGCAGCCGGCGTTCGCTGTCCAGCGGCCGGGCCCACCCCTGACGCAACAGATTGACCCGGAAATCTCCTGGCGAGGCGCTCTTCAGACGTGCCGTCAATGAGCCACGATCGCGCAACCACTGCTCGATATCCGCGGGCACCTGGTGATGCCGAAACCGGCACCAGGGTGCCCAGTGGGGCTCACGCCTGCTGTAAAAACGCTTCAAGAACGACTTCCGCTGACTGCAAATGGGCCATTATCACCGATTTTTTGCCCCGTTTCCCCTATAAATGCACTTGGCTGCGATGCTCATACGCCCTGGGGCGGAGCGTGCCTATCGATGGTGGGGCTCAGTACCGTAGCCTGGATGAAGCCGCCATTTCCCCAAACCGGAGGACCGCATGCACCCACGGCGGCGGAATCCGGGGCAGCGGGCTTCAACTCAACACCGCCCCGGATTTCGCCCGTCCGGGACTACGTGCCTGTTAAGTTCCCATGGAGCGGGCTCCATCCAGGCTACAAACCAGACGCCCAGAACAGGATGCCGGTGAGCTTGCGAACCGCATCGATCCGGAAGCCGGTAAATGATGCGGTTCGTGCCTCACCGGCATCCTACACCCCCCAGAAGTGCAAGCGGAACGGCATCAGGACCCTGGGCGTTTACCGCACTGTCACCTCAGGCGTTGATGTAGTGCTGGCGGTCGCCGACCCAGCGCCGTACCAGCGGGGTGACCCGCTCCGGATAGCGCTCCAGGAGCAGCTGGGCGGCCTGCTGCACCTCCGCTAACAGGGGCTGATCACGCAGCAGATCGGCAATGCGGAACTGCATCTCGCCGGTCTGCCGGGTACCCAGCACCTCACCGGGTCCGCGCAGCTCCAGGTCCTTCTGGGCGATCTCGAAGCCGTCGGTGGAGGCGCGCATCACGCCGAGCCGCTGCTGGGCATTCTGTGACAGCGGCGGGTGGTACATCAGCACGCAGTGGCTCTCCACCGCGCCGCGGCCGACCCGGCCGCGCAGCTGATGCAGCTGGGCCAGGCCGAGCCGCTCGGGGTTCTCGATAATCATCAGGCTGGCATTCGGCACGTCCACCCCGACCTCGATCACCGTGGTGGCCACCAGCAGGTCCAGCCCGGCCTCCTTGAAGGCCGCCATTACCGCCTCCTTCTCGGCCGCCTTGAGCCGCCCGTGCACCAGGCCGATGCGCAGCTCCGGCAGCGCCTCCTGGAGCATGCGCGCCGCCTCCTCGGCCGCCTGGCACTGCAACGCCTCCGACTCCTCGATCAGGGTACAGACCCAGTAGGCCTGGCGCCCCGCCACACAGGCGCTGCGCACCCGCTCCACCACCTCGCCACGGCGGCTGTCCGGGATCGCCACCGTGGCCACCGGGGTGCGTCCCGGCGGCAGCTCGTCGATCACCGAGAGATCCAGATCGGCATAGGCGGTCATCGCCAGGGTACGGGGGATCGGCGTGGCGGTCATGATCAGTTGATGGGGCACCGCGCTGCCGCCGCCCTTCTCGCGCAATGCCATGCGCTGGTGCACGCCGAAGCGGTGCTGCTCATCGATAATCACCAGGCCCAGGGCCTGGAAATCGACATCCGCCTGGAACAGGGCATGGGTACCCACGACAATCGGAGTGCTCCCGGCGACCAGCCCCTCCAGCAGCTGCTCGCGTGCCTTGCCCTTGTGGCGGCCGGTGAGCCAGGCCACTCCCAGCCCCAGCGGTTCGAGCCACTGCCGCAGCACCCGCAGGTGCTGCTCCGCCAGCAGCTCGGTGGGCGCCATCAGCGCCACCTGGTGCCCCGCCTCCACCGCCTGCAGGGCGGCCAGCGCCGCCACCACGGTCTTGCCCGAGCCCACATCCCCCTGCACCAGGCGCAGCATCGGGTGGGTCTGCTCCAGGTCGCGGGCGATCTCCCGCAGCACCCGCCGCTGAGCCCCGGTCAGGGTGAAGCCTAGCCGTTCGAGAAAAGGCCGGGTCAGCCGCCGGGTGGCGGTCAGGGCCGGTGCCTGCTGACGTTTCTGACGCTGGCGGGTCGCCCGCAGGCTGAGCTGGTGCGCCATCAGCTCCTCGAAGGCGAGACGCTGCTGGGCGGGATGAGCGCCCGCCAGCAGCTGCGCCTGGGGGGCATCCGCCGGCGGCCGGTGCAGATAACCCAGGGCGGCGGCCAGATCGGGCAGGCGAAAGCGCTGCAGCAGCTCCTCCGGCAGCCACTCCGGCAGGGCGGCGGGATCGGCCTGCAGCAGGGCCAGCGCCCGCCCCGCCATGGCGCGCCAGCTCAACTGGTGCATCCCCTCGGTGGTGGGGTAGACCGGGGTCAGGCGCTCCTCCACCGCCGGACTCTCCCCTTCCGCGATAGGCTGATACTCGGGATGGACCATCTCATAGCCGGCGGGACCGGGGCGCACCTCGCCATAGCAGCGCAGCCGGCGGCCGCGGCTCAGCGCCGCCTGCTGGGCGGTGGAGAAATGAAAGAAGCGCAGGGTCAGGGCGCCGCTGCCGTCGGCCAGCCGGATCAACAGCGAGCGGCGACGGCCAAAGCGGATATCCGCCAGTTCGATCTCGCCCTCCACCACCACGCTGTCGCCGGGACGCAGCGAGCCGATCGGCACCACCCGGGTACGATCCTGATAGCGGAACGGCAGGTGAAAGAGGATGTCCTGAACGGTCCTGACGCCGATCCGGGCCAGTTTCTCGCTGTTGCGCGAACCGACCCCCTTGAGGGCGGTTACCGGCAGCTGGTCCAATCCTGAAACCCCAGCGTGATTGTTCAAAGCCCCCCCTTCCGGCATCCGTCGTATCCTTCTTGATGAATAGGGCCATAATGGCCAGCGGCCCATCCCTGTGCCACGCTTAGTGACAAGACCGGCAGGTAATCAATTGGGTGATAATATTACCAGATAAATCCACATGGAAAACCTAGAGAGAACAAATAGAGGAGACCGGCCATGTCCGTACTGTTGGAGTTTGCCATGTTCCCGACCGACAAGGGGGAGAGTGTGGGGGGCTATGTCAGCCAGGTAATCCGCATGATCCGTGACAGCGGCAGTGACTATCAGCTGACCCCCATGGGCACCATTATCGAGACCGACACCCTGCCCGAGGCGCTGGCCCTGGTGGAGGCGGCCTACCGGATACTGGAACAGGCCGGCTGCGCGAGGGTCTACTCCTCCCTGAAGCTTGATATCCGCCAGGGCAGCGGCAACCGCATGCAGGGCAAGGTGGATTCGGTGCGCGAGAAGATCGGCGAGGTGCGCAGTTAACCCGTTCTTTTCATAAAACTCTCGCCAAGACGCCAAGGGCGCAAAGAAAACAACGATCTATTGCCTGCGTACGTCGGCAGATCACTGTCGCATATATGCTGCGGTTATTTTGGTCACCTTTGCGCCTCTGCGAGCATAATCAGGCTAACTGCTGTCAGCGGAGAGATCCATGATCCATCAAGCAATACTGCAGATTCAGTGCAACGGCAGGGGCACCTACAACATCACCCGGGAGGTGGAGCAGGTGGTGAGTGATTCCGGCATCAGTACCGGCCTGTGCCATGTCTATACCCACCATACCAGCGCCTCGCTCACCCTGTGCGAGAACGCCGATCCGGCCGTACACCGGGATCTGGAGCAATTCATGGCGCGACTGGTGCCGGATGGCGACCCGGCCTACGAACACACGCAGGAGGGGCCCGATGACATGCCGGCCCATATCCGTTCGATCCTGACCAACATGGACCTGACCCTGCCGGTCACCACCGGGCACTGTGCCCGGGGCACTTGGCAGGGGATCTATCTGTGGGAACATCGTACCGCGCCGCAGCGCCGCCAGATCACGGTCACGGTGCAGGGGGAGTAGCAGCGGCGGACGCTATGCCTCTTCAGCCGCCGGACGCAAGCACCATCACGGCATCCATCTCCACCCCGGCATCCTTGGGCAACCGGGCCACGCCGATGGCCGCCCGCGCCGGGTAGGGCTGGGCGAAGTACTCCGCCATCACGCTGTTCACCAGGGGGAAGTGCACCAGGTCGGTAAGAAAGATATTCAGCTTGACTACATCCCGGAGTTCACCGCCGGCCGCCCGAGCCACCGCCTGCAGATTATCGAAGACGCGACGGATCTGCGCCTCCATATCGCCCGTCACCATCTCCATGGTCTCCGGCACCAGGGGAATCTGCCCGGAGAGATAGACCGTGGTCCCGACCTTGACCGCCTGGGAATAGGTCCCGATCGCCTGCGGCGCCAGGTCTGTTCGAATGATCTCTTTTTCCATTGCTGTTTGCTCTCTGTCTATTCAACCGACGCGGTGAATCCGCAGCACCGTCTTCAACTGGCGCAGACGGCGCATGATGTTGGCCAGGTGGATGCGGCTATCCACCGCCACCACGAAATGGAGCGTGGAGGTGAGACCGTCCCGCTCCTCCATATTGACGTTCTTGATGTTGGAGCCCATCTCCGAGATGGCCGAGGCCACGGACGCCAGGGCGCCCCGTTTGTTGCCCACATCCACCTTGATCTCGGTGGTGAAATCGCCCACCGGCTCCTTCTCCCAGCTCACATCCAGCCAGCTGTCGCTCTTGCGGAAATCGCCGAGATTGCGGCACTCATGCCGGTGCACCACGATACCCTTGCCGGGATTGAAAATGGCGACGATCTCGTCCCCCGGCAACGGCCGGCAGCACTTGGCGAACCGCACCACCATGCCTTCGGTGCCGCTAATCGCCAGCGGTGCCGAACCGGCCTGGGGCGGCATCTCTTCCCGGGGGATTTCGCTGTCGGAATCGGTCAGCCGGCGCGCCACCAACAGCGGCATGCGGTTACCCAGGCCGATCTCCTCCAGCAACGCCTCCTTGCTGGTCAGGTGGAAATCCTCCAGCAACCGCTCCAATCGGGCATCGGAAATCTGATCGATATTCAGGTCGTGCTGCGCCAGATCCTTGTTCACCAGCCGCCGCCCCAGGGTGACCGCCTCCTGATGGCGCAGATTCTTCAGATAGCCGCGGATATTGGCCCGTGCCTTGCCCGTCACCACGAAGTTGAGCCAGGCGGCACTGGGGTTGGCTGAGTCGGAGGTGATGATCTCCACCGTCTGGCCGCTGTAGAGCCGGGTACGCAGCGGCACCATGTGCCGGTCGACCCGGGCCGCCACCGTGTGGTTACCCACGTCGGAGTGCACCGCGTAGGCGAAATCGATCACCGTGGCCCCCTTGGCCAGCACCATGATCTTACCGCGCGGGGTGAAGACGTAGACCTCGTCCGGGAACAGGTCCACCTTCACATGTTCCAGGAACTCCATGGAGTTGCCCGCGTCCTTCTGCAACTCCAGCAGATTCTTCAGCCAACTGGAGGCATCGGCGTGGGCCTTGCCGCTCTGGTTGTCGCTGGACTTGTAGAGCCAGTGCGCGGCGATGCCCGATTCCGCCATACGGTCCATCTCCACGGTGCGGATCTGGATCTCGATCGGCAGGCCGTGGGGCCCGAACAGCAGGGTGTGCAGCGACTGATAACCGTTCGCCTTGGGGATGGCGATGTAGTCCTTGAAGCGTCCGGGGACCGGCTTGTAGAGGTTGTGCACCACGCCCAGCACCCGGTAGCAGGTGTCCAGGCGGTCGACGATGATACGGAAGGCGTAGACGTCCACCACTTCGGAGAAGGAGAGCTTTTTATCGCGCATCTTGGTGTAGATGCTGTAGAGGTGCTTCTCCCGGCCGCGCACCACGCCGACGATCCCCTCCTGCTCCAGGCGGCCGGCCAGCGCGGTATCGATATTGGCCATCACCTCCTTGCGATTACCCCGGGCGGCGCGTACCGCCTCTTTCAGGGCGCGGTAGCGCATCGGCCAGTAGGCCGCGAAGCAGAGCTCCTCCAACTCGGTGCGCAACCGGTAGATACCCAGCCGATGAGCGATCGGGGCATAGATCTCCAGGGTCTCGCGGGCGATCCGCCGGCACTTCTCCGGGCGCATCACCTCCAGGGTCCGCATGTTGTGCAGCCGGTCGGCCAGCTTGATCAGGATAATGCGGATATCCTGGGTCATGGCCAGCAGCATCTTGCGGAAACTGGCGGCCTGGGCCTCGGCCTTGGAGGGGAAATCGATCTGGTTGAGCTTGCTGACGCCGTCCACCAGGGCGGCCACCTCTTCCCCAAATTCGGCCACCAGCTGGGTCATGGTGACCGGGGTGTCCTCCAGCACATCATGCATGATGGCGGCCATAAGACAGCGGTGGTCGAGGCGGATATCGGCCAGGATCCGGGCCACGGCCAGGGGGTGGTAGATGTAGGGCTCGCCACTGAGTCGCTTCTGCCCCTCGTGTGCCTCGGCGCTGAAGACATAGGCACGGTAGACCTCGCGGATCTGCTCGACACTCAGATAGGATTCGAGATAGACGCAGAGATCGCTGATCAGGAAGCGGGGTTTGTTATTCGATTCGGAAGGTTGGAGACTGGCCGGACTGCTCATACGATGCACCGGTCGAAGGCTGCACCATAGACCCATGCAGCCTCGGCAAGAGGGCTGATAAGTTCAATTGAGCGGCCTCGGGTACCCATTCCTTATCTGGCAAAGGTCTGCTCTTCCACCATGTCATCCGAACCGAAGTTATCTTCCAGGGCGCTCATGTCCACTTCCGATTGGGATTTGGGGGCCACCAGGCGGTCGTCCACCAGGCCGGCGGCGATCTCGCGCAGGGCCACGACGGTCGCCTTGTCATTCTCCCAGGCCAGCAGCGGCGCCACACCATGGCTCAACTGGCGTGCACGCTTGGTCGCCAACAACACCAGATCAAAACGGTTATCCACATGCTCAAGGCAATCTTCAACAGTAACGCGGGCCATGTTCAATACACTCCGAAGGTCCGATCCCCGGATACGCTGTCCACGGGGAAGAAAATAATTCAATCACACCAGCCGTCACGACCGGAACATTTAATAGTATAACAATGCCCGCGCGCGCACCAGCCAGCCGGAGCAGCAATTCCAAGTATGGCTTTCAATAGCCGTTTAGTTATCCCGGCCCCGACTGGCAAGGAACCCCGGATGGACAGGGATCCACACAGATGGGAGATCAGTATTCTGAATCCGTGTTTATCTGTGTGAATTCGTGGTTCTCCAGGGTCCCGCCAAATTTAGCATTGCTGTAGTCGGAACGGTGATTCAGGCCAGTAGCGAGCGCAGCCGCTCCTGCAGCCGCTGCGCCTGTACCGACTGGCGCAGCCGCTGCGCGGTGATGATCGCACGCAGCTCCCCCAGGGCCTGGTCGAACAGGTCGTTGACCACGATGTAGTCGTATTCGGGGTAGTGGGACATCTCTTGCCGCGCCTCGCCCAGGCGCCGCTGAATCACCGTCTCGCTGTCCTGCCCGCGGCTACCCAGCCGCTGGCGCAGCGCCTCTGGCGTGGGCGGGAGGATGAACACCGAGACCGCCGCCGGGAAACGCTCCCGCACCTGCCGCGCGCCCTGCCAGTCGATCTCCAGGATCACGTCATTGCCGCGCTCCATCTGCTCGCGGATACCGGCCTCGGAGGTACCGTAAAAATTGCCGAACACCTCCGCATGCTCCAGAAACGCACCCGCCTCGATCATCCGGCTAAAGGCATCGCTATCCACGAAATGGTAGTCCACGGCATCGCTCTCGCCCGGTCTTTTCGGTCGGGTGGTGTGGGAGATGGAGACCCGCACACGCTCCTCGGTCTCCACCAGCGCCTTCAGCAGGCTGGTCTTGCCCGCCCCCGACGGGGCGGACACTATAAACAGGGTACCTGTAGTCATGTTGTTTCCGCTTTTCCTTCCGTTCTCTGACGGTACATGGCGCGTCGCGACTCCCCGCTCCGCCCTCCCTCCGGGTGAGCGACGGGCATGGTAACGCCCTGTACCTATTCTATATTCTGGATCTGCTCGCGCATCTGTTCGATCAGCACCTTCAGCTCCACCGACACCCGGGTCATCTCCACGTCATTGGATTTGGAGCCCAGGGTGTTGGCCTCCCGGTTCAGCTCCTGCATCAGGAAATCCAGCCGTCGTCCCACCGGCTCGTCCCGGGCGAGTACCGCCTCCACCTCGTCCAGATGGGTCTGCAACCGGTCCATCTCTTCATCCACATCGAGCCGCTGGGTCAGCAGTACCATCTCCTGTTCGATGCGCCCCTCATCCAGCTCGGCCGTCAGTTCGGCCAGCCGGGCGCGCAGCCGGTCACGCAGCGATACCAGTAGTTGCGGCATCAGCTGCTTCACCTTGGTCACCTCTTCGCGCATCGCCCCGCAACGCTGGGTGATCAGCTCCGCCAGACGGCCGCCCTCGCGCCGGCGTGATTCAATCAGGCCATCCAGGGTCTCATCCAGCAGCTGCGCCGCCTTTTGATGCACCGGGGTCAGATCCACCTCCTCGGTCTCCAGCACCCCGGGCCAGCGCAGGATATCCATGGCCCGCGGCGGCACCGACTCATGCAGCAGATGCCCGACTTCACCGGCCGCATCGATGATCTGCTGGGCGAAGCGTTGATTCACCGCCACCCCGGCGGTGGCGCTTTTCGATGGCACGAAACGGAACAGACAATCCACCTTGCCACGCCCCAGCCGGGCGGCAACCCGTTCCCTGACCAGCGGCTCCAGGGCACGCAACTCTTCCGGCAGCCGCACAAACAGCTCCAGGTAGCGGTGATTGACCGAGCGTAGTTCGCATACCAGTTCACCCAGCTCGTCGCGGCTCTCTCTTCTTGAAAATGAGGTCATACTGCAGATCATGTGCGCACCTGTTATTTATACTTGGAAGAGTACTGCGTATCATCATGACAACGCAGGCAGTGATCTACCCGCCGATCGACCGGGCCGCCGAGATCCTGGCGGCCGTTGACAGTGTCTAGCAGCCTGTCGGGCTTGACCGATCGTAGCGAGGGAAAGCCGGTTTGAGCCAGATTTTTCGATCTTTCGAGGCGAATAGTGGACCTATTTAACGAGAAAGATCGGGAAATATGGCCAAACCCGGCTTTTCCGCAGTAGATCTGCGTTAAGTCCGACAGGCTGCGAGGTGTATCATAATGCGCATTCGTACAGAGTGCATCCGGAGCCGACTATTTCTTCACCCACGGAACAGACCAGGGACAGCCTACCATCCGGCACCGTCATTGACTGTTACTCGATCATCAAACTGATCGGGAGCGGAGGCTTCAGCCTGATTTATCTGGCCGAGGACGAGGACACCCAGGACCATGTGGTGATCAAGGAGTACCTGCCGAAGAAGCTGGCGGTGCGGGACCCGGCCGGCCGGGTGCAGGTGAGCGGCGAGAAACAGTGCGACGCCTTCCACAACGGCCGCAAGCTGTTCTACCTGGAGGCCAAGGCGCTGGCCACCCTGCGCCACCCCAATATCGTCAATGTCCGCACCTTCTTCCTGGCCAACAACACCGCCTACCTGGTGATGGACTATGAGCATGGCAAAAACCTGGGCAGCTATGTCAAAAAGCGCAACGGCGGACTCAGCACCACCTTTCTGCTGACGGTCTTCCCGGCGGTGCTGGACGCCCTGAACTTGATCCACTCCGAGGGACAGCTGCACCTGGACATCAAACCCAGTAATATCCACCTGCGGCCGGGCGGCAATCCCCTGCTGCTGGACTTTGGCGCGGTGCACCAGTTCGCCACCACGCGCCGCCGGCAATCCTCCCAGGTGGTGACACCCGGGTTCGCCCCGGTCGAGCAGTACTACGCCTCCGGTTACGTGGGACCGTGGAGCGACGTCTACGCCATCGGCGCCACCATGCGCTCCTGCATCGAGGGAAAACCGCCGCCCTCCGCCATCGAACGGCATGCGCAGGATTCCATGAAGCCGATCGCCAGCCTGTACCGGAAACAGTACCCCGCCTACCTGCTGGATGTGATCGACTGGGCGATGGAGGTGGACCCCCTGCTGAGGCCCCAGAATGCCGGCATCATGCTGGAGGCGCTGACCCAGGAACGGGGGCGCCCGGCAAACAACCGCCAGACACCGCCTGCGACAACCGACGATCTGTTCAAGGAGAGCCCCCCTGAATGAGCATACAACCCGGTGAATTTGCCTTCAGTAGCCTGATAGGCGACCGCAAGATCAATCAGGACCGCTGTATCCGGGTGACCGACGGTGACAGCATCCTGCTGGGCCTGGGTGACGGCATGGGAGGCCATCCACGGGGCGAGGCGGCGGCGCAGGTGTTGATCGATACCTGCCAGAGCTATTTCAACCGGATCCCCCATCCGATCCTCAATCCCAGCAGCTTCCTCACCCGCCTGCTGCATAAGGCGCATGAAAATATCGTTGCCTTCGGTTATGAACAGCAGCCGGCCATCGATCCGCGGACCACGGCGGTGGCCTGCCTGGTGCAGAAGAGCGTGGCCCACTGGGCACACGCGGGCGACAGCCGGCTCTATCTGCTGCGTGAGCGCCGGGTGCTCTCCAAGACCATCGACCACTCCTATGTTGAACGGCTGAAACAGCAGGGGGTGATCACCGCCAAACAGCAGAAGAACCACCCCCAGCGCAACTATGTCACCCGCTGCCTGGGCGGCGCGCTGGCCTCCCCGGACATCACCCTGGGCAAACACAAGCTGGAGGCCGGGGATATCCTGCTGCTGTGCAGCGACGGACTCTGGGGGAGCATCAGCGAAGAGGATCTGCTGACCACCCTGTTCAGTACCCTGCCGCTGTCGGAGGCGATTCACAAGCTGGCCGAACAGGCGGCCCACAACGCCTTTCCGGACAGTGATAACATCACCCTGCTCGCCCTGCGGATGCAGCAGGGGGACCAAGACAAGCTGGACAAGACCCGGGACGAACAAGCGGAGCCCGCGGAGGAGAGCAACCTGGCCCAGGCCATTGCCGAGCTGCAGAACGCCATCAACAATTTTGAAACAGAAATCAAGCAGGAGAAAGAATGAGACCGAGTGGCCGTACACCCGAGCAGATGCGCCCTGTCCGCATCACCCGACACTTCACCAAGCATGCGGAGGGGTCGGTACTGATCTCGTTCGGCGATACCCAGGTCATCTGCACCGCCTCGGTCGAGGAGCGCGTACCGCCCTTCCTCAAGGGCAGTGGCCAGGGCTGGGTGACCGCCGAATACGGCATGTTGCCCCGCTCCACCGACAGCCGTATGGCACGGGAGGCGAGCCGGGGCAAACAGGGGGGCCGTACCCTGGAGATCCAGCGGCTGATCGGCCGCAGCCTGCGCGCGGTAACCGACCTCCAGGCCCTGGGCGAACGCACCATCACCCTGGACTGCGATGTCATCCAGGCGGACGGCGGCACCCGCACGGCCTCCATCTCGGGTGCCTACGTGGCGCTGTGCGATGCCGTCGGCAAGCTGCGGGAGACCGGCAAACTCGCCCGCGATCCGCTACACGGCCAGCTCGCCTCGGTCTCGGTCGGCATCTACCGGGGGGTACCGGTACTGGACCTCGATTATGCCGAGGACTCCCAGGCCGAGACCGACATGAACGTGGTGATGAACGACGCCGGGGCCTTTATCGAGGTCCAGGGGACGGCGGAAGGACACGCCTTTCACCTGCAGGAGCTGAATGCCATGCTGGCACTGGCGGATGGCGGCATCCGCGAGATCATGGCGCTGCAGCGGCAGGCGCTGGAGGGATAGCGCATCGGGCGGTGGATTCATTCATAGGGTGAGGAGTGGTACAAGCTCAAGTTCGTAGCTCAGTTCCAGACACCGGGCGGGCCACCCCCTTGCCGGTACACGCTGTGAATACGTCCCTGTACGCTCGGCGTCGGCATCCCTGCCTCCGACGGTCCCGACAAGGGGGTGGCCCGCCCTGAACGATGCTTTTTGAACTCCGAACCTTGAGTTGTTAAAACAAGTTTGGGAATTCGCAGTACTTGTAGGGTGGATAAGCTTGCGCATCCACCGCCACCCGATTCATGGTGAGGAGTGGTACATGGATGTACCGTTTACGGACCCGGGGGTGGGATAGCCGCCGGGCGGCTGGTCAGGCGCTCGTCGCCGGCGCAACAGCCGGCTGGCTGCAGACCCGGTTACGCCCCTCATCCTTGGCCCGATAGAGCGCCCGGTCGGCCCGCAGCATGGCCGCCTCGACCGACGTCTCGCCGCCGGCGAACTCGCTGAGACCGATGCTGATGGTTACCTTGATCTCGTCCTCACCGACCTGGATACGCAGATTTTCGATGGCCGTCCTCACCCGCTCCGCCGTTGCGCCGGCGGACGACTGATCGGTGGCGGGCAACAGCACGGCGAACTCCTCTCCGCCGATGCGGCCCATGATGTCCTCTTCGCGTAGCGCCGAGACGATGGCCTGGGCGACAAACTTCAACACCCGGTCACCGGCGGGATGGCCGTAGTTGTCGTTCACCTGCTTGAAGTAATCCACATCCAGCAGCATCACCGACAACTCGCCCTGATGGCGCAACAGCCGCGCCACCTCCATTTTGGCCCGCTTCATGAATTCACGGCGGTTGATCACCCCGGTCAGGGAGTCGATACTGGCCAGCCGCTTATACTCCTCCCCCTCCGCCGTGCTGCGTTTCAATGCCAGTACATGCCGACTCACCGCCAGCGGCCCCAGCTGCTCACCCAGGCTCAACATATCTGCCCGAATCAGCTTGCGCCGAAATGTCTCATAGGCCAGCACCATATCCCCCAGCTCGTCCCGGCGCTTGGCAAACGGTATGCGCAACGACTTGTCACCCGCGGTCAACGCCCGCATCCCTTCGGTCAGGCTGAGGATGGGCAGGCGAATCGACCGGGCCAGCTGCAGCGCCACGTAACCGATCAGCAGCACCATGGCGCCGCCGCCAAACACCGTCATCATGAAGACGGCCGTGGCGAGACTGCGCTGCCGCTTCATCTCCTCCAGCAATTGACTGAGCATCTGCTGCTGGAACGCATTGATCAGGTTGATGCGCAGGGTAGCCACCTTGAACCAGGTGAAGCTGTCCACCGCGACCTTGCCGTCGCCGCCGCCGGCCTCCAGGGCGTAGTCACTGAGGCGCTTATAGGCAATGACCGCCTCGGTCGCGTAATGGGCACGCCAGCGCAGCCACTGGCGCTCCGAGAGGAAGGAGTGAAACTGCCTCTCCAGCATTCCCTGCTCCGAGGTCAGCGAGACCAGTTGCCGGTACTCATCCCGGGTGAATTCACCCCGGCCGAATGCCCCGGAGACCACCGCCCGCTCACGCCCGCCCAACTCGGCATACTGGATCAGCAGGGCATTGGCCTGAAACAGCTCGGCGGCGCTCTGACGGCGGGAGAAAATGGCTATCTGGTTGGTCAGCCCGGTCAGTTCGGAGATCAGCCCGGTAAAGCCGTCAAAACTCTCCCGGGGGGCTATCTGCTGCCGGTCGATGCGGTTACGGTAACGCGCCAGCGCCTCCAGGCGGACCACCACCTTGGCTGCCAGTTTGCCGATCTGCTCCAGCCGGCCCTCCAGCTTCCGGGACTCCAGGTCCGAGCGGAACAGCGCCAGTTCATGATCGCTGTGGCGGCGCTGCAACTGCAGGGCGGTCCTGAACGCCCGGTCTTCACTGGTCAGAAAACCGGCGCTGAGGCCACGCTCCTTCTGCAGCTCATGGGCGAGACCGCCGACCCGCTGGCTGAAATTGGCCAACCGCGTCACATCACTGGCGTCGACCGCCGCCCGCCAGGACTGGACCATGATCATTCCGGCAAACACCAGCATCGGCAGCAGGGAGATGACCACCAGCATCTCGAGGCCGCGCACGAAGGAGACTTTCTGGAATTTGACCACCAGATATTCCGCCAGGGAGTGATTATTCAGCTCCCGTTCCGCCAGCAGCGGCGCCAGGTCAAGGTCCTGATCGATGATATGGTTGATCAGCAACTTGACCAGGGACTCGGTCATATCGATCAGGGAGCTCCCCAGATCGTCGGGCCGCAGCTGGCTCCTGGCCTCGATGATGGCCGAGCGGAAGTCACTGTGCTCGCGCCGCTGCTCTTCCCTGGCGCCCGCCCCGCTGGAGAGGCTGAGCATCTCCTCATGGCGGCTGTGCTCGACGGCCAGTTGCTCCAGCTCGTCGAGAATCCGATGCACCTGTTCCGCATCCGGCGATTCGTCGATCAGATCGATGAGCCGATTGAGCAGCACGATGAATTGCCGGTGCTCCCCGTCCAGTACGGGATCACCTATACTCAGCCCTTCATCCCAATGGATTCTCTTCATAACACATCAATCAGGCAGCCGTTGCGCCCGCCTGCCGGCCTGAACCGGACATACCGGCGAGTCGCATCAACCCCACCCGCATCCATCAGAGAGGAGCATCTCTTGCTCCCGGCACCCCGGTTTGTGAACCGGATCACCTTTTACTATCGGTCACATTAGCGATTTCTTAAGGAGTGATGACACATTTATGAATATTTTGTTATCCGTTCGACGCCCAGGCAATCCTCCCGGGGCCGGCGGCAACAGGGGTCCCGGGGTTGCACAGGCCGGTCCCGGACGGGCCGGCGGACCGGGCTTCAAAGGCCCCTGAGGCAGTCCCCCACCACATTGACCAGGCGGTCTATCTCCTCCCGCTCCATGGTCATGGCCGGTCCGAACTGAAGGGTGTCACCGCCATAGCGCACATAGACCCCGCGCTCCCAGCAGCGCATGGCGATCTCCCAGGGGCGGCGCGCCGGTTCCCCGCCCTGGGGGGCGATCTGCAGCGCCCCGGCCAGGCCGAAATTGCGAATGTCGGTTACGTGGGGGAAGCCCTTCAGGCTGTGCAGGCCGGCTTCGAAATAGGGTGCCAGTTCACGGGCGCGCTCCGCCAGCCGCTCCCGTTCGAACAGCTCCAGGGCGGCCAGCCCGGCCGCGCAGGCCAGCGGGTGGGCGGAATAGGTGTAGCCGTGGGGAAACTCCACCAGGTAGTCGGGACCGCCCTGTTCCATGAAGGTCTGGTAGATCTCAGCGCGGGCCAGCGTCGCCCCCATCGGCACCACCCCGTTGGTCAGCCCCTTGGCCAGGGTCATGATGTCCGGCACCACGCCAAAGGCATCCGCGGCGAAGGCATGCCCGGTGCGGCCGAAGCCGGTGATCACCTCATCGAAGATCAGCAGGATCGCGTGCCGGTCACAGATCTCCCGCAGGCGCTGCAGGTAGCCCTCGGGCGGTACGATGACGCCGGCCGACCCGGCCACCGGCTCAACGATCACGGCGGCAATGTTGGAGGCATCGTGCAGCGCCACCAGCTCCTCCAGCTGATCCGCCAGGGCAGCACCATGGGCCGGCACGCCGCGACTGAAGGCGTTCTCCTTCAGCAGGGTGTGGGGCAGATGATCCGCATCCAGGAGAGTACCGAACGGCTTGCGGTTTGGCCCGATCCCGCCCACGCTGACACCGCCAAAATTGACCCCGTGGTAGCCCTTGGCGCGGCCGATCAGCCTGTTCTTGCCCGGCATCCCCTTTTGACGCCAGTAGGCGCGCGCCATCTTCAGCGCGGTCTCCACCGCCTCGGAGCCGGAATTGGAGAAAAACACATAATCCAGGCCGGCCGGTGTCAGCTGTTTGAGGCGATTGGCCAGCTCAAACGAGAGCGGATGGCCGAACTGGAATCCGGGGGAGTAGTCCATGCGCCCCAGCTGGGCGGTGATCGCGTCGGCAATCTCCCGCCGGTTGTGCCCGGCGCCACAACACCAGAGGCCGGACATCCCGTCCAGAATCCGCCGCCCGTCGGCGCTCTGGTAATAGTTGCCCTCGGCGGCCACCAGCAGGCGGGGGTTCCGTTTGAAATCGCGGTTGCCGGTGAACGGCATCCAGTGCGCCTCCAGCGCCTCACGGTTCAGGCCGGCAGTCAGTCGGGTATCGATATCGGACATAGGTCAATCCTTGTTCCACGGGTGAAATTTGTCTTACAGTCTGGCTCCATCAGCATCAGTATGGCAGATCCAGGAGTCTGTCGGGCCCTTAACGGTGGAAGAAACGGCAGACAGATAAAAACCCGGCCGGGCCGGGTTTTTGTTCAGCACAGGGAAGCGCGACTAATCGGACGACTGGTAACCGATCCTGAACCCGCCCCAGTGCCGGCCGGCGACGTGGATGGGGATGGTCAGGTCGTGCATCACCTCCCCGGTGTCCCGTTTGTAGGTCTGCAGCAGGAACGGTTTGGTGGAGCTGGCGCATCGGGCACCGGTGCGGTCATTAAAGATCCGCTTGGTCCGATTGGCCAGCAGGTCTTTGGCATAGTCGCCACTGAGCGGCTGTGAATAACGTTTGTTGTGGGTGGGGAAATAGCCGTTGTTGTCCACCGCGCCGGCATAGGCCATGAAGCTGTGACGGGACAGGATCGGCTCCTGGATCGATGGGAAATTGGCGTCGGTGAAGCCATCAAACTGGGACTTGTACTTCTGCGGGTTGGTCCCGGCAATGGGCTGGTAATTGCGGTCAAACAGCTGATCCAGGGTCAGCTGCCCCTGCGCCAGCGCGTTTTCAAACAGCTGGCCGATCGCCGTCACCGCGGCACACCCCTCGGCGTAGGCGATGCCGTGCGCCCCTTGCAGCCCCGCATCGCCCAGCAGTTCGTAGATCGCCTCGGCCATCTCTGACAGTTCCAGGGATTGGCCGGCCACCGAATCCACCTTATCCGACGAGTCGTTCAGGGTCTGGGTAAATATCTCCAGCGAATGGTTGATCTGCGCCTGGTGCTCGCGGTTCTGCGCCGAACGCTCCGCCGCGGAGATCACCCGCGACTCTACCTCCCGGGCGTGCTCCAGGATCTCCAGCAGCTGGGTATCCACCTTCTCGGTACGCAGTCGGCTCTCCTGCACCTCATCCACCAGGGCGCGCATGGTGTTGCCGGCATTACCCGTCTCTGCGTTGATCCGCTGTACCATCTGGCCGATCTCGGTGGTGGCCTTGGAGGTGCGCGTGGCGAGATTGCGCACCTCCTCGGCGACCACGGCAAATCCGCGCCCCTGCTCGCCCGCCCGGGCCGCTTCGATGGCCGCGTTCAGGGCCAGCAGATTGGTCTGGTCGGCGATCTCGCTGATCACCTTGGTGATCTGGGAGATCTGGCCGGCGCCCTCCTCGAGCTTGGCGATCAGCTCGGCCGCCTCGCGGGCATGGCTGCCGGTGTTGCGCATCTGCTCGGCCGCCTCCCCGATCGCCTCCTGGCCGATATAGCTGGCGCGCCGGGTCTGGCGGGAGAGCTCTTTCAGGGTTTCGGAATTGGTCACCGCCTGTTCGATATTAGAGGAGATCTGGCCGGTCGCCTCGGTAATATTGCGGATATGCTCGATCTGATCGTCGATACGCCGCTTCAACACATCCGCGGCGAAGGAGACCTCGGCCCCGGCGATGGCGATCTTGCCGCTGCGGTTGACCACACCGATACCGCAGCTGTAATACTCCCGCAACATCTCCGCCACCACCTTCAGTTGCGCCCCGGCGACACCCTCTCCCAGGGCCGACAGCCGCCGGTTCTGTTCCGCATCCAGGTCGCCCCGGGTCTCCACCAGGCGGTGGATCAGGCCGATATCACGCAGCAGGGGCTTCAGCAGCAGGAGGTAGGCCGGGAGCAGCGCCGCCGTCAGCGAAACCACCACCACGACCGCCATTGCCGCTATACGACCGAGCCCCAGATATCCACCGAGAAGTGCCGCTGCCGCCCCGGCCGCCAAAGCCATCAGGACAAGCGCCAGGATAATGGGGGGAGTCGTTTTGTTGAGTCTCTTCATAGTGTTCATAAACTATATGTATGCCGACATAAAATCACTATCGACTGGTTTGCGCTCAACTTTAATCAATCCATAATAGTGTCCAGCCTCGTATCCGGGACAGATCCGCGGAAGCCGTCCAGCCAAAACCCGTCTCCGGGGGCGCTAAATCAGGGGGGGCAATAGATCTGGGTCAAATCAGATAGAATATTATTGGGGTAACATAAACCACTTTGATGGGCTCGCACCTTTTCCACTCGACTGGGTAGGGACGATCACTTAGGGCTCGCGCAAGAATAATTTCGCAGTACCGAGGGAGTCGCCGGGTTACTCTGGGCGCCACGCCGGCAAGACACGCTTTGCAGGCAATGGCCATTCCCGTGCCAAACAGCGTAACGCTGCCAGCGGGGTCCAGATGCGACCGAATATCGAAACTTATTTTAGCGCGAGCCCTTTAACCACCAACGCCCTGAGCCGGGCAGGATAACCAGAGGAACAGATGATGATTTCACACACCCTTCGCACGACCGTCATGGGAGTCACCGTAGCACTCCTCTCCACTTATGCCATCGAATCCAACGCCTGGCGCAAGGATATCGAGACCTCCGGCCCGATCGAAAACACCACCTGCAAGTTCGAGCCGCAGGCGCAGTGCTCATGGGCGGTACGGATCGGCGCGCAGATACCCGGGGTGGACATGCACGAAGCCTCCATGGCCTCCATGCGGCTGGATAACGCCAATCTGCAGGGGGCCAATCTCTCCCGTGCCATCCTGCACCTGGCCAATCTGCAGGGTGCCAACCTGATGTTGAGCAATCTGGAGCATGCCGCCCTGCATGCGGTCAACCTGCAGGGCGCCAACCTGATGCTGGCGAATCTGAAAGGGGCCAACTTCCTCGACGCGGACCTGAGTGGGGCCAATCTGCGCGGCGCCAACATGGAGGGCGCCATCCTGATCGCCGCCAAGCTGGACAATGCCACCTGGACCGACGGCCGGGTCTGCGCGGTCGGCTCCAAGGGTGAGTGCCGGTAACGCCAGGTCGCTGAGACAACAAAGGCCTTGCCGGTCGGGGCAAGGCCTTTGCTGATTGCCCATCGGGCCGCTTGGTTTTATAAGGTCGCGAATATCCTTCCTGGGCAGGATCGGCCGGATGGGCAATCGGTTACGGAATCACCGAGTCGATCACCAGTTCCACCACCGCATCCCCCTTCACCACCACCGGGGACACCTCACCCAGCAGATCGCCGCTGGCGGCAATGGCATTGCCGGAGCGGGATATGCGGGCACCCACCACGACCTGATCAAAACGGGACAGATTCATCCCCGGCACCATCGCCTGACCGTCATTGAGCTGGACCGTGGTCGGCAGGTCACTCACCTTCAGGCGCACCGCCGCCAGCGGCATCTTCGGCCCCTCCAGGGCCCGCGCGTAGACGAACAGGCTCTCTTCCGGTTTTACCCGGGCGGCCAATTCCGCGGCCAGGGTGATGCGGGCGGTGATGACCTGCCTCGCCGGTTGCGCCGCCACTTGCTGCTCCACCGCCTCGCCGGGCCCGGCAGCGGCCAGCTTGCGTTGCGCCGCCGCCATCAGCCGGTCGACCTGCTGGGTGGATTCCGGGTCATCCGCCAGCATCGGCTTGAGCCGTCCCCAGTGCTGCAGGGCGCGGGCGTGATTGCCGGCCTGATCCTCCACCATCCCGGCCAGCCAGAGAGCGGTCTGATCTTGCGGCGCCAGGCCGACCGCCTTGCGTATCAGTTCGGCCGGGCGCCCCTGCATATCCCCACCCGACGCCATCGCCAGGGCATCCGCCAGCGCCAGCATGATGGAGGGCTGGTCGCTCACCAGCTGATTAAGCTTGTCGAAGGCAAAGGCCGCCTTCTGGTAATCCTTCACCGCCATGTAGGTACGTCCCAGCAGATACCACCCCTCCGCATCTTCGGGATTCTCCTTCAGCCGATCCACCAGGGCCGTCATCATCTCCTCGATCGAGGGCAACTCCTGGTCGGCCTGCTGCGCCTGCATGGCCGCGGGGTCAACCAGTTGGGGCGTGCCGAGGTAGAGATAGGCCGAGACCGTGACCACCGCGACGAACAGGACCGAGAACAATAGCGCCAGCATGCCAGCCTTCCCGGGGCCGCCGGCCTGTGCCGCCTCGTCACCGGCCTCCAGATCGATCAGCAGGGTCTGCTCCAGCTCCAGCTTGGTCTGCTCGTACTCTTCGTCCGACAGGGTGCCGGCGGCAAGCTCATTGTTGAGCTCGGCCAGCCGCTCGCGGGCAATGACCACATTCTGCTTGTCGCGATCGGAAACCCGTAGCTCTGATTTACGCCACAGGGAAGGCACAATGAAGGCTAGTGCGACCACTATCATGGCCGCCGTGATAATCCAGAAAAGTGTCATGATTTATTGTCTTCTTCGCCAAGCAATGCCTTGGCTCTCTGCAGGTCGTTGTCACTGAGCTGGGCGCCGGGTTGTCTGCCGCGTCCCCGAATGAATACCAATAGGATGGCGACGCCACCGGCGAGAATGGCAAAAGGTCCCAGCCAGAGCAGCAGGGTCGAGAGCCGGAACGGCGGACGGTAGAGCACGAAATCCCCATAGCGCTTGACCATGTAGTCGACCACGTCGTCGCTGCTGGCACCGCCCTGCACCAACTCGTAGGTCTTGCGGCGCATATCCTGGGCCAGTTCGGCGTTGGAGTCGGCCAGATTCTGGTTCTGACAGACCAGACAGCGCAGCTCGGTGATCAGCTGCTTGTAGCGCGCCTCCTTCTCCGGGTCATCGAACTGGTTCGCCTCGATGGCCGCCTGGGAAAACAGCGGCAGCAACAGCAGCAGCAACAGCCAGGCACGGATCATGACTCGCCCTCCAGCTGTTGCAGCAGGGGCCGGAACTCTTTGTCCCACACCTGCTGGTAGAGGGGGCCGGTGTGTTTCTTGCGAATCATCCCCTGCTTGTCGATCACGAAGGTCTCCGGCGCGCCATACACGCCCCAGTCCATGATCGCCTCGCTTTCCGGATCGAAGCCGACCGCGGCAAACGGGTTGCCCTTATTGGTCAGGAAGGCGATGGCCTCCTCGCGATCATCACGCCAGTCGATGCCGATGAAGGTGACCCCCTCGTCTTTCGCCAGGTGATTGAGGAACTCATGCTCCCGCCAGCACTCCGGACACCAGACTCCCCAGACATTCAGCAGCCACACCTTGCCCTGCATGTCCTGGGAGCTGACCCGCTTCTCCGGGTCAAACAGGTCCGGCAGGTTGAACGTCGGCGCCTTTTCGTTGATCAGCACCGACGGGACATCCCGTGGATTGAGCGTCAGGCCGATGCCGAGCAACAGTGCCAGAGCCAGGAAAATCCCCAGCGGTATCAGAAAACGTGCCTTCATGCCGTACCCACCGTGGCCTCGTCGACAGCGACGCTGTTAACAGCAACGCTGGCCTTGTTTTTCAATCGATAATAGCGGCGATCGGCCGCCGCCAGCAGGCCGCCCAGGGCCATCAACAGCCCACCCAGCCAGATCCAGCGGACAAACGGCTTGTGGTAGATACGCACGCTCCAGGCGCCCTCATCTCCCAGGGGTTCGCCGAGGGCGACAAACAGGTCGCGGAACAGGCCGGCATCGATGCCCGCCTCGGTCATCGGCTGACCGCCCTTGTAGTTGCGCTTCTCCGGACTGAGGTGGGTGATCTTGCGCTCGCCCTGATAGATGTCGACCTCAGCGCGGAAGGCCTGGTAGTTGGGCCCCTGTATCTGCTTCACCCCCTGGAAATGGAAATCGTATCCACCCAGGTTATAGCTCTGCCCCGGTTCGAGGCGGACATCCTTCTCCTCGCTGTAGACGCTGGTCAGGGTGATGCCCACCACGAATACCGCCACCCCGAGGTGGGCCAGCATCATGCCCCAGCCGGAGCGGGGGGTGTTGGCCAGGGTCCGGGTAAAGGCGCGGCCGGCGCTGTGGCGCTCGAACAGCCACTGCAGGGTGCTGAGCAGCACCCAGATCGCCAACACCAGGGCCAGCGCCGCGGCCCAGGAGTAATGCGGCGCCAGCAGCGTCAGACCGAGTCCGGCGATCACACTGAACAACAGCGAGAAACGCAGCCGCGCAAACAGCCGCTGTCCGCTGTCCTGGCGCCAGCGGGCCAGGGCACCGACCCCCACCAGCGCCGCCAGCGGCGCGGTCAGGGGGATGAATACGGTATTGAAATAGGGCGGTCCCACCGAGATCTTGCCCAGGCCCAGGGCATCGATCGCCAGGGGATAGAGGGTGCCAAGCAGCACACTGCAGGCGGCCACCACCAGGATCACGTTGTTCAGCAGCAGGGCCGTCTCCCGGGAGACCAGCTTGAAACTGACGCTGCTGCGGATCTGCGACGCCCGCCAGGAGTAGAGCAGCAGGGAGCCGCCGATGACCACCACCAGGAAGAGCAGGATAAAGATACCCCGGGCCGGGTCAGTGGCGAAGGCGTGCACCGAGGTCAGCACCCCGGAGCGAACCAGGAAGGTGCCCAGCAGGCTGAGTGAGAAGGCGAAGATGGCCAGCAGTACGGTCCAGGCCTTGAACGCCCCGCGCTTCTCGGTCACCGCCAGGGAGTGGATCAGCGCCGTGCCCACCAGCCAGGGCATGAACGAGGCGTTCTCCACCGGATCCCAGAACCACCAGCCGCCCCAGCCCAGTTCGTAATAGGCCCACCAGCTGCCGAGCACGATACCCAGGGTGAGAAAGGCCCAAGCCACATTGGTCCAGGGCCGTGACCAGCGCGCCCAGGCGGCGTCCAGGCGGCCACCCAGCATGGCGGCGATGGCGAAGGCGAAGGCCACAGAGAAGCCCACGTAGCCCATATAGAGCAGCGGCGGATGGATGATCAGACCCACGTCCTGCAACAGGGGATTGAGGTCCCGACCCTCGATCGGGGGGTTGATCAGCCGGTCAAACGGGTTCGAGGTGAACAGCATGAACAGCAGGAAACCGACGCTGATCATGCCCATCACGCCGACCACCCGGGCCAGCATGGCCTCCGGCATGCTGCGGCTGAACAGCACCACCGCCGCGGTCCAGCCGGAGAGAATCAGCGCCCAGAGCAGCAGTGACCCTTCGTGGGCACCCCACACACCGGAGATCAGATAGATCGTCGGCAGGGCGGTATTGGAGTTCTGAGCCACATAGCTGACCGAAAAATCATTCATCAGAAAGGCGTAGGTCAGGCAGCCATAGGCCACCATCATGAACAACAGCTGTCCCAGGGCCGCCGGTTTGGCCACCGCCACCCAGCTGGCGATACGCCGATGGGCACCAATGACCGGCAGGGTTGCCTGAATCAGTGCCAGTGACAGCGCCAGGATCAGCGCCACATGTCCGAGTTCGGGAATCATTTTTTGGCTACTCCGTCCGGTGCGCCCTTATGCGCCTTGTCCAGGGCATCCGCCACCTCGGGTGGCATGTAGTTCTCATCGTGCTTGGCGAGCACTTCGTCGGCGATGAACACGCCATCCGCTCCCATGCGTCCCTGGGCGATCACCCCCTGACCTTCGGCGAACAGGTCCGGCAGGATGCCGGTATAGGCGACCTTGACAGTATTGGCGGTATCGGTCACCAGAAAGCGCACCGTCAGCTCCTGACCGCGCTCAAGGCTGCCGCTCTGCACCATGCCACCGAGCCGGTAGACATGATCCGTCGGCGCTTTGTTCTGCACCACATCGGAGGGTGAGAAGAAGTAGGAGAGGTTGCTGTCGAGGGCATTGAACACCAGCCAGGCGGCCACGCCGAGCCCCGCCAGTCCGACAACCAGAAACCCGAGTCGCTTATGCCTTGCCTTCATACCTTCTCTCCTGCCTTGATTCGGATGATTCGGGCAATCCGTTGCAGTACGGCGCGCCGATGGCTTCGCAGCATGATCGGTTCAAGCACCATCAACAGTGCGGACACGCCGAACGAGCCCCACACATAAAGGGCGTAGCCGCCCATATCAAAAAATTCCGCCACACTCACCGCCTAACCTCCGCCAGCTCGCTGACCCAGGTGGTATCCGCTTCCCGCTCCAGGATAATGGAGCGCACGCGGGCCAGGGCCACCGCAATGGTGTAGGCCCAGAAGCCCAGGGCCATGATCAGCATGGTCCAGAGCATGGTCGCCGCCATGGTCGAACCGTTATCCATACTGATACTGGCCCCTTGATGCAGGGTGTTCCACCACCGTACCGAGTAGTAGATGATGGGAATATTCACCACCCCGACCAGCACCAGCAGGGCGCCCGCCCGGTCGGCCCGGCGGGTGTCGTCGATGGCCCCCTGCAGGGCCAGGTAACCAAAATAGAGAAACAGCAGGATCAGTTCCGAGGTCAGCCGCGCATCCCACACCCACCAGGTTCCCCACATCGGCTTGCCCCAGAAGGCCCCGGTCCAGAGTGCCAGGAAGGCGAAGATCGCGCCGGTGGGTGCCAGGGCCCGGGTCATCATGCCCGAGAGCCGGGTGTTGAACACCAGGCCGAGCGCCGCCCAGAACGCCATGACCAGATAGATGAACATGGACATCCAGGCCGCGGGCACATGGACAAAGATGATGCGATAGCCTTCACCCTGCTTGTAATCGGTGGGGGCGATAAAGAAGCTCATATAGAGTCCGACGCCGATCAGCGCTACCGCCAGTACGCTGAAAATGGGAACCAGGCGCCCCGCCAAGGGGTAGAAAGTGGCTGGTGAGGAAAATTTGAACCAGTTGATTAATCTAGCATTCATTGGATAGTGTAGGACCAGCTATTCCGAGATTTGATAATACAAACAGGATTTGGTTCCCGTTTCTGGTGAATTTTTCATGCGGCACATCCCTGTGCCGCACCCTGACGGGCGGCCTTCGGCCGTGAAAATCGTCTGTCCTGACAATTTTTCACACCGGGGGGCAGTTATACCCAATTCCACCATGCATTGACATTGACCAAAGGCAAATCGGTTAAAAATATGCAGATTTTATGCCGCACATCCCTGTGCCGCACCCTGACAGCCGGCCTCCGGCCGTAAAAATTGTCTATCCTGACAATTTTTCATTCCAGTTACTCGACGGCCAGCTACTCAACAGAAATTCTGAGTGCCGCGGAGGCGGCCAGCGGGGCAAGCAGCAGGGATAGTACCAGAATGGCGCCCAGCATGAGGAGATGTCCCTGTCCACCCATGCCGGAGGCGGTCGCCTCCACCGCCCCCGAACCGAAGATCAGCACCGGGATATAGAGCGGCAGCACCAATAGCGAGACCAATACCCCCCCACCCCGCAGACCCAGGGTCAGCGCCGCCCCGATCGCCCCGATCAGACTCAGCGCCGGGGTACCCAGCAGCAGCGATACCACCATCACCCCCAGGGCATCGCTGGAGAGGTCATACTGCAGTCCCAGCAGGGGCGCCATCAGCACCAGCGGCAGGCCGGTCACCAGCCAGTGGGCGATCACCTTGGCCAGCACCAGGGTAAACAGCGGCTGCGGGGTGAGCAGCATCTGCTCCAGGGCGCCATCTTCATAGTCCACCGCAAACAGCCGCTCCAGCGCCAGCATGGAGGCCAGCAGCGCCGCCACCCAGAACACCCCGGGGGCGATCAGCCGCAGGGTTTTCATCTCCGGCCCGATACCGAGGGGAAACAGGCTGACCACGATGACAAAGAAGAACAGCGTGGTGAACAGATCGGAACGGCGGCGCATCGCCAGCAGCAGATCTCGCCCCAGCAGGGTCTGGAAGGCATTAAACATGCCCCGCCTCCTTCCAGCCGAGACGCAGTTCCAGCACCTGTTCCCGGGTGATCTTGACCTCCTGATGGGTGGTCAGGATCACCATGCCGCCACTATTAATATGGTCGCGGATGATCGACTGCAGGAAATCCACCGCCGCCACATCCAGCGCGGTAAAAGGCTCATCCAGGATCCACAGCCGCGACTTGTTCAACAGTAGCCGCGCCAGCGCCACCCGCCGCTTCTGGCCCTGGGAGAGCACCCGGCTGGGCAGGTCCTCGTGGCCCATCAAACCCATACGCTCCAGGGCATCCCAGGCCTGCCGCTCGGTGACCGGGCAGCCATCCAGGGCACTGCAGACACGCAGATTCTCGACCCCGGTCAAGTCGTCCTTGATGCCGTTCTTATGCCCGATATAGACCACCTCGCGGGTAAACTCCTCGCCCAGCTTATGGATCGACGCCCCGTTCCAGCGAATCTCACCGGCACTCTCCCGGCTCAATCCGCACAGCGTGCGCATCAGCGTGGTCTTGCCGCTGCCGTTATGACCGTGCAGGCGCAACAGCTCCCCCTCCTCCAGCGTGAAGCTGAGATCGGAAAAGAGTTTCCGGTCACCCCGTATGCAGGCCAACCCCGCCACTTCGAGCATTACAAGCACCTTTAACCATCAAAAAACCGCCCGATTGTACACAGCCTGACCCCGCTTTCCCATAAAAGGGCTCGCGAAAGAATAAGTTCCTGTATTCGGTCGCCCCTGGCCCCCGCTGGCGGCGTTACGCTTTTTGGCAAGGGAATGGCCATTGCCTGCAAAGCGTGCCTTGCCCGCGTGGCGACGTGAAGGGATTCACTAATGCCGCGGGGGCAGGGATGCCCAGGAGCGGCCCAGGAACGCCCTCGGTACGATGGAATTATTCTTTCGCGAGCTCTAAAGCTGTGTTCCGGGGTAGAATCCCCCCAGTCAATTCACAGCAGGAAACCGTATCATGTCACCGAGTCATCATGGAGAAAGGGTTGTACTGGCGAGCAATAACGCCGGCAAGGTACGCGAAATCAATCAGTTGCTGGCGCAACAGGAGATTCAGGTGATTCCACAGAGCCAATTCGCCACCCCGGAAGCGGAGGAGACCGGCCTGACCTTTGTGGAAAACGCCATCCTCAAGGCACGCAATGCCGCCCGCCACAGCGGCCTGCCGGCCATTGCCGACGATTCGGGCATCGAGGTGGATGCGCTCAACGGGGCGCCCGGCATCTACTCGGCGCGCTTCGCCGGCCCCGCCTGTGACGATCAGGCCAACAACGACAAGCTGCTGGCCGATCTGCAGGGGGTGGCAGATGAGGAACGTACCGCCCGCTTCCAGTGTGTGCTGGTCTACCTGCGTCACGCCGACGATCCCACCCCGATCATCTGCCAGGGGACCTGGGAGGGACGCATCCTGCACGCCGCCCAGGGCGAGAACGGCTTCGGCTACGATCCGCTGTTCCTGGTGCCCGAATTCGGCTGCAGTTCCGCCCAACTGAGCGCGGACCAGAAGAACGCCCTGAGCCACCGCGGCCAGGCCCTGCGCCAGTTGGTGGCCGCGCTCTCCTAAGTAGTGCTTCAACTTGATTCTGCCTGGTAAAGTCAGTACTACCTCAATTTGATAACGTACTGTTGTAGGGTGGATAAGCGACAGCGCATCCACCATTGCCGTGGTGGATGCGCCTTCCGGCTTATCCACCCTACGAAACCAAAACAGCTTCATCCGGTAAAATCTAATTGAAAGGCTCCTGGCCGTCCGTTCGTGGTCTGGCCGCTGCCTGCCGGCAGCGGACGAAACAAAAGCTTAACCTGCCTGCAACCGGGGTGACATGTTGATTCGATAGCCTTCTGCCCTGAAACCAAGGACCAACAGAAGAGAACCCACATGAACCATCCACACGAGTGCCGCAACAACCATATCAACCTGCTGCTGCCGACCCAGATCGTCTACCACGGACGCATCTTCTCCGCCACCCTGGGCAGCCTGACCCCGGAGGGGGCGCTGCTGGAGACCCACGCCCTGACCCTGCCGGTCGGCATGGAGGTGGAGCTGTCGCTGACCGTGGACCGGTCGCCCTGGCAGATCAAGGCGGTCATTACCCACACCACGCCCCACGAGATCGGCATCCTGTTCAAGCAGACCCAGCACAAACTCTATGCCGCGGCGCGTAATGAACTCCCGCTCAGCTTCCGGCCGGTCCCCCGTCCCGGCCTGGATCCGGTCGCAACTCGCTAGCCAAATCAGCGCTCCCCGGGCGTCTCTTCATCCGACAGCGCCCGCAGCACCGCCTCGGTATCCGCACCGAGCAGCGGTGGCGCGCCCTGATACTCGACCGGGGTACGGGAGAATTTGACCGGATTGGCCACCTGGGGCACCGTGCCGGCCAGCGGATGGGGCAGCTCCAGCCGCATACCCCGGGCCAGCACCTGCGGATCATCGAACACCTCGGCAATGTTGTTGATCGGCCCGCAGGGTACCTGCTCCGCCGCCAACAGCCCCGCCCACTCGGCGGTGGTCTTGCGACTGAACAGCCCCTCCAGTAGCGGGATCAGCTGCTCCCGGTGCTCGACGCGCAGCCGGTTGCTGGTAAAACGCGAATCCTCGGCCAATGCCGGCCGGCCCAACACCCGGCAGCAGGCGGCGAACTGGCGGTCATTGCCGACCGCCAGCATCAGGAAACCGTCCCGGGTGGGCAGTGCCTGGTAGGGCACGATATTGGGGTGGGCGGTGCCCTGGCGGACCGGCGCCTCGCCACCGACCAGGTAGTTCATGCCCTGATTGGCTAGCCAGGCCACCTGGCTGTCCAGCAGCCCGAGATCGATCTGCTGCCCCTCGCCGGTCTGGTCGCGGTGATGCAGCGCCGCCAGGATGGCGCTGACCGCATACATCCCGGCCATCAGATCCGCCACCGCCACCCCGACCTTCTGTGGGCCGGCCCCGGGCAGCCCGTCTCGTTCCCCGGTGATGCTCATGAGGCCGCCCCGCGCCTGCACCATGGCGTCATAGCCGGCCAGCGCGGCGTCCGGGCCGGTCTGGCCAAATCCGGTAATGGAGCAGTAGATCAGACCCGGATTGACGGCGCAGAGGCTGGCGTAATCCAGGCCGTATTTCGCCAATCCACCGACCTTGAAATTCTCCACCAGGATGTCGGCCCGGGCGGCCAGCCGACGGATAACCGCCTGCCCCGTTTCGCTGGTGATATCCACGGCAATGGAGTGCTTGCCCCGGTTGGTGGAGAGGTAATAGGCCGATTCCGCCGTATCGGCACCCTCGCTATCCTTAAGAAACGGGGGTCCCCAGTGACGGGTGTCATCCCCCACCCCCGGGCGCTCGATCTTCCAGACCGTGGCCCCATAATCGGCCAGCAGCTGCGTGGCCCAGGGCCCGGCCAGGATGCGGCTCAGGTCCAGTATCTTGATCCCCTTCAGTGGTCCCATGGCGATTCTGACTCCGGCAAGTCGGTGTAACGGGTTGCAAATTGTGCCACTCCGCAGGCGGTTTTGCCCGCGCGCATACAGCCATTGATTCTGTCATTATTCCCATGATGCACCATT
>NZ_JAQGEI010000018.1 GCF_029017505.1 Sedimenticola hydrogenitrophicus
TTACTAAAATGGTAACTACTTACCCGGTCTGTAAGTGATTGGCCTGCCTTGCCGGCCTCACACGATGGCTTGTTTCCCCGAATCTGGCCCCATTTTCAGCGCCTGCCCAAACTCGCTTCGCTCAAACAAGGGCAGGCTTTAAACTGAAAAAGGGGCCGGATTCGAGGCGCCATCAAGATCGGCCAACAAGGCAGACCAATCACCCCGTGAGTAGTTAGCTAAAATGATTCAATCCCGCAACTTTTCAGGAGATATTTACAAATGTCGCTTTGCCTTTGTGGTTCCAGTAAACCGGCAGATGACTGCTGCAATCCCGTTCTCAATGGTGACCGCCAGGCGGTCACCGCCGAGGACCTGATGCGTGCACGCTACTGCGCCTTTGCCTCGGGAAGGGTCGACTTCCTCAGCAGCAGTCTGCATCCCGAGCACCGGGATGACCACGATGTGGAGGCGACCCGTCGTTGGGCAGAGAATTCAACCTGGCTGGGTCTGCGGATTGTGGCGAGTGAGCGGGGTGGCGAACAGGACGCCGACGGGGTGGTGGAATTTATCGCCACGTTCAAGGAGAAGGGCGTCGTACGCCACCATCACGAACGTAGCAACTTCAGTAGAGTCGACGGGGAGTGGTTTTTTGTCGACGGAGAACCGGTGCTGCCGGAAACCAGAGTCAACCAGTCACCCAAGATCGGCAGAAACGATCCCTGTCCCTGCGGGAGTGGGAAAAAATTTAAAAAGTGTTGCGGATAGTCGCCGGTTATTTCAGCCGAAGCGGCTATACTTGGACCCTATGAGAGGCTCGCGCAGCACGATTAAGGGTGCTTTCCATGGCTTGCAGCTACCTCTATCAATGAACGATGAACAAGGGATGCCCCCTGTTATTGGGGAAATACGCGGTTGTAATGAACGGCTTCATGCCCTGAATAATTGGTAGATGCTGTGGCAGGCTTCTTTATACAGGACAGTTAAAGAGGAAGATTGAGGTAACTTTAGACTACATGTGTTGGATATATCACTTCAGGGCAGAAGATGTCTGTGCATCAGGCGCCATGGTCAATAATGCGAGGAAAAAAATAATGGCACAATTCAATCACAAAAAACTTATTGCAATGTTCATCCCACTGGGTCTGATCGGCGGCATGGCGCTGTCGGTCGAGGGTGTGGCGGACAGTCACAACCGCTATGCCATCGATGCCTCCAAGGGGGTGGTCAAAAACAGTGCCGGTGAGTGCTGGCTCACCGTGGGTGGCATCAGGGAGAAGTTGGCCGAGTGTGGCGATATGGTGGTGGGTGACGCGGACGGTGATGGGGTGACCGATGACAAGGACATGTGTCCGGATACGCCCCGGGGTGCACCGGTGGATGCCCGCGGCTGCCCGCTCGATTCCGATGGCGACGGGGTGCCGGACTATCTGGATAAATGTCCGGGCACCCGGGCCGGAGCCAAGGTTGACAAGGACGGCTGCGAGATCAAGCCGATGGCAAAGATAGAAAAGGTGGTGATCGACAACATCCTGCTGTTCGACTTCGACAGCGCCGAGCTGAAGGCGGGCTCCACCGAGGTGCTCAACAGCAGCTATGCCAAGTTCAGGGGCAACGCTGAGGTCGAGTCGGTCACTATTACCGGCCACACCGACAGCATCGGTTCGGATGCCTATAATCAGGGGTTGTCCGAGCGGCGTGCCAATGCGGTCCGTGAATACCTGATCAGTCAGGGCGCGGATGCCAGCAAGCTCCAGGCGCGGGGTGCCGGTGAGTCACAGCCGGCCTTCAGCAATGATACCGACTCGGGACGCGCCATGAACCGTCGGGTCGAGTTCGATGTGATGATGAGGTAACCAGGGGCGGTCATAACCTGAGCGCGTCGTAAAAATAAAACCGGGGCTGATGAATCAGCCCCGGTTTTTTATGAATGGCCTACCCCAACGGGCTTATTCGCGTTCATTTGCGGCTCATGTTTTTCCTGAGTACGGCCGGGGTTGGATGGGCAATCAGGAAGAGTTTTGTCAGATCTTTTTCGCCTGTTCATTGGCATTGCCGATATAGCTGCCCGGGGTGAGCTCCCGCAGCGCCGCCTTGGCGGCCTCGGGGATCTCCAGGCCATCGACGAAGGTCCGTAGCTCATCGGCACCGATGCGTTGTCCGCGGGTCAGCGCCTTCAGTTTTTCATAGGGCTTTTCAATGCCGTAGCGACGCATCACGGTCTGGATCGGTTCGGCCAGCACTTCCCAGTTGTGGTCCAGGTCATCGGCCAGGAGGGCCGCGTTGGCCTCCAGTTTGCTGATCCCTTTCAGAATGGACTGCAGGGCGATGGAGGTGTAGGCAAAGCCGACGCCGACATTGCGCAATACGGTGGAGTCGGTGAGGTCGCGCTGCCAGCGCGAGATCGGCAACTTCATCGCCAGATGGCTGAACAGGGCATTGGCGATACCCAGGTTGCCTTCGCCGTTTTCGAAATCGATGGGGTTGACCTTGTGCGGCATGGTGGAGGAGCCCACCTCGCCGGCGATGGTGCGCTGCTTGAAATATCCGAGGGAGATGTAACCCCAGATATCCCGGGAAAAATCGATGACAATGGTATTGAAGCGGGCCGTGGCATCAAATAGCTCGGCCATGTAGTCGTGGGGTTCGATCTGGGTGGTGTAGGGATTCCAGACCAGCCCGAGGGATTCAACAAACTGTTGCGCGAATTGTTCCCAGTCAACGTCCGGATAGGCGGACAGGTGGGCGTTGTAGTTGCCGACCGCACCGTTGATCTTGCCCAGCAGTGGGACATGGGCCACCTGGTCCCGCTGCCTTTGCAGCCGGTAGACCACGTTCGCCATCTCCTTGCCCAGGGTGGTGGGGGAGGCGGGCTGGCCGTGGGTACGGGAGAGCATGGGGATTCCGGCATGGGTGTGAGCCAGGTTACGGATCGCGTCGATCAGCTGATCCATCTCCGCCAGCAGTTGCTGTTCGCGCCCCAGCTGCAGCATCAGGGCATGGGAGAGATTATTGATGTCCTCGGAGGTGCAGGCGAAGTGGATAAACTCGCTGATCGCCTCCAGTTCACTGTTGCCGGCAATTTTACGCTTGAGGAAATATTCGACCGCCTTGACGTCGTGGTTGGTCTCACGCTCGATCTCTTTGACCAGGCCGGCATCCGCGGTGCTGAAATTGTCCAGAATGCCATTGAGCGCCGCCTCGGCCGCCGCGCTGAGTGCCGGCACCTCGGTGATCCGCGGATCGCCTGCCAGGGCCCGAAGCCATTTCACCTCCACCTGAACCCGGGCACGGATCAGTCCGTACTCGCTGAAAATAGGACGAAGATCAACAGTTTTGCTGCCATAGCGACCGTCAACCGGGGATATTGCCGTTAAAGTAGAGAGTTCCATGGGGTTCCTGGGTGCCTGCGTTAGTTTAAAAGCCAAGAGCGATAAAGCGGCGAATTATACCATTCGATGCCCGGCGATGACCAAAAGTTACGGGTGCGCCACGGGCGGGATTCGGGGTCACTCGCTAAAGCCGGCATGATGGGGTAATATCGCCGCATCTGCTTATATGAAAAAAGGATGATTGTCCTAATATTTCGGATATTTTTGGGAAATATTTCTGCTGCGGTGCAGAAATTTTTCCGGTTTTGAGTTATAAATAGCCTTCGTCCCTGATGTGGCGGGCGCTAATTCCTTGAATATTTTGATGAAACAGAGCCTGATCCAGGCATCTACCCAGGAGGATCACTCGGTGTTAGAAAGCTATCGCAAACACGTAGAAGAGCGTGCCGCGGAGGGCATTCCCGCGCTCCCACTCAATCCGGAACAGACCGCTCAGCTGGTTGAACTGCTGAAGAATCCTCCCGCGGGTGAAGAAGCCTATCTGCTGGACCTGATCACCCATCGCGTGCCGGCCGGTGTCGATCAGTCCGCCTACGTGAAGGCGGCCTTCCTGGCGGATGTCGCCAAAGGCAATTGCGGCTGTCCCCTGATCGACCGGGTCAAGGCGACCGAACTCCTGGGCACCATGCTCGGTGGCTATAATATCGCCCCCCTGGTCGAGGCCCTGGATGATGAAGCGCTGGCTCCGACCTCTGTCGCGGCGCTCTCCCACACCCTGCTGGTGTTTGACGCCTTCAATGATGTGAAGGAGAAGGCGGATGCCGGTAATGCCCATGCCCAGGCCATTCTGCAATCCTGGGCCGAAGGCGAGTGGTATACCCAGAAGCCTGAACTGGCGGAAAAGATCACCCTGACCGTGTTCAAGGTGACCGGCGAGACCAATACCGATGACTTGTCACCGGCACCGGACGCCTGGTCGCGCCCGGACATCCCGCTGCACGCCAATGCCATGCTGAAGATGGAGCGGGAGGGCATCACCCCCGATCAGCCGGGCGTCATCGGGCCGATCAAGTTCATTCAGGAACTGAAAGAGAAGGGCCATCCGGTGGCATATGTGGGCGATGTGGTGGGCACCGGCTCATCGCGTAAGTCGGCGACCAACTCGGTGCTGTGGCACATGGGTGACGATATCCCGTTCATCCCCAACAAGCGCGCCGGCGGCTTCTGCCTGGGCGGCAAGATCGCACCCATCTTCTTCAACACCATGGAGGATGCCGGGGCACTGCCGTTCGAGTGTGACGTTGCCAACCTGAACATGGGCGACGTCATCGACGTCTACCCCTACGAAGGGGTGGTCAAGAGCCACGACAGCGGCAAAGAGCTGTGCCGTTTCGAGCTGAAGACCGACGTCCTGCTGGACGAGGTGCGTGCTGGTGGACGGATCCCGCTGATCATTGGTCGCGGTCTCACCGCCCGGGCCCGCGAGGCGCTGGGGTTGGCGCCCTCCACCCTGTTCAAATCACCGGCCCCGGTGGCCGATAGCGGCAAGGGCTTCTCCCTGGCGCAGAAGATGGTCGGCCGTGCCTGCGGTGTCGAGGGTGTCCGTCCCGGCGCCTATTGTGAGCCGAAGATGACCACGGTTGGTTCCCAGGACACCACCGGTCCGATGACCCGTGATGAGCTGAAGGACCTGGCCTGTCTCGGCTTCTCCGCCGATCTGGTAATGCAGTCTTTCTGCCACACGGCGGCCTACCCGAAGCCGGTGGATATCACCACCCATCACACCTTGCCGGACTTTATCTCCTCCCGTGGCGGTGTGGCGCTGCGTCCGGGGGACGGCATCATCCACTCCTGGCTGAACCGCATGCTGCTGCCCGATACCCTGGGTACCGGCGGCGATTCCCACACCCGTTTCCCGATCGGTCTGTCGTTCCCGGCCGGTTCCGGCCTGGTCGCCTTCGCGGCGGCCACCGGGGTGATGCCGCTGGATATGCCGGAGTCGGTGCTGGTGCGTTTCAAGGGCCAGATGCAGCCGGGCATCACCCTGCGCGATCTGGTCAATGCGATCCCTTACTACGCCATCAAGCAGGGCCTGCTGACCGTCGCCAAGGCGGGCAAGAAGAATATCTTCTCCGGTCGTGTGCTGGAGATCGAGGGTCTGCCGGAGCTGAAGGTGGAGCAGGCGTTTGAACTCTCCGATGCCTCGGCCGAGCGTTCCGCGGCCGGCTGCACCATCAAGCTGGATCAGGCGCCGATCATCGAGTATCTGCACTCCAACATCACCCTGTTGAAGTGGATGATCGCCAACGACTACCAGGATCCACGCACCCTGCAGCGGCGTATCGAGGGTATGGAGAAGTGGCTGGAGAATCCGCAGCTGCTGGAAGGCGATGCGGATGCCGAGTACGCGGCGGTGATCGAGATCGACCTGGCCGATGTGAAAGAGCCGATCCTGGCCTGTCCGAACGACCCGGATGATGTGAAGCTGCTCTCCGAAGTGGCCGGTGAAAAGATCGATGAGGTGTTCATCGGCTCCTGTATGACCAATATTGGTCATTTCCGTGCCGCCGGTAAACTGCTGGAAGGCAAGCATGATATCCCGACCCGCCTGTGGATGGCGCCGCCGACCAAGATGGATGCCTATGTGCTGAACGAGGAGGGCTATTACGCCATCTTCGGCAAGGCGGGGGCGCGCATGGAGATGCCGGGCTGCTCCCTGTGCATGGGTAACCAGGCACGGGTGCATGACAATGCTACAGTGGTCTCCACCTCTACGCGAAACTTCCCCAATCGGCTTGGTACCGGTGCCAATGTCTACCTCTCGTCAGCGGAACTGGCGGCGGTAGCGGCCATCATCGGCAAGTTGCCGACCGTGGAGGAGTACATGGTCTACGCCGACCAGATCGACGCCATGTCGGCGGATATCTTCCGCTACATGAACTTCGATCAGATCGAGGCCTACCAGTCGGTGGCCAACCGGGTGGAGTTCATCGCCTGATACGACCACCTGGTCGGAAACAGAGAAGCCCCTGGTAAGTCCAGGGGCTTTTTTTTGGCTATGTAGCAGTTAGGTGTTGCATGAGAGGATGGGTGGAGCACCCCCATGAACTCTCCGCCGGCGCCCTCTCCGGCGCACAACCCATCGCGCACCTGCATCCGCATCCGAAGATGGGTTACGGTGCTCCGACTGCCGTGAACAGCCGTCAACAATGGTGCCGCGCCTGCACCCATCCTACACGCTCTCGCCAAGACGCCAAGAGCGCAAAGATTAAAGGAAGTAATCAGTTTTCCTTGGCGTGCTTGGCGGTTTGGCGAGAGACTTCGTAGGGTGATGGGCACGCTTTTTGTGCCCACGCGTTTGCGGCAACGTGTCATAGCAGTTTCGTAGGGTGGATAAGCCGGTAGGCGCATCCACCGCGGCAATGGTGGATGCGCCGGCGCGGGGAAGGATCGGTCGTTTCAGATATCCTGGCGGTCGCTCCGTTGCGCGGGCTGGGTCGCCTGCCGGTAGAGCGATTTTGATTTCTCCGCAATACTGTCGCCCAACGCCCCCGCCTTTTCGGCTACCACCGCGCCTGCCTGCCGGGTCTTTTTCCAGGCAGTGCGCGAGGTGTCCGCGATCACCTCACCGGCAGCGCTGCCTTTCTCCTTGACGGTCAGATAGATCTGTCGGGATTTCTCCGCGGCCGCCGAACCCAGCTCCTGACCAGATTCTATAGCGTTCGAACCCGCCTCCCGGGTTTGGTCCCAAACCCCGGTTTCGGCCTGGTCGGTAGCGGCAGGGTGGTTTGGCTCCTGCGCCGCGCTATCGCCCGCGAGGGCCGCAAGACTCAGCAGTGAAAACCAGAGCAGCAGTATCAGTAGTTGAAACGGTCGTTTATGCATGTCGGTCGGTCCCGGGTTAATTTTTGGCTATATACCAGTTAGTTGTTGGTGTTGATCAAGCTTGGTGAATCACCCCGTAGGAGCGCCTCTGGCGCGAAGGTTTTCGCGGCGAAGCCACTCCTACAAATGCACGGTCCCTCATGCAACACCTAACTGGTACATAGTCGAATGGCACTAAGTTAAGGCAGGAATCCATTTTTTCGTCATTCCGGCGCAGGCCGGAATCCATGAATTCACCGCGGATGCGGGTTCTGGATCCCGGTATTCGCCGGGATGACGGGGACTCTGGGCTTAACTTAGTGCCATTCGTACATAGTCTTAATTTTTTGCCAGTGTCGCACGCTTCCGAGTCCGGGATTTTCGAATGGTTCCCAATTTTTTCATGGGCGTCGGCAGGTCGGTGCGGATATGTGATTCACCGCACGAGACCCATGATAAAGAAAGGTCAGAGTATGTGCAGCAGGCGGCGTGCCTGTTCGGCGATCTTTTTGCGCCCCAGAACCACCTGCCATTTGCCACCTCCGCACTGGCGCCAGAGCATGGCGGAGCGGATTCCGGCCAGCAGCAGGGCACGGATGCGGTTCACATTGTCGGGGTTTTGCAGATGCAGCGGCTCCCCCTTGACCATGATGCGTGGCTTGAGGGTACTGATCGTCTGGGTGTAGATATCGGCAAGTTGGGCGATGATGTTGGGGTGCAGCAGATGGAAATGGGCAATCCGTCCTTCGGCCACCTGGATGCCCTCGCGTATCTGTTGTTGCAGGGAGCTGTTTTTACTCAGTTTGCGCTCCAGGTGGAGCAGGGCGATGACATACTGGGTAACCAGCACGTTGTCCGTCCGTTTTTCCCCCAGCTGCCGGTGCAGCAGGCGCAGCCCGGATTCCACCCCCTGCAGGCCGCCGTAGACGCTATCCACGCTCTCCGCATCGATCGCGAACAGGCTGTGGATGCTGGCCTCCATCGACCGGGTGTCCACAATGCCCTGTTCGGCAATCTTTGCCGCCATACTGGCAGCCTGGAAAACGCCTGCCAGGGCGATGCATCGCTCTCTGTCACTCTTCATTCGAATGCCTGTTCAATTATGCCGCCGCCGAGGCACACCCGGTCCTGGTAGAAGACCACGGATTGTCCCGGGGTGACGGCGCGTTGTTTTTTGTTAAATAGGACCCGCACATGGCCGTTTTCAAGCGCTGACAGGGTGCAGGCCTGGAGTGGCTGGCGGTGGCGGATACGGGCCAGGCAGGAGACCGGTAATGACGGTGCGGTACCGGCAACCCAGTGCAGCTGGCTCGCCTCCAGCCCCTGTTTCAGCAGCAGCGGGTGGTCGTGACCCTGTGCCACAATCAGCCGGTTGGCCGCCAGATCCTTGTCGATGACGAACCAGGGGTTGGCCGCGCTGTCCGCCCGCCCGCCGATGCCAAGTCCCTTGCGCTGGCCCAGGGTATAGTACATCAGCCCCTGGTGTTCACCGACGTCTGCGCCTTCGGGGGTGACCATCCGGCCCGGGCTGGCCGGCAGGTAGCGACTGAGGAATTCACTGAATTTGCGCTCACCGATAAAGCAGATACCGGTGCTGTCCTTCTTCTTGTGATTGGGCAGGCCGGCCTGTTCGGCGATGCGCCGCACCTGCGGTTTCTCCAGGTCGCCCAGGGGGAAGCGGCTGCGGCCGAGCTGCGCCTGGCCCAGCATGTAGAGGAAGTAGGTCTGGTCCTTGTTTTCGTCGCGCGCCCGCAGCATCCGCCATGCATCACCCCGGCGGTCGATGCTGGCATAGTGTCCGGTGGCGATGGCATCCGCCCCGAGATGCAGGGCGTAGTCGAGGAACGCCTTGAATTTGATCTCGCGGTTGCAGAGCACATCGGGATTGGGGGTGCGTCCGGCGCGGTATTCGGCGAGAAAATACTCGAACACATGATCCCAGTATTCACCGGAGAAGTTGATGGTGTGGAGGCGGATGCCGAGCTGGTCGGCGACGCATTGGGCATCGGCCAGGTCGACGCTGGCCGAGCAGTATTCCCGGGTGTCGTCCTCCTCCCAGTTCTTCATGAACAGGCCCTCGACCCGGTAGCCCTGCTCGGTCAGCAGCAGGGCGGCCACGGAGGAGTCAACACCGCCTGACATGCCGACGATAATCTTTTCTTTAGTACGCATGGTTCACTTCAGTCTGAAATCCTGTCCCGAGAGCCACGCCTCGATTGGCTGGATGACGGGCGCTTGGCCGTTGGCAAAAAACCAGGAGTCCACGGCATACTGCTGCCGGGTCCGGGTATCCATGATGGTGGCGGTCCAGTGGATATTGAACAGCCAGGGATTGCGTCGCCGCCGCTCCTCTACCCGGTGCCATTTTAACAGGTTGTCCCGTGCCATGAGCTGCAGATAGGTGGTGGTGTTGCGTGACTCGGCGATGCAGTCCAGCTGACCGCTCTCGGAGCCTTCGCCGTCGTTTTCCGGCAGGTCACGCCAATTATCCGTCTGTTCGCCCACCAGCTGCTCGAATCGGGCAATGGCGGCCCGGATCTGTTGCCGTTCCTCCACGGCCGATCGGCTGGCAGAGAACAGGCTGCGGATCTCCCGCCATTGATCGGGAGGCAGTGTAACAGGCTTGAGGATGTCACAGTGATAATCGGTGCATGCCTCGAATTGGGGGGGGGAGGCCCAGGCATGCAGTTGACTGCCCGGGTAGAGACAGCATAACAGGGCAATCACCCGGCGGTTCATCGTGGGTCGGGACTCCACCCCTGCTTCCAATGCTCCAGCGGCAGGATTTCGGGGGCAATGCCGTTGTCATGAAACCAGGAGTCTACCGCCCACAGGCGCCGATCCTCCCGCGCCTCGATCACCGCGGTGGTGTGCGGCCAGCCGAAGAAGAAAAAGCCGCGGGTCACCGGGTCCCTGAGCCGGTGCCAGCGCAGCAGACCGTCCTGCTGCAGCAGGTACAGGTAGCTGGTGGTGTTGGTGGACTCATCGATACAGTCCATGCGGTGGTCCAGCGGATTGTCGCTGGTTTCGTTGGCCCCCTTGTCGTTGGCGGTGCCGGTCATGCCGCCGATGATCCGCTCCAGCCGGGCCACGGCCTGACCGATCAGTCGGCGCTCCTCCTCGGGCGAGTGTGCGCCGGCGCGGAAAATGTCCCGGATCTCCTGCCAGCGATGATCCGGCAGGGCCAGCTGGCGGATCGATTGGCAGCTGTTGTCGAAGCAGATGGAGAAGTTGTCCGGGGTGGGGGTGGTGTTGATCTCCGGGCTGACGAACACCACGGCGTGGGCGCTGCCGGAGCCGGCGAGCAGCCACAGCATGAGGCAGAGACCGGCCAGTTTAGGACCCGCGCAAGAATAATTCCGTAGTACCGAGGGCGTTCCTGGGCCCCGCTGGCAAGGCACGCTTTGCAGGCAATGGTCGTTCCCTTGCCAAAAAGTGTAACGCCGCCAGCGGGGCCCAGGGGCGACCGAATACCGGAACTTATTCTTGCGCGGGTCCTTAGGCAAGGTCACTGAGCAGTTCCAGGGGATAGCGGCAGCCGGCCAGGTAGTCGTCGATACAGCGCAGCACCATTGGGCTGCGCAGCCGCTGTGGATTGGCCGCCAGCTCCTCCCGGCTCAGCCAGACCGCACGCAGGATGCCGTCGTCCAGCGGCAGTTCCGGTTGGTGGTCATGGCCGTTGCCGTGGAAGCAGAAGCGCAGGTAAGTGGTCTCCGCCGGGGGAACCTGCCAGCGGTAGATGCCGACCAGGGATTGCGGTGTAAAGCCCCAGCGCGTCTCCTCCCGGGTTTCCCGGATAACGGCAGCGAGCAGGCTTTCCGCCTCCTCCAGGTGGCCGGCCGGCTGGTTGAATACCCGCTTGCCGTCGCGGGTGAGCTCTTCGACCATGAGAAAGCGCCCGGATCGTTCGATGATCGAGGCGACGGTGGTGTGGGGTGTCCAGATCATGGGTCTATTTTATCCTGAATTCTGTGCCGAGGCAGGGGTACTGTCAGCGACGCCTCTTGCCGATGGAGCGGGGGGCGAGTCCGTCGTCGGGCAACTCGATGAGCTGGGACTGGCCGGGTTGCAGCGCGTCCAGTTCCCAGTCGCCGATAGCGACGCGTACCAGGCGCAACGTGGGAAAGCCGATGGCCGCGGTCATGCGGCGAACCTGCCGGTTGCGGCCTTCACGTATCTCGATTTCCAGCCACTGGGTCGGGATATTGGCGCGGAACCGCACCGGTGGATTGCGTTCCCAGAGTATCGGTGGAGCGATCAGCCGGGCCCGTGCCGGCAGGGTTGGACCGTCTTTCAGTTCCAGGCCGTCGCGGAGTTGTTGCAGCGCTGCCCGGGCGGGGATGCCCTCAACCTCGGCCCAGTAGCGTTTCCAGGTCTTGGCACGCGGATTCGCCAGTCGGTGTTGCAGCTTGCCGTCATCGGTCAGCAGCAGCAGGCCCTCGCTGTCCCGATCCAGCCGCCCGGCCGGATAGACCCCTTTGGCGTGGATGAAATCGGCCAGTGTCGGGCGCCCTGACGGGTCGGTAAACTGGGTGAGTACGCCGTAGGGTTTATTGAACAGGATCAATCGGGACATTTTCGGTTCATGTAAAGAAAAGGGCCATCCGATTATCGGTGGCCCGGTTATTTCGTCAAGATTTTTCAGCCCAAAACACGCTTGCGGCACCGTAGCCCGGATGAAGCCGCTATTCTCCGAACTGGGTAAACCGCATACGCCCACGGCGGCGGAATCCGGGGCGTGGCACGCCGCTGCCCCGGATTCCGCCCGACTGGGGCTGTGCGCCGATTAAGCTCCCATGGAGCGGGCTCCATCCAGGCTACAAACTCATCCAGCCCAAGGTTGGGAGGGGGCTTGTGAACCCCGACAGGGTTTCATCCGTGTGCACCATGATGTTGGGGTTTGTGCCTCACCCCAACCTTGGACTCACCCGTCGGCGGTGGCGCTGACGACAACCCGGTTTCTGCCGCTATTCTTGGCGCGATAGAGGGCGCTATCCATGCGCTGGAACAGGCTGTTCATGTCGTCGCCCTGTTCCAGGCTGGTGACCCCGAGGCTGACGGTCATCCGGATTGCCTTCTCTGTCTGCGGTGGCATCGCCACCATATTCTGTCGGATGCGCTCCGCGAGCAGTTCGGCGCCGCGCAGGTCGGTTCCCGTCAACAGAATCAGGAACTCCTCGCCACCGTAGCGGAAGATGATGTCGGATTCGCGGATGCTCCGCTCGGCGCACTGGGCCGCCGCCTTCAGCGCCTGGTCGCCATACAGGTGTCCGTAGCGATCATTGATCGATTTGAAGTGGTCCAGATCCATCAGGATGATAGAGAGCGGGGTGTTGTGGCGCAGGGCCAGACCGATCTCACGCTTCATCGAGCTGTCCATGGCGGCCCGGTTTCTCACCCCGGTCAGGGGATCGATGGTGGCCGACTCCACCGCCCGCTGATAGAGCAGGGTATTGCGCAGCGGGTAGAGCAGCCCGGCCAGCAGGTTTTCGATCGCCTCCAGTTCCGATACCTCAAATGGATAGTGACGGAAAAATTGCAGGTCACCCAGGTGATCGCCGGCGACCACCAACTCATAGGCGCAGTTGTTGGTCGGCTGATCGCCGAGCTTGATATCTATTTTCAGTGAGGGAAAGCTGTAGGTGAGGCCATCGTATTTGATGAACTCGCGGATCTCTTTGGCAAACAGCGCCAGCAGTTCATTGATCTCCAGGGTACTTTGCAGAATACCACTGAGGGCCAGTATCTTTGATGCAAACCGGTAATGCGACTCTTCATTCCGGTCGGGATGTGACGGGTGCGGTGTGACCCTTCTGGTGTTGCCTGAAACATGCTGCATCTGGTTTGTCATAGTCAGTGTTTCCAACTTTATTTTTTTGTCACAAGATAGCTGCGATTATTCAAGCGATATTCGTGCCATATTAAAATAAAATATAAAAAACAAGCAGATAAATTTATTAATGTGACGGAGGACAAAAAAATGACGCATATTGGCGGCTATTTGTTGCCGCTTGCCGCCACCCGGGCGGCAGTATTGGCCGCCCGTTAGCGGTATTCCAGTGCCTGGCCGCTGGTGCCGATGCTGTCCGGCCCCATGAGCCAGAGGTAGTCGGGAACCAGGCTGTCGGCCGTCTTGAGGGTTTCTGTATCCTCGCCGGGAAAGGCGAGCAGACGCAATTTGGTGCGGGTGGGGCCGGGTGCGAAGCTGTTGACCCGGATGTTGCTGCTGTCCCGGGTCTCCTCGGCGAGCAGCTGCATCAGGCCCTCCAGGCCGAATTTCGCAACCCCGTAGGCGCCCCAGTAGGCCTTCGCCTGACGTCCCACCTGGTCTCCGGTGAATACCACCGAGGCATCCTTTGCCTTACGCAGCAGCGGCAGGCAGGCCTGGGTCAGCAGGAACGGCGCGTTGAGGTTGACCTGCATCACCTGATACCAGGTCTCGGGATCGTAATCATCGATTCGGCTCAACAGGCGCAGCTGGGCGGCGTTGTGCAGCAGCCCCTCCAGCGAGCCGAACTCCTTGTCCAGCGTCTCGGCCAGTTCGCCATAGTCGTGGGGCGTGGCGCCCTCCAGGTTCATCGGGTAGATCGCGGGCTGAACCCCGCCGGCGGCCTCGATGGTATCGTAGACCGCTTCGAGTTTGGCGATGGTTCTTCCCAGCAGCACCACGGTGGCCCCGTGAGCCGCAAAAGCGATGGCAGCGGTCCGGCCGATCCCGTCGCCGGCACCGGTGACGAGAATGGTGCGTCCGCTCAGCAGGTCTTTCGGGGGGTGGTAGTCACGCATATCGGGATCCTGAAGCTGATGGTGTCCGGCTATTCTAACCGGGTGTCGCCCGGTATTCGAGCTGTGATAGTGGTTTATTGACCCAAGTTTCGGAGTTCACAAGGCGTCGTTCAGGGCGTTTGGAACTGAACTCCGAAACTTGAGTTATTGGCCGGCCCCAAGGCCGAGTTTTTCCAGGATCTGGGCCGGCGTGGCGACGCTGTCGTCGGCTCCCCAGCTGTCCGGGCGGTCCTGCTCGTCCAGGTAGCCGAACAGGGCGGTGAGGGTAGTGGTGCCCGCCGCCCGCCCGGCGATGATGTCGCGCTCGGCATCACCGATAAACAGGCACTCCCGCGGCGCGGTGTCGGCGACTTCACAGGCGTGCAGAATCGGTCCGGGATGGGGTTTGCTGTTGGCGGTGGTGTCGCCGCTGACGATGCAGGCGGCACGCCGGGTAAGTCCCAGACCGGCCATCAGCGGGTCGGTCAACCAGGCCGGCTTGTTGGTGACAACCCCCCAGCCGACGCCATGCCGTTCCAGCTGTTCAAGCACCTCCGCCATGCCGGGAAACAGCGTGGTCTCACGGGCGATATTGGCCTGATAGACGGCCAGCAGGTCCTTCCGGTAGCGCTGGAACTCCGGATGGTCCGGTTCGATGGCGAAGCCGGCACGGATCAGGGCGATGCCGCCGTGGGAGACGTGGGGGCGTATCCGCTCAAAGGGGAGGGCATCACGACCATGTCGGAGCAGTGTCTGATTCAGCGCATAGGCGAGGTCCGGGGCGGTGTCGGCCAGGGTGCCGTCCAGATCGAACAGCACCAGCCTGACCGGGCGGCCGTGGAAGCGGATGCCGTCAGGCATCACTCGACTCATCACTCGCTTTACGGCAGCTCACCATGTAATTGACATCCACGTCACCCGGCACCAGCCGATACTGGCCGGTCAGGGGGTTGTAGGTCAGTCCGATCATCTCCTGCGCCTGCAGCTCCGCGCGGCGGATCCAGCGCTCCAGCTCGGAGGGTTTGATAAACTTGGAGAAGTCGTGGGTCCCCTTCGGCAGCAGGCGCAGCAGGTATTCGGCGCCGACGATGGCGAACAGGTAGGATTTGGGGTTGCGGTTCAGGGTGGAGAAGAAAAGGTGGCCGCCCGGTTTGGCCAGTCGGGCACAGGCTTCCACCACCGACGACGGGTCGGGTACGTGTTCCAGCATCTCCATGCAGGTGACCACATCGAAGGTGCCGGGCTCCTGTTGCGCCAGCTGCTCCACCGGGATGCGCCGGTAGTCCACCTCCAGGCCCGATTCCAGCAGGTGCAGCCGGGCCACCTGCAGGGGCGCCTCGCCCAGGTCGATGCCGGTCACCGTGGCGCCGGCCTGCGCCATGCTCTCGGAGAGGATGCCGCCACCACAGCCCACATCCAGGACCCGTTTGCCGTTCAGGCCGGCAATCCGGTCGATATAGCCCAGGCGTAGCGGGTTGATCTCGTGGAGCGGTTTGAACTCGCTGTGGGGGTCCCACCAGCGGGCTGCCAGCTCCTCGAATTTACTGATTTCGGCGTGATCGACATTGATGCTGCTGTCAGTCATGTTGTCTTGGCCCTTTATTGATTACCAGGCGTCACGTTTTCGGCCGATCGGGTCGGCAGGCGAGAGTATAACCCAGATTACTCCAGCGCCTCTTCGATAATGCCCTGGTAGAGCTCGGTAAGCGCCTGTTCCGCCGCCGCCGATTCGCCCAGCATCAGCGGGCGGCGGTAGCTGAGGAAGAGCTCACCCGGCTGCCCCTGCAGGGTATAGATGCCGATGGTGAGCGGGCAGATCGACAGGTTGGCGGGGTGGGCGTCGGACATCTGCCAGGAGAGCTTGAGGTTGCAGAACTCGAACGCCTCGGCCTTGTCGTACAGGGTGTTGGCCAGGCCGGTGTCGGCGGCGGTGCGCTTGAACATGTCGCTGATATGCAGGGTGCTGCTGATCAGCATGCCGCGCCCGGTGATGGCCAATTCCAGGTTCGAGCGGATGGCGTCGTATTCATCCTGGACCTGGTAGACCGCGATCGGCGCGTCCGCCGGGGTGATGGGGTCCTGGGCCAGGGCCGGGCCGGCCAAAAGCAGGATCAGTAACAGGTTGATTCGGCTCATACTTGACTCCTTGATGTTGCCGTGGATCGGTCTGCGGGTGGCCAGGCCACCCCGGGAGGTGGTGGTTACTCGAATTCGGCAATCCGCACTTGCCACTCCGCCGCCCGCGCCACGATCTCGCGCGGGTCCAGGGTGGTGAGGCGGCCGCCGTGCAGTACCGGCTTGCCGGCTATCCAGACATCGGTCACCTTGTCGCGGCCGGTGGCGTAGACCAGTTGCGAGATCGGATGATAGACCGGCTGGGTCTCCAGGCTACCCAGGTCCACGGCAGTGATGTCGGCGGCCTTCCCCGGCTCCAGTGAGCCGGTGCGCTCGCCCAGGCCCAGGGCGATGGCGCCGTTGAGCGTGGCCATGCGCAGGGCGGTGTGGGCCGGGATGGCGCTGGCGTCATCGGCCACCCCCTTGGCCAGCAGCGCGGCGCTGCGCATCTCGCTGAACATGTCCAGGTCGTTGTTGCTGGCCGCGCCGTCGGTGCCGATGGCGATATTGATCCCGGCCCGATGCAGCTTCTCCACCGGACAGAAACCGGAGGCCAGTTTCAGGTTGGATTCGGGGCAGTGGACCACGCTGGCGCCGCTCTCGGCGAACAGTTCGATCTCTGCCTCTTCCAGCTGGGTCATGTGCACCGCGCTGAGGGCGGGGGAGATCAGGCCCAGTTGCCGCAGGCGCTCGATCGGCCGCTTGCCGTAACGACCGATGCCCTGATGGATCTCGTCCCGGGTCTCGTGCACATGCATGTGGATCGGGATCTCCAGCTCATCCGCCAGCATGCGGATGCGCTCGAACGGCTGGTCGGAGACGGTATAGGGGGCATGGGGGGCGAAGGCGGTGCTGATCAGGCCGTGGTTGCGAAACTGGTCATGTACCTCCAGGCCCCGGCTGATGTATTCGTCCGGACCGCTGGCCCAGGCCGAGGGGAAATCGATGGTGATCAGGCCCACCACGGCGCGCATCCCGGCGGCGGCACACACCATGCCGGTCACTTCCGGGAAGAAATACATGTCGTTGAAGCAGGTGGTGCCGCCGCGCAGCATCTCGGCCACTGCCAGGCGGGTGCCGTCGGCAATGAACTCCTCGCTCACCCAGCGCCCCTCGGCCGGCCAGATGTGTTCGTTGAGCCAGGACATCAGCGGCAGATCGTCCGCCAAGCCGCGCATCAGGCTCATGCTGGCGTGGGTGTGGGCGTTGATCAGGCCGGGGATCAGGGCGTGCCGGGGCAGTTCGTGGATACTGCTCGGCTGGTATTTGGCGCGCGCCTGCTGCGCCGGCAGAATCTCCAGGATATTTCCGCCATGGACCGCCAGGGCATGGTCCTGCAACACCTGCTGATCGGGAACCACGGGGATGATCCACTGGGCAAAGATAAGGGTATCGATAATCAAGTTGCTGTCCGTTTGAATGCGTCTGGGTCAGGTTATCGGGTAGAATCAGGTGAATTTGCCATGGGTTTAGACAAGATGGAAGCACAACCGCTCACGATTCGCGCCAGCGCCGACCAGGCGATCGTCTGGGCCAACGACCGGCTCTACCTGCTGGATCAACGTATTCTCCCCAACGAGGAGGCGTATATCGAGCTGCAGAGCGCCCGCGACACGGCCGGGGCGATACGCGACATGGTGGTGCGCGGGGCGCCGGCCATCGGCATCACCGCCGCCTTCGGTGTGGTGCTGGCGGCGCGCAGCTGTTTCCGGGCCTCCCCGGACGGTTGGCGTGACCTGCTGGTGGACGAGCTGCAGGCGCTGGCCGAGGCACGGCCTACTGCGGTCAACCTGTGCTGGGCCCTGGAGCGGATGCAACGGCTGTTTCCCGGTATCGGTGGGGCGGATCCGGAGCCGCGCCTGTTGCGGGAGGCGCAGTCGATCCACCGGGAGGATATTGCCGCCAATCGCACCATGGGCGAGTTTGGCGCCGGACTGATTGAAGCCACCACTTCCGTGATAACCCACTGCAATGCCGGCGCCCTGGCGACCGGGGGCTACGGCACCGCCCTGGGGGTGATTCGCAGCGCTCACGCGGCCGGGCGGATCGGCATGGTCTATGCCGATGAGACCCGCCCCTGGCTGCAGGGCTCGCGGCTCACCGCCTGGGAGTTGGCGCGGGACCGGATACCGGTCACCCTGCTGACCGACGGGGCCGCCGCCAGCCGCATGGCGCAGGGCGGGATCGGCTGGATCATCGTCGGCTCGGACCGCATCGCCGCCAACGGCGACGTGGCCAACAAGATCGGTACCTACAACCTGGCGGTGGCGGCCAGATACCATGGCGTGAAGGTGATGGTGGCGGCGCCGACCTCGACCATTGACATGACGGTGCGCTGCGGAAAGGATATCCCGATCGAATCCCGCGACCCGGCCGAGGTCCTGCAGTGCGGCGGACGGTGGGTCGGTGCGGCGGGCGTGGACGCCTGGAATCCGGTGTTCGATGTGACCCCGGCGGCACTGGTCGATGCCATCGTCACCGAAAGGGGGGTTGTGCTGTCGCCAGACAGCCAAAAGATGGCTGAACTGATGTCCAGATAAGCTGAGAGTGGCGAAAAGCCGTTTTCAGCGGCTTTTTTTTCAGGCGGTACCTTCCCGGAATGTGTTACTATAAGCGGCTTAAAATGCGTAGCCCGGGCTGTGTGGACGACGTCCCGGACGATGCCCTCTTGGGTTGCGCTAATCAGATTGTAAGTCGTCATAAAACAAGAAGGTTAATGAACCGCCTATGACCGAATTTGCCAAAGAAGTCCTGCCGGTCAATCTCGAAGATGAGATGCAGACGTCCTACCTCGATTACGCCATGAGCGTGATCGTCGGGCGTGCCCTGCCGGATGTGCGCGATGGATTGAAGCCGGTCCATCGTCGCGTACTCTACGCCATGAGCGTGCTGGGAAACGACTGGAACAAACCCTACAAGAAATCCGCCCGTGTGGTGGGTGACGTGATCGGTAAGTATCACCCGCATGGCGACACCGCGGTGTATGACACCATCGTGCGCATGGCCCAGCCGTTCTCCATGCGTTATATGCTGGTGGATGGTCAGGGCAACTTCGGGTCGGTTGATGGTGACGCCCCGGCTGCCATGCGTTATACCGAGGTACGGATGGCCCGGATAGCCCACAGCATGCTGGACGATCTGGACAAGGAGACCGTCGATTTCATCCCCAACTACGATGAATCCGAGCACGAACCGGCGGTACTGCCGGCGCGCATACCCAATCTGCTGGTGAACGGTTCCACCGGCATTGCGGTGGGCATGGCAACCAACATCCCGCCGCATAATCTGACCGAGATCGTCAACGGCTGTGTCGCCCTGATCGATGATCCCGCCCTCACCATCGACGGCCTGATGGAGTACATCCCCGGTCCGGACTTTCCAACCGCCGCCCTGATCAATGGCGCCCGGGGCATCCACGAGGCCTACAAGACCGGTCGTGGGCGCATCTATGTGCGCGCCCGTACCGGGATCGAGACCAACGACAAGACCGGCCGCCAGACCATCGTGGTGCACGAACTGCCCTACCAGGTGAACAAGGCGCGTCTGCTGGAGAAGATTGCCGAGCTGGTCAAGGAGAAGCGCATCGAGGGGATCAGCGAGCTGCGTGACGAGTCCGACAAGGACGGCATGCGCATGGTGATCGAGCTGCGCCGCGGCGAGGTGGCGGAGGTGGTGCTCAATAACCTCTATCAGCACACCCAGATGCAGAATGTGTTCGGCATCAACATGGTCTCCCTGGTGGATGGTCAGCCCCGTCTGCTCAACATCAAGCAGATGCTGGAGTACTTCATTCGCCATCGGCGTGAGGTGGTGACCCGCCGCACCCTGTTCGAGCTGCGCAAGGCGCGCGACCGCGCCCATGTGCTGGAGGGTCTGGCGGTCGCCCTGGCCAATATCGACGAGGTGATCAAGCTGATCCGCGAGGCCGCCAGCCCGGCGGATGCGAAACGGGAACTGCTGGCACGCCCGTGGAAGTCGGGGGCGGTCGAGGCGATGCTGGGCCGGGCCGGTTCGGACGCTTCCAGGCCCCAGGGACTGGCCCCCGAGTTTGGCCTCAGCGAACAGGGATATCGGCTCACCGATACCCAGGCCCAGGCGATCCTGGATCTGCGCCTGCACCGCCTGACCGGGCTTGAGCAGGAAAAAATACTTAGTGAATACAGCGAGATAATAGAGAAAATTAAGGATTTACTTGATATTCTCTCCAGCCCCGATCGACTGATGCAGGTGATCCGGGATGAGCTGATCGCGATCCGTGATCAGTATGCCGACGCCCGGCGTACCGAGATCATCAGCAATCGGCTGGATCTGACCCTGGAAGACCTGATCACCGAGGAGGACGTGGTGGTCACGCTCTCCCATACCGGTTACGCCAAGGCCCAGACCCTGGATAACTATCAGGCGCAACGGCGCGGCGGCAAGGGCAAGAGCGCCACCAGCACCAAGGACGAAGATTTTGTCGATCAGCTGTTCGTCGCCAGTACCCACGACACCATCCTCTGCTTTTCCAGCCGTGGCCGGGTCTACTGGATGAAGGTGTACGAACTGCCCCAGGCGAGCCGCAACGCCCGCGGCAAGCCGATTGTCAATCTGCTGCCGCTGGAGAAGGATGAACGGATCAACGCGGTGCTGCCGATCCGTGTCTATTCGGAGGACAAGTACATCTTCATGGCCACCAGCTCCGGTACCGTGAAGAAGACCCCGCTAATCAACTTCTCCCGCCAGCGGGCCAGCGGCATTATCGCCGTGGACCTGCGGGATGACGATCAACTGGTGGGGGTCGCGGTGACCGACGGCGATCAGGATGTCATGCTGTTCACGTCCGCCAGCAAGGCGATCCGTTTCAATGAATCCCAGGTACGCCCCATGGGCCGGACCGCCTGCGGCGTGCGCGGCGTGAAGCTGGGGCCGGGGCAGCGGGTGATCTCGCTGATGATCGCCGAACCGGGCCGGAGCGTGTTGACCGTGACTGAGAACGGTTATGGCAAGCGCACGCCGGTCGAGCAGTTCCCGCTACGTGGCCGGGGCGGCATGGGCGTCATCTCCATCAAGGCCTCCGAGCGCAACGGCCAGCAGGTCGGTGCGGTGCTGGTGGAAGAGGGGGACGAGGTGATGCTGATCACCAATGGCGGTACCCTGGTACGCACCCCCATTTCCGACGTATCGGTGATGGGACGGGATACCCAGGGGGTCACCATGATCCGCCTCTCCAAAAAGGAGAAACTGGTGGGTATCGAGCGTATCGAGTCCCTGGGGGGCGAGGAGCAGGAAGAGGCGGAAGCCGAAGTCGACACGGAATCTACCGGGGAGTGAGCCACTTCTCGTTCTGTAAAATATAGAGAGCTGGAGAGTTAATCATGTCGAGAGTCTACAATTTCAGCGCCGGGCCAGCCGCCCTGCCGGAAGAGGTACTGAAACAGGCCCAGGAAGAGATGCTTGATTGGCAGGGCTGCGGCATGTCCGTCATGGAGATGAGCCACCGCGGCAAGGAGTTCATGTCCATCGCCGCCCAGGCCGAGAGCGATCTGCGCGAGCTGATGGCGATTCCGGACAACTACAAGGTGCTGTTCCTGCAGGGTGGCGCCTCCAGCCAGTTCTCCATGGTGCCGATGAATCTGCTGCGCGGTAAGGGGAGCGCCGACTACATCAATACCGGCTCCTGGTCGAAGAAGGCGATTGGCGAGGCGAAGAAATATTGTCAGGTGAATGTGGTGGGAGAGACCCCCGCCGGTGAGTTCACCGTGCCGGCGGCCGATACCCTGACGCTCAACCCGGATGCGGCCTACCTGCACTACACCCCGAACGAGACCATCCAGGGTGTCGAATTTCCCTATGTTCCGGCCGATGCTCCGGAGAGTGGCGCGGTGCCGCTGGTGGGCGATTTCTCCTCCACTATTCTCTCCCGTCCGGTGGATGTGAGCAAATACGGGGTGATCTACGCCGGCGCCCAGAAAAACATTGGACCGGCCGGGCTCACGGTGGTGATCGTCCGCGACGATCTGATCGGGGAAACCGTGGCCGGGACCCCGGCCATGTTCGACTATAAGATCCAGGCGGATGGCGAATCCATGTACAACACGCCGCCCACCTATAGCTGGTATCTGGCCGGGCTGGTGTTCCAGTGGCTGAAGCGCAACGGCGGCCTGGTGGCCATGGCCGCGACCAACCAGCGCAAGGCGGCCGCCCTGTACGCCGCCATCGATGGTTCCGGTTTCTATAACAACCCGGTGGAGGTGAGCTGTCGCTCCTGGATGAACGTGCCCTTTACCCTGGTCGATGCCGAACTGGACGGCAAATTCCTGGCCGAGGCCAAGGAGGCGGGGCTGGTGACGCTGAAAGGCCACCGCTCGGTGGGCGGCATGCGCGCCAGCATCTACAACGCCATGCCGGAGGCGGGGGTGCAGGCCCTGATCGACTTCATGGCCGATTTCGAGAAACGCAACGGCTGAACAGGCGGGGCGAGGGACCTCTGGAGATGGGGGCGGTTTCGCTTGCGATATCAAATAGATTCTATGTAATTAGCATATAAAACAGATAGTAAAGTAATATATATAATCTATTTTGTTAACTATCATAGGGCCTGCCTGCCGCCCGGTAAGCCGCAGGCCGGGGGGCGGATCGCCCCCCGGCGCGGTGGCTGTGAACTCCGGCTGTTCCCCGTACCCTCACTACAATACCTATAAGAGAGAGGGAGAACATCTATGCACAAAATCCTGACCCTGAATAACATCTCCGTCGCTGGTCTGGACCGGCTGCCGCGTGACAGTTACGAGATCGCTTCGGAGATCACCCACCCGGACGCCATCCTGTTGCGCTCCTACAAGATGCACGATATGGAGATACCCCCTACCGTCAAGGCCATCGGCCGGGCCGGGGCCGGGGTCAACAACATCCCGGTGGAGCGCATGACCCAGCAGGGGGTGGTGGTGTTCAATGCCCCCGGCGCCAACTCCAACGCGGTCAAGGAGCTGGTGCTGGCCGGCATGCTGATGGCCTCGCGCAACATCGCCCAGGCCTGGGATTTTGCCCGCGGATTGAGCGGTGAGGATGCGGAGATCAACAAGGCGGTGGAGGCGGGCAAGAAGAACTTCGTCGGCTTCGAACTGCCCGGACGTACCCTGGGGGTGGTCGGCCTGGGGGCAATCGGCGTCAAGGTGGCCAACGCGGCCCACGCCCTGGGCATGAACGTGATCGGATACGATCCCACCATCACGGTCAGGAGCGCCTGGCAGCTCTCCTCCGACATCAAGCAGGCCCTGAGCGTGGACGACCTGGTCTCCCAGTGTGACTACATCACCTTTCATGTCCCGCTGATCGAATCGACCCGGCACATGATCAATGCCGAGCGCCTGAAAAGCATGAAGAAGCACAGCGTGCTGCTCAACTTCGCCCGCTCCGGGATCATCGACGACCAGGCGGCGCTGGCGGCGCTGGACAGCGGTCATCTCTATGCCTACGTCTGTGATTTCCCCAGCAATCTGCTGAAGGATCATCCCCGCTGCATCACCCTGCCGCATCTGGGCGCCTCCACGGCGGAGGCGGAGGATAACTGTGCGGTGATGGTGGCGGATCAGCTGCGCAGCTACCTGGAGGACGGCAACATCAGCAATTCGGTCAATTTCCCGGATATCAATCTGCCTAGAAATGGCGGCTATCGCCTCGCGGTGGTCAATTCCAATGTGCCCAATATGCTGGGCCAGATCTCCACCGATCTGGCGGAGAGCAACCTCAACATCATCGATATGCTCAACCGCTCGCGCAACGACGTGGCGGTCACCCTGCTCGATGTGGATCAGGCGCCGGATGAGGCCACGCTGCAGCGCATCGCCGCTATTGCCGGGGTACTTTCGGTGCGTAGTCTGGGCCGCTCCGAATAGCCCGTTGCCCCGCCCACCAGCCTGTTGGTGAGGGTGGGCGGGGTGGATCCGGTCTCATCACGGCGGGCACGGGCCACGCCGTGGAAGGTGTGGCGGCGGCTGTGCGGCCTTGCACGCATAAGGTAGAATGCCCCCCTTGGATTTATCATTACTTTCAATCTTACCCGGCCGACAACTATGAGTGAGCAGGAGAGTCTCCAACAGATCAGGGCACGGATCGATGCACTGGATAACCAGATCCAGGAGTTGATCAATCAGCGTGCCGCGGCGGCCCAGGCGGTGGCCCGGATCAAGCAGACCGAGGACGCGGACGCCTTTTTCTACCGTCCGGAACGCGAAGCGGCCATTCTCCGGACCATCAAACGCCGCAATACCGGACCGATGGGCAGCGAGGAGATGGCGCGGCTGTTTCGCGAGATCATGTCCGCCTGCCTGGCCCTGGAATTGCCGTTGCGGGTCGCCTTCCTCGGCCCCGCCGGGACCTTTACCCAGGCCGCGGCGCTGAAACACTTCGGCCATTCCGTGGAGACGGTACCGATGCACTCCATCCCGGACATCTTCCGCGAGGTGGAGTCGGGCAACGCGCACTACGGGGTGGTGCCGGTGGAGAACTCCACCGAAGGAGTGATCAATCACACCCTGGACATGTTCATCTCCTCCTCCCTCTCCATCTGCGGCGAGGTGATGATGCGCATTCACCACCACCTGTTGAGCCTGGAGTCCGACCTGAGCAAGATCGAGCGGGTCTACTCCCACCAGCAATCGCTGGCCCAGTGCCGGCTCTGGCTGGACCGCAATCTGCCGCAGGCCGAGCAGATCACCGTTGGCAGCAATGCCGAGGCGGCGCGCCTGGCCGGCAAGGAGAGCGGGAGCGCCGCTATTGCCGGTGAGATGGCAGCCGAGCTGTACCAGCTGAAAGGTCTGGCCCGCAACATCGAGGATGAACCGGACAACACCACCCGTTTTCTGGTGGTGGGGCGCCAGCTGGCTTCGCCCAGCGGGGAGGACAAGACCACCCTGATGTGCGCCACGCGCAACGTGGCGGGGGGGCTCAATGCCCTGTTGACACCGCTGGCCAGGCACGGCATCAGTATGTCGCGTATCGAATCCCGCCCCTCGCGGCAGGGTAACTGGGACTACCTCTTCTTCATCGACATCAACGGGCATCGGGATGACGAGAATGTCCAGCAGGCGCTGACCGCCCTGGAGTCCGAGTCCAGGCTGCTCAAGGTGCTGGGCTCCTATCCCAATGCCGTGCTTTAGACAGACCGCAGTTTGAAAACAGGGAAATCCATCATGACCGAGACCGCCAACCGATTTCTGGCCATTGCCGTACCCGGCGTCACCAACCTGAAGCCCTACGTGCCGGGCAAACCGATCTCCGAACTGGAGCGGGAGCTGGGCATAACCGATTCAGTCAAGCTGGCCTCCAACGAGAACCCGTTGGGCTGCAGTGAACTTGCCAAGGCGGCGATTAAGGCGGAGCTTGCCCATGTGGGACTCTACCCGGATGGCGGCGGCGTGGAGTTGCGTGCCGCGCTGGCGGCCAAACACGGCATCGCGCCCAACCGGATCACCCTGGGCAACGGTTCCAACGATGTGCTGGACATGGTCGCCCGGGTGTTTCTGGCGCCCGGCTATGAGTCGCTGTTCTCCCAATACGCCTTTGCCGTCTACCCCATCAGCAGCCAGGCGGTGGGGGCCACGCTGAATGTCGTGCCGGCGAAGGATTATGGTCACGACCTGGAGGAGATGCTCAACCGGGTGGGGGAGAATACCCGGGTGGTGTGGGTCGCCAACCCCAACAACCCGACCGGCACCTGGCTGAACGGAGAAGAGCTGGAGGGCTTTATCGCCGCCGTGCCGGCCAATGTGATCGTGGTGGTGGACGAGGCCTATATCGAATATGTGGACGAGCCGGACTACCCCGACGCCAGCCAGTGGCTGGACAAGTACCCCAACCTGATCGTCACCCGCACCTTCTCCAAGAGTTACGGGCTCGCCTCCCTGCGGGTCGGTTACGGCCTGGCCCATGCCGACATCACCGATCTGTTGAACCGGGTGCGCCAGCCGTTCAATGTCAACAGCATGGCCCTGGCGGCGGCCCGGGCGGCCCTGGAGGACCAGGAGTTTATCCGCCGCTCGGTGGAGTTGAACCGGGCCGGCATGGCCCAGCTGACCGGCGCCTTCGCGGCCATGGGGCTGGAATACATCCCCTCGGTGGGCAATTTCGTCACCGTGGATGTGGGGCGGCCGGCGGCCGAGGTGGACCAGGGGCTGCTGCGGACCGGCTGCATCACCCGGCCGGTGGCCAACTACGGCCTCCCCAATCACCTGCGCATCACCATCGGCACCGAGGGCGAGAACAGCCGGGTATTGGCGGCGCTGAAGCAGGTGCTGGCCGTATGATTATTCGCCGGCTGGCCATCATCGGGGTTGGACTTATCGGTGGTTCGCTGGCGCGGGCGTTGCGTGCGGCCGGCGCGGTGGGTGAGATCGTCGGTTGCGGCCGGGGTCCGGCCAACCTGGAACGCGCTGTCCAGCTGGGCGTGATCGACCGCTATACCCACGACGTGGGTGAAGCGGTGGCGGGGGCCGATATGGTGTTCCTGGCGGTACCGCTGGGCGCCATGCGCGCGACCTTCGCCGCCATGAAGGGGCACCTGGCGGCCGATGCGGTGATCACTGACGGCGGCAGTGCCAAGTTCAGCGTGGTCGAAGATTGCCGGGCGGTGTTCGGCGAGGTGCTGCCCAATCTGGTGGCGGGTCATCCCATCGCCGGTACTGAAAACAGTGGCGTTGAGGCCGCGTTCGCCGAACTCTACCAGAACCGGCGGATCATCCTCACCCCCACGGAAGGGACCTCCCCGGAGGCCCTGGCCCGGGTGCGGGCGATGTGGCAGGCGTGTGGCGGCGAGATCACCCTGATGAGTGTGGCGCATCACGACGAGGTGCTGGCCGCCACTTCCCATCTGCCCCATATGCTCGCCTTCGGCCTGGTGGATACCCTGGCGCGGATGAAGGAGAACGATGAGATTTTCCGCTACGCCGCCGGCGGGTTCAGGGACTTTACCCGGATCGCCTCAAGCAACCCGGTGATGTGGCGCGATGTCTGTGTCGCCAATCGCCGTGCATTGGGGGAGATGATGTCCCACTACCTGAGTGAGATGCAGGAGCTGGCGGAGACCATTGAACGCGGGGATGGTGAGCGGCTGCTGGAGATATTTACCCGGGCAAAGTGTGCCCGCGACCGCTATATCGACGGCGTGCTCGACTCCCCGGAGTGAGCCGTCGGTCCGCAGCGGGACGGCGCGCCCGCGCCATTCAGGTTACCAGTCGCCAAACCGGGGGCGTGCCGCCAGCCGCTCGCGGCACCGCAGCAGCAGAGCGGCACGGGTACTCTCGCTAAAGGCGGCCCAGCCTTTGATCTCTTCGAGTGAACGCCCGCAGCCGAGACAGACATCATCGTCATCCAGGGTGCACATACGCACACAGGGCGAGTGCAGGGCCTCATCCTGGCTCATCCGGTATTTCCGCTCGATAAAGTCGCTGCTCATACCTAAGAGGGTAGATCACCCGCGGCAGGGGCCAAACCCTGGAAAGCGCAGGGTCTGGGAGGTGTATTTAGGACCTGTCAATAAATAACAGTTACATCTTGCTGGTCTTTTCGTCCGCCTTCTGCGTTACGGCAAGACTTAAATAGAACGACTATGCGCGCCTTGCCGTGCGACGTGAAGGGATTCACTAATGCCGCGGGGGCAGGGATGCCCAGGAGCGGCCTTGAAGGCAAACGCCCCTTCAAGTTAAAAAAAACCGGCGCAATATGCGGCAGTTATTTCATTCCAGGCCCTTACCGCTCAGCTTTTCTGATGCTCTGAATCGTCGGCCAGTTTTTGCAGGATTCTCCAGCGCCTGTGACGGCCCGAAAGCGGGTTGCGTCTGAGTAGCCGACCCATGCAGTCAATGAAGTAGGGGCGTTCTCTCTTGTTACTGACTCCAATCTGGATACGTCTCTTCATGGGGTCTTCCCTCAGGCCGCCCTGGCGTGATCGGGGCTACAGGCCGGCGACTGGATCGCTTCATGCAACACCGCACGGGCGCAATCGGCGCAGCGACCGCAGCAGGTGGCGACATTCAGCTGTTCACTCAGCGCCTCCATAGAGTTGGCTCCATTACGGGCGGCTGCACGAATGTCCTTGTCGGTGATGCCATGACAAATGCAGACATACATGGTCGGGTGCTCCACTAGTAGTGCAAATGAGAATGATTCATAATATATTTAACATCAGGTGATTTGTCCAGTGATATATGTCAATTACTTGATCGCTGGTGTGATGGCGGGTTTGGTCTATAAATTAGGGGATGGTCAGGTAAGTGGGGGAATAAGATGAAGGGAGACAAACAGGTAATAACCGAGCTAAACGGTGTCTTGCGGGGTCAGTTAACGGCGATCAACCAGTTCTTTCTGCATGCGCGGATGTTCGGCAACTGGGGGCTTGGCGAACTGAATGAACACGATTATAAGTGGTCCATCAAGGCGATGAAGCAGGCAGATGAGCTGATCGAGCGAATTCTGTTTCTTGAGGGGCTGCCCAATCTGCAGGACCTGGGCAAGCTGTTGCTGGGCCAGGATGTTGAGGAGATGTTGCAGGGTGATCTGCAGCTGGTATCGGACCTCCACGCCGGGCTGCTGGGGGCGATCGCCCTGTGTGAGACAGAGCAGGATTTTGTTTCGCGTGATCTGCTGGAGGATATCCTGGAGGCTGAAGAGGCACACATCGACTGGCTGGAGAGCCAGCTCTGGCTGATTGCCCATACCGGGCTGGAGAACTACCAGCAGTCCATGGCTTCCTGAGGCGGCTACCGCCGAGGAGAAAAAGAATGAAAGGCAAAAAAAGGGTACTGGAACAGCTACAACAACTGCTGGCGGGTGAACTGGCGGCTCGGGACCAGTATTTCATCCATTCCCGCATGTACGACGACTGGGGTCTGCATCGGCTCTATGAGCGTATCCATCACGAGATGGAGGACGAAACCGGGCACGCCGATTCCCTGATCAAACGCATCCTGTTTCTGGAAGGGGTGCCCGATCTTTCCGATCAGGAGAAACTCCATGTCGGCAAAACCGTACCAGAGATGTTGCAAAACGACCTGGATGTGGAGTACCAGGTGGTCGCCGCGCTGAAGAAGGCCATCGCCATCTGTGAAGAGGAGCGGGATTATCAGACCCGTGAGATCCTGGAGGTGATGCTGGATGACACGGAAGAGGATCACGCCTACTGGCTGGAGAAGCAGCTCGGATTGATCAAGCGGGTCGGGCTTAAAAACTACCTGCAGTCCCAGATGGGGGACGACGGGGGATCCTAGCCCGTAATTCCATTTATCAAGGCCGGCTTTGCCAATCGCCTGCGTATCCGGTATATAATTGCCCCCTAATGAAGTTTTGGAGGCAGTATGTCCGAGCAGCAAAAATTTGATAAAGCCACGGCCCTGTTTGATCAGGCGAACAGTGAAGACCCCAACCGAGTAACCGTGGAGGGCAAGGAGTGGCCGAAAGAGTTGCTCTACTCCCACCGCATGTCCGAGATGCTGGCGCGCTATGCGCCGGAGACGGACGATGCCATGAAACTGGCGATCCGCGCGCAGCATATCCAGCGCTGGAAGACCCCCCGGGACTCCTACCCAGAGGGACGTCAGGGTTACTTCCAGTGGCGCACCGGCCTGTATAAATTTCATGCCGAGACGGCCGGCCGGCTGATGGCCGAGGCGGGCTACGACGCGGCAAGTATCGAGCGGGCAAAAAAGGCGGTTGGCAAGAAGGCCCTGAAGGTGAATCCGGACAGCCAGTTGCTGGAAGATGTGGCGGACCTGGTCTTTATCGAACACTACATGCTCGAATTTGCCGAAAAGCATCCCGAATACAGCGAAGAGAAGTGGCTCGATATCGTCCGCAAGACCTGGGCAAAGATGTCCGCGGCGGCCCAGGAGTTTGCCCTCTCCGGGGCGCTTAAACTGCCGGAACCCCTGATACCCCTGATTCAGAAGGCGGTCAGCGGGAAATAGCGTAACACCGCCTGTCGGGTTGCGCCTTCGGCCAACCCGACCTACCGTAATTCGGGCAGGTCGGATTAGCGTAGCCTTGTAGGCTGGATGCAGCCGCCAGTACCCCAACTGAAAAAATCACCGGCCTGGCGTAGCGGAATCCGGGAAAAACGGGCCAAATCAGAGCGCAATCTCCTCCATGTCATCCAGCCAGCCCGCCTGCTCATTCAGCCGGCGAATCATGATCCGCGAGGCCTGGTCCTGCTCTTCGGCGCGGGCGTGGATCTGCTTGAGGATCAGATGGTCGCCGCTGCGGCCGCAGATCTCGATCTTGCCGATATCGTGACCGAGTATGAACTTGAAGCGTTTGGCGTAGCCGTCCAGGCGGCTGCGCGCCCGATCCACCATGTCCACGCCCTGCTTCAGCGGCACCTGGAAGTGGTGACGCACCCGTGACACCGGCATGCATTGATAGAGGTAGTAGGGATTGACGCCGATCCGGGTCAGGCCACTCATCAGCTGCACCAGGGTCTCTTCGTCGTCATTGATTCCGCGCAGCAGCACCGCCTGATTATTGACCGCGATACCGGTGCCGCGCAGCCGTGCCACCGCTTCAGTCGCTTCTGCGGTGATCTCGTTCGGGTGGTTGAAGTGGGTCGGCACGTAGAGGGTTTTCTCCCGATTGAAATCGGCCAGGTACTCGATCAGTTCATCGTCCTGGAAACGTAGCGGGTAGACCACCGGCGCCCGGGTGCCGATGCGCACGAAGTTGAGGTGGGGGATTGAGCGTAATCGATCCAGCATGGAGCGGATGATGGAGGTGGGCAGCATCATCGGATCTCCGCCCGAGACCACCACGTTGCTTATCTCGGGGTGTGCCGCAATGTACTCCGCCGCGGCGCGGAAGTTCTGCACGGTCTGGTCGTTCGGCAGGCCGACCAGACGCTTGCGGAAGCAGTGACGGCAATACATTGAGCAGTACTCGGTGGCGACGACCAGCGCGGTGTAGCCGTACTTGTGCAGCACGCCGTTCCCCTTGTCGTGCTTGTCGTCCCCATAGGGATCGCCCGTGGTCGCGCCCATCTGGCCCGCCACCACCAGTTCGTCGCCCGTCGGCACCGCGAGCTTGCGGATCGGGTCGTTCGGATCATTCCGGTTGATCAGGTTGAGGTAGTAACGCGGGATATTCATCGGATGCGCCTCGATCACCTGTTCGATATCGCGCTGCTCCTCAGCAGAGAGGTCGATAAACGCTTTAAGGTCGTCGACACTGCGAATATTGTTCTGCAGCTCCTGTTTCCAGTCCCGGGTTGTCCAGGAGAGCGGATTGCTGATTTGATGGGGTGGATTAATAGGTTCGTGTACTAAAGTCATGATGCTCCATTGTTAAGCTTATTTTTCAATCTATCTATTGAAAATGCTATAAAAAACAGCGGCCATCATAACATGGTTGGAAAAATATATTTAGAGGACAAATTAATCTGCAGGCATCTGAAACCTCCCGTTCAGTCGGGCGGGCGATCTGCCTGATCTCTGTGGGCGCGGTTCAGCCTGGCATCGCCCCGGGTTGCGGTGGGGGCTGTGCTATAGTACGGACGGAAAATTGACCAGATAAGTGAGTACATCGATGCCAAAAGCAAAAAAAATCGTTCTGATGGGGTTGGCCGGATTGTTGGTGCTGCTGGTTACCGGCTGTGCGCCGGAAGTGGGTAGTGAAGAGTGGTGTCTGGCCATGAAGGAAAAGCCGAAGGGTGACTGGACAGCCAACGAGGCTGCCGATTTTGCCCAGCACTGCATCCTGAAATAAAACCCCTGCCGTGGCGACCAGGAAGGTCGCCACGGCGAAGGAAGCGCTGGTGCGTCTCGTCTACTCCAGCGGATAGGCGGTGCTCTTGCACACGGTACGAATGCCGAAGGCCGTTTTGATCCGGGCAACACCGGGAAGACGGGAAAGGTGATGCCTGTGCAGCCGCTCATAATCGGTGGTGCCGGCCGCGGCAACCCGTAGCAGATAATCCGCCTCGCCGGTCATCAGATAACACTCCATGATTTCGGGGTTCTTGCGTACCGCCGCCTCGAAGGCTTCCTGGCATTCGACGCTCTGGCTGTTCAAGGTGATCTCGACGAAAATGGTGGTGGGACGACCGATGGCCAGCGGATCCACCAGCATCACATAACCTGCAATGACCCCGCGCTCTTCCAGCTGCCTGACCCGTCTCAGGCAGGCGGAGGGGGAGAGATTGATCCGCTCCGCCAGTTCGGCGTTGGTCAGCCGTCCGTCGAGCTGGAGCGTCTTCAGGATCTTTCGATCTATCGTATCCAGTTTCATGTCCAGCATATTATTCTAATTAATGTAGTAAAAAAAGCATAAAGTTGTGCTTTATCTCCTCTGGTTGACTGTTTTTGCAAGCACTTGTCGACCGCTTTCACGTATGCTTTTGGCTGTTTACAGGCACTTCATCACGGAGCGGAAACCCATGAAGGTGATTATTCTTGGCAGTGGCGTCATCGGCGTAACCAACGCTTATTATCTGGCTCGGGAAGGTCACGAGGTGACGGTGATCGACCGACAGCCGGAAGCGGCCCTGGAAACCAGCTTTGCCAATGCCGGTGAGGTCTCTCCCGGTTATTCGGCACCCTGGGCCGCCCCGGGCATCCCGCTGAAGGCGATCAAGTGGCTGATGATGAAACACAGTCCGCTGGTGATCCGCCCGCAGCTGGACCCGGCGCTGTGGTCCTGGAGCCTGCGGATGCTGCGCAACTGCACCGCGGCACGCTATGAACAGAACAAGGGTCGCATGGTACGCCTGGCTGAATACAGCCGCGATGCCATCAAGCAGCTGCGTGCGGAAACGGGGATTCAGTACGACGAACGCAGTCGTGGCACCCTGCAGATGTTCCGTACGCAGAAACAGCTGGATGCCGCACAGACCGACATGGCCATTCTCGACCGCTATGGCGTCCCCTACGAGCTGCTGGATCGGGAAGGGTGCCTGGCGGTGGAGCCGGGCCTGGTGCACGCCAGGGAGAAGGTGTCAGGGGGGCTGCGGCTGGTGAACGATGAGACCGGCGACTGTTTCCTGTTTACCCAGCGTCTGGCCAGGGAGGCCGAACGGCTCGGCGTGGAGTTCCGTATGGGGGTCAATATCCGCCGCCTGCTGATGGAGCAGGACAACATCAGCGGGGTGGAGACCGATGCCGGGACCTTCACCGGCGACGGTTACGTGATGGCGCTGGGGAGTTACTCGCCGCTGTTGCTGAAGGCGGTCGGCATCAAGGTGCCGATCTACCCGGTCAAGGGCTACTCCATCACCCTGCCGATCGTGGATGCCGCGGCGGCCCCGGTCTCCACCCTGATGGACGAGACCCACAAGGTGGCGATCACCCGTTTGGGTGAGCGGATCCGGGTGGCGGGCACGGCGGAACTGGCCGGCTATGACCTGGGGCTGGACGAGCGCCGCGGGGAGACGGTGAAGTTTGTCGTCTCCGATCTGTTTCCCCGAGGAGGCGATCTCTCCAGGACCGAGTTCTGGTGCGGATTGCGCCCGATGACGCCGGATGGCACGCCCTGTGTCGGCGCCACCCGCATCCCCAATCTCTACCTCAACACCGGACACGGCACCCTCGGCTGGACCATGGCCTGCGGCTCGGGGCGTCTGTTGACCGATCTGATCAGCCGCAAGATTCCCGAGATCGATACCGAAGGGCTCTCCATCGACCGCTATGCAGCCTAATAATTCCGTAGTACCGAGGGCGTTCGTTTCGTAGGGTGGGTTAGCGGCGCACAGGCACCACACTTTCAGACTACGACAATACCCGGGCGCTGTGTAACCCACCGACATCCCGACCGCCAAACGGTGGGTTACGGCGCGCGCCTAACCCACCCGACAAAACTGTCCCTCGTTGTTCCTTGATTCAGGGCCGCGTAGCGGGGGGAACGTGCTCATGAAGAACGTCCCCCCCACGGGCGTGCGCTGTTCCACAGTTTGTGAAAGAGATTCGACCGCCTGCTGGATCTCCCGGTAGGCGGTTTCGACCTCCGTCACCCGATCCTCTCCCGGTGCCTGCAGCAGGGAGAGACAGGTCTGGTGATAGGCGGCGAGCGCCTGCCTGAGCAGATCCAGACTTCCGCCCTCCTTTGAACTACCTTCACTCCGGCTGTTCAGCAGATCGACAGTCGCCGCCCGCATGATCGATCTCGGTTTGCCGGTTGTCGTATCCGTGGCCTGAAGCGGCCCGCTCTTCTCCAACTCGATACCTTTGTAACTAAATCGCTGGCCAATATTCAGATCGCTGAATTTCATAAGCAGGCCCGTGCTCCCGGGTTGATTGTCATAATTACCCAGCATTTTACCTTGTAAAATACCGGTGAGGGTATTTACTTTAGGTGGTGCGCATTGCTGAAAAAAATTGAGATAAGTCAATAAAGCAAGTGTGCTTCTCACAATAAAGAAGGGTGTTCCCGGGTTTTTTTCGCAAGACTCCAATTTTTTACTGTTTTGTGTTGCGGACAGGAAAAACCCTATCTAGAGTATGCCAACTTTATGCATAACCCAGTAGCGATAGCTCCCGATGGATCAGTTTAACCAGGCGCACATACTGCTTGCCGGACAGGCGGATAGTGCTGGCGAGTTTTTCAGGCGTGCCGTTCAGGCGATTGCCGTGGCCAGCGAATGCCGTTGGGCCGGGGTCGGTTTCAGTCGGCCGGAATCCGGCGAACTTGAAGTGGTGGCGTTCTGGGATGGCAAGGGCCTGGGTCAGGGCTTTCGTTTCGATATCGCCGGCTCCCCTTGTGAACGGGTCTATCAGGCGGCCCCTGCGAATGCGCATGTCTACTATGCCGAAGATATTCAACAAACCTTCAGTACCTGTGATCTGCTGCGCCAACTGGGCGTCGAAAGTTATCGGGGACAGGCATTCTATTGCGAAGACCGGCAGGTGATCGGGCATATCTTTGCCCTGGACGACAAACCGCAGGACGATCGACCCGAAGTTCGTTTCTTTTTTGAGCTGCTGAGTCAACGGATGGGTGCGGAATGCCGCCGCTTCAATCAGCGGGATGCACTGCAGAAGCTCTCACTGGCCATTACCCACAGTCCGGTACTGACGGTGATCACCGACCCGAACGGAATTATCGAGTATGTCAGTCCGATCGTTGAGAAGATCACCGGCTATCGCCCGGAAGAGGTGATCGGTAAGACTCCCAGTATGTTCAAGTCCGGCAGGACCGACCGCAAGCTTTATCGTGAACTCTGGAGCGCCATCAAGGACAAGCGGGCGTGGCAGGGCGAGCTGGAGAATCGGCGCAAGAACGGTGAATATTACTGGGAAAGCATCTCCATCGCCCCGGTGCTGAATCAGCGGGACGAGCTGGTTGCATTTGTCGGTATCAGCATGGATATCTCGGAACGCAAACAGATGGAACAGCAGCTCAAGGAGTTGGCCTCCACCGACCCGTTGACGGGTATTTTCAATCGGCGTCATTTCATGGAGGAGGTGGATTCCCAGCTGGCCTATTCAAAACGCTATGGCACACCGCTTTCGTTCATGATTATCGACATCGATCATTTCAAACAGCTCAATGACCAGGGAGGGCATGCGTTGGGTGATGAAGCGATCCTGAGATTTACCCGGGCCGCGCAGGAGACGATCCGCGTCGTCGATATATTCGGCCGCTTGGGCGGGGATGAGTTCGCCATAGCCCTGCCGGATACCGGTGATGCGGAGGCGCTGGTACTGGCGCAGCGGTTGAAGGATAAGGTCAGCAGGTTGATGATCAGAAATGATATGCACTCTTCGCAAATGACCATCAGTATCGGCTTGGCCACCTTCCGGAACCGGGTGCATGACGGTGAATCGGTGCATACATTGTTGCGTCGCGCGGACAAGGCGTTATACGAGGCCAAGCGGGGTGGCCGGAATCTGATCGGTGTTTCGTAAGGATACCGCCAGGAGTCTGTCGGCCAGGCCCGACAGACTCCTAGTGTGTGGTCTCCGGTTCAATAGCCCTGGCCCGGGTCAGGGTCGCCGCTTCGGCCGACTTCACGATCTCGTAGCAGGGCAGATAGTCGCCCTTGACCTTCATCCGTCCCTGACGGGTGAATGAGGTCAGCAGCTCGTCCATGGCGTTCATCAGCTCCGGCTCGCCGGTGATCTGGAACGGACCGCGTTCGCGAATGGCGTTGATGCCCGGTTCCTTGACATTGCCGGTGACGATGCCGGAGAGGGCGCGGCGCAGGTTGGCCGCCAGTTCCTGGGTCGGCAGATCCCGGGACAGTTGCAGTTTCGCCATGGATTCATGATCCGGCACGAAGGGTTCCTGAAACTCCTGTTCGATATGCAGCGACCAGTTGTAGTGGAAGGAGTCATCGCGCTGGCGTCGCTCCTTGGTGACATGCAGCAGGGCATCATTGACCAGCTTGGCGACCAGGCCGGGGTTGCCGATCACTTTTCTCACCAGGTTCAGCGCCGTGCTGCCCAGGGTCATCTCAATGAAGCGGATCACCGAATCGAAATAACCGCTGGAGGATTCCGGGCCGGTGAGAAAGATAGGCAATTCGATGTCGAGGTTGTCCGGATGAGAGAGCACGCCGAGGACGAACAGCAGTTCCTCCATGGTGCCCACCCCGCCGGGGAAGATGATCAGCACATGCCCCAGGCGGATGAAGGCCTCCAGGCGCTTCTCGATATCGGGCATCACGATCAGCTCATTGACAATGGCGTTGGGTGCCTCCGCGGCGATGATGCCGGGTTCGGTCAGGCCGATATGCCGCCCCTTGGTGTGCCGCTGTTTGGCATGGGCGATCGCCGCACCCTTCATGGGTCCCTTCATGGCGCCGGCGCCGCAGCCGGTGCAGATGTCAATCCCGCGCAGCCCCAGGTAGTAACCGATCTCCTTGGTATAGTCGTACTCCTCGACCGGGATGGCGTGACCACCCCAGCAGACCACGGTGTTGGGTTTCTTGCCGGGATGGAAGGCGCCGGCGTGACGCAGCCGGTAGAAGATCTCGTGACTGATCTGCATGTTGGGCGCAAGGTGCTTGTGATTGCTGGCGGTGTCGCGCAGGTAGAGAATATCCCGCAGCACCGAGAACAGGTGGTAGCGGATACCTTCAATCAGCTGATCGTCAACAAACGCCTCCGCCGGTGCGTTGGAAACCTCCAGCACAATGCCCTGATGCCGCTCCCTGACCTGGATATCGAAATCCGGGTACATGGACATCAGCTCCTCGCAGTTGTCCACCTGAGAGCCGGAACTGAGCACCGCCAGGGCGCATTTGCGGAACAGCCGGTGCAGGCCGGTGCCGGTGACGTCTCGCAGTTGTTCGATCTCCCGCCGGGAGAGGACGGCCATGTGGGAGGCGGGGCGGATGGTGCTATTGACTACTTTGTTAATTACTCTCTTTTTTAACATTGGACTTCCTGACGGGCCGGCATTACCCAGCCACTAAGAATGTGTTTTTTGGTGGATACAGGGAACGGTCAACTGTTCGGAACGGGTCGGTGTGAGACCTTTGCCAACGGTCGGATCCCCGCGATCCCCTTGTTTTTCTGTAATGGTTTAAGCATAGCCGATTACGGCGCAACCGTCCCGAATCCTTGGGCTACCGGTGTCCGAAGCTTATCGCCGATTATTTGCATTTTTATGAATCGACTTCCCCGGATCCCTGACGTTGTTACTGGCTCAGCAGTTTCATGCCTCGCTCCAGCCCCTCCAGGGTCAGCGGAAACATGCGGTTCATCATGATCTCGCGCAGCAACTGGATCGAATCGATGTAGGGCCATTGATGTTCCGGCTGCGGATTGATCCAGATGGCGTTGGGGTAGGCCCCGAGCAGCCGGCCCATCCAGACCATGCCGGTCTCCTGATTCCAGTGCTCCACCGAGCCGCCGGCATAGGTGATCTCGTAGGGACTCATGGTGGCGTCGCCGACAAAGATCAACTGGTAGTCCGCGCCGTAGGTGTGGATCACGTCCCAGGTGGAGAGAGGTTCGGAGCGACGGGTGCGGCTGTCCTTCCAGACCGCCTCGTAGACGCAGTTGTGGAAATAGAAGTGCTCCAGGTGCTTGAACTCCGAGTGGGCCGCCGAGAACAGCTCCTCGCAGACCTGGACATGGTCGTCCATGGAGCCGCCGACATCGAGAAACAGCAGCACCTTGGCCTTGTTGTGGCGCTCCGACACCATCTTCAGATCCAGCAGGCCGCCGTGATGGGCGGTGGAGCGGATGGTGGCCTCCAGGTCCAGCTCCTCCGGCGCGCCGCTGCGGGCGAAGCGGCGCAGCCGTTTCAGCGCCACCTTGATGTTGCGGGTGCCCAGTTCCACCGAATCGTCCAGATTGCGGAACTCGCGTCTGTCCCACACCTTCACCGCCTTGCGATGACGTGAGCGCTCCTGTCCGATCCGCACCCCTTCCGGATTGTAACCGTAGGCGCCGAACGGGGAGGTGCCGCCGGTACCGATCCATTTACTGCCGCCCTGATGCCTTTCCCGCTGCTCCTCCAGGCGTTTTTTCAGGGTCTCCATCAGCTTCTGCCAGCCCATGGCATCGAGCTTTTGCTTCTCCTCTTCACTGAGGTATTTCTCCAGCTGCTTGCGCAGCCACTCCTCGGGAATCGCGGCGGTGATGTTCTCCCCGCTATCGGTAATCCCCTTGAAATAGCCGCCGAAGGCCTGGTCAAAGCGATCGAACAGTCGCTCATCCTTGATCAGGCAGGTGCGGGAGAGATAGTAGAAATCGTCCACGCTGGAGAAGATGACCCGCGCCTGCATGGCTGCCAGCAGATCCAGGAACTCGCGGATGGTGACGGGCAGTCCGGCCTCCTTCAGGTGATAGAAGAACTCAACCAGCATGGCGGATCAGGAGCGGCTGCGACGGTGCATGAAGGCGAGGCGCTCGAACAGATGGACATCCTGCTCGTTTTTCAGCAGCGCCCCGTGCAGCGGCGGGATGGCCTGCCGCGGGTCGCCGCTGTGCAACGCCTCCGGGGGGATGTCCTCGGCCATCAGCAGCTTCAGCCAGTCGAGCAGTTCCGAAGTGGAGGGTTTCTTTTTCAGCCCGGGCACCTCACGCAGCTCGAAGAACACCTCCAGGGCCTGTTGCAACAGCTGTTTTTTCAGGTCCGGGTAGTGCACCGCGACGATCTGTTCCATGGTCGTCTTGTCGGGGAAGCGGATGTAGTGGAAGAAGCAGCGGCGCAGGAAGGCGTCAGGCAGCTCTTTCTCATTGTTGCTGGTGATGATGATCAGCGGCCGCTGTTTCGCCTTGATCAACTGCTGGGTTTCATAGACATAAAACTCCATGCGGTCGAGTTCCCGTAGCAGGTCATTGGGAAATTCGATATCCGCCTTGTCCACCTCATCGATCAGCACCACGGAACGGCCTTCATGGGCAAAGGCATCCCACAGCTTGCCCCTGACGATGTAGTTGCCGATATCGTGCACCCGGTCGTCACCCAGTTGCGAATCGCGCAGCCGGGAGACCGCATCGTACTCGTACAGCCCGTGCTGCGCCTTGGTGGTGGATTTGATGTGCCACTGAAACAGCGGCTGGTCGAGTGCCTTGGCCACCTCTTCGGCCAGCATGGTCTTGCCGGTTCCCGGCTCACCCTTGATCAGCAGCGGACGCTCCAGCTGGATCGCGGCATTCACGGCGAGCATCAGATCATCGGTGGCCACGTAGGTATCTGTTCCGTTGAATCGCATATCGGTTTCCGGGTGCTCTGCTGGGTAATTGCGCTATTCTCCAACAAACTCGTTGCAATTGAAATAAAAGTGGCGGGTGCCGATTGGATAAAGCGGCACGGCTCACGAGCACATCCCGCTTGACGTTCTATATAAGTTCTCTGTATGATGTCTCCGACTTCAACGAAACCCGACTGATCTGGGTCGATCAGAACCGGTCGGGATTAAAGGGTCATTAATCCCGTCCGTTCTTCCGTGACTCTCGGTAGGTGGGATTTCATTAAGGTTCAGCGCAGGGTGAAGAGACTATGGCCGTTATTGCAATGTGGAAATGTGACCGGGACAACAGCATGTTCGAAGACAAAAAGACGGCGGATGCCCATGACCGGATGCTGGAGCTGGGCGAGCAGTTCGCGCATTTGCTGGAGCAGGTGATCCCCGGGGTCGATGAGAAGGCCGCCGAAGAGTTCGGGCTGGTGCTGGCAAGAAACAAGGAGTTGATCATCCAGGCCTGCAAGGGAAGGCCGGAGGCGCTGGCTGAAATAGAGCTGCAGGATGGGAAGGTCACCCGGTTGAACGCCTCCCGTTGACGATTTCGGAAGCCGGTGGCACCGCGACCTCCCCCATACCCACTCGCTACCGGCTTCCACCTATCCGCCGTTTTATCCGCAGTATAGTGACACCAAGATAGAACACGCCCGTATCCGCGGCCACCGACCATCGGGATGGTTTTATAACTCAAGTTTTGGGGTTCACAAGGCGTCGTTCAGGGCGGGCTACTCCCTTTCCGGGACCGTCGGAGGCACGGATGCCGACGCCGAGCGTACAGGGACGTATTTACAGCGTGTCTCGGAAAGGGGGCGGCCCGCCCGACGTTTGGAACTAAACTCCGAAACTTGAGTTATAACTCACCCTGTAGTAAATCTCATGATCCGGCGCTATGCGCGAGTTCGCAGAGATCATCCCATGCGCCCGCCTGGTTGCCCCCGCTATATACATCGCGTATAAGCGGTAGCAACCTAACAATAATCGCTACCGTTCCCATGAATGTCGTCTTTTTCCTGCTGGTACTTATTGCCTTTCTGACCGCCGCCTGGCGGCAGTTCAGCCTCCCCGCGGCCGATATCACTCCCATGGATGCACTCTCCCGGGCGTTGATCGATTCGGCTACCGGCGCGGTGGAGCTGGCGTTGGGCCTGGTGGGTGTGATGGCGCTGTTCCTCGGCCTGATGAAGATCGCCGAACAGGGCGGCCTGCTGAAGATCCTGGCCCGTCTGATCCGGCCGTTGATGGTCAGGCTGTTTCCCGATGTGCCGGCAGATCACTCCGCCATGGGGGCAATGATCCTGAACATGTCGGCGAATATGCTGGGGCTGGGGAATGCCGCCACGCCATTCGGCATCAAGGCGATGCAGGAGCTCGACCGCCTGAACCCCTGCAAGGGGAGTGCAACCGATTCGATGGTGCTGTTCCTCGCCATCAACACCTCAAGCATTACCCTGCTGCCCACCGGCGTGATCGCCCTGCGGGCCTCGGCCGGCTCGGCCGACCCGGCCGGTATTCTGCCGACCACCTTGTTCGCCACAGTCTGCTCGACCCTGGCCGCGATTCTGGCGGTCAAAGGCTATCGGCGGTTTTTTCCGCTCACCGGGGAAGCGGTAGAGCGGCAAGCGGCAGATTCGGATGAAGCCGGGCAGAACAACGCGCAGCCGGACATTGCGCTGGCGGAGGATGCAGGCAGCGGTTACCCGGCCTGGGTCTCCCTGACGGCACTGATCGGTTTTTTGCTGCTGATACCGCTGATGGTACTCTATGGCCAGGTCGTCTCTCCCTGGATCCTGCCGGGACTGATGCTCGGTTTCCTGCTGTTCGGTATGCTGCGCAGGGTGCCGATCTACGAGAGTTTTGTCGAGGGGGCGAAGGACGGCTTCCAGGTGGCGCTGAAGATCATCCCTTATCTGGTGGCCATCCTGGTTGCGGTCGGCATGTTCCGGGCCAGCGGCGCCATGGAGTGGCTGGTGGGGCAGATCGGCCAGCTCACCAGCCTGTTCGGACTGCCCGCCGAGGCGTTACCGATGGCACTGCTGCGGCCGCTCTCCGGATCGGGTGCCTACGGGGTGATGGCCTCCATCATCAACGACCCCGCAATCGGTCCGGACAGCTACATCGGCTACCTGGTATCCACCCTGCAGGGCTCGACCGAAACCACCTTCTATGTGCTGGCCGTCTACTTCGGGGCGGTCCAGGTGAGACGCATCCGCCATGCCCTGGCGGCCGGACTGACAGCAGATATCGTGGGGGTGATCGCGGCGGTGGTGGCGGTGTCGTTTCTCTATGGCTAAACTGATCCCATGCTGCATATCATCAATAGCGTAACCATCTCCGAGAACGAGGTCGAGATCAGCGCCATCCGTGCCCAGGGCGCGGGCGGCCAGAACGTGAACAAGGTCTCCACCGCCGTCCATCTGCGTTTCGATATCAAGGCCTCCTCCCTGCCACCCTTCTACAAGGAGCGGTTGCTACACTTCAAGGATCAGCGCATCTCCAAGGAGGGGGTGGTGATCATCAAGGCACAGCGTTTCCGCAGCCAGGAGAAAAACCGCGAGGAGGCGCTGTCGCGTCTCAGGGAGCTGATCCTGGCGGCGACCCGGATACAGAAACCGCGTAAACCGACCCGGCCCACCCGCAGTTCGCAGAAAAGGCGCCTGGAGAGCAAGGATAAACGGGGCAGGATCAAGGCGCTGCGGGGGCGGGTGGATGAGTGAGGTAATTTGCCGGCACGGGTTGATTTAGGGCTCGCGCAAAAATAAGTTCCGGTATTCGGTCGCCACTGAACCCCTCCATCGGCGTTACGCTTTTTGGCAAGGGAGCGGCCATAGCCTGCAAAGCGTGCCTTGCCGGCGTGGCCCAGTGACGCCCACGGTACTACGAAATTATTCTTGCGCGAGCCCTTCGCGCAAACCCCGGCCATTAACGGTTGTTGTGGCGGTCCGGTTCGGGGCATCATGCAAGCTCGATCGGGAGATGAGGCGTTATGGGCAACAAAAAGAAATCGAACAACCAGGGTGGGCGCGGTGAGGAGCGGAATCCCTACGTTGAAGAGTCACTGGATGAAGTGGCCGACGCGCCGATCCTGAAAATCAAGAACTCGGTGTATGAGGAGGAGCTGTTCCGGCTGCAGTTGGAACTGGTGAAGCTGCAGGCCTGGATCGCCCAGGAGAAACTCAAGGTTGTGGTCATCTTCGAGGGCCGCGACGCGGCCGGAAAGGGCGGCGTGATCAAGCGCATCACCCAACACCTCAATCCGCGTATCTGCCGGGTGGTGGCACTGCCGGCACCGACCGAGCGGGAGACCACCCAGTGGTATTTTCAGCGTTATGTCACCCATCTACCCGCCGGCGGCGAGATGGTGTTGCTCGATCGCAGTTGGTACAACCGCGCGGGTGTCGAGCGGGTGATGGGATACTGCGATAACGAGGAGTACAGCGAATTTCTCCGCTCCTGCCCCGAGTTCGAGCGCATGCTGGTGCGTTCCGGCATCATCCTGATCAAGTACTGGTTCTCGGTATCGGACGAGGAGCAGGAGCGGCGTTTCCAGAGCCGTCTGGAAGAGCCGCACAAACGTTGGAAACTGAGCCCGATGGATCTGGAGTCACGCTCCCGCTGGGTAGAGTATTCCCGGGCCAAGGATATGATGTTCGCCCATACCGACATCAAGCAGGCGCCCTGGTACGTGGTCAAGTCCGATATCAAGAAGCATGCCCGGCTCAACTGTATTGCCCATCTGCTGAGCATGATCCCTTATGAGGACCTGACGCCGCGGGAGATCGTCCTGCCGGAACGCAAGGAGAGTCTGGGTTATGTGCGTCCGCCGATGTCGGACCAGACCTTCGTGCCGGAGATCTATCCCTGAGACAGTGGGGGATGCGTACCACAATGAAGGCAAATGAACACGACCCTGGCCGACTTTATCCCCTTGGTCCACACCCGGGCGGATTCGCGGGCCCTCAGCTCCGTTCAAGAACCCTGGCGGGATTGCGGATCACCAGAAAGACCCCGTAGGCGGTCAGGCTGATCCCGGCGATACCCCAGACGGTAAGCCGTTCATCAAACAGGATCCAGGCGATCAGGGCCGTCACCGGGGGCGTCAGGTAGAAATAGGCCGCCACCTTGGTGGCCTCGCCCTCCCGAATCATCAGCATCAGCAGCAAGATGGCGCTGAGCGAAAGGCCGAAAACCAGCCATAGCAGTGCGGCGACGAACTGCGGTTGCCAGTCGATCTCCCGGGTTTCAAACAGCAGTGCCAGCAGGCTCATGATGAGGGCGTTGGCCAGATACTGATAAAAGGTGCCGGTCAGGAGATCGATCTTGGCACAGTAACGCTTCTGCAACAGGGTGCCGAAGGTGATACCGAACAACGCCATCAGGGCAAACAGCAGGGAGAGGTAACTGAACTGCAGGGCATGACTGTTGGCCTTTCCCAGCAGCAGTACCATGGCCACACCGAGGATGCCCAGCAGCAGTCCGGTGAGCTGTTTGCCGCTGATACGGGCCCCCATCCAGAGCCAGGCGATCAGGGCGGTCAGTATCGGCTGCAGCCCCACCAGCAGCGAGGTCAGCCCGGCCGCCATGCCGGCGTTGATCGCGGCAAACACACCGCCGAGGTAGGCAGCGTGGACCAGCGATCCCACCAGCATGGAGTGCAGCGCCCCCTGGCGCGTGGGCCATTGCGGCCGGTAGAGGCGGATCAGGACCAGGAACACCCCCAGGGTGATGTACATGCGGATGGCGAGCAGGGTGAAGGGCTCGGCAAAGGGCAGCGCGTACTTGGCGCCGATAAACCCGGTTGCCCACAACAGGACAAACAGAATGGGGATCCAGCGCAGCAGTTGGGGTGAGGGCATAGTCGGCTTCCAGGTTAGGGTCGCGGTAAAAATTAAAGTATTCCAAGATCGCACAGCTATCGGTTTGCTCACAAGGCGTGCAAAGGGGCGCATAGCGGGCCTATGTAACCCTTTGCACAACGCCGTGAGCAGGCCGAGAGCGAAGCGAGATGGGATAGTTTATTTTTTTAGCGGCCCTTAAGTCAGGCATGAATATATAGGGCCTGGAGCGGTGGTTATAGGGGCAGATAGGGCCAAAAACAGCGGGTACAGATTCGCCGCAAGATAAATAATTTGCGTATTAAATTATTTGTACCTATCCTGAAAGTCTGATTAATTCCCGCCCCGGGGGGGCCGATGTACCTCTACCGGCGTCTCATGACCCAGCTGGCGCATCAGATCGAGACGGGTGTGCTCAGACCGGGGCAGACACTGCCGTCGATCCGCGAGCTGGCGCTGCAGCGCTCGGTCAGCCGTAACACGGTGATCCAGGCCTATGACCGGCTGGCCGAGCTGGGGCTGATCGCGCCCCGGGACCGGTCCGGTTTTTATGTCCTCTGCTCCACTGCCAGAACCGAGCCGGCCACTGCCATCGATGAACTGATGCCGTCGACCCCGGGGCGGGATCACCTGGCATTTTCGGTGGTGCGTTCCGCCGGTTCCAGCCTGCTGGCGCCGCTCGGCAGCGCCCATCCGAGTGGGGAATTCCCGGCGCTCCAGTCCTTTCGGCGAATCTACAATCGCCAGCAGCGGATTGCCCGCCGGGAGGAGGTGCGACTCACCCAGTATGAGGTACCGCCCGGCCACGCGGGACTGCGTCGGCAATTGGTGCGCCACATGGCGCGATCGGGGACGGTGGTCGACGCGGAGGAGATTGTCATCACCAACGGCTGTCAGGAGGCTCTGAGCCTGGCGCTGCAGACCGTGGCCGCCGCGGGCGATATCGTGGCGATCGAGTCGCCCGGCTTCTATGGCACCCTGCAGTGCCTGGAGGTGCTGGGGATGCGAATCCTGGAAATTCCCTCCGACCCGCTGCACGGCATCAATCTGGAGCTGCTGTCCAAGGCGTTGGAGCGCTGGCCGATACGGGTGATCCTGGTCAACCCGCTGTTCAGCAACCCGCAGGGGCACGTGATGCCCGAAAACGCGGCGCGACGGCTGTTGTCGCTGGCCGAGCGCTATGATCTGCCAATAATCGAGGACGACGTCTTCGGCGACCTGAGTTATGAGAAGGGACGGCCGCGAACGGTGCGCTCCTGGGATACCCAGGGGCGGGTGTTGCTCTGTTCATCCTTGTCGAAAAGCCTGGATTCCGATCTCAGGCTGGGTTGGGTTGCCGCCGGGCGTTACAGCGAACCGCTCTGTTATCGAAAATATGTGACGACCATGGCCTGTCGCGGTCAGATCCAGGCCGCCGCCGCGGAGTTTCTCTCCGGCAGCCGTTTCGGCCGGCATATCAGGACGGTCACTCGCTGCTACCGGGAGCGACGGGATTTCGCCCTGGAGGCGATTAACCGCTTTTTCCCCGATCCGACCCATGTAAATATGCCGCTTGGCGGATTCCACTGCTGGGTCGAGTTGCCGGCGGCGGTCAATTCGACCCGGCTCTATAGCGAGTTGATGCAGCAGGGGATCAACGCCACCCCGGGGTCGCTGTTCGGGACCCGGGGACAGTTCGACCATTTTCTCAGGATCAACTATTCGTGTATTAATGATCGTGAAAAATATACTAAAATATTCAACAAGATAGGTAATACTATTAATTCTATTTGTGATACTGTTTAAGCGGTATTCCCTATCAAGGGCGGTAGTCGATGGCGAAAGAAGATGCACGTATTCCAGCCGAGATCGGCTGTCTTGATACCGAGAACCTGCGGGTCACCCTGATTTCTACCCAGGGGGCCCACTGTGACGTGTGGCAAACGGCCGGATATCACTTTGAGCGGGAGAAGAATCGCGCCTTCGATATGGTGATAAAACGCCACACCCTGACCTGTCATTCCCTCGAAGTGATGATCTATCGGCGTGACTATGGGATGCTGAAAAAAAAGCTGCACGATATTATCCCCGAGGCCATTTTTGTGCGCACCCGCATCGATGGCGAGGAGAATATGCTGGTCCTGGCACAGGCTTTTACCCCCTGGTTCAATCTGGCCAATCCGGCCATCGCCGATGACGCTATCCCACTGCTGGCTAAGCTGCACAAGGCGAGGCTGCAACTTGGGCTGTTCATTCAGACAGCCAAGGAGATCCGGTATGAACAGCAGAAGGTGATAGATCTATACGGTCTGGATAATCTGGTGCTGGATAAAAACAAGGAGGTCCGTTACCTGGACAGCTTCGAGGTGTTTTTTCACGAGGACCTGCTCTATATAATCGATGACCCCGGCGAGGATCTGCGGGAAAAGATCGATGTTTCAGTCAAACGGCTTGCCTACCTGGAGTTCCTGCTGGCGAGAGCCAATGAACTGGCGGCCACTATTTAGGCTCGCGCAAGGTAACTACTCACCCAAGGTGTCCATTAAAGCCCCTCCAGTGCACCACGGAGGCACAGAGGACACAGAGGTTAACTGAACAACATAGCGTGGCGGGTAATTGGAGCCGACCCCCCCTCGATCCTGGAATACACCGCTTACAGACCACAGGATGGGAGACACGGGAGAATCTTGTGGTTTCTCTGTGTCTCCGTGGTGTGGATAGGGGGGAGTAGTTACCGCGCGAGAATAATTCTGTAGTTCGTAGCCTGGATGAAGCCCACCCCACGAATACCCTGTGATACAAAACTCCGGGCGGGCGGAATCCGGGCAACGCACAACGTCTGCTTTGCTCCCCGGATTACGCCGCGATGAGCGCATGGGGTAATTCCTGTTTCGGTGCCAGCGGCTTCATCCGGGCTACGGTGCCGGTACCGCTCGGCGGCACCGCTGTTCGAGGCTAGATACCCAGTTCGTCCAGCAGGCTGTCGGAATCACTGCGGTCATCGCCGGAGGTAGCTTGCGCCGCGGCCGCCCTTTTATTCGCCTCGCCTTCCAGGATGTCGTCGGGATCAAAATCGCCCTGCTGCTCGAATTCATGCAGCTGGATAAACTCGGTTTTATCCATGGCAAGCTCAAGATAAAAAATATTGTTGCGCTGGGTGGTGAAGGTGACCCGACGCGCCTGCGGCCGGTCCAGATTGGTGTTGATGGAGAGCAGTACTTCCTTGTTGATGGTCAGCATCTTGGGCTGATTCTGATTGATCGGGGTCAGCAACTGTTTGCCCACATTGCTGATGAAATCGCCGATCATCTGGTTCATCAGTTCGCCCAGCACGTTGCCGACCTCATCCGAGGTGTGGCTGACCGCCAGCTCCTCGCGCGGGATGCCCATGTTCGAGAGGTAAGCCTGATAGAGTTCGAGGGCGGCGGCGGCGGTAAAATTGATCACCACCAGTCCGGAGAAGCCGCCATCGAACAGGACAAAACAGCCGATGTCCGGTTTCAGGCAGGTGCGGTTGATCTTCTGTACCATGGCCGAGTAGTTGATCTCGTTGTGCGTGGCGGTGGTGAGTACCGAAGTGACCGACTTGCAGAGCATGATCAGGATATCATCCGTGGTGACAATTTTTGTCTTCGCCATCGAGTAGAGCCTCGTGTTTTTATGTTTTTGTTATGTAGTTGAAATTAACTTATCGACCATTGTTCATACAACTTAGGGCCCGCGCAAGAATAATTCCGTAGTACCGAGGGCGTCACTGGGCCACGCCGGCAAGGCACGCTTTGCAGGCAATGGCCGCTCCCGGCCATCCATGGCCTCCGCGGCATAAGTCCATCCATGGACAAACCTGTTCCCTTGGCAAAAAGCGTAACGCTGGCGGCGGGGTTCAGTGGCGACCGAATACAGGAACTTATTTTTGCGCGAGCCCTTAATAACCATACTGCACTCCATGACACCACGGCAACTGATCCGCGATGACGGTGATCTCGCATCCCGCCCGGAGATCCGTATTCGCATCCATCAGCTGGTTGATGATCCGGCAAGTTCCGCAGAGGAAATCTACTCAATCAGCCCCTTGCTGCGAAACAGCACTTCCATCTCCGGTTTGTTGGCCAGTATCTCCTGCTGGTCCAGGCCCTTCATCTCATGGGGAAACACCAGCCACTGATCCGTCTCATGGATATAGTAATCGGGCGTCAGCGCGGTCCGGTTGTTGCCCGGTTTGTACCAGGGGGTGGCGATGCGGATCTGTTCCGGCATGTTGCGCCGGCTCTTCTCCCGCAGGGAGTCCAGGATCGCCTGCAGGCTCAGGCCGGAGTCGAATACATCATCGACGATCAGCAGGGAGCTGTCCCAGTCCATGTTGCGTATCAGGTAGCCGAGGCCGTGTACCCGTACCTCCTTGTTGCGCTCGCCGATGCCGGTGTAGGAGGAGGTGCGGATGGCGATATGATCCGATGGTACACCAAAGTAGTCCAGGATCTCCTGTACCGCGATACCGACCGGCGTACCGCCGCGCCAGACGCCGACGATAAAGTCGGGCCGGAAGCCGCTTTGCAGGATCTCCAGTCCCAGGCGGAAGGAATCGGTCAGCAGCTGTTGGGCGGTTATGTAGTATTTATCACTCATAGGGAAGGGTTCTGTGTGCCGGGTTATTGCGGGACCTGTTTTGCATCCCTGCGAGAATAATTCGTGCCGGCCGGCAAAGGCAACCATTTTCAGGCGGTTTCACGTGCCGGCTGCTCTTCATCCCGGGGCGGGGCAGGTGGTTTGCCCAGTTGTTGCAGCACATTACCGGCAATAATCAGCAACAGCCCGGCACCGCTGGACCAGTGGATCTCTTCGCCGACGATGAAATGAATCAGGAACAGCGAGAGGATCGGCGAGAGGAAGATCAGATTGGCCACCTTGGCGGTGCTCTCGGTCAGGCGCAACGCCTTTAGCCAGAGTACAAAGGTGATACCCATCTCGAACAGGCCCACATAGGCCGCACCGTACAGTCCCTTTATCGAGTCAAACCCGAACCCGGCGGTAAGCCAGGTAATCAGGGCAATCACCGGAATGGCGAACAGGAAATTGAGGAACAGCCCGACCACCGGTTCCATGCGGCCGCGGGTGTTGAAGATCCAGAACAGCGACCAGATCAGGGTGCTGCCAAGGGCCAGCAGGACCCCGTAACCGTTGCTGAAGCGGAGTTCCAGGGGGGCGCCGTGGGTGGCGATCACCAGGATACCGAAATAACTGATGCCGATGGCCAGCAGGTCGAGCCGGCGCAGATGCTGCTTGAGCAGGGGGACCGCCAGGATGGAGAGGGTGATGGCCCAGGTGTAGTTGAGCGGCTGTGCCTCCTGGGCCGGCAGCAGGTCATAGGCCTTGAACAGCACCCAGTAGTAGAGGCAGGGATTGAGCAGGCCCAGCGTGGCGCACAGTAGCAGGTCGCGGCGCGAGGTCTGCAGCAGCAGCCGTAAATGGCCCTGCCATAGCAACACCACGAGCAGTACCAGCAACGAGGCGATGCTGGCGTAAAACAGCAGCTGTATCGGTTCCAGGTGGCGCAGCGACAGTTTGAAGGCGGTGGCCACCGTGGACCAGAGCAACACGGCGCTGCCCCCGTAGAGGTAGGCTTTGGCTTGCCGGGTCATGCGCTACCAAATCCGACCGACGGCCCGGGTTGTGGCGCCGGCAGCCATCAAAGCTGTTCCAGGGAGTTGAGGATCAGGCGCAGATCGGCCGCCTCGGAGAGCCGGTGATCCCCCTGTTTGATCAGGGTGAGGGTGGCGTCTCCGCTCTCCAACCGTTCGCAGGTCTGGCGGCTGAACGCCCAGGCTACATCCGGGTCCCGCATGCCGTGAAACATCCGCACCGGGCAGTGGATGGGGATGGGCCTGTCCAGCAGGCAGTGGTTCTCTCCCTCTTCGATCAGTTTTCGGGTGATGGGATAGGGCTGTTGATCATCATAGTCGCAGGGGATCAACACGCGTCCCTCGTCGCTCAATTGCTGTTTCTGCTCTTCCGTGAACATAGCCAGCAGCAGCCGCCGGGTGAAATCGGTGGCGCAGGCGAGGGTGATCAGGGCGTGTACCCGTTGCGGCCGGGCGATGGTGGCCAGCAGCGCGAGCCAGCCGCCCATGCTGGAGCCGACGATGATCTGCGGCCCTTCGGTCAGCCGGTCGATAACCGTCAGGGTGTCAGCCAGCCACTCGCCGATGGTCCCGGTTTCAAAATCGCCGCTGGACTGGCCATGTCCGGAATAGTCGAAACGGATAAAGGCGCGTCCCTGTTCCCGGCACCACTGCTCCAGGGTGACCGCCTTGGTGCCGGTCATGTCCGATTTGAACCCGCCAAGGAAGAGCACGCCGGGTCCCGTCCCCTCCAGCTTATGGTAGGCGATCCGTTTGCCGTCGGGCAGATTGAGGAGACGGAGCATAGCGGTAGTCACCGGGGTTGATCCCGTACCTGCAAAAACAACCGATGATACCCCGCGGAGGCGCTATTGCAACCGAGAAAAATCCACGGCCATGTCAAGTCGTGCGGCGTATCCGTCGGATCGCCACGCCCCATATCATTCACCCGCTCCGCTTCGTGCTGCCGCGAGGCTGTTAAATCACACTTCGCTGTTGCAGAATAGACGAGTCACACAGATTGGTAGCCTGGATGTAGCCCGCCGCATGGGATTTGAGACATCTGCGCTCTTCGCGGGCGGAATCCGGGATTGTGGCGGGGGCGGCCTGGTTCCCGGATTGCGCCGCGCTGTTCATGTGGTTGTTTCCGTTTGAGAGTGGCGGCTGCATCCAGGCTACGGTGATCCCAGGTGTCAAACCACACCACCCTGTTGCAGAATAGCCCATCTCAATAAGTGCTCAATGGAAGTCAGGATAATCCAATGAAAGTACTGGTTACCGGCGGTGCCGGTTACATCGGATCTCACACCTGTGTGGAGCTCCTGGAGGCCGGCCATCAGGTGGTGGTTATCGATAACCTCTGCAACAGCAGCCGGATCTCCCTGGACCGGGTAGCCGCCATCACCGGTCGGCGCGTCTCTTTTGTCGAGGGGGATATCCGGGACCGGGAGACACTGACCCGGCTCTTCTCCCGGGAGGGGATCGATGCCGTGATCCATTTTGCCGGCCTGAAGGCGGTTGGAGAGTCCGTCAAATTGCCGCTGGCCTATTACCAGAACAATATCACCGGCAGCCTGACGCTACTGGAATCGATGGCGGCGGCGGGTATAAAGCGCCTGGTGTTCAGCTCCTCTGCGACGGTCTATGGTGATCCGGACTCCCTGCCCATCCCCGAGGATTTCGCCCTGTCGGCATCCAATCCCTACGGTCGGTCAAAGTTGATGATCGAGGAGATGCTGCGGGATCTCCATGCTGCCGATGATGCCTGGGATATCTCCATCCTGCGCTATTTCAACCCGGTGGGTGCCCATGAGAGCGGCCTGATCGGGGAAGACCCGGGCGGTATCCCGAATAACCTGATGCCCTGTATCTCACAGGTGGCAGCGGGCCGGCTGGAACGGTTGTCGATTTTTGGCGGCGATTATCCGACCGCCGATGGTACCGGGGTGCGGGACTATATTCACGTGGTCGATCTTGCCCGGGGGCATCTCGCGGCGCTGGATAAACTGGCCGGGCACCCCGGGGTGATCACCCATAATCTCGGAACCGGTCGTGGTTACTCGGTGCTGGAGGTGGTGCGGGCATTTGAGCAGGCAAGCGGCCGGCCGGTGCCCTACCGGATTGGTGATCGCCGGCCCGGGGATATCGCTGCCTGCTATGCCGACCCGGCGCGGGCGTCGGTCGAGCTCGGCTGGCGTGCGGAACGCGGACTGGAGCAGATGTGCCGGGACAGCTGGCGATGGCAGCGCGCCAATCCGGAAGGTTTCCAGTGATCCGATTTCCGCTAGGAGCCTGTCGGGTTTGACCGGCCGTAGCGAGGGAAAGCCGATTTGTTCCGCACATCCCTGTGCTTCACCCCTTCGGGGTTGGCACGTCAATCGCTCCCGGCGATTGAATGAGCCAGATTTTTCGATCTTTCGAGGCGAATAGTGGGCTTATTTAACGAGAAAGATCGGGAAATATGGCCAAATTCGGCTTTTCCGCAGTAGGTCAGTGTTAAACCCGACAGGCTCCTAGGTTATGGTGCTGAATTCGATTTCCGGTAGATCAGCTCCACCTTCATCAGGATAGCCAGCACCATGAGGGCGACCCCTGTATTGAGCAGGGTCATCGATTCGAAACCGGCCAGGTAATAGAACCCCCCGAGTCTGGCCAGCCCCGCTATCAGGCAGACCAGAATACCGATTATTCCCGCGACCGTTCCAATGTTTGCCAAGAGTGTATTCATCTCGCTCCCCTTTGTGACCCGGAAGACAGACGCGAGCGTCGATTGCACTAAATGATTGTGACCATAATACACTGAACAGGTAATCGACCGGCTGTCTAAGCGTAATCATAGGCAGCGAGCGTAAGGCTGCCCAGGAGTTTGTCGGTCAAACAGCCAGATCCACGCTCACAAGTAGTTGCATGTTTAGATGGCGTGGCCCTGCCGGGATAGCCGATCGACGGGACAGAACGATAAAAACCGGGTATGCTAACAGCTGCTCCTGTTTGTATATAACTACTTGATATTACAGGTAACAGGTGATAGTGATCAGCGCTATGAGTGGGATGGACCGAGCCGAAAAAATGGAGAGGAGATGGTTTGCCAATGCCCCGGAACAGTTTTGCTGGAGCATCTGGCCAGATGAGGAGGAGGCGGTACTTTTTCATCAGGGGTCCGGCGATACCCTGATGCTGAATCCTCTGGGTGAGTTTCTGCTCAAGCGGCTGCAGCTGGAACGCCAGACTCCCTCCGAGCTGATGCGATCCGCCGCCGATTACTTTGAGATTGACGCCAACGGCGAGTTGGCGGATGCCGTCCACCTCTCGCTGCTTACCTTCCGCTCCCTGGGCCTGGTTATCTCAGACTCGCTGTGAAAGTAGCCGATCTCAGCCAGCGCGACATGGCCGGCCTATTGACCGGGAAGGGGTTACCGATACAGATCGGGCCTTTCTGGATCAATTTGCACTCCACTATTCCCGATCTCCTGCGACACGTAACCTTTTTTTACGCCGGGTACGAGACCACGGAATCGGCGCGGTTCTTTGATTTTCATATCACGCTGAAAAACGCCGGCGGTCTGCGGCGCTGGGTAAAACCCCAGGTACATTTTCTGCTGGATGAATATGCCCCGTTCAAGCCGCTGCCCTATATCCATGCCTTCGCCATGTTCGAGTGGGGTCTCAACTGGTGCATCGCCACCACCGCGCATCGCTATCTGATTATCCACGCCGCGGTGCTCGAGAAAGCGGGCCGCGGGGTCATCATGCCGGGCGTGCCGGGCTCCGGTAAGAGTACGCTCTGTGCGGCCATGGCGCTGCGTGGCTGGCGCCTGTTGTCGGATGAGATGGTACTGCTGGATCCGGCAACACGGGAGATCACCCCGGTGCCGAGGCCCGTCAGCCTGAAAAATGAATCGATAGGGATTATTCGGGATTTCTCGGCTACGGCGGAAATCGGGCCGGCGGCGGAAGATACGGCGAAGGGAACGGTGGCGCACCTGAAGCCATCGGAAACGAGCATCCGGCTGGCCAGGGCAACCAGCCGGCCGCATGCGATCGTGTTCCCTAAATACCAAGCGGACAGCCGTACCCGTCTGACCGAGAAAGCCAAGAACAGCGCGCTACTGGAGATACAGGAGAACGCGTTCAACACCCATATCCTGGGTAAGGTCGGATTTGAGTCGGCAACATCACTGATCAACGGCTGTCCGGTCTTCTCGCTGGAGTATTCGCAACTGGAGGAGGCGTTGCCGATCATGGAACGGCTGGTTGCTGATTCGGAGGTCCCCGCCTGATCATGGCTGAGCCACTTATCGTACAGGTCCTGGTGTCACCGGAAAGGATAACCCGGTTCTCCGCGGCCGAATGGGATCTCCTGATGCGCCAGGCAAAGGCGGCAAACCTGCTTGCCCATCTTCACCAGGTGTTACAGGACCGGGTGCTGGGGGACGGCATACCGGAAGGGCCGGCCCATCACCTGAGGGCCGCGAACCTGATCACCCAGCGGAGCGTACTGGCGGTCCGCTGGGAGATCTCGCAGCTGCAGGAGGCGCTGTACAGCCTCGCCATCCCTATTGTCCTGCTCAAGGGGGCCGCCTATGTCATGGCGGATCTGCCGATCAGCCGCGGGCGGCTGTTTCATGATATCGATATCCTGGTGCCCAGGTCGGCGGTCGAGGATGTAGAGAAGCGACTGTTGACGTGGGGGTGGCGTACAACCCCTGGCAGCGCATACGATCAACGCTACTATCGTACCTGGATGCACGAAATCCCCCCGATGAGACATATCAAGCGCCAGACGGTGCTGGATATTCACCACTCAATCCTGCCGCTGACGGCGAGACTCAAGCCCGACCCGCAAAAACTCCTGGCGCAGGCAACCAACGATGGGGGGCAGGGGGATCTCTACTGGTTGTGTGACCTGGACCTGATCCTGCACAGCGCAACGCACCTGTTCCATGATGGCGAACTGGAGCATGGGCTGCGGGATCTGGTGGATATCGCCGAGCTGCTGCGGCACTTTGCGGGGCGAGCCGGCTTCTGGCCGGCGCTGTGTGACCGGGCGCAGGAGATGGACTTGGTGCGTCCACTGATTTATGGGTTACGTTATGTCCAGCTCCTGTTGGCAGTGGACATTCCCGATGATGTGACATTGTGGATGCGTGACCGGCTTCCGGGGAGCTTGCTCGATTCGACCATGGACAGTCTGTTTCTCCGCGCCTTGCGACCGGATCATGCAAGTTGCGGGATGTGGGGCACCGGACTGGCGCGCTGGGCGCTCTATGTGCGTTCGCACTATCTGCGCATGCCGCTGAAACTGCTCATCCCCCATCTGGTGAGGAAGGCGCTGACCGGGGAAGATGAGGGGGAGCTGCCGGGGGAAGTACAGCGCTTTATCGCCAATAATCCGCGCAACCGGGATCCCGGCTGACTTGAGCCTTATCCGGCACTCGCGGCCAGACAAAATCGTGCGACAGACCGTCAGGCCCAGGTGCTGTTCAGGAACGACTGGAAGTCGGCGATTTGACCGCCCAACGTCGGATCGGCCCAGAGCGTCATTACCTGTTCCACGCTCAGGACGTAGTTGGAGTCAGTCATGGCATTCAACAGGGCGGTAATGATCAGGAACTCGTCACTGCTCCCGTCGGTGCAGAGTATTTCGTACATCGAGCGGTTGAGCGCGTCCTGCGGCCCGGAGAGGAAGTAATCGTTGAACAGAGCCCCTCCCTCGCATTTCCAGTTGCCATTGCCATTGCCGTTACCGTTGATACAGTCACTGCAGGAACTGGGTGGGGTGCCCTCCGGTGTGAAACCGGCCGCAATGGGCCAAGCCCCCGGGTTCTCCAGCCAGTACTCCGGGTTCAGCCCCAGATTACATTCGCCACGATTCGGATCGGACAGGTTGCCGGAGAGCATATTCGAGAGGCAACCCACACCGAACACGGGGCGCGATACCACCGACATCAATACAGGGGAGGCGAGCAGGCTCGCCTTGGTAAATTGCCTGCGACTCGATGAGATGCCTTTCTCAATCGGACTATCCAACTTTGATTCCTTGTTTGTCTCTCGATTCTTCGACATTACTTGTTACTCTATGGTTATCTGAGCTTCAAATCGAGTTGCTTCTCGAGCCTGTTCCTGAGCTGGGCTCAGGATTGTCCCTCATGTTGTAGAAGGTAGCACTTATTCAGCGCTTGGAAAATGTTCGCGGAATAAGTGTAAAAATATCCAATAGAATCAAATAGTTCCTTATGGGTTTCAATGTCTCGGAGTAGGGTATTCGCGCACGATTATATAATCTCCCAAATAACCGGTGGTTAGCGACACCAGGCAACCAGTTATGCGGTTAAGGCATGGCAAGTTTTTAACCTGACTTTAAGCACCGAAGTCGTAAACATTCCCCCACCTCTGCCTGTATTAGGCGGCCGCGCCAGCTGTCAATAGTAATGCAAATACCAAGCCACCAGATTTATTGTAAATATTAACAATGGCTTGGAGAGTAGTTGTTTGTGAGCCCGGTGTACTGTGTAAAAAAAATCGACAGGTGTAGGGCGTAGCGGAATGAGTCAGGTTTCAAGTTGGTCTGGCTAAAACTTTCAGGGTGTTGCCGCCATCCGTGGCTAAACTATAAATGATTTTTACAACCGGTTGAAAAGGCCCGGGGAGTGGTTGGGTGGCTGGATGACGTGTATCCCCGTTGACCTTCGGCTGACGTGTGGTCCCGGTACGGATGGTTTTGGTTGTTCACGAACTGCGATACCTTTCTCGGCGCCTTAGGATTAATGCCTGCATAATCAACGAGATACCTATTTTCTGAAATGGGTTCACCGACTTGCCTAATGTGGCTGGAGAGAGTGTGTCCCGGATCAGGCGTGGGATGCCTGATGAAAAAATGGCAGTTAAATAAATCAACTTGCAATACATTCAAGTAGTTATAGAATGTTTCAGATATGGATTATTAAGAGAGCCGGTCGGTTCTCGTCAAGGCAGAAGCGGAACCATGGTCACAAAAGGCATAGCCCGACGGATGATTGCAGCCTGTTTGCTGATTTCGCCTGTTGCCGTTCTTGGGAGTGAACCCTTGAGCAATGCTGAGGGGGCGGCGTTGGCCCAGGCGGTTTACGATCGACCCAATGGCAATGATTTAAGTGCCCTCGTGGTGATGACACTTCAGGGAAAGGAGAGTCAATCCAGACGGCGGGTGCTCTACAGCTACGCGAAGGAGAAGGGCGCCGGAGAGCGCTGGACCCTGATGCGCTTCATTCAGCCGGATGATATCGCGGGAACCGGGCTGCTGACCCAGGATCACCCCGGGGATGCGAGTGATCAATGGCTCTATCTGCCGGCTCTGAAAAAGGTCCGGCGAATTTCATCTTCACGAAAAGGCGGCCGCTTCGTCGGTTCCGACTTTTTTTATGAAGACCTGCTCGACAGGGAAGTCGACATGGATCATCACTACCTACAGGGTAAGGGCAGCGTGGGAAAGGTGCCCTGCGAGATCCTGGTCAGTACCCCCAGGGATCCGGATAACTCGGTCTATTCAAAACGGGTCAGCTGTATCTACCGCAAGATTCTGATCCCGTTGAAAGTGGAACTGTTCGAGCGGGGCAGGGAGAAACCGAGCAAAATGCTCTCCGCCAGAAGAATCAAGAAAATCCAGGGCTACTGGAGCATCCTGGAGAGTACCATGTATGATCTGAACTCCGGGCACCGTACCCAGCTGCTGACCGAAAAGATCAAGTACGACCAGGGTCTGCCCGATCGGCTCTTCACCCAACGTGATCTTACCGACGATACCAATGAAAAGGCCTACCGCCCCTAAGGGCTCGCGCAAAAATAAGTTCCGGTATTCGGTCGCCACTGGACCCCGTCGGCGGCGTTACGCTTTTTGCCAAGGGAACGGCTTTGTCCATGGATGGACTTATGCCGCGGAGGCCATGGATGGCCGGGAGCGGCCATTGCCTGCAAAGCGTGCCTTGCCGACATGGCCCAGTGACGCCCTCGGTACTGCGGAATTATTCTTGCGCGAGCCCTAAACCGGGGCAGTCATCTTGAACAGGGGAACCTAGCCGTATGGCACACATCAATAATAAATTCGACAGCACCACGCTGTTGGCCTGGCTCTGTATTGCACTGTCGCCACTGGCCACGTCGGCCGCGGAACATGCGCCGGATGAGGAGCTTTTGATCATTGAAGAGGAGCCGGCGATTGATCAAGGTCGGCCTGCCGTACCGTCGGAAGAGCTTTTGATCATTGAAGAGTCGGGGAGTGACGGGATTCTGCTTGAGTCGGAAGAGCAGACGCCCATCCCGGAGAGTGACCAGGCTATTGCCGGGGACAGCGATCTCTCCCTCAAGCTGGATGAGTTGCGGGCCGAATACGGGGTGTTCAACCGTTCGGCCTCGAATGCCAATGGCCAGGGCTATCTGCATGGCCAGGCGACGGCGCTCTGGAGTCCCGCCGGTCGCTGGGACCTGCAGGCCTCCGTCCGGCTGGACGGCTATTTCCAGCACGGCAGCCGGGATTGGGAACATGCCACGCTTGATTATGGCGAGACCTTCATCCGTTATCGTGCGGATAACTTCAGGCTGACCGCCGGGGCGCAGAAAATAGTCTGGGGGCGGATTGATGAATTTCCCCCTACCGATCGACTCAGTACCCACGACCTGACCCGCTATATCCTGGATGATCTGGCCGATCGCAAGCGGGCCTCGCCGGCGATCCGCTATGAACACTTCTTCGGCGAGAACAAACTGGACGTGGTCTTTCTACCCTATTTCAGGGAAGCGGAGTTACCGGGGGTCGACAGTGTCTGGTTCCCGGTTGACCGGGAATCGGGCCAGATTTTTGGTTTGAAATCCACGCCGGCCAGTGCGGCACTGATCCAGAGTGCCCCGGTGGATGTCAAGGCGGCGGATTCGGATGGTGGTTTCGGTATTCGTTATAGCGGCACGGGGGAGGGGTTGGACTACGCCCTGACCGTGCAGAAGGTCCGGCAATCGATCCCCTATTTCAGCTTCAACAGTTCCCGTGGGGTGCTCGAGGCAAGATACCCGCGCAGTTGGTTGCTCGGCGGCGATCTCGGTGTGGAGGCGCTGGGGGCGATCTGGCGTCTTGAGGCCGGCTGGCTGAGTGATGCCCCGGTTACCCGCACCGACGGCTCCTTCGATACGGTCAGGAGCCTGAACTGGGGTGCCGGCGTGGAGTTCTTTCCGGGGGATGGCGATGCCCGGGTCAATCTGCAGTTGACCGGCATCAACCATCTCGATGCGCCGGCTGTCATAGACCGGACCGAGGTCTACCTGTTTGGCGGCTCGTTAGAGGTCCCCTTTGCCCGTGATCAATGGCGGGTGAAGGCGCGATTCTATAAGGGGCTGGATACCCATGATCTCTATCTCAATCCCGAAATTGCCTACACCGGCTGGGACTCCCAGGAGGTGTATCTGGAGGCGCACTACTTTGAGGGTTCCGCCGGTACGCCCGGCGCCTTCCATCAGGATAATTCACTGCTCGCCGTCGGGTGGCGAGCAAAGTTCTGACCCCAAGATTTTATGAATTTGCCTGATTACCCATCAGACTACTGCTAAAGTCAGATACCGTTTATAAAGCCGCGAATGAACGCGAATAAACGCAAATAACGCGGTTAATCCTGTTGGGGGAATGGCCGCTTCATCCAGACCACGGTGCTTGCCGGTAACGTAGGATACCGGTGAGCTTGCGAACCGCATCGTTCGCGGTAGGGTTTGATGCGGTTCGTGCCTCACCGGCTTCCTACCCCGAGGAACGGGCTTATTCGTGTTCACTTGCGTTTATTCGCGGCTAAGGTTGTTCCTGATGATGGCTGAATTAGATGGGTAATAAGGTAGATTTGTGCAGAGGTCGTGCCGAATTTGAATCAATATTGCAGGAGTGTATTCCAATGACCTGGTCTCACATCTGACTTCGCATGCAAGCTGACACCACCCTATACGCCCGCTATGATCACGATCGCAAACCGATAGCGATTCAACATGATGGCATGTTTGTCTATGCCAATCCGGCCTTTCTCAGGCTCCTGGGCTATCGATCTTTCAGTGAACTTGAAGCTGTACCGGTTCTCGACCTGGTGGTTGACCGTCACAAGGAGCGGCTGCGGGAGCACTTTTCCGAAGCCGGGCAGGTGCCCCGCAGCGCCAGGGAATATCCCCGGGCCAAAGTGACCTTGCTGAAGAGTGATGGTGACCGTCTGGTGGCCATCATGAATTCCTGCTCTACCCTGGTCGATGGCGAGGAGTCGATCGAGTTCTCGCTCACCACCGAAGCGGACGTGCAGTTGAAGTATATTTTTCTGCATCTGCCCTGGAAATACTACTTCAGTGTGCTGTTCCTGTTTTTATTCACGGTACTGCCCAATGGGCTGCTGTTGAATCTCAACATCAACAACGCCCCGAGGGTCTACCTGCCGGCGGATGCGCCTTCGGTGATTATTGATGATGAACTGCGGCGCCATTTTCCCAGCGATCAGGTCGTCCTGCTGCTGTTCGAAGGAGTGGCGCTCTATTCGGACGGATTCGCCCGGGCATTCAAAGACCTGGCCGAGGCGCTGGCTGCCCATCCGCTGATTGATGACGTGGTGAATATGACCACGCAGGATCATATCCACGGGACCGACGAGGGCTTTCTGGTTGAGCCGCTGCTCAGTGTCCGGGATCTGGAGAAAACCAGGCCGCCACAGCGGTTGGAGCGGGTACTCTCCGACCGCTTTGCCAGAAACGCCCTGGTGGCAGCGGACGGCAGCGCGGTTGCGATGCTGGTGATACCTGTCGCGATCGATTCGAGCCTCGAACGGTTGGCCCTGGAGGACGCCATTCTCGAGCAGGTCCGCAAGGCCAGGCTGGCTGGCTATCTGACCAGTATGGCCGGGCAGATCACCACCGATGTGGCGCAGATGAGATCGATGTTGCGGGATAACATGATCTTCATACCCGCCACCACGCTGATCGGCCTGTTCCTGATATGGTGGCTATTCCATCGCTGGCTTGCGGTGATAGTGGCCGGCGTGGTCATCGGGGTAGTGGTCAGCTCCACCGTGGCGTTTTATGTGGTTTTCAATCAACCGTTCAACCTGATTTCCAGTATTATTCCGCCGCTGCTGTCGGCCTTGACGGTGGCTGCGCTGGTGCATCTGTTCAACGCCCTTCACTATGCCTCGAAACGTGGATTGACCGGACCGCGCCGGGTACGCAGTGCACTCAACGAAGTGCGGCGGCCCGCGCTGTACACCGCCCTGACCACGGTCGCCGGCCTCTCCTCACTCGGCCTGAGTCCGATCCCGCCGATCAAGGTGTTCGGGCTGATCTCGGCCGCCGGGGTGGCGCTGATCTATTTTGTGGTGATCCACCTGGTGCCAAATATCTTTGCCCGGTTTGACTATGCGCCCTGGCCCAGCCGGAAATCGGGGCTGGCCGGCCTGGACCGACTGGTCGGCAGACTGTTCCGTATCGGTGTCCGCTATCCGCTCTATGTGGTCGGTGTGATCGGTGTGGGGTTTGGGCTACTGTTGCCCCAGCTCGGCAATATTGTTGTGGAGACCAATCTCCAGGAGTTTTTCTATCCTCACCATCCGCTTCGCCAGGCCACGCAACACATCGAGGAGAAGCTGGTTGGCACCGCCTCCCTGGATATTGTCTTCACGGCAAAACAGCGGGGCGGGTTGAAGCAGCCCAGGGTGCTGAATGCCATGCGGGCGTTTCAGCGCTGGGCGGAGGCGCAACCCGAGGTGGATAAGAGTATCTCCATGGCCGATTTCGTCGAGGAGATGCACTGGGGCTTCAATGCGGAGGATCCCGAGTACCGGCGCATTCCGGATAACATTGAGTTGATCAGCCAGTATCTGCTGGTCTATGACGGGGAGGATCTGTTTGATTTTGTCGATCAAGAGTATCGCATCGCCCATGTGAGCCTTAATGTGAATGTGCACGGTGCCAATGCGCTTTCCGAGCTGATGGGGCGAATCAGGACCTATCTCGGCGATCATCCCGCAAATGGCGTCGAATGGGAGATAGCGGGGTTCGGCCGGCTGTTTGCGGATCAGGAGGATCTGCTGATAGAGGGGCAGGTGAAGAGTCTGATTGGGGCGTTGGGGCTGATATTCCTGCTGATGCTGATACAGTGGCGTTCCATTGGCAGTGCACTGCTCTGCATGATACCGAATCTGTCTCCTATCCTGTTGATTTTTATCATCATGGGGATGTTTGGTCTATGGCTGGATATGGCAACCGCCATGATTGCCAGTGTCGCGGTCGGCATCGCCGTGGATGACACTATCCATGTCTATCACGGTTTCATCAGTCGTGTGCGCAGGGGTATCAGTCCGATCACCGCCCTGGTTAAGACCTATAAGCAGGCGGGCAGGGCGGTCATGACCACGACGATAATCCTGAGCGCCCAATTCATCGTGCTGACGCTCTCGGAATTTGTGCCGACGACACATTTCGGGCTTCTGACCAGTATCGGTCTGGTCACCGCGCTGCTCTTTGACCTGCTGCTCCTGCCCGCGCTGCTGGTTCTGATATACGCCCGGCGTCCGTCCGCTAAGATGCGGGAGGGGCTGTTCATGAAACGGCGGGTCGCCAGGGACAAGGGAGGGGATAACGAGGGTTGAGCGTAGGTGCGACTGCGGTCACGGCCAGCCTTGTTCGGTGCAGAGCCGCTTGGTTCGGGGCCTCGCTGCCGTGGTAATCGGTAAGCCTTTTGTTCGTGGTGGTAATTATACGCATAAGCGACTGTTTTAAAGAGCAAACAGGAACTAAACTTGGTTTGTAGCGCTGAACCCTGGATCTGTGACGAGAATGGTGTTGGATTTTGCCGTTCACATGTTAGGATCAGTTTATTTATAGTTGGCCCGACGGACAACAGTGGGGTAATATAAACCACTGATTTATTAACAAACCCAGATGGTTGGATTGTTATCTTCAGGTTTTGGGTGAATCTATACCGGCTGGAGCCCGGCCGATCTTCCATCGTTCTGACGGTTGATGTGGCGAATAGGAATGTAATCGGAACCGGGGAGCGGCGTGAGTCTGTGACGGGACTATCAGGTCATTTCTTGTCTTGGCAAGGTGCTGGATAAACGGTTATACAACAATAGCGTAAGGGAGAACATGCTCGTGCCTATCAATAAATCACTACCATCTCGTCGATTGTTAACCCAATGTCTTTCAATACTACTGGTTCTGCTGCTTGCCGGTTGTGCATCGAAATATCCTCAGGTCACCAGTGATCAGTTGAATGTGGAAGAGGATTTCGACTACATCATCGGGCCTGGAGACGAATTGAATATCTTCGTCTGGGGAAATCAGGAGCTGACGGTGACGGTTCCCGTGCGTCCGGATGGCAAGATCACGACCCGTCTGGTGGAAGATATCCCGGCCAGTGGCAAGACACCCACCCAATTGGCCAGGGACGTTGAGAAGGCCTATTCCGAATATGTGAAAAATGCCGTTGTCACGGTCATTGTAGATGAGTTTGTCGGCATTCCCACGCAACAGGTCCGGGTTGTGGGGGAGGCGGCGGAACCGCTTTCGGTGCCGTTCAGAAAACACATGACCCTGCTTGATCTGATGATTGACGTCGGTGGTTTGACGGAATTTGCCGACGGCAACAAGTCGGTGCTGATAAGAAATGTTGGTGGTGAGCAGCAGGTGTATAACGTCCGGCTGGAAGATCTGGTAAAAGACGGTGATATCTCCGCAAATCTTGCACTGATGCCCGGCGATATCATGATCATCCCCGAGGCCTGGTTCTAGACCGGCTATACGGACCTTCTGGCGGATTGGTATGTGCCTGAGTCAGATCGGGTCACGGTCGCTAGTCAACCGAGGCCCGGTCTGACAAGCCGTTCATCCATCCGGCAGTCCGAATTCTTAAACTGGCCGAAAGATCGCAAAAAGATATTTAGATAAAACCAGCAGGGACCTTGAGGTTTAAACCTCAACAATCACGGGCGTAGGGATATATGCGAGAACTCCTTGAGCAGACTACAGAATATCTTCATGGTGTCTGGCGATTTCGCTGGGTGGCGTTGGTGGCGGCATGGGGTATCGCCATTGCCGGATGGATCGGCGTGGCACAGCTTCCGGATAAATATGAAGCCACCGCCCGATTGCATGTTGACAGCAACACTATTCTTGGGCCGCTGTTGCGTGGACTGGCAATCCAGCCGGATGTGGAACAGCGGGTGACCCTGTTGAGCAAGACGCTGCTCAGCAGGCCAAACATGGAAAAACTGATGCGCATGGTCGATCTCGACCTCAGGATCAGGAATGATCAGGATAAAGAGAGCCTGATAACGGAGTTGCGTGAGAATATTGAATTGGAGGGTCAGCGTACCAATGCCTCCCTCTATTCGATCTCTTACACCCATTCCGATCGACTGGTTGCCCAACGGGTGGTGCAGTCGCTGATCTCAATCTTTATCGAGAGCACCTTGGGTGACAAGCGCAAGGACAGCGCGGGTGCCCAGGAGTTCCTGGACAAGCAGATTGCCGAATATGAAATCAGGCTGGCGGAGGCGGAAGCTAGATTGGCCGACTTCAAGCGACGTTATGTGGGCACTATGCCCGGTGAACAGGGGGATTACTATCAGCGCCTGGATATCGCCAAAGGCCAGCTGAGCACCGCGCAGTTGGATCTTCGGGAGGCTGAGAACCGGCGTGCTGAAATCAAACGCCAGCTGGCTGGCGAGGAGCCGGTGTTTCTGCCGGGCGAGGTCGAGGATTTCGGCATCCCTTCATCGGTGGATCAACGTATCCAGGGTTTGCAGTCGCGCCTGGACGAACTGTTGCTGAAGTATACTGATCGCCATCCGGATGTGATCGAGATAAAGGCCATTCTGGCCACACTCGAAACAGAGAGAAAACAGGAGCTGGAAGCGCGCCAGACGGAACCCTCAGCCTTCCAGGTGGGGGGACTGCAGACCAGCCCGGTCTATCAGCAGATGCGCACCATGCTTTCCGAAGCGGAGGCGCGGGTTGCTGAACTCAGGGTGCGCGCCGATGAGTACGCCAACCGGGCCCGGGAACTGGAGGCGAAGGTTGATCAGATTCCCCTGATCGAGGCTGAACTGCAGCAGTTGAATCGTGATTATAACGCGGTTGCGCAACAGCATGCGGCGCTGTTAAAGCGTCGCGAGTCGGCACATCTTTCGGAAAAGGCCGAGCAGGATGCGTCGGAAATCAAATTCCGGGTGATCGATCCGCCGTTTGTACCGCTCAAGCCGTCCGAGCCCAACAAACTTTTGCTGAATGGGGCGGTTTTCATCGGTAGCCTGATGGCGGGTATCGGTCTGGCGTTATTGAGTTCGCTTATTCGACCGGTGTTCTACAGTCGCGGTGCGCTCAATCGGATAACGGGATTGCCGGTACTGGGCTCGGTGGCATTCGTTCTTTCCAATGCTCAAAAACGGAAACAGCGGCTCGCAAGTGCCGTGTTCGTCTCCCTGGTACTGTTGCTGGGAACCCTGTTGGTCGGGATCAATCTGATGCATGACCTGGGGATTGATCTGTTAGGGAAAATGCAAGGTCTCGGGGTCCGGATTTTATGAGCATTATCGAAAAAGCGATAGAGAAGCTGAATGCGGAGCAGGCGGGCAAGCAGGATGGGCTTGCGGATAATGTCGATCGGCCGCTTGATCCCGCGCGGGATCCGCAGGTGTCCGGACACGCGCCGGTGGAGCCGCAGGACGATGGTCCCGCCCCCACTTTTGAGCAGCCACAAGAATCGCCCGCGGTAAAGCCAAACGGGAAGATTATCGACTTGCCGCTTGACCGGCTCAAATTGCTCGGCATGGTGACGCCCGATGATCCGCGCAGCAGGATCGCCGAGGAAAACCGGATTATCAAGCGGCCGCTGCTGATGAATATAGCCGGGAAGGGCGCTACTACTGTCGATAATCCAAACCTGATCATGGTCACCAGCGCACAATCCGGTGAAGGGAAGACCTTTACCGCGCTCAACCTGGCAATCAGTATCGCCATGGAGCAGGATAAAACGGTGTTGTTCGTCGATGCGGACGTGGCCAAGGCTTCGGCTGCCGCACTACTGGGAATTCCCGATGACTATCCCGGGCTTATTGATCTGCTAATGGACAACGGCACCAAAATAAGAGATGTGCTGTTACACACCAGTATCCCCAATCTGCGCGTATTGCCCGCGGGCCACGCCCACGAGCGTTCCACCGAGTTGCTGGCCAGTGCCGGGATGCAGCGGTTGATGGCCGAGTTGGCACAGCGCTATCCGGACCGAGTGATTATTTTTGATTCGCCACCCATCCTTTTCACAACGGAAGCGGGGGTGTTGGCCAGTCTTATGGGGCAGATAGTTTTTGTGGTGGCTGAAACCCAGACCCCACAGGGGAAGGTTGTTGAGGCACTCAGCCATCTTGGGTCGGAAAAAATCATCGGACTCCTGCTCAATAAATCGACCAATAGGGGAAATGGAGCAGACGGTTATGGCTTTGGTTATGGCTACGGCTACGGGTATGGGTATGGCTACAAACGTGATCGAAAAAATAATTAACAGGGGCTCAATTTGATGGTCAGTATGGGGAGATCGTTTTTTTCAACTTGTATAGTCGGAACCGGCTTGCTGCTGCTGTCGATGACTGCATCCGCGGCTGAGTGGACCCGGTCGGCTAGTATTAATACCAGTGTCGTCTATAGCGATAATATCAATCTGGCCAGTACCGGTAAGGAGAGCGAAGTCAACGGCATACTGACGCCCAATATCACGCTGCACGGCAGGGGGGCACGCGCCAACCTCGACCTGGTCGGCGCCCTTGAAATCAATAGCCAGGGCGGCAATAACGATTCCGTCAATCCACGCCTGCAGGCGGATGCCAATGCGGAACTTTACGAACGGGTGGTTTTCCTCGATCTCAATGCCACGGCGACCCAGAATGCTATCGATCCGCTGGCGGTCACGGGCACGGACAACCTGAGCAATCGTGGCAACAAGACGACCACCTACAGCTACAGAATCAGCCCCTATCTGAAGCATCGCTACAAGGGCCTGGCGGAGATGGAACTGCGCTATACCTACAATCAGTTGAATCACTCTGAAAGCACGGTTGCCGATACCAGCAGCGAGGCGTTCAATCTGTCGATTGATAGTGGCAGCGACTTTGCCAAGGGAACCTGGGGGATCGACACCAACCGCCGCACTACCGACAACGACCAGGGCGAGGTGAGCGAGCTGAATTCATTGGATCTGCGGCTCGGTTACCGGATCAACCGCCAATGGCGCATAAACGGATCGGTGGGCAATGAATCCAATGAATTCGCTTCCGTTCAGTCGAGCCGTGACGGATCCCGCTGGGATATCGGCGCCACGTGGACGCCCAGTGCCAGGACCGTGCTTGATTTCGGCATAGGGGAACGGTTTTTCGGCAACACCCAGCGGCTGAGTCTGAGTCACGAATCGAGACGTTCGGTCTTGACGGCAAGTTTTACCCACGCACTGACCGACTCCACCGCCCTGTTGAGTAACCAGGTGGTGTTTCTCGTGACCGATCAGTTCGGCCAGCCAATTATCGACCCGGTCACCGGCGACCCGTTCCTGATTTCCGGCAACCTGGCGACCATCGGCACCAGTACCTTTGTCGATGAACGGCTGGCGCTCTCCTATACTCTCGAGGGGCGCCGAACCCGTCTGACCCTGAACGCGGATATGTCGGATCAGACCTTCCAGGATTCCAACCGTGAGGTAACGTTAAGGGGACTAGGGGCGTCTCTCAGTCGAACCCTGTCCGGGAAGGTGTCCGCAGATGTCGGCCTGAACTGGAACCAGCAGGAGGAGAGCGGCACCGGCAACCGGGAGTCGGACACCTGGCGATTGCAGGCCGGCCTGAATCAGCGGCTGGGCCAGAAGACCAATCTCCGCTTAAATTACATCTATACCGATCGCAGCTCAAACCAGGCAGGGCAGAGCTACGAAGAGAATAAACTGGCCCTGACCCTGATACATACCTTGTAGAGGTTCGTTCAGTTCCGGTGTCGCATTGGCAGGATCCAAATCATGACAATCCACTGCCTCCGGCAGTACATTGATCAAACACAAAGGTGTCGAGACGTGAATGTCGCAAAAACTGAGTGCCCTCTCCCCAATCCGGGGAGAGGGCGAGTGGGACGGCGCTGACCATGTCTGCAAATATTGCCAATATACTCTGTGTCGTGGGTGCACGGCCAAACTTCATGAAGATCGCCCCCATCATGCGGGTGTTTAAACGTCATGAAAACACCCTGGGTGCAACCCTGTTGCATACCGGACAGCATTATGATGCGGCCATGAAAAAATCCTTTTTTGACCAGCTGCATATTCCTGAACCGGATATCGACCTGGGTGTGGGCTCCGGCAGCCATGCCGTGCAGACCGCGGAAATCATGCGGCGGTTCGAGCCGGTGCTGGAGGAATTGAAGCCGACCGCGGTACTGGTGCTGGGGGATGTCAACTCGACAATTTCCTGTGCCCTGGTAGCGGTCAAGAAGGGTATTCCGGTAATCCATGTGGAGGCCGGTCTGCGCAGTTATGATCGTGGCATGCCGGAAGAGGTGAACCGGGTACTCACGGATCAGATTTCGGACCTGCTGTTCACCACCGAAAGAGGCGCGGAAGCCAACCTACTGCGCGAGGGGATCGCGGCCGAGCGGATTCACTTTGTAGGGAACGTCATGATCGACACCCTGCGTTACAATCTCGACCGGGCCATTGAGCCGATGAGCCTGTTCTCGGCCGCGGGTGGTGAAATAGTGCCTGAGCCCTTTGGCGCCGGTTATGGGCTGGTGACCCTGCACCGGCCATCCAATGTCGATAACCCGGCAAACCTGAAGCGCCTGCTTACTGAGTTGAGATCAATCAGTGACCGGCTGCCGTTAGCCTTCCCGGTGCATCCGAGAACCGCCCAACGTATCAAAGAGTTCGCCCTGGAGAACCTGACCAACTCACCGCGCATACTGTGCCTGCCACCCCAGGGTTACCTGGAAATGCTGGGTTTGATGCGGCATGCCAAGCTGGTCCTGACCGACTCCGGAGGTATCCAGGAGGAGACGACCGCGCTGGGGGTTCCCTGTATCACCCTGCGGGAGAATACGGAGCGACCCATTACGGTGAATGAAGGGACCAACACGGTTGTGGGTACCGATCCCGAAAAGATCCGGACATGTGTTGATGAGGTGCTTGGCAGCGGCGGTAAACAGGGAAGGGTACCGGAATACTGGGATGGGCGGGCGGCTGAGCGGATTGCCGAGGTGATCATCGATTGGGCCCGGCAGCGGTGAATTGATCGTGTCCGGCGATTCTGCAACATCCCGGAGTGCCATCACCAATGCAATGACCATTGACGTGGAGGACTATTTCCATGTCTCCGCATTTGAACATCATTTTGACAAATCCCGATGGGATGGGTTGGAGTGCCGGCTCGAACGGAATATGGAGATTATTCTTGAATTACTGGCACGTCATCGGATAAAGGCCACATTTTTTACTCTCGGTTGGGTTGCCGAACGCTATCCCGGGCTGATTCGTACCGTGGTTGATGCCGGACATGAACTGGCCTGCCATAGTTACTGGCATACACGCGCGAGTAATCAGAGTAGAACAGAGTTCATGGAAGAGATAATCGATACGAAAAAGCTGCTGGAAGATATCGGAGGCGTCGCGGTGCTGGGCTATCGCGCTCCCAGTTACTCGATAGGCGCCGACAATCTCTGGGCACATGAGGAACTGCAACGCGCCGGTTATCGCTACAGCTCCAGCATCTATCCCATAAGTCATGATCACTATGGCATGCCGTCGGCGCCCAGGTTTGCTTATCATCCGATAGCCGATTCGGAATTTCTCGAGATCCCGATTACCACATCCTATGTACTCAACCGGCGCCTGCCGGCGGGTGGTGGCGGCTATTTCCGCTTTTTTCCCTACGCTTTTTCCAGGGCTATGTTGCGCAAGGTGAACAATAAGGAACAGCAACCGGGAATATTCTATTTCCACCCCTGGGAGATTGATCCCGGGCAACCTCGCCAGCACGGCATCGGCTTTAAAACGAGATTCAGGCACTATCTGAATCTTCATCACACGGAAAAACGGCTAAACCGCCTGTTCGCTGATTTTCACTGGAGCAGGATGGACCGGGTATTTTTATCGTAATGGAATCGACAAAAACTGTGGGTGAAGCGATCACGCTCCACGAACTCGACAGGGTGAACTATGCGCGCTGGGATCGGTTTGTAAAGGATGCGGCGGACGGTACTTTTTTTCATCTATCCGGCTGGAAGGAGGTGATCGAGCGGGCTTTCGGATTCAAGGTATACTTTTTCTACACCGAACGGGCCGGGCAAATTACCGGTGTCCTGCCGCTGGGACATGTTAAAAGTGTCCTCTTTGGTAATTCACTGATTTCGGTCCCCTTCTGTGTCTATGGCGGTGTGATCGCCGAGGACGACGAATCCGCGATGGTGCTGAGAATGGCTGCCTGTCGGCTGGCAGACACCCTGGGTGTGGATGCTCTGGAACTGAAAAACCGGGTGCCGTCCAATCAGGGCTGGCCGGTCAAGGAGTTGTATGTCACGTTCAGGAAAGAGATCTCGCAGGATCCGGAAGAAAATCTCAAGGCAATACCCAGAAAACAGCGGGCCATGGTCAGGAAAGGCATCAACGCCGGACTCGCCAGCGAAAGCGTCGACGGTTGCGACAGGTTTTTCCGCATCTATTCCGAGAGTGTCCGGAATCTGGGTACGCCGGTCATGCCGCTGAAGTATTTCCAACTGCTCAGGGCGGTCTTCGGTAACGATTGTGATGTATTGATGGTGACCCATGAGGGCAAGGATATCGCCGGCGTCATGAGTTTCTATTTCAGGGATGAAGTATTGCCCTACTATGGTGGCAGCATTCCCCTGGCCCGCAATCTGAAGGGTAACGATTTCATGTATTGGGAGCTGATGCGGCGGTGCGGAGAGCGTGGTATCAGGGTGTTTGATTATGGCCGCAGCAAGCTGGATGCGGGTTCCTACAGCTTCAAGAAAAACTGGGGTTTCAGCCCGGAACCGCTGCATTATGAATACTATCTGGTGAACTCCACGGCGGTTCCGGAAATCAATCCGAACAATCCAAAATATCAGTTGTTTATCAAGGCGTGGCAAAAACTTCCTCTCCCTGTGGCCAACAGGATAGGCCCGTTTTTGGCCAGGAAGCTAGGCTGATTGTGCCAATGAAACCGGCGCTGCTCTATCTCTGCCATCGGATCCCTTATCCACCCAACAAGGGAGACAAGATCCGCTCCTATCATCTATTGCGCTATCTTCGTGAACACTACCGGGTATACCTGGGCGCGTTCATCGATGACCAGCAGGATTGGGCTTATGTTGCGCATATGGAAAGCCTGTGTGACGGCTGCTGTTTTGTGGATCTGAATCCCGGAAAGGCACGGATAAAAAGTATCTCCGGCCTGCTGAGGGGGCAGCCCCTGACGTTGCCCTATTATGCCGATGCACAGATGAGCCAGTGGGTAGACAGTATCGTGGCAGAGCAACAGATAGTCCGCGCCATGGTCTACTCTTCGGCCATGGCTCAATATGTCACCGGGCAACTCGCCAGACTGGAACGACGGGTGATCGACTTTGTCGATATCGATTCAGATAAATGGCGCCAGTATGCCCTGAGGAAACAGTGGCCGATGAACTGGGTGTACCGGCGTGAGGCGAACAAGCTGCTTGCCTATGAGCGGTCCCTTGCAGCGGTTTTCGATGCCAGTCTGTTTGTCTCGTCCGCCGAGGCGGCGATGTTTCGCAGCCTGATTCCGGCCGATCATGAAAAGATCGCCTACTATAATAATGGGGTTGATACCGACTATTTTTCCCCTTCCGGGGATTTTGTTAATCCCTATCAGGATGGAGATGAAGTCTTGGTGTTCACCGGGGCGATGGACTACTGGCCCAACATCGATGCGGTCAGCTGGTTCGCAAAGAAGGTTCTGCCGGAGATCACGCGGCTTGCCCCCAAGGTGCGTTTTTGTATTGTCGGCGGCAACCCGTCCGAGGCGGTGAAACAGCTGGCCAGACTGGACCGGGTAGAGGTCATCGGCAGGGTGGAAGATATTCGGCCCTATCTGCAGTTCGCCAGGGCCGCCGTGGCGCCGATGCGGATTGCACGGGGGATACAGAATAAAGTTCTTGAAGCCATGGCTATGGAGAAACCGGTTATTGTGAGCGATCAGGGTTTTGAGGGAATCACTGCCGAACCGGGTAAAGAGCTGTTGCTGGCCAACACGACAAAAGAGTTTGTCTCCTATATTCCCAGGCTGGTTTCGGGTGCGTATGATGGCCTTGGAAAGGATGCCCGCGTCCGCGTGAAAAGAGATTTCAGTTGGGAAGCGAACTTGCCTATTGTGTACCAGTGGCTGGAGGCGGAAAAAGGGAGTAGAGGTTGAATCTATGGGCTCGCAAAGGGAAGTGTATTCGGAGTCATCCCCCTGGTCAGTCGCATTGGTGCTGACTATCCTCCTGATCGCGGCTATCATCGGCCTGTTTTATGAAACCGCCTGGTCCATGGTCTCCATCTGGTATCGATCGGAAACCTTTGCACACGGATTCATCATAGCCCCTATCTCCCTGTGGCTAATCTGGGAAAAGCGCTCAGTTCTGAAGTCGCTGGTACCGCACCCCGAGTACCGGGCGTTGCTGTTGCTGGCCGGGGGAGGGTTTCTCTGGCTGATCGGTTATCTCGCGGATGCCCTGGTCATTCAACAACTGGCCCTGGTCTCGCTAATCATTTTCGGGATCTGGACCTTACTGGGAAACCAGGTCACCTGGTTCCTGGCCTTTCCGCTGGCCTTTCTCTTTTTTGCCGTACCCATGGGTGAGGATCTGGTCCCGGGGCTCATGGAGATCACCGCCACGGCGACGGTCTATCTGATCAAGTTGAGCGGCATTCCGGTATTTCGGGAGGGGCTGTTTTTCTCACTTCCGTCCGGCGACTGGTCGGTAGTTGAGGCGTGTAGCGGTGTGCGCTACCTGATCGCCTCCATAACCCTTGGTACGCTCTATGCCTATATGAGCTATACCCGTCTATTCAAGCGGGCCATGTTCATTCTTGCCTGTGCAATCGTGCCGATTATCGCCAATAGCCTGCGTGCCTACATTATCGTCATGCTGGGCCACCTGAGCGACATGAAGATTGCAACCGGTGTCGACCACCTGATTTATGGCTGGCTATTTTTTGGATTGGTGATGTTCATCCTTTTCGCAATCGGTGCCATCTGGCGTGACACTTTTCAGGTGCCGAAACAGAAAGCTGGTGAAACCGGATCTTCAGCCAGGGTCAACAAGGGACGCCTCATTGCCAGCTTTTCCATGGTCCTGCTGGGCGCCGCGATATGGCCGATATTGGCCTTCGCCATGGATAACCGGCAAGAGATCACCTCCGCTGATCCGTTGGCCCTGCCGGCCCAGCTCGGCGTCTGGAAAAGCGTGCCCGCGTCGGGCACGACGTGGCTGCCCCAATTCAATGGGGCCAGTCAGGTTGTGCATAGTCAATATCGGAATGGACAAGAAAGGATACGGGTCTCCATTGGTCACTATGCACAACGCAAGCGGGACGCAGAGCTGATCAACAGTCAAAATCTGCTGTTGGGAAAAGATGAAAAGAAATGGCGAATCACGGATACCAACAAACTCACCATCCAGATCAAAGGCGAGCCCTTGCAGATAGATCAGTATATAGTCAAAGGGAGAGAGGGTACTTTTCAGGTATTGACATGGTACCGTATCGGGGACTCTTACACGGCAAGTCGCTATAAAGGAAAGCTGCTTGAGGCCTTCTATCGATTAACCTTCGGTCGACAAGACAGCGCCCGGGTGGTCATTTCGATTCCGCGGGAGATAATTGGCAGCGATAATCTCAGTTCGGAACAGCAATTCCTTAATCAGTTGATTCCGGCGCTGGAAACGACGCTGGATAGATTGGCAAGTAACTGAATCTATGTGCGGAATAGTCGGTATCTTTGATCTGACGGGTAATCGGGAAATATCCCGTGATCTGCTCACCCGGATGAATGAAACCCTGCACCATCGGGGTCCGGATGCGGGGGGGCTGCATATTGAGCCTGGTCTGGGTCTGGGGCACCGCCGCCTCTCCATTATCGATCTGTCCAGTGGGCAGCAGCCGCTATTCAACGAAGATGGGAGCGTAGTCGTCACCTACAACGGTGAAATATATAATTTTGAAGAACTTAGCCAGGAACTAAAGAGCAGAGGTCATATCTTCCGCACCCATTGTGATACGGAAGTCATCGTACATGCCTGGGAGGAGTGGGGAAGGGCCTGTGTCGAAAGGTTTCGCGGGATGTTTGCCTTCGCCATCTGGGACAGAAACAGGGAAACATTGTTCCTGGCGAGGGACCGGCTTGGAAAGAAACCGCTTCACTATGCCAGGGTAACGAGTGGTGAGCTGATCTTTTCTTCCGAATTGAAGGCCCTCTATGTACACCCCCTGCTGAAGAAGGATATGGACCCCACGGCGATAGAAGACTATTTTGCTTTGGGTTATGTTCCTGACCCCAAGACAATATTTAAGGGTGTTTATAAATTACCACCCGGACATACATTGACTCTAACCAGAGGGAACCTGGATTTTACTCCGCGTAAATACTGGGACTTGGCTTTTGAGGTACATGAGAAAATCGCCGAGGAAGAGATAGCACACCAATTGATCGAACAACTGACGGATGCCGTCAGAGTCCGAATGGTGTCGGATGTTCCCCTTGGCGCATTTTTATCCGGCGGAGTGGATTCGAGTGCGGTGGTTTCCAGAATGTCCAGTGTATCGAATGAACCGATCAATACCTGTTCCATCGCATTCGACAGTCACCGCTTCAATGAATCGGAGTTTGCCGCACTGGTGGCCGAGCACTGTCATACCAACCACTATGTGGAAAAGGTTGATCCTGATGACTTTGGTTTAGTTGATCAGCTGGCCAACATTTACGACGAGCCCTACGCCGACAGCTCCGCGATCCCGACGTACCGGGTCTGTTCTCTGGCTAAAAAGCGGGTCACAGTCGCATTATCGGGAGATGGGGCGGACGAATATTTTTCTGGTTATCGACGTCATCAATGGCACATGAATGAGGAGCGCATCAGAAACTTAATACCCTATAGTCTACGCAAGCCGATTTTTGGCTTGCTGGGCAGCTGGTATCCGAAGCTGGATTGGGCACCAAGGTTTCTCCGGGCTAAGACCACTTTGCAGGCGCTGGGACGTGATAGTGTGGCGGCCTATTTTCACACTGTTTCACTGATGTCGGATGAAATGCGCGAGAATCTCTTTTCACCCGAACTCAAAAAATCATTGCAAGGCTACAATGCGGTGATGGTGTTCAGACATCATGCCAGTCAAGCCCCAAGTCGGGACCCATTGTCATTGATTCAATACTTGGATATCAAGACTTACCTGGTGGGGGATATCCATACCAAGGTCGACCGGGCGAGCATGGCCAATTCACTCGAAGTGCGCGCACCATTTTTAGATCATAAACTGGTAGAGTGGGTAACCGGGCTTCCCCCCGAACTAAAACTAAAGGGCCAGGAGGGGAAGTTTATCCTGAAGAAAGCACTGGAACCCTATCTCCCCAATGACATACTGTATAGAAGTAAAATGGGTTTCGCCGTTCCATTGGCGGAGTGGTTCCGTGGTCCCCTGAAGCAAAGAGTAAGAGATGATTTACTCGGTAAGTCGATGAGGGACTGTGGTTTATTTAATATGGAATATGTCGAACAACTCATCAGGCAGCATCAGTCAGGCCTTCGTGATTACAGTGCAGCCATATGGAGCCTTCTCATGTTTGAGTCGTTTCAGCGGCAGATAGTGCATTCGAATACAGACGAGCAAAATCCTGTCGAAAGGAAAATACCGTCATCAGGTGTTTTGAATGCCTAATCAGATTCCCGGGGCCTGGATCACAATTGACAATAAATCCACATCGCCACAGGAAGTAACATAAATGGTGAAAGGAATTACTGCATCTCAGAATGTGTTAGCCGGTATTTGAACATGAAGGTTCTCCACATATTTGACCATTCCATACCAATGCACAGCGGATATACGTTCCGTAGCAGGGCAATTCTTGACCAACAGCGCGCCATGGGCTGGTCAACCTTCCACATTACGAGTATTAAACATACGGCGGACTCAATGGACGAAGAAACCGTTGACGGACTGCTTTTTTACCGAAGCGCACATACCGGCCGGAAATTTGACAAGTTGCCTATTCTCAACCAGTTGGTCGTGGTTTCCTCCTTACGGAAAAGGCTGGATCAGGTTATCGAAATGGAGAGACCTGATATTCTTCATGCCCACTCTCCTGCTCTGAATGGAATAGCGGCGATCCAGGCGGGTAAAAAATATGGGATACCGGTGGTTTATGAATGTCGCGCCTTCTGGGAAGATGCAGCTGTCGATCACGGCACGAGTAGAGAATGGGGCCTCAGGTACCGATTGACGCGTAGCCTTGAATCCTATGTTTTTCAAAGGGCAGATGCGATCACAACCATTTGCGAGGGGCTTAAGCGCGATATCATCAATCGTGGGCTACCGGAAGAAAAAATAACCGTCATACCGAATGGTGTTGATATCGAGCGGTTTTCAGTTAGCGAGAGTAAGAACACAGAACTCCTGCACGAACTCAGTCTTGAAAATAACATCGTGCTTGGGTTCATTGGTTCCTTCTATGCCTATGAGGGATTGATATTTTTAGTACAGTCAATGCCTGAAATCCTGAAGTTGATGCCTGATGTGCGACTTTTGCTAGTGGGAGGCGGACCGCAACAGGACCAAATCGAGGCTATTGTAAAAAGACTGAATATTCAGGACAAGGTCTTGTTCACCGGAAGAATTCCTAATGCCGATATTGAGAAGTATTACAGTTTGGTGGATATACTTATCTACCCGAGATTTTCCATGCGATTGACTGACCTGGTGACCCCGCTCAAGCCGCTCGAAGCCATGGCTCAGGGGAAATTGGTCCTGGCCTCCGATGTGGGTGGTCATAAGGAGTTGATCAAGGACGGTGAAAATGGCCGTCTGTTCAAGGCGGGTAACACAGCCTCATTAATAAAAACGGCGGTGGATATGATAGAGGCCAATGAATTATGGAGTTTGTATCGACGTGCCGGTCGTACTTATGTCGAAAATGAGAGAAATTGGTCGGTCAGCGTCGCACAGTATAAACCGGTATTTGAACGGCTTATTGGTGGCCCGCGTTGAGGGTATTAACTTTCACCACGCTATTTCCCAACGCATCGCAACCAAGACATGGAATATTTGTCGGAGAGCGGATTCGACAATTGAATGAATATAAGGATGTTGAAATAAAGGTTGTTGCGCCTGTGCCCTGGTTTCCTTTCAAGCATAAAAAATTTGTAAAGTATGCTGTTTACGCGAACGTTCCGAGACAGGAGGAGTATTCCGGGATCCAGATTTATCATCCAAGATATCCAGTATTTCCCAAGATCGGCATGAATATCGCCCCATTACTTCTCGCAGGGTTCACCTATCAGTTGCTTAAAAAGATAGAACGAAAAGGGTATAACTTCGACCTGATCGATGCCCACTATTTTTATCCTGATGGTGTTGCAGCCGCAATTCTCGGTAACTGGCTTGATAAACCCGTAATGATAACTGCCAGAGGCAGTGATATTAACTTGATACCAAAATATTACCTTCCGCGGAAAATGATTAAATGGGCGGCTCATCGCGCAAAAAAAATAGCCGCTGTGTCAGAAAGTCTAAAATGTGAGTTGGCTGGCCTGGGGCTTGAGAAGTCAGAAATCGAAGTATTTAGAAATGGTGTTGACCTCAATAAGTTTCGTCCACTCAATAGAACCCGTATTCGTCAGGAATTGAACCTGAGTAAATTTGTGTTACTTTCAGTGGGTAATCTTATCGAATTGAAGGGCCATCATCTCGTCATACAGGCGATGAATAAGCTTCCAGACTCCGTGCTTATGATAGTAGGCGAGGGTGAGATGCGCCATAAGCTGGAAAAATTGGCACTACAGAGTGGAGTGGGTGACAGAGTCAGATTTCTGGATAACGTATCACAATCAGAACTTTGTAAGCTCTACAATGCAGCAGACGTACTGGTACTCGCCTCTAGCAGGGAAGGTATGGCAAATGTGTTACTCGAATCCTTGGCTTGTGGCACACCCGTCATTGCTACCAATGTTGGTGGTAATCGGGAGGTGGTGCAGGATCGGGAGGTGGGTCTGATTCTCAAGACAAGAAGCGTAGAAGATATCGTATCGGGTATTCGAAGTTTAAAAAGCAGTTACCCCTCCAGAGATTCGGTAAGAAAATATGCCGAAACACTATCATGGAGTGAGATATCAAGTTCGATAAAAAAGAGTTTTAGCGAAATTTGTATGAGCAATGAATTCTAGCATCATGATTCATCTTGTCTATAGAGCGGGGATGATCTTATGGCAGGCAGGCTTCACTGCCACGGGCGGGCGTGAGCAGATCTACATAGCGGGCCTCCGTCCACAAAGTGATCAGGTTTTCCAAGGGGGACCACCGTGGTGCAACGGGCTGATCTCTCAGTATGTCTTTAAAGCAAGGCTTACCGGCGTTCGATATTGCCGTCTCTGGACGCTCTGTCCGGAGAGCGGAAATAGCTGGCTCAGCGGGAGGCAGTCCACGGTATGAAAGCGCTACTGATACTGACTTTATTCATATTGGCTGGTATTAAGACACTGCAAGCGCCCCATATCGGAGTGTATCTAATGAGTTGGCTAGGATATATGAGCCCACACAGAATGGTTCCGTGGAGCTTCGTCTATTCTCTTCCGCTTTCGGCAGTTGCCTTCGCTTTAACCGTTGCCGGCTATCTCTTCTATAAGGAGAAGCCAAAGGATTGGTTTGCGCTACCTTTGGTACTCATCATACTCATGTTTGTCTGGGGGGGAATAAGCTCAGTAAATGCCATCTACGGCGATTTTTCCTATATCGAGTTGATGCGATTTTTCAAGATACAACTGATCATATTCCTGACAGTTATGATAATTAGATCAAAAACCCAAATAATAGGATTGGTATGGACAATATTCTTATCTATTGGCTTTTATGGGATAAAAGGAGGCGTATTTACAATCTTGACTGCGGGGTCATTCCATGTCTGGGGGCCGGAAGGCTCCTTTATTGAGGGCAATAATGAAATCGGTTTGGCGCTCTTGATTGTATTACCCATGGGGTATTTTCTATACCAACAGTACAGCAATAAATGGGTTAAATATGCGTTGATTGTGTCAATGCTGCTCATTATTGCATCGGTTGCCGGCACCCAATCGCGCGGTGCATTTTTAGCACTCATCTGCTCGGGAATATTTCTATGGTCAAAGAGCAAATCAAAACTGGCAATCGGGTCCCTGGTCCTTCTGGGCGTATTGGTCGCACTCCCTCTACTGCCACAGTCCTGGCACGATCGCATGGCCTCGATACAACATTATGAAGAGGATGCCTCTGCGATGGGAAGGATCAATGCGTGGAGTGTGGCCATCAACGTGGCCAATGACCGGTTCACGGGGGGGGGGTTCAATATGTTCCAGCCGGAAGTCTTCCACATCTATGCGCCGGATCCCAAAAATGTACACGATGTCCATAGCATCTATTTTGAGGTGCTTGGCGAACTGGGTTATCCAGGATTGATTCTTTTTCTGATGATATTGGGAAGTATCTGGTTCGGTGCGCGGCGAAATATTCAACATGTCAGAAAAAGTGGAATACAGAAAGATCTATGGATAGTCCAATTAAACAGAATGCTGCAGGTCAGTTTGATAGCCTACATGACAGGGGGAGCTTTTTTAGGTCTTGCGTACTGGGATTTGCCTTACCATGTCTTGGCTCTGACAATATGCTGTAAAAATTACCTCAAGGATGACCTTGTTGAAAAACAGTATCAGTTCGACACCAAAACTGCTTGACAGACAATGTATTTAACGGGCTTTATTCTTAACGGTCTGATCAAATAATGAAGCAAGTTTTTTACTGATGGTGAGACGTTCGAACTGGGAGAGATAGGGTTGATTTACAGGGAGAGTAGTGGGAGTATCCTGCTGCAGTACCTCAAGTAACACTTTTTTACACAATTCCACTGACTCTACAGGTACGACAACTCCGGCATTTGATTTCTCAATAATGTCCTTGGTAGCACCTGAATCGCAGAGTGCAAATATGGGGCGCTTCGATGCGATATATTCGAAGAGTTTTCCAGGTATAACGCCATCCGACGTGGTGCCTGTATCTACAATTAGCAAAAGATAGTCCGCATTGACCTGAGCCCTCATGGCATCATGGTATGAAACGTCACCATGAAATTGGTAGAGATGGTGGATCTCATACCGGTTGAGTATCTGGTTATACCGTTCCTGAATTTCAGGTGAAATGCCACCATATATATGGACGCGAATTTTTTTTACGCATTCAGGCTGTTGCCGGTAAATCTGCCCAAGCGCCTCTGCGAATGAATAGCCGCGTCGGTTTTTAAAGAGTCTGCCGGTATATACAAAGCTGATTTCGTCCAACTCTTGCGTGGGCTTCCGCTCTTTCAAAAATGGTTCAAATACATCGCTGTCATATCCATTGGTGAGCGTTACCCATTGACATCGGGAAGATGAATGCAGCTCTCTCAAATATTGAGTTTTCTGTTCTGAGACGGAAATAACCACATCCGCCTTTTTAATCAGCTTCTTTTCAAGATAAACTTCGTAGCTATTGCGTAATGGATTAATCCATTCACGAAGCACATCACCTGTCCACAAATCACGGTAGTCAACAATCCAGGGTAAATTAGTTGCCAATTTGAGCTTATAGCCAGTGATGCACGCGCTAATAGGGGGAAGGCTGGTATATACCAAGTCAATGTTGTATTCATCTATTATTTTGAGTGCCTCCGTAAACGCTCTTCTGCTCCAGATAATATAGTCATCTGGAATGTGCACCCAATTTTTGAAAAAAGACTTGAAATGATCGAGCAAAATATCTTTTAGTGCATCGTTATGACGCCTTTGTCGAGTATTTTCGTGTGGCGTATGGCCAGTGGATTCACTCGCTTTGATATGATTTCGATGGACTAAACGTTTAACTTTTTGAATCAGTAATTCATCGTAGACATCATTTTTGACTCTGAAAACCTTTACATCATCGGGTATCTCATCCTCCAACTCGCAAAAATAATTGGGATCCGATGTGCTGTAATCCTGGGTCAGGACGTACGGTTGCCAACCAAATTGACGCATATGTTGTACGAATTTGGCGCTGCGAATACGGCCAATAGTCTTTAATGGTGGAAATTCACCGGCTATTACAAGAACCTTCCTTCTATTTTTCATTAGAAAGCTTTAGGCAGAGTTCGTTAAACAGCGAAGCACAATTATGGAAGCTCGAGCGATTGGCAAATTCAATTCCGTTGTCGATTAATCTTTTACGTAATGTGTCATTAGAGTAAATCTTGATAATCGCTTTGGCAATCTCTTCTGGCTTAAAGGCATTGACAGAGATGCCGTTATATCCGTCTATAACTGCCTCAACGGCCCCGCCAGCCTTACCGCCGATTACCGGCTTGGCGCATGCGTTAGCCTCCAGAAAGACTAAACCAAAGCCTTCTGTATCCCCATCCGGCATCGTCCGGTTAGCCATAATAAACAAGTCGCATAGTCGGTAATGATCGACCAGTTCGGTTTCATCGATTCGGCCGGTGAGGGTGACATGGTCGTTCAGATCCAATTCATCAACCAAGTGTTTAAGCTCATCTTCATAGGGGCCGGTTCCAACTATCATGTAGTGAAGATTGGGGATCGACTGCAAGGCAAGCGGCAGGGCTTTCAGTGTGGTGTCGATTCCTTTTCTCGGCACCAACCGCCCCACGGTCAATAGAATGAACCTGTTTTTCAGGTCATACCGGTCGAGGAGCGCGTCAGGTTTCTCACTCGGACTGAATTTGTCCAAATCAACACCGTTTGGTATCAGTGTAATATCTGGATCGCTCAGATTGAAACGGTTAATAAGGTACTCTTTAGTGAATTTACTTACTGCTACAATGGCGTCAGAATTTCTAAGATATTCTCCTCGACGTTTTCCATAGCGAAAAAAATTCGTCTCTGTGGTGACCTCCTCGCCATGAATATAACTGATTACCTTGGTTCCATAAAAAAGTTTCGAAGCGCTGCCTAGCCAGCTTAAAGAGTTAAGTTCGCCAATACAGATCACATCAATATCGTATTTCTTGATGAGCAATGAGGTATAGATAAAAATCTTCAGCCGCTGGGGAAGATCATAACAAAGCGCCAAAAATAGCGAATGCAACTTGGACCTGGATTGAACTACCAGTGGCCGCAGTAGTTTTAACCGAAAGATACTGAACGGAGCTGTCTTATCGTATTCCCTCCAGGCGAGCTCCACATTTGTTGCACAATGCCTTTTTGGTGCTAGTACGTATACAGCATGGTCGGGCGAGTGCCGGCAAAGCATTTCATAAACTACGGCAGAACCGCCACTGATTGGTGGGAAAAAGCTCGAAACCAGGAGGCACTTCATCTATTTATTTTTGCCCTTTAAGTAAATAATAACGTTCCTAATTGTTTAATAATGAAGTCTATCAGTATATGATGACAAATCAAGCACACAGTATATTATGGGATAGTCCAATAAAGGAAAATTCTATGAGTTTTAGTGGGTTATTCAATTCGGACAGAGAGTGGTTCTGGCGTCTTTTGAAGATCGTAGCTCATATTATTGCGCCATTTGGGATGAGGAACAATATTACCATACTCATCTATCATCAGGTACTGCCCGTTAAAGACAATTTACGACAGGATTGTATTAATCGTGAAGAGTTTGATCAGCAAATGCGGATCATCAGCAAGCTTTTCAATGTGGTTACTATAGAAGAGGCTGCCAGGTATATCGAGCAAGGTAATATTCCACCCAGGACAATAGTAATCACCTTTGATGATGGGTATAGCGATAATTATCATGAAGCTCTTCCCATTTTAAAAAAATATGGATTGCCCGCGATATTCTATGTGGTTGGTGACGCAGTGCGTAGTGGGGCGTTGTGGAACGATACAGTATTTGAAATTATCAAGGCCACGCGCCAACCTGAGATAGATTTAAGCGAATTGGGATTGGGCAAATATCCATTTTTATCGGATCGGGATAAACAAAATGTAATGAATCTTCTGATTGAAAACTTAAAGACGCTTATGCCTGAAGAGCAGAAAAATAGAATCAACACATTGAAGGTCATCACTGGCAACGTCTCATTGACTACAAGAAATATGTTGACAAAAGATGAATTGATTAGCTTGTCAGAAGAGAAAGGGATGACCATCGGTACACATACAATGCGACACCCTATGATGTCGTACATAGGTATAACCGATGCGCAGTCCGATGTTATTGAAGGGAAAGAGTATATAGAGAGCATTATCAATAAACCAATCCGGCACTTCTCCTATCCCTATGGAAAGTATGGCGAAAATTTTCATGCTGAGCATCTAAATATGATTGCTTCGCTTGGATTTAAAACGGCGGTTACAACCAATTGGGGGGCGGTAAACAAGAACAGCAGTCGCTACTTTCTACAAAGATTTACCCCATGGGATAGAGACCCCCTGCGGTTCTTTTTGAGGATCTGTTGGAACTTCAATAAATCATGAGTAGCGATATAACTCAATTTAAGCTTACCGCGTTTGATTCAGCTGATATTCCCGAAATAGCGCGTAAGTGGAAAGACAATGACCGCGTTTTGAGATTTGAACAAGCCTATATCTGGTATCAGGTACTGCTCAAGTATATAAAAAGCAAAAACGATATCGGCATGGTTGCTGTACTATTAAATGATGTTAATGATTTGGCGCTAGTGCTTCCTGTCATCTTTAGAAAAAAGTTTCTGTTTAATCAGATTGTGCCGATTGCCAACTACTACACCTCCCTATTCGAAATATTGGAACTTGATGATTCACCATCCGGCCCCACCTCTTATCGCACCCTGCTATCCAATCTGCTAGCAAACAGGGCATGGGATCAAATGACGTTGGGACCGATGGATAAAGGCGGTAAGTCATTTTCCCGGATAATTGAAGCATGCGAACAGTTGGGGATTCCCTATACTACCTATTATTGGTTTGATAATTACACACTAGACCTATCCAGTGTGGATTATGAAAACTATTATAACCAATTGCCTTCACGTCTAAGGAACACCATCAAGCGGAAATCCAGGAAGCTGGAAGCCAGCTTTGATGGTTATGATTTCAAGATGATCAATGGAAGAGAGAATATCGATGAGGCAATTCGGAATTTCGAAACGGTCTATGACAGAAGCTGGAAGAAGAAAGAAGGTAACCCTGAATTTATACGTGAGTTTTCTACGCGTGCTGCTGAGGAGGGCTGGTTGCGGCTTGGGATCCTTAGATTGAATGGGCAGTTAGCGGCCGCTCAACTGTGGTATGTGAAGGATGGTATAGCGTCAATATTCAAACTCGCCCATTGCGAAGAGTTTCGACAATATTCTGTCGGTACCCTTTTGTTCCATGAAATTATTAAAAATCTACTTTTGCATGAAGGAATAACTACAATCGATTTTTTGATCGGTGATGATAATTATAAGAAAGATTGGGGTTTTAAAAAGAGGGAGCGTTGGGGAATTATGTTGATAAATAGTAAATCTATAGCTGGGAAGTTGCTCTACTTAAGGCATATTGCCTTACCAAGGATTATACATTTTTCCCGACAAATATAGAGATATCAGTAATCAGGATTCTATTTCTATGACTCGAATTCCAATCATTGCTTTTGCCAGCCATCCATGGGACGAACTCCAATGGATGAATAGGCAGCATATACTGTCAAGATTGGCGGGAATGGGGTGGCCAGTATACTACTGTACAGGATGCCTTGATCTGTGGGATCGCCATCAGCTTGATTGGCAGGAGGCCACGCTTTTTCATCATAATGTGAAAATGGATAAAGTTAATATAGTGAGGGCGGGGAGAGTATTTCCTACCTGGCTCAAATCACCGATAACCACGCAAGCTGCTATTCGCTTTTATTGCAGGTATATCAGGCAAGCTGCTGGTATCCGGAATGATAATTTCATTGTTGCTAATTTTAATCCGATTTACTGGCCCTATGTAAAAGAGTTGAATGCTCGATATAATCATTTTCATGCATACGATATGTATTGGATGCAAGGAGCTTGGACTGCTAATAATGAATTGTTCATGAAGCAATGTCTCAATGCCAGTAATCTTGTCACCGCATCGTCTCAGCATCTATGTGATGTATTATTGGAAAAGTATCATGTTACAGCGGAATGTGTAGAGAACGGTGGAGATGTAGCGCTGTTCGCCGATGTCAATGTGTCCGAGCCAGAAGACATTCGACAAATCCCACATCCGCGAATCGGTCATATCAGCTCATTCAATCGAAAATTGGATTTGAGAGTTGTCGCTGCTGTTGTCCGCAACCGGCCTGACTGGCATTGGGTATTTGTTGGGAGGGTCGAACACAAAGAGCTTCTTGGAGATACCTATAATGCTGAGGCCTATAAAGTATTATGTGAGTTACCTAATGTCCACTTGCTAGGTGAGCGCCATCGGGGCCTGATTCCAGCTTATAACCATCATTTCGATATTCTTACTTCAGTGATCCGCAAAGATTCGGGTGCATGGGGGCATGTGGCTTTTCCACTAAAATTGGTAGAATACTTGGCAACAGGTAAACCGATAGTTTCATCACCATTGAGATGTATTAATGACTATTTCAGTGGCGTTATTCAAGTCGCAAATTCGGCTTCAGAGTGGGAGCAGAAGATTGAATTTGCCTTACTGGAACCCAGCATGGAGTTATCACATCGACGTCGTACCATCGCTCAACAGCATTCATGGGACGCTCGCGTCCAGCTATTAGAAAATCACTATCACCTATATTTTGGTATATAAGTTCAATATCTTACTTTGACTGTCAAGGCTTAACAAGATCGCCTAAAAAGGTTTTATTAGATACCATCCATGCATGCTTCAGATACTCTTGTTGAGCAATATCCTTACCCCGTTATTTTTTGTAACCAGTAAAAATATACCACCCACCTACCGTGTCAAAATCGCCTAGCCCAAGTAGCTCAATCAATCGCTTTGGGCGATAACGGTTCCAGCGAATCATTTTGAGTCTATTTGACAGGGAAATATCCTCGATCACCGGCTTTTTAATGATTTTCAATGAGTCAATTTGGATGATATCACCATATCTGGATATCACTTCATTTTCATTTTTGAAGTGTCTTACATGGTATGGGGAGTCGAAATTCGGAACACTGCAAATACAGAAGGTCCCCGATTTCCACATACTCATTATATCGAGATCTTGTTCGACATGTTCAAGCACTTCGGTGCATATGATCGTATCGTAATCACAGAGATAACTCTTTTTATGGGTAGCATCACCAATATGGAAAACATCTGAACGGCCGGTTCGCATCCTGGCATAATCAACAGCGACACCTGAAAAATCAAAGCCTCGGTAAATCATGTTTGTGGTATCAAACAGATAGTGAGCGAATCCACCTGATCCACAACCCACCTCGAGAATCCTGTTATCCCGATTTTTATCTAGGATCCGTTTTACATGTTTGTAGAGGGGGAAGTAACATGATTTATAGTAAGGTAAGCCATAGGCTCCAGACTCTTGATTTGACGCGTACATCTCGTCATAGGTATTACTGTTCTGAACTTTCTTTTCAGGATTCATTTTTAATTCCTTTTACGAAAAAGAATAGTTTATCCTTGAGAGCATTAATCTCAAGGGATAATGGGTGGTGGGTTATGTAAATACCCAGTACAAAACCCATCAAACATCCGATACCAGCTGATAACACCATAATAAAATGGTTATCAAAAAATGAAGTATAAACTATAGCGAAAGGGATCAAGTTAGCAATGAACGCGATGACAAAACTTTTGGATGTATTACGGAATAGGTCGGCGACGGATATATCGAGCCTTTTATGTAAAATCAAGTGATAAATGACCAGGCAATAGAAATAGAACAGGACCTGAACCAGGGCAACATGCTCGATACTATAAAAAGACGCAATTACGGTCAGTATCACTCTGGGCGTCTGAACGATGAGTTGAATGAAAAAAGTATACTTGATCATTCCGAGTGACATGAGCCCGGGGCCAGCAAAAGAGATAACCGACTGGATCATGAAGGCGAAACACAGTATCTGGGCAGCCAATACAGCATCATCCCATTGATCCCCATAGAGCACTCTGGTAACTGGTAAAGCCAATAGCGTCAAAAAGCCGAAGAAAGTCCAGGAGACAACAGACATATAACTGACTGCCATTAAATAGGGTTGCTTAATGGGGCGATTCTCGCGCAGACTGTTGGAAAAGGCCGGGAGTATGACGGGGTTAATGGCAGCAGATACCGTGTAGTTGAATATCGATACCAGACCTACCGCCCGGCTGTAATACCCTAAAAATGAAAATCCAAGATTGTGGCTGATGGTAAGATCCGGTGCGCTTAAACCGGCTTCCGAGAGAAGTGAGGAGCTGCTTGCATAGGCTCCGAAAGAAAAGATGCGTTTGAACTCCTTGAGTGAGGGAATAAACTCAGAATCATCCGGTCTTTTCAGTAGGCCAACAAGCAGTGTTGTAGCGGCGCTCGCAACAGAAGCCCAGGCGAGACTCGCGAAGCCAAAATCATTATAGGCCAGGAAGACGCCGGTTACTGCATGTGATATAGCGCTACTGATATTGATATGAAAGATGGTTTTGAAATCGAGATTGCGCCTCAGCAAACCGAGTACTGTCGAATTGATTGGAATGAAGAAGAGACTGATGGTTAATATCCAGATAACGGTACTAACTTCCGGTTTGTCATAGAGTGTGGCCAAGCTATCACTAAAAATCAGGAGCAGAGTCGCAGCGCTCCAGGCTATCAAAAGGGTTACCCCGAATGCTGTTCGAATGCGTTCTCTGGTCAAATCTTTTTCCTGAACCAGATAATTGGAAACCCCGAAATCCCGAAGCATTTGAGCGAAACCGATTATAACGGCCCCCAGAGAATAGATGCCGATCTCTTCCGGGGTCAACAACCTGGCTAGAATCAGAGTTGATAGGGTCTGTAACACCAATGAGCTATACTTGTCGAGGAACGAGACGGCCAGGGAATTTCTAATACTTGTCATGATGTTACATAGAGTCGGAGAGTAAGGGAGAGTGGCCTGCTATTACTTAAATTCATTATATGAGCATGACAGGTATTCGGCATAAACTGTAGCTTATAACCGATGAATATGAAATAAAGTAGAGTGTGATGGATCCATATAAAAACTGTAAGCATTTGATAATTAAATACTTATTTTCGTATGATGGCAATAAGTTAAAGGCTAAACTAACAAAAATGGGAGTTGGGGCAGGGGATGCACTGATGGTTCATGCCTCCTGGATACCAACCAGTGGATTCCGGGGAAGCCCTTTGGAAATGATTGAAGCTTTGAAGTCGACAGTGGGTGAAGAGGGATTACTGGCCATGCCATCGATGACTTACCACAATCAATCCTCAAGGGAATTTCTTGAGTCAGGCAAACCCGTGGATATTCGCCGTAGTCCGTCAAAAATGGGCATCTTGAGTGAGGTTTTCCGAAGGAACAGAGCGGTTCAGCGAAGCCAGAGTGTTACCCACCCTATCTTGGTCTGGGGCAAGGGTGGCACGGCCCTGATAGAGGGCCAGGCGCAGAATGATAAACCCTTTGGTAAAGACTCCGTATTTAATAGACTATTAAAGCTCAACGGAAAAGTGCTTTGTATCAACACCCCGTTTTCCAGCATTACCTTCACGCATCACCTCGAAGATCGGATTGCAGGGCATCTCCCTTTTTCCCTTTATGAATCGCAACCGATGACAGGCATATTGATAGATCAAGCGGGGAATAGAAGGGAGTTAAAAGCTTTTGTGCTGAGTGAACGGGCCAATGCATTGCGATGCGAAGAACGCTTAATTCAGGAGTTGGACAGGCATGGAATTATCCAGCGGTCAAGAATAGGTAATACCCGTCTGCTACTGGTCGAGTGTCAACGGATGCGAGACTGTGTTGAAGAGATGTACCAAAAAGGAAAGAGTTTTTTCGACACCCCGGAAGAGAACCCGGAAGAGAATAAGTCGGTCAAACCTGTAATGGATATGAATGCATAAATGATCATGGACAAGAAACAGCTCATATTGATGGCATGCGGCATGATGAGTATCGTCATGCTTTCAACTGCTTCCTCGGCGGAAATTGACTGCGGACCTTTGGTCAATGACGGCCTTACCTGGGACTATAATGATCCGAAAAACTGGCAACCCTCAGGCGATGCACCGCAGAGTAGGATCAAGTTGGTTGAAAATGTCCATTTCAAGCCCTATATCGAAGCGCTAGTAAAAGGCAATACAAGCGGCGAGGACCCGTTTGGGGACATCGAATATACCTTGAGACGGTTCCCCAATCACCACCGCGCACTCTGGGCTATGTCACGCTATTTTCGGCTGGCGAAGTATAAAGAAAACGCCAAGCGAAATATAAGGCGATTTGGGGACTGGAAACGCACACCCCATTGTTTCTTCGATCGAGCCATTCGCTTTCGGCCAAAAGATTCCAAAGTCCGCACAATTTATGCGGCCCACCTGCACTTGTCGGGAGCGGCGGATAATTCGCTGGAACAGTATAGGGTGGCTGAATCACTGGGGGCTGACTCCCCGGATTTTTACTATAACTATGGACTGTTATTGTTCGATCTAAAAAAGTATCCTGAATCCAAACAGATGGCGCTCAAAGCAGGTAACCAAGGGCATCCCCTACAGGGACTAATCAATAAATTGAAAAACGTCGGCTATTGGCCATAACCTACTTTCATTCAAACATTTACCCGATTACCCATCTAACTCAGCCGTACCCAGGAAAAAATGAGCCGCAAATGAACGCAAATAAAGTTACTAAGGCAGGATGCCAGCAGGCATCGTAGCCGCGTAGCCTGGATGAAGCCGCCACCACCGAATCAGGGAGTTAAGCACAGGGGCTAGCGGCGGCGTAATCCGGGAAGTGGGGCGGACGCCGCGCAGAGCCCTGGATTCCGCCCGATCGGGGGTGAGGGTCTGTCGGGGTTTCGTGGGGCGGGCTTCATCCAGGCTACAGTGCTGTGCGCCTGTCAAGTTCCCCTGGAGCGGACTCCACCCAGGCCACAAAGTGTGAGCAGCAAGCTTTGCCCACCTGCTCGCCATTTGCGTGTATTTCCGTTCACTCGCGGTTTTAATAACCGGTATCCAAACTTGGCTGAGTATGATGGGTAATCAGGAAACATTTATGAATAACATCATGTCTCCCTCGCTGTGGGGGTATAGGAGTTGGTCTGCCCAACTAAAAAACACTGGCCAGCCAGAAGAGTGGATGGGCAAGGCGAGTAACACCTCCTTGCCACACAGGATAGTCGGGAATGCCTTGTGCTCCTTCAGAACAACAGGCCATATTTATACATTTGGTGAGAATGGACTACTGGCTATATTGGGCTTACCCTGTTGGCCAGGCATGCCGGATACGACCACCGGTAACGCCGCCGCTCTCTGCCAGGCTTTTGTCAAGGAATATCATCAACAGGGGGAATCGTTTTTAAAATCGCTTTGGGGCGAGTATTTATTCGTACTGGTTGATGATTCTGAAGACATCGTCTTGGCCGGTGTTGATCGAATGAGCAGATACCCTCTCTATTGGTCAACCTTGGCATCCGGCCTGGTTTTGGGATCGTCAGCCAGTGCTGTCCTGGCCTGTCCGGAGGTGGCCGTTAACCTGAGTAACCAGGGTATTTACAATTATGTCTACTCGCATATGATTCCCAGTCCCAGCACCGTTTATGAAGGCGTTAAGAAACTCTCGGCTGGCGAACTGTTGATTGCAGATAAGGATAAAATACGCATCCGAAATTTGTCCATACCGGTATTCAAGAATAGTTCAACTCAGCAATTTTCCAAAGCGGGTGCGCAACTCAGGGAGTTGCTAAGAAAAAGTCTACGGAAAAGCCTGGATTCTTCGCGGCGGACGGGGGCCTTTCTTAGTGGTGGTCTGGATAGTTCCACGGTTGTGGGCATGTTGGCGGAGATAGGTGAGGGGGAGCAGGAGGCCTTTGCCATAGGTTTTAATGCGGAGGGTTATGATGAGGTTCCCTATGCCCGTATCACAGCCAAACATTTCGGTGTCAAGCTACACGAATACTATGTAACCCCTGATGATGTGGTGGAGGCGCTTCCAAAGGTCGCAACCAGTTATGACGAGCCTTTCGGCAATTCATCGGCATTGCCTGCCTATTTTTGCGCCAAGTTCGCGAAGGACCACGGAATAGAGCGGCTCTTGGCAGGCGATGGCGGGGACGAATTGTTTGCCGGCAATGAGCGATATGCCAAACAATCGATTTTTGAGGCCTACGGCAGTTTGCCAAAATGGTTACGTACGAATGTACTAGAGCCAGCTTTTGGTTTGACTACCGACAAGTTATATCTGTTTCGTAAAATTAATAGTTACATCAGACAGGCCAACGTCTCCCTCCCTGATAGGTTACAAATTAACAACTACACTAATCTTCACTCCCCCTCCGAATTGTTCACTGATGAATTTCTTCAGGCGGTCAACGTTAGTTATCCAGAGGCATATTATCGAGAGGTCTATAGTCTTCCCAAGGATGCATCAAAACTCAACCGGATGCTATATCTGGATTGGCAGTACACGCTGGCTGACAACGATTTACGAAAAGTGAGCCACATGTGTGCAGTTGCCGGTATCGAGGTCGCTTATCCAATGATAGATGATGAACTGATCGAGTTTTCTTGCACACTGCCAGATCGGTGGAAATTGAAAGGGCAAAAGCTGCGGTATTTTTATAAAGAGGCGCTCCGCGGCTGGCTGCCGGACGCCACCATCAACAAAAAGAAGCACGGTTTCGGGCTGCCATTTGGAATTTGGATGAGTACGCATAAATCCCTGCAGGAGTTGGCTTATGACTCCCTGAATTCTTTAAAAAAGAGGGGTTATTTCAAACCGGAATTCATAGATAAGGTCATCAGTATGCATCGGGAAAGGCATGTGGTCTACTATGGTGAGCTGGTATGGATCCTGACTGTGCTGGAACTTTGGTTATCAGAGCATGCACCGGAAATAGACTAGTCAGGTGGTCACGTTATCCATCTCCTCCGGGCACTCGATAAGATTCGTCAGATAACCTTCCATGCACAATGCATCAGCAAAAAATTTCGCGGCCCAATTGGGGTATTGCCAGGGATGATATCCCCCATTGATTGGATGTGACCCTTTTATACCACCAAGTTCATCCGGATTACCTTTTAATTTCTGAGTGCTCCTGGTGAATTTGTTGATACGTATAACCGCCTCTTTGTACTTTGTGTCTCCTGTCAATTGATATAGCCTGCCCCAGTTGATGGCGATTTGGGCATTCCCGGTAAGACAACACCATTTCACGGTGGGCTCCCAGTCTTTATTGAATCGGCCCGGCATATACCCCGTTGCGGGTAGTTGATGAAGCAGAGCATCTCCAATTTTAATCGAGAGATCGACAAAATCCTGGCGCTGGGCATAAATCCCGACTTCCAGAAATCCACGCATGGCATAGGCGATCGTATGAAGAAATGGCTGACTATTGTCTTGCAGGCAATTTTCCTCCAGCCAGCCGTTAACGTGGCTTTTAGATTGTGCCCACTCCAGATTTTTGATCGCGCAATCCAGAAATCGCTTTTCACCCGATATTTGATGCGTCCTGGTCAATCCCCAGGCACTGCGCGTGTTATATAAATTGGGTCCAGTTGAAAGCGTCATCGGTGAGCCGTACGCTCTCCAGCAACCGTCATCATCCATAATATTGCAGAGCCAGTGTGCCGCCTTTACGGCAGATTCTCTGTATTTCTCAATATTTTCTATTTCGAATGCCCTTGTCCAACCAAATAATACCTGGCCGGTATTGAATACAGTAGGTTTGTCAGAATCACCTATCGCACCGGCTAAAACACCGCCGTTGGGCAGTTGGATGTCACACTCCCAATCTGTCATTTTCCTGGCTCGTTCCCGGAATTCATCGAGACCCGAGATGGCCCAATATCGGTACATCGTAGGGATGATATAGCCCGTGGTCTCGGGGTAAGAATTGGCCCATTTTTTATACCTGACCAGATAGGTCTGTGAAACCCCGTCATCGGTAGTCATATCATGGGCTCGGCAGAGCCACCGCATGACAGCATGGAGATGTTCAGTGAGGTTATGACTTGCCGGTATATTGAACTTTAGCGATTCTTTAAATGCTCTGACATTAAGTTCAAAGTTACTGGTGACTTGTTCCATCTTCCAACGTGCTTCCTGTCTATTATTTTGCCGGGGGATAATCGTTTATCATAGCTTAGTCGGTATGTGTGTGGCCATAACCGCCATGCTCAATAACCGAGTGACTGACTATCCATTTATCCCGTATGCTTATAATGCGAGCGTAACAAGTCTAGCGCCGCTAGCCAGGGGGACATTGATAGGAAACCCATTGGCTACAATCAAGGACGCATTGACTAATCGGCATCGCACTGGCCCAGTAGTTATCCCCAACCGGTGTCGGGGAGCGGGTTGCGATTGACGGCATCCCGGTTTGGCAGTATATGATTTAATTAATATAGGCAACGAACCGCTTAAAAGATAGCAGAGGAGATTTATACGTGGTAGCACTGGATGATATCAAGCGCACGGTGGCTGAGGTTCTACAACTGGGGTCGCGGATTGACGGGTTTGACTCGGATACGACATTATTGGGGAATGTGCAGGAATTGGATTCTTTAGCGGTCGTCAATCTGATGACCTCACTCGAAGAGCAGTATGATATCTATTTTGATGACGACGAGGTCAATGCTGATGTGTTCGAGTCATTAGGGTCACTCCATGCCTTCGTGACGATGAAGATGTCCCAGTCGTAGTCTCACGAGGCTGCAACAGATGGATGTCAAGCGGTGGGTAGGTGCAGATATCCCGTTCAGGTATAAAGATAAGACCTCAATTGGCGCACCGCGACATACCCCTACCCATTGATGAAATCTATTCTCATGAAGAACACCATCAATACCGAACCTTTTTTCCTCAATCATCAGAATAGAAAGCTGTTTGTCACGCTGTATACCCCTTCAAATCACGCACTCGATCATTGGGTCCTGCATTTTCCTGCCTTTGCTGAAGAGATGAATAAAAGTCGTAAAATGGTCAGTGCCCAAGCACGATCATTTGCTGGGATGGGGATGACGGTAGTTGTCCCTGACCTGTATGGCACGGGGGAGAGTGGTGGGGATTTCTCCGAGGCGGATTGGTCGGTCTGGTGTGCGGATATGCTTTACCTTGTCGACTGGATGCGGGCGCAGGGCGCCATCAAAATTCATTTTTGGGGTCTTCGACTCGGTGCGCTTTTGGCCCTGGATGTGGCTAGGCGACTGAATAACCCGGTCAGCAGCCTGCTATTGTGGCAGCCGGTCTGCACTGGCGCACGGATGCTGACCCAGTTTTTGAGACTGCGCACGGTGGCCGGGTTCATGGACGGACAGCAAGAAAAGGTAAGTGATTTACGAACTCAGCTTGGTCAGGGCACAAGTCTGGAAATCGCGGGTTATAGACTATCGCCAAAGCTGGCGAATGAGTTGGATGAGCTGAATCTATCATTAATGTTGCCTGCAGCAGGGACCAAGATCAACTGGCTGGAGTTAACAAAAACTTCCGATACCCCTTTGCCAATCGATAAGCAACGGATTGTGGAGTCCTGGCAACATCATGGAGTCGAGATCACCGTTGAGTTAGTCGCAGGTGAGCCATTCTGGATGACGCCAGAGATTACCCTGGTGCCGGATTTGATCCTGCGTTCGGAGGAAGGCGTACGTGCTGCAATCAGTTGTCCTCGCGATGATGGGGCTGTGATGGATGGTGGGGATTTGAATGAGCCCGTATCCTGCCAGACTCCGACCCCTGAGGAGGTCTCAGAAAATGTGGCCACTGAGCGTCCGCTAAACTTCGCTTGTCAGGGAGAACGGCTGATCGGCGTTATACACCCTGGCAGGCAGCCCGCTCAGTGCGGTGTCTTGTTGGTCGTAGGAGGACCACAGTATCGGGTCGGTAGTCATCGCCAATTTGTACTCTTGGCAAGAGACTTGGCTGAATCTGATATACCGGTATTTCGTTTTGATTATCGAGGAATGGGGGATAGCAGTGGTGACTTGATCGGTTTTGAGGGTATCACCGACGATATCGCAACTGCCATGGACTGTTTCCAGCACGAATGTCCGGGGCTCACGGAAGTAGTGATTTTGGGTTTGTGTGACGCCGCCACCGCGGCGGCACTCTACGCCGCGGATGATGAACGTGTTCAGGGCTTGGTGCTATTGAATCCCTGGGTACGCAGTGACGCAGGCGAGGCCAGGACTTATATCAGACACTATTATCTGAATCGATTGTTCAGTAAGGGATTTTGGCGAAAGCTACGTGCCGGTAGAGTGGATTACTGGTCTGCCCTGAACTCTTTTTTTGAGTTGGTTGTCAGGGCAACCGGGCGGGGTTCCAGCCACGCTGTCCCGAGTACGGCCGACCCGCGTATCAGCCAGTCTGACTTGTCACTGGCGCTGAGGCTGGAACGGGCCTTGGAAACCTTTACCGGCAAGGTGTTGCTGGTGCTCAGTGGTAATGATTTCACTGCTGCTGAGTTCAGGCAAGCTGTCGATGCCTCGTCAGCCTTCCAGAGTATTGTTGCGCAGGGGCGTTTCAGGATTAAACAGATCGATGAGGCCGATCACACATTTTCGCGAACTGTCTGGAGAGATGCCGTTACTGCGGAGATTCGGGATTGGCTTAAATCATGGTAAACAGGGTACTGATGGTGGCTTACCACTATCCACCCGTTCAGGTGAGCAGCGGGTTACAGCGTACATTGGCCTTCTCCAGATATCTTGGCGATTATGGTTGGTCTCCCCTGATTCTTTCGGCACATACACGCGCCTATGCCGATACCAATGACGATCAGTTAAGGGATATTCCACAGGGGGTGCCTGTGATAAGGGCCTTTGCCCTGAACTCCAGAAAACATCTCTCCCTCGGGGGGCGCTACCTCGACCTGTTGGCACTACCCGATCCATGGTCCAGTTGGTGGTTTGGGGGCGTCTGGTCCGGGTTGCGTCTAATCCGAAAATACAGGCCGAAGGTGATATGGAGTACCTATCCGATCGCCACCTCCCATCTTATTGGCTTGACCCTGCATAAGCTCACCGGCCTGCCCTGGATAGCCGATTTTCGCGATTCAATGACAGAGCCAACCTACCCGAGAGAAGAGGCACGACGGAGGGTGTTTTTATGGATTGAAAAGAAAACGATCCAGGCCTGTTCGAAAGCGGTCTTTACTACACCCGGGGCGGTTTCGATGTATCAGAAACGTTATCCCGGAGAACCAGACGGAAAATGGCTCCAACTACCCAATGGCTACAATGAAGATATTTTCGCCGAAATAGAAACGGCGGCTATCTCGCCCTGTCTCACCGCAAGTCCACAGAAAGATACCAGGGCTGTAAAGTTGATCCACAGTGGTGTCATCTATCCTGATGAGAGGGACCCAGAGGTTTTCTTTCAGGCGTTGTCGAATCTGAAAAAGCGGCGGCTGATCGATAAACAGCGACTAAACATCATACTCAGAGCCACGGGGCATGATGAGTCGTTTCAAAAATCCCTGAATCGATTGGTGATCGATGATATTGTCCAGATGAAGCCGCGTATACCCTATCGCCATGCCTTGAAAGAGATGTTATCAGCCGACGGGTTGATAATACTCCAGGCAGCCAATTGTAATCATCAGGTACCTGCAAAACTCTATGAATATTTTCGAGCCCGTCGGCCGATTCTGGCGCTTACCGATGCCAGTGGGGATACCGCACATACCTTGCGAGAAGCGGGATTGTCTGATATAGCGCCCCTGGATGATGTCGGCTCAATAGAACAGGCCCTATTGCAATTTATCACCAGTATCGAAAATGGATCTGCAACGGTGGCATCGGATATCGTCATCGAAAAATATTCAAGGCGAACGTCTTCACAGAAACTTGCAGTTTGTCTTGATTCACTCACCGGGTGAATGGACTGCTAGCCGACTGCCTATTCATTCACTTGGCGATCTGTATAGAGAAAAAAATCCGTCCTGCCAAAAAATGGGCAATTGGTTTCAGCATGATCAAAAGCAAACGGTCAACTTTCGAAAAGGCAACAAATCGATCAGGCACAATCCGGGTAACCAAGAAATTATAGTATTTTTCAGAATTAGGTTTGTTTGAGTTCTTTACAATTTCCTCGATATCCAGTTCCGTTAACTTTCTTTCGTCCTGGGTGATATAAGGGGTATCAGCACCATAGATCAATCTCTGCATTTTGGGATAGAGAAATCTTTCAACAAAAGCGGATTGCCTGATTCGGTTTGTGATCGAGTGGGAGTATATTTCATTGACGATGAGTAATCCGCCGGGTTTGGCCACCCTCTTAATCTCCCTGATGGCCAAGGGTATATCGACATGGTGAAGGATGTCCCTGGCAATGATGACGTCAAAAAAATTATCTTCATACGCTAGTGATTCAGCTGCCATGTTATCAAATGTGACGCTTAACCCTTCCCGAATTGCTAGTGCTTTCGCGATATTTAGTGAGTCAGGGCATAAGTCGAAAGCAAATACAGTTGCGCCAAGTTTCGCCAGACGCAAGGCATCATCACCAAATCCACATCCCACTACCAGTACGCGTTTTCCTTCAAGTTTCAATTTAGTGAGGTGATCATACATCTGCCAGTAGGCGTTCCACCATCGGTCAGAGGGGTGCTCCAGAACATCCCAGGAAAAGGGTTTTTTTAACAGGGCGGTATGCTGACGAGCGTATTCACGGTGATATTCAAGTTCACGTTTCTGGCGCTCGGTTAATGCAAATTCCTTTTCTTGTAACATGGACTCCTCCATGATTGGTCCTAAAATGGACCTGGCTAAAGAATTATGTTCCAGGAATTGCCTGTCTTTTGAATCCTTGGTCGAAGGCAGCGCATAGTTCTGATTAGTCCCTATTTTCTATCTTAATAATGGCAATCTATAAGCACACATATAGTTGTGATGCGTGCCTGAACTATAGTCGATCCTTGATGGATTTTCAGCGTGCCGATGGAAATAAGTGTGGGGATGTGCACACAGACTGGATGGTACTGCCGGTGAATTCCGGCTGCGGAAACAGGACGAGCGTTTAACCTGAAAATACACGGCTTTGGGTAATATTTAACGTATCTTGATGCAACTATCGGATTACGTATCCATTACATGCTTAGGGAGATTGACAAGCACTGTAGCCTGGATGAAGCCCGCCCCACGAAACCCCGACAGACCCTCACCCCCGATCGGGCGGAATCCAGGACTCTGCGCTGCGTCGCCCCACGCCCCGGATTACGCCGCCGCCAGCCCCTGTGCTCAACTCCCTGTTTCGGTGGTTGCGGCTTCATCCAGGCTACACCGCTGGATAAGACCGGGAACACTACATGGCTTGGTGGCCAAAGCCACCCAAGGTGGGTCAGAATAAATGGCCAATAGTGGGTCAGTTTAAATGGCCATTAACAGGTGCATCCCTGTACCACTCCTCGCGGATAATATTTTCCGCAACACAGCTGAGTTAGATGGGTAATCAGGTAAATGCGTATTCCGGACGAACGTGACCGCCCATTCCGATTGATCGTGACCGCTCATTCCGGTCGAACGTGACCGGTGATTCCGTTTTATCGTGACCGATTTTGGCCAGCTTGCCGGAATCGGCGGTCACGATGCCGGAAACGCCGGTCACGATCCCCGGAATCTCTCGAAAAGCACTGGAATCTTTCAACTTTTTCAGGCATAGCCCCCCGCATTTTCTCAAGCGGGGGAGACGATGCCGGGCAAGAGGATTCCAATGCGTAAAATTACCGAAGTACTTCGACTGAAGTTCGAGGCCAAACTCAGCCACGAGAAGATCGGCCGTGCCGTCGGCCTGTCCAAGGGGGCGGTCAACAAGTATGTGAGCCTGGCCCAGGCGCAGGGCCTGTCCTGGCCCCTGCCCGAGGGGATGGATGAGGCGGCACTGGAGGCGCGCCTGTATCCGCCTCGAACCGCCACCACGCGTTTGGCCGAACTGGACTACCCCTCCATCCATCAGGAGCTCAAGCGCAAGGGCGTCACCCTGCAATTGCTGTGGTCGGAGTACGTGGCCGTGCACGGCGGACAGGCGTTGCGCTACAGCCAGTTCTGCCACCGTTACCGCCAATGACGCGAACGCCAGAAGCGCAGCATGCGCCAGG
>NZ_JAQGEI010000019.1 GCF_029017505.1 Sedimenticola hydrogenitrophicus
CTTAATGGTGGCGGTATTCCTGGATTCCGGTCTGCGCCGGAATGACGAAAATCCTGTAATTCGCCTTAAGTAAGTTTCGCAGGGTGGATAAGCCGGTAGGCGCATCCACCATCGCCGCGGTGGATGCGCTGTCGCTTATCCACCCTACAAAAGTACTTCATCAAATTAAAGTAGTACCAGGCGAAACCCGAAGGCAATGACAGAGGAGCAGTCATGAACAAGAGATGGGTAGCACTTCCCCTGCTGGCATTGACGACCGGCGCGGTGATGGCCGCCGGCGGCGTCAGCGTGATCAGTGTCAATGGCGTCAATGGCGCCTGGATCGGCTACAGCGACGGCAGCGTGCGCTTCTGTACCGGGGGGGGCGGCACTGCCATTCCATACTGGCACAACTGCACCACCGTGGTCGAGGCGAACGGCTCTGCCGTGACCGACATCGGCAACAGCGACCAGCGTGCCTGGATCGGTCATGCCGATGGCCGTCTGCACTACTGCAAGGAGAGCGGTAGTGACCAGAATCCACTGACCGAGTGTGTCGATGTGAAACCCTGACCCGCGCCCGTCGCGGGAGCGTTCAGGCTCGATTCGAGCCGGCTTGTGGCGTTACCGGCGGTAACCGGGACGTGGACCGGGGTCCCGGCTCCGGTTCCGACTTTGGCCTCGGCAATTACCGGGCCAGGGCATGCCGGAGGGCTGTATCCATGCGTTGCACACTCTCATAGCCTTCGGCAATCGCCTCGCCGGCACGGTCAAACTCCAGCAGGCCGAGCTGGCCCAGCCGTGGCGACAGCAGGACATCGGGCGGGTCGCCCGCCATACGGCTTTTGGTGATGCGGTCCTGCATGATGTTTATCGAGCTGGCCATGACCTCGAAAAGTCCCGGTGCCGTCTCCCCGCTTCTTTTCTCGCGGGTCCATTTGGCCAATTTCGATTCGAGAATGCCGGAGTTGAGTTTCTTCAGCAGCTGATTGAACAGGTCCCGCTCTTGACCGCCGAAGAGCTGTTTCTGTTCCGCCCGGGTTTTCAGGTGGCGCCCGATAAGGTCGCTGTTGAGATTGGCCGCGATGATCACATCGGCACCCATCGCCCGACAGAGCGAGATCGGTACCGGATTGGTCAGGCCGCCGTCCACCAGCCAGCGGTTGTTCAGGTGAATGGGGGAGAAGAGGCCGGGCAACGCGATCGAGGCACGCACCGCGGAGGGTAGCGGGCCCTCCTGCAGCCATACCTCACGTCCGCTGGCCAGATCGGTGGCCACGGCGGCGAAGGGCAGGGGCAGTTCCTCGATATTGACATCCCTGAGCTTGTCCTCAAACGATGCCATCAGGCTGTCGCCTTCAATCAGTCCGCCGGTCATCTTTACATCCAGCAGTCGCACCACGTCCCAGAAGCTCAGTCCCTTGACCCACTGCTCCAGGGCGTCGAGATGGCCGCCGCAGTAGGCGGCGCCCACCAGTGCGCCAATTGAGCAACCGGCGACGATATCGGGCTTGATTCCCTGCTCCTCCAACGCTCGAATCACGCCGATGTGTGCCCAGCCACGGGCCGAACCACTGCCCAGGGCCAGGCCGATCTTTATGCTTTTCATGGCCTCTCTTCCCGATCACCGAACTCCCATACAGGCAAGATTACACGGAGGGTGTGGAATTGGGTACTGCCGTTGGCCGGCATCCGCTCGCTACTATTGGTCAGGCCCGCCGGGAGCATTACACGTTCGTCTGGAGGGGCTGGTGCCTTCTGCCGAGGGCGTCTGCCGCCAGGGATGGCGGCAGCGAGCCCCCCATGAGGAGTGGTACAGGGATGTACCGTTTACGGAGCCGAGGATGCAATGGATTAACGGCGTCCCTCGACAGAAGGTGCCAGCCCCGCCACCGCGAATTCAGAACAATTGTGTAATACTCCCAACCCCCCAGACTCCCGGTCCTCATTCCATCCGCATGCCGCCTTCTTAGACTTTTGTTGTATTGAGCAGCGCCTTGCAGCGGGCTTAATGTTCACCGGTCACGATATAACCATACAAAATATATGTTATTGGTCGTCGGAATCGGAGTGTTCTGGCCGTCGGCTGGCGGCGTTGATTGCGGCGAATTAATTTAACGGAGGAAGTGTGTTGCGAAAAATAACGCTGAATGTGAGCGGGTTACTGCCGGTACCCCTGGCCTTATTGCTGGCAGGCGCCGCTGTATCGGCAGAAGCGCAGGATGCTGATCTCCTGGGCGATATCACGGTCCAGGCGACGCGCGTGGACAAGTCACTCTACAAGGTGCCTGCTGCCGTCGGCTACGTGGACAAGGATGATATCCAGTTTGGCAGGCAGCAACTGGGACTAGACGAATCCCTGGTCAAGGTCCCGGGATTGTTCATGCAGAACCGCTATAACTTTGCGCAGGACCTGCGTATCTCCATTCGCGGTTTCGGTTCCAGATCGTCGTTCGGTATCCGCGGCATCAAACTCTACGTGGACGGGATTCCGGCCACCCTGCCCGATGGTCAGGGCGGGGTCGACAGTATCGACATCGGTTCCCTGGATCGTATCGAGGTGGTGCGCGGTCCCGCTTCCTCGCTCTACGGTACCGCTTCCGGCGGTGTTATCAACATGTATACCGAAGATGGTCCCGAGGATCAGCCGTTTATTGAGGCGCGCACCAGTTTTGGCTCGTACAATTTTCGCAAGCATCAGCTCAAGGCGGGAGGGCAGGCGGATCGGCTCAACTACCTGGTGAACCTCTCCAGGCTGGAACTGGATGGTTACCGGGATCACAGCGAGACCGAAAACGTGCTGCTGAACACCAAGTTTCGCTACGATATCGATCAGAGTTCCGATGTAACCCTTACCTTTAATGCGGTCGACTCGCCGGAGGCGGATGATCCCGGCGGGCTGCGCCGGACCGGCAATGCCTTCAATGTGGATCTCTCCACCCCCAGTGCGGCGCAGCGCAACAATCTGCGCTTCGATGCCGGGGAGTCGGTCAAGCAACAGCAACTGGGTCTGCTCTACAACAAGTCGATCGGTGCCCAGCACCAGTTCACGCTTCGCAACTACTACGTGTTTCGTGATTTCGATGCCAAGCTTCCGTTCGGCTATTTTGGCGGACCACTGGTGCCTTCGGGGGGTATTGTTGACCTGCAACGCTTTTTCGTCGGTGGCGGCGGTCAGTACAGCTATACGGGCGCGCTCTCCGGGATGAAAAACCGCTTTAGCGTGGGGCTGGATATCGATAACCAGATGGATGAGCGGGTTAACTACACCAATATTATCGACAGCAATGTGATCGGGCCCAAGTCGCTGGACCAGGACGAGGATGTCTTTAGTTGGGGGCTCTACATGCAGAATGAACTGGCCCTCAGTGACTCGTTGGAACTGACCCTGGGGGCTCGCTATGACGAGGTGGAGTTTGACTTCAGCGACCGCTATTTTGTGGATGGTAGCGATGATTCGGGAAACATCACATTCAGTGAAATAAGCCCGCGAGTCGGCCTGTTGTGGAGTCTCAACAACGCGCTCAATGTCTATGGCAATCTGGGTACCTCGTTCGAGACGCCCAGCAGCCGTGAATTTGCCAATCCCACCGCCGCAGGTGGATTCAATCCGGCTCTGAAGGCACAGACCGCAGTCAACTACGAGCTTGGTATCAAGGGTGCGCTCACTCCCAGAAGTGACTACGAACTGGCGCTGTTTCGCATCGAGACCGACAACGAATTGATCCTGGCGGGGCAGAATCCGGCCGGATCGGATTACTATACCAACGCCGGTGAGACTCTGCGCCATGGCCTGGAGGCCAGTGTCAACCTGCAGCCAATGCCGGGGGTGAATTTGTCACTCGCCTATACCTACTCAGACTTTGAATTCAGCCGTTTCACGGACGGTAGCGGTACCTCTTTCAAGGGCAACAGGATTCCGGGTATCCCCGAGCACACCGCCTTTGCCGAGCTGGCCTATTATGCCCCTTCCGGTTTTTATGCCATCTGGGATACCCAGTATGTGGACAAGGTGTTTGTGGATAACGCCAATTCCGACAGCGCCAGCAGCTACGGCGTCTCGAATCTGCGCCTTGGGTATAGCCGGTATTACGGCGAAACCGAGGTCACCACATTCCTGGGGATCAACAACATTTTTGACAAGCAGTATATCGGCAGTGTACGGGTGAACGAGGCAAATAGCCGTTACTTTGAGCCGGCACCCGAGCGGAATCTGTTTGCGGGTATCGCTGTGCGGTTTAATTAGGGTCCTTAGCACATGATCTTCGGCTCCCGAGCCACCACGGCAGGCGCGGGAGCAACATCATGTATCGCCTGTCGGGCCTGCGCGGAGATCTGAAGCCCGCCCGCCCGGTTGTTGCCTCTGTATGATAGCGGTCCCGCTGAACCACCGATCATTGCTGCTGGTATCGATATCCCGCGCGTGGTCAGGAGTCGAAGGGAGACGATGTTAGCGATATCCAACAGCCTGTTTGCGGCATCGGTACTGCATCTCCTGCTGTTGCTATCGACCCTCGATCTAAACCTGTTCGAGCAACAAGGCACAGGCAGCGTGGCACACCCTGTGCGGGTCACGCTGGTTCCGCAGCGGCAGCAGAGTGCGGCATCCGGCATACCGCCAGCCGTGAACCCGGAAGCGGCAACGACCTTGCGCAGGATAAGGACCGAAACAGCGTCTCCGGTAGAGCCGGAACCGAAACTGGAACCAAAACCGGAGCCAAAACCGGAGCCAAAACCGGAGCCAAAACCGGAGCCAAAACCGGAGCCGAAACCGGAGCCGAAACCGGAGCCGAAACCGGAGCCGAAACCGGAGCCGAAACCGGAGCCGAAACCGGAGCCGAAACCGGAGCCAAAACCGGAGCCCGAACCCGAACCCGAACCCGAACCCAAACCGGACAGGGTGGCGAAGCCTGCATCCGGTTCGGCGCCTTCCACACCCGGAACGTACAGGCCAGAGAAGCGGCAACGGGTTCAGCCAGCGCAGCCGGATGCCAGGATTGAGACCGGACAGCGTGGTTCTGAACCCAGTCCACCTGCGGTGCAGAAGCCGCGCGGCGTCTCGGCAGACCGGTTGGCCAACATTACCGAGACGTACAAGCGTGCGCTGCTACTGGCGCTCGAGGCCAACAAACGGTATCCGCGTGGCGCACAAAGACGCGGTGTTGAAGGCCAGGTGGAGGTGGCTTTTGTTGTGCTTCAGGACGGTACTCTGCAACAACTTGCCATTCTGCGCGGTTCAGGGAGTCGACATCTGGACCGGGCGGCCTTGCAGACACTCAAACGATTGCACCGTTTCAGGCCTATTCCGGATGAACTTTCCAGGCGTGAATGGCCGATGCGGGTGATCCTGCGCTTCGCTCTTCAGTAATCGATGGGTGTTTGCGGGTGGGATCAGTCAAGTAGGGCACGCTTTTTGTGCCCACGCGGATGAAACGGCACAGAATTCACCCCCGTCGCCTGGATGGCGTCGTTACCTCTGATCTTCCACTGACAGATAAACCAGTGTCTGATTCAACAGTTGGTAGGCAATTTCACCAAATGTGAAGGGGCCGGTGATGTTGGCGGTTCGTTTCCCCTCCAGGTCCATATAAAGATAGTTGAGTATGCAGTTGCAGGAGAACACCCAACTGCCGCCCGCGTTGGGTGTGACCGCCGTGAATTCGTCAATATAGTCAACCACTGGTGCGGCCAGCTTGTAATCCACGCCACTGAACACCGGGGCGTAAAAATCCACCGTGCCCCGCTCGCTGTCCGAACCCTTGATGCTCACATTGACCATGGCGCCGCTGTAATCCGCGACCAGCGGCAGGCGCGTATCGATCTCTTGTTGCCGCAGGAAATCGGCGAAGTTGCCCGGTGCGCCATCAATCAGACAGTCCCCCGCGGTGAAACCGGAATCAGCAAAGCGGAAGGTGTGTCCCTCACCCTGTTGAAAGAGGTTGACGATATCCAGTTGGGCCATTTTTGTTTCCGGGAGGCCGACGTGCATCGCCACCGCCCGGTTGTCCCAGGGCTCACCATCCAGGCCGTTGATCACCTTTGGGGTGGCTGATCCAGCGTCATCCAGGTGATGCCCGGATACCCAGCCGATAATCGGTTTTAAGAATATATCCTCATAGTCCGGCGCATTTTTTGCGTAGCACGAAAGTATGTCACTGCCGCCGGGAAGGATAATGAGTGAGAAGCCGTTATCCGGTGCCTCGTTCACCAGTGCCGGCAAATTGTGTGTGCTGTAACTTCTGATATCGATCCTGCTCCCGATGCCGGAGAGATCATTGATATACAGCTTGTCGCGGCTCACCGTCCCGCCGCGCTGATCCATAAAGTAGGGTATGGTTCCACCAATCCAGTTACCCCGGGGCAACTGTTTCAGCAGGGACTCATCTCCGGCGATGGCAAGTGCATGATCCTGGTCGATTAATTCGACCGCCTGTTGCAGTGAGACGAGTCCCTGAAATCCTGTTGCGGAGTGCATCATCAATTATTTCCCGATGGACTGTATTTAGTTGTTTATAACGGTAGTATCTGTCGCAGCTCATGCTGCAGCGACCGTTCATGCCGGATAAAGTACTTGCGCAGTTCGCTCTTGCGCAGGGTTCTGAGTTCATCCGAATCAGCGTTGATGTATTGATTGCGCACCCGGCTGATCAGCAGTTTCAAGCCTAACTGGCGTATGTCGACTTCCGTCTCATTGCTGATGACTTTGTGCCATATGGGGTCTTCGGCGGGGGGGATGTCGGTCGATGGTTCGGCCGAGGGTTTGGCTGATATGTCGCTACCTTTCGTTACCTGAAGGCCAGCGACCGGCGCGTCCGCGCGGGGAGTGCCGATGTCCAGGGAGTGTTTTAACCGCCAGACATCCTGTAAGTCGACGTTAAGCAGGCTGCACACCACGCTATAGCTCATCCGTTCGCCGAGCATTTCCAGGACCCGCTTGGTGAGCGCGTGGGTAAAAGGCATGCCTTTCTGGCCCATCCAGGGGTAGGCGGCGTCCGGGATGCGGTTTTCCCCGATCGCGGCATGGATGTAGGTCCTGAATCGCCCCAGCCCCAGGTGCTGCCACACCTCTTCACTGCCGGAGGTTTTGGGGATCAGGGGCTGTTTAAACCAGCTTCCCTTTTCCCGCTGCGCAATCCAGATATCCACGCGCTGCTGATTAATATACTGCTTGGTCTTGGTGATATGCCACGGCGACGCTATTCCCAATATGCGTTCATAGAACTCCATATCAAGCATGATTCCTCCATGTATTTATGATTGTCATCTCATGTTCCGGGAATGCATAAATGCCAATCCCGGCTCCATCGACCGGGAGGGCTGCTCTCGCCCCGATACCCGAATAAACCACCTAATTTCGATCATGGTAACGCCAGGGCAGCGTGCGGCCATTCAACTTTAGATGGAGACCCTATCCGGATCCCGCTCAGTACGGCTTTGTTTGCCCCAGCACCCAGTCCCTGAACAGCACCACCTTGGGATCGTCGCAGCGGCTGTCGGGGTAGACCAGGAAGTAACCGTTGCTGCCGGTGGCACTGATATCCAGGGGGATCACGATGCGACCGCTGGCCAGCTCCTGCTGGATCAGGTGGCGGCTGACGATGCCGTAGCCCAGCCCCGCCTCAACCGCATCCAGCATCAGCGGCGAGCTCTGGAAACCGATCCCCTTGGCCAGATCAAAGGGTTCGATACCGGCGGCGGCAAACCACTCCTGCCAGTCGGTCTCCTTGGGCCTGACATGCAGCAGCGGCAACCGCTTGAGATCCGCCGCCGATTGCGGTCCCCGGTCGCCCTCCAGCAGTTTCGGGCTGCACACCAGCACCAGCTCCTCCCGGAGCAGCAGGTGGCTCTTCAGGCCCGGCCACTGCCCCTTGCCGTAACGCACCGCCAGATCCACGTCGGAGCGGGTGAAATCCACCAGTCGCATGGAGGTGGTGATCTCGATCTCCACCCCGGCGTGGCTGCTGTAGAAGTCATACAGGCGGGGGATCAGCCAGCCGCCGGCAATGGCCGGGGCGACGTTGATGCGGATCACCTCATCCTGCCGGCTCATCAGGCGGCGGGTCGCCTCGCTGATCTGCTCCAGGCTCATGCGGATGGCCGGCAGGTAGGACACGGCCTCCGGTGTCAGCTCCACCTGGCGGGTCTTGCGCAGGAACAGCCGGGTGCCCAGGTACTCCTCCAGGCTCTTGATCTGGTGGCTGACCGCCGAGGCGGTGACGTGCAGTTCGGCCGCCGCCTGGCTGAAGCTGAGGTGGCGGGCAGCGCATTCGAAGGTGCGGATGGCGTTCAGTGGTGGCATCAACATGGTATTCATATAGATTAGAAAAATTCATCAATAAATGAAAATTGATCGTTTGTCCAGTGCTTTACGCCTGAATATAGTTCAATTCAAGCAGGATTCGCAGGCGCTGCCTCGAATCGGTGTTGAACTGTTTTTTATCATTCAGGAGGTTGTCATGGACCAGCGTCAGCAACAGCGCAGGACGGTGAACCACGAGGCGGAGGGCACCCGCATCCGCCGGGCTCTGGACGGCAGTATCGATATGTGTTTCTACCGGCGGCGTGCCCACTGCCTGCGCTCCAGGGCCGCCTGGGATATCATCAGCCACATGAGCCGGGTGCTGCCGTTTTTCCGCCATGATGACGCGTCGCCGCGCCCCGGCCGGACAGACTGCACTATGCTTTAATTCTGCACAGGGATTCTGCAGGGGATTTCGCACAGGCACCAAGCGGGGGGAGTATGGGCTGGAAAACCGATTATCGTTCGTTCTATTACCAGGGCGCGCCGGAACCCGAGGATCTGTGCCTCCCCCCCGGGGAGACGGCGCTGCTCACGATCGATATCCAGAATATCTACCTGCAGCTGGCGGACGACCCCGCCGAGCGGGCGCGCTGGGCGCCGTTCCAGCAGCGCATGCGGGAGATCGTCATCCCCACCGTACAGGGGTTGCAGGCCCGGTTCCGTGCCCGCGGCATGGATGTGCTGCATGCCCGTATCGCCTGCCTGCTGGAGGATGGCCGCGACCGCTCCCTGAGCCAGAAGAAACCGGGCTGGAACTACCTGCTGCTGCCCCGGGACCAGCCGAGTTCCCAGTTTGTCCCGGAACTGACCCCGCCGCCAGGCGAAGTGGTGGTCACCAAGACCACCGACAGCGCCCTGACCGGCACCAACTTGCGCCTGGTGCTGCACAATATGGGGATCAGGAACGTGGTGATGACCGGCATCTTCACCGATCAGTGCGTCTCCTCCACGGTGCGTAGCCTGGCCGACGAGAGCTTCAATGTGATCGTGGTTGAGGATGGCTGTGCCGCCGGCACCGAGGAACTGCACCGGCGCGAGCTGGAGATCATCAACATGATCTATTGTCAGGTGCTCTCCAGCCGTGAGCTGGTGGCGATCATGGAGCTTTGAACCCTACCGCATCAGCCAATGGGAAACCGCCCCCGGTGCTCTCCCTATGAGGACGGCGAGTCTCTCCTATACTTCTACAGGCACTAAGGGCCCGCGCAAGAATAAGTTCCTGTATTCGGTCGTCCCTGAACCCCGCTGGCGGCGTTACGCTTTTTGCCAAGGGAACGGCCATTGCCTGCAAAGCGTGCCTTGCCAGCGGGGCCCAGGAACGCCCTCGGTACTACGGAATTATTCTTGCGCGGGCCCTAAGGTGTGGCTATAGGTGGATCAGCACCGCCTCGTCCGACGAACTATCAGGGAGAGAAGCATGCCGCAACAGACAAATCAACAACTGGCGGAGGAGCTGATCAGCGCATTGGCGCTGCAGCATCAACCGCTGGCAATCAGTTTTACCCAGGAGCCGGTACCCGGCGTCGAACAGTTCGCCGAGGCCATGCCGGCACCCACCGAAGATGGCCGCAGCGGACGTGTCCCGGCCGGTTGCGTGTTCTGGATGAAGGCCGCCGAGCGCACCTTCAGCACGGTGGCGGAAGACCATGGCAACTGCAGCGTCGGCAGTGTCACCCACGGGTTCAAGACGCTCGAAGAGGTCGGTAACCTGTCCGATGTGGGTGCGCTGGTAGGGTCCGGCTGGGTGGCGCCGGAGATGTTCCCACAGATTCCGGTGGTGACCGAGCGTTTTCGTTATGTCACCTACGGGCCGTTAAAGGATTCACCGAGGCTGCCGGACGTGGTGTTCCTGCGCATCAATGCCAAGCAGGCCATGACCCTGTCGGATGCCATCCCGGGCCTGCGTTTCGAGGGCAAGCCGCAGTGTCATATCGTCGCCATTGCCAAGGAGCAGGAGATGGTGGCGGTAAGCGTCGGCTGCATGCTCAGCCGCGTCCGGACCGGTCTGCCGAACAGCGAAATGACCTGCGCCATACCGGGCAGCCGGCTGGCCGAGGTGACGCAGATGATCAAAACGACCGCAGTCATCGATGGCGCCGTGGCGAACTATGCCAGTGAGGATTCCAGGCGTTTTCGCGTGTGATGGTGTTCGATTGATGCGTTATTCATTTACCTCCCATTGGATCTGGCCTACCCTAGGCGTCTGTCGGAGTTAACGCTGATCTTCAGGGGGAAGGGGATGTTGGCAACGCTTTTCTGGTTTCTGCTGTTTCCGGTGGTGGCGGTTACACTGGCCTACCGGCGGGAAAGTCTCAAACGCTCCACGCTGGTCATGGGCGGCCTGCTGCTCGCCTATACCCTGCTCGGTAACGCGGGGGGCTTCTGGCTGTCGCTGCTCTGGCTGCTCTTCCTCGGTCTGCTACTGCTCAACTTCGAGGATTTTCGGCGCACTACGATCTCGCGTCGGCTGCTTGCCTTCTATCGGCAGATCCTGCCGCCCATGTCCGATACCGAGCGCGAGGCGCTGGAAGCGGGCACGGTCTGGTGGGAGGGGGACCTCTTCTCCGGCGCGCCGGATTGGGAGAAGCTGTATCAGATGCCGGCACCCCGCCTGACTCGTGAAGAGCAGGCGTTTCTCGACGGCCCCACCGAAACGCTCTGCCGGATGTTGGATGACTGGCAGATCACCCATGAATTGGCGGACATGCCGCCAGAGGTGTGGGCCTATATCAGGCAGGAGAAGTTCTTCGCCATGATCATACCGAAACGGTATGGCGGGTTGGAGTTCTCCGCCCTGGCCCAGTCCTGCGTACTGCGCAAGCTTGCCAGCCGCAGCCTGGTGGTCGCCTCCACGGTGGGGGTGCCCAACTCCCTGGGGCCTGGGGAGCTGCTGCTGCATTACGGCACCGAGGAACAGAAGGATCATTATCTGCCGCGCCTGGCGGCCGGTGACGAGATCCCCTGTTTCGCCCTCACCTCGCCTCGGGTCGGCTCGGACGCAACCGCCATCACCGATACCGGGGTGGTCTGCCGGGGCGAGTATGAGGGGCGGGAGATCATCGGTATCCGGCTCAACTGGGACAAGCGCTACATCACCCTGGCGCCGATCGCCACGGTGCTGGGGCTCGCCTTCAAGCTTTATGATCCGGACCACCTGATGGGGGACCGCGACGCCTACGGCATCACCGCCGGTCTGGTGCCGACCCGCCTGCCCGGCGTCACCATTGGCCGCCGCCACTTCCCGCTGAATATCCCGTTTCAGAACGGTCCCACCCAGGGCCGGGACGTGTTCGTGCCGCTGGACGCCATTATCGGTGGACCGGAACGGGCCGGGGAGGGCTGGAAGATGCTGGTGCAGCAGCTCTCGGTCGGCCGCGGCATCACCCTGCCTTCCAATGCCGTCGGCTGCGGCAAGGCGGCGGTCTACGCCTCCGGCGCCTATGCCAGGATTCGCCGCCAGTTCGGCCTGCCGGTGGGCAAGTTTCACGGGGTCGGTGAGGTGCTGGCACGCATGGCCGGGCGCACCTATATCATGACCGCCGCGGCCGATGTCACCATCGGTGCCATCGATGCCGGGGAGAAGCCCGCGGTCCCCGCGGCCATTCTCAAATACCACAACACCGAAATGGGGCGTGCCATCGCCAACGATGCCATGGACGTACAGGGCGGCAAGGGGATCATGCTCGGTCCGAAGAACTACCTGGGGCGCAATTACCAGGGCATGCCCATCGCCATCACGGTGGAGGGGGCCAACATCCTCACCCGCGGCCTGATCATCTTCGGTCAGGGGGCGATCCGCTGCCATCCCTATGTGCTGAAGGAGATGGAGGCGGCCGGGGCCGAAGGCGAAGCGGGGCTGCGGGCGTTCGACCGGGCGCTATTCGGGCATCTCGGCTATGCCGTCGGCAATGCCGCCCGTTCCCTGGTGATGGCCCTGACCCAGGCGCGCTATGTGATGGCGCCAACGCGGGATGGGACACGCCGCTATTACCAGCACATCTCCCGGTACAGCGCCTCCTTCGCCCTGGCGGCGGATGTGGCGATGCTCACCCTGGGGGGAGCGCTGAAACGCAAGGAGCTGCTCTCGGCCCGGCTGGGGGATGTGCTGAGTGCCATCTATCTCGCCTCGATGGTGCTGAAGCATCATGTCAATCAGGGCAGCCCGGAGGAGGATTTACCGATTGTCGAGTGGGCCTGCCGCTCGCTGCTCTATGACGCCCAGGAACAGCTGCACGGGCTATTGCGCAATCTGCCCAACCGCTGGGCGAGCGCGCTGTTGCGCCTGTTCGTCTTTCCCCGGGGCCGTAGCTACTCCGCACCGTCGGACGAGCTGGGACTGCAGATTGCCGAGCTGATCATGAGGCCCTGCGACAGCCGCGAGCGGCTCTGCGAGGGTATCTATCAGGCCGTCGAGCCCAATAATCCGTTGGGCCTGCTGCAGGAGGCGCTGGAACTGACCGAGTCGGTCAAGCCTCTGGAGCGCAAGGTGTTTAATGCCCGCCGGGACGGACTTTTTGAGTCCGAGGACACCCCCTCGCAGATCAATGAGGCGGAGCGCAAGGGTATCCTAACCGCTGACGAAGCCGCGCAACTGAGAAGTTTCGATGCCAAGGTGATGGCGCTGATCGATGTGGATGATTTCGCCGCTGCCGAGCTGGCTGTCCGCAAAACCGCTGCAACGCCCGGGGCCGCCCGGGCCCCGGTGAAAAAACCGCAGGCGAAAAAGAAGGCCGGCAAGAAAAAAGCCAGCAAGAAGAGAGTGGTGAAAAAGCCGGTTGTCGCAAAGCGTGCCACCGAACCGGTGGAAAAACAGGGCGACTGAGGACCCGCGGGGCGGCATCGTCGGAGGCAATGCGCCCGGTGTCCCGCTGAAAAAGCGCTAAACTGTACATTCATCAAACCCATATTCATGCCGCCCCACGGTTACTGTTTGGTGGAGAAGGGAAGCAGCAATCGATGACTAACCTGAAGCGATTGTCGGTAATTATTCTGCTGGGACTGGTGTCGGCGGGATGTTCTTCTCCCAGGGACTGGCGGACCGCCAGCCGGGAACCGGCAGGCATCGCCCCCGCACCCGCGGTGACCCCTGAAGCCGTCCTGCAGGTCTACGGCGCCGATGCCTGGGGCTGGCGCGGCTGGTTTGCCATTCATACCTGGATCGCCGCCAAACGGACGGGCGCTGACACCTATACGGTGTACGACGTGGTCGGTTGGCGGGGCCGCAGCGGTCAGCCGGTGATGCGGATCGCCCGGGATGTCCCGGACCGCTACTGGTATGGAGAGCGTCCCCGCATCATCAAGGAGCACCGGGGGAAGGACGTCGACCGGCTGATCGATGCGGTGGAAAAGGCGGCCCGTGACTACCCCTGGAAAACCACCTACCAGGCCTTTCCGGGACCCAACAGCAACACCTTCACCGCCTGGATCGCCAAGCGGGTGCCGGAGCTTGGCCTGAACCTCCCGTTGTCCGCGATCGGCAAAAGTTACGTCGACTAGGCGCAGTTTGCCTGCCTGTCCTCCAAGTGCTGCATGAGCAAGGCGAAGCGGTCCCCGCTGTTTATCAACGATAGCGATTATAAATAGAAAAAAACGATAAATAAATAATAAAAAATCAATTAGATAAACTAAATTTCATCATCTATCCTTTCTACACGTACTGAGGTAAGTGTGCGAATAACAGAACTTAGACGAGGAGAGAGTTATGGAACTGAAAGGTAGTAAGACCGAGCAAAATCTGAAGGATGCATTTGCCGGTGAGTCGCAGGCCAATCGTCGCTACCTCTACTTCGCCTCCAAGGCGGATGTTGAAGGATACAACGATATCTCCGCACTTTTCCGCTCTACCGCCGAAGGTGAAACCGGACACGCCCACGGTCATCTGGAGTATCTGGAGAGCTGTGGCGATCCCGCTACCGGCATGCCGATTGGCGGCACCGCGGACAACCTGAAGAGTGCGGTCGTCGGTGAAACCCATGAGTACACGGATATGTACCCGGGCATGGCCAAAACCGCGCGTGATGAGGGCTTTGATGAGGTTGCTGACTGGTTCGAGACCCTGGCCAAGGCGGAACGCTCGCATGCCAACCGTTACCAGCGTGCGCTGGATGAGATGGACTGATCTCTCATTCGGAACAGGACCGGGATGGGTCCAGTCCCGGTCCTCCTGCACCACCCCAGTTTTGATCTCAGCCCGTAGGTTGGGGTGAGCGGAGCGAACCCCAACGGACGATGGTTGCGTTCAACACCACATGTTGGGGTTCGCAGGCTCACCCCAACCTACGGCTTGGCCATCAAGCTTGGTAGGGTGGGCACGCTTTTTGTGCCCACGCGGAAGGTACGGCACGGGGCAAAAAGGTGGGCACAGACTACGTGCCGACCCGACGCGATTGCCTGATAAATGTTTTTATGGACTGGATGCAGATTGGACTTGCATTGGAACAGAGTATCTACGGGCTAACACCGTTATCAGGATTCCAGGAGGCGGACAACATGGCAGTAAAAGAGGGTAATCTGGAGGCACCGACACGCCACCCGATCGATTGGAAGAATCCCGATTTTTATAATGAATCCTCGCTCATGGCCGAGTTGGAACGGGTTTATGAAATCTGCCATGGCTGCCGTCGTTGTGTCAGCCTCTGTAACGCCTTCCCCACGCTGTTTGACCTGGTCGACGAGTCCCCGACCTACGAAGTGGACGGGGTGAAAAAGGAGGATTACTGGGGTGTGGTGGATCACTGTTACCTGTGTGATCTCTGCTTCATGACCAAGTGTCCCTACACGCCACCCCACGAGTGGAACGTGGACTTCCCGCACCTGATGCTGCGCGCCAAGGCGGTGAAGTACAAAAAGGGCGAGATGAAGCTGCGGGACAGGATCCTCACCAGCACCGACGCGGTCGGCTCGATCGCCGGCATCCCGGTGGTGGTGGATGTGGTTAACGCGGCCAACAAGGCGAAACCGACCCGCAAGCTGCTGGAGTCGGTGCTCGGGGTGCATGCGGATGCCCGCCTGCCGGAGTTCCACTCCCGGACCATGCGCAAGCGCCTGAGCCGGAACGTGGGCGCTTCCGCCGACGCCGGGCCGGCCGGCCCCACCCAGGGCAAGGTCGCGCTGTTCGCCACCTGTTACGGCAATCGCAACGAACCGATTATCGGTGAGGATCTGGTGGCGGTCTTCGAGCACAACGGGATCCCGGTGACGCTGGCGCGAAAGGAGCAGTGCTGCGGTATGCCGAAGCTTGAGCTGGGTCATCTGGAGGCGGTGGAGAAGGCGATGCAGGCCAATATTCCGGTACTGGCCAAGCTGGTGGATGAGGGCTGGGATATTGTCGCCCCGGTTCCCTCCTGCACCCTGATGTTCAAACAGGAGCTGCCGTTGCTGTTTCCCGACAATCCCGCTGTGAAGAAGGTCAGTCAGGCGATCTTTGACCCGTTCGAATACCTGTTCCTGCGCCACAAGCACGGCAAGCTGAAGACCGATTTCAGCCGGCCGCTGGGCAAGGTGGCTTATCACGCAGCCTGCCATCAGCGGGTGCAGAACATCGGTGCGAAAACCCGGGATGTGCTGGCGCTTGTTCCCGATACCACGGTCGAGGTGATCGAGCGCTGCTCCGGTCATGACGGCACTTATGCGGTGAAGAAGGAGTGCCACGAGATCTCGATGAAGATCGTGCGTCCGGTGGTCAACCGGGTAAAACAGGCCAGCGCCGATCATTATGGCAGTGACTGCCCGATGGCGGGCCGGCACATCGAGCACGGCATGGGTGACGGCAGCCGCACCGAGCACCCCATGAGTCTGTTGAGAAAAGCCTACGGCATATAACTCCAAGGAGAGAAATCATGGCAAATGAAGGCTACCACGAACCGATAGCGGAACTCTCGGCGGAGACCCGGGACATGCACCGCGCCATCATATCGCTGATGGAGGAACTGGAGGCGATCGACTGGTACAACCAGCGGGTCGATGCCTGCCGCGATCCGCAACTGAAGGCGATCCTGGCGCATAACCGGGACGAGGAGAAGGAGCACGCCTCGATGGTGCTGGAGTGGATCCGCCGCAACGATCCGCGATTCGAACATGAGCTGAAGGATTACCTGTTCAGCGACAAACCCATTACCCACGAGTAGTGGTGCAAAAGGATGGAATGAACATTAGCGAGGAGATGTCAGAGATGGGCAAACTGTCACACGAAAATCTTTACAGCCTGGAAGAGTATGCCCGTATCCGTCCCGAGTTCCGGGCCCAGGTGATGGCGCATAAAAAGGACCGGCGGGTCGCCATCGGTGAACACGCCGCGCTCTATTTTGAGGATGCCCTCACCATGCAGTACCAGGTGCAGGAGATGCTCAGGATCGAGCGGATCTTTGAAGCCAGGGGGATTCAGGATGAACTGGATGTGTACAATCCACTGATCCCGGATGGGCAGAACTGGAAGGCCACCTTCATGATGGAGTACGCCGATGTGGAACAGCGGCGGCGTGAACTGGCCCGTCTGATAGGCGTGGATGAGGCGCTCTGGGTTCAGGTGGAGGGTTTCGACAAGGTTCACCCGGTGGCCAATGAAGACCTGGAACGCACCACCGAGGATAAAACCGCATCGGTCCATTTCGTGCGCTTCGAGCTCACCCCGGAGATGGCGGCGGCGGCCAAGGGCGGCGCCGCCATCCGCGCGGGCATCAGCCACCCGGCCTATAGCGCGGAGACCGTGCTGGATGAAAATGTGCGCAACTCGCTGGTGGGAGACCTGCAATAGGGCGATGCTTTAACCCATAAAAAAACCGCCACCCGAGCCTTCGAGTGGCGGTTTCTGTTCGATCAGAAAGAGCTGATTAAGCGGCTTTCTTTGCAGCGGCAGGGGCCTTCTTGGCCGCCGGTGCCACGGCAGCGGTTGCCACCTCAATACTCTTCTCGGCGATTTTCTGCGCCTCGGTTGAGAACTGGCTACCGATACTGGCCACGGCCTGTGAATCGGCAATAACTTTTTCGCCGATCAGCTTGAAGGTCTCGCCCTGCTTGGTGAAGAAAGCTTCCAGTGCGTTCTGGTCGGTGATCTCGGAAGCGGAACGCAACTGCTCAAGGCAGATATCGGTATATTCGCGTACGCTGCCCAGCTGGATCTCGGCCAGCTTCTCGATGTTGTAGATATACAGCTTGTTCAGCTCCTGGACCGGAGAGAGAACAGTCTGAACCTGTGCGGTAAACTTTTCAAAAATTTCATTTGTCATGACAATGGCCTTCCTTAGTAGAGGGGATTACCCAGATGGTGCGATGCAGCATAGCACTGGAATTGTTGCAGTGCAATAACTAGTGGGTGAATTTTTTGTGAACTATTTATTTGTTTAAAAGTAACTACTCACTGGGTGACGGGCCTGACTTGCCGGCCTCACGTGATGGCGCCATCAAGATCGACTAACAAGGTAGGCCAATCACTTACCGACCGGGTGAGTAGTTACGTTTTAAAAATTCACGGAAGACCACCCCGTTTTCGGTCATTTAGGAATCAGGAGCGATTGCTCTTCCCATTGCGGAGACAGGGAAACTCTAATATCGTGCTCCGCAATTGACCATTCAGGAGTAACCCATGTCCGCTAAGCCGCAGATCCCCCTCACTGATGTCAGAGGCGTCGGCCCCAGCGCGGCGGTCAGGATGAGGCAATATGGCATCCAGACGGCCAATCAGCTGGCCGGGATGTCCATCGCCGAGTTCAAACAGCGCTGTCCCACGCTGGAGAAACGGGGAGAGGCCTTCGTAAAAGGGGCACGCAGACTGCTCAAGCGGATCGGCGAGGCTGCCGTTGCCGGTGACCCGGTACCGACCGGTCAGCCGGTCGATCCGGCGCAAAATGCCGCTGCCGACCGTCCGTTCAACGAAACCGGGGCAGCCCTGCCGGCGGAAGAGCGGAAAACGCACAAGACGGAAAAGAGCCCCCCTCAAGCGACAACGACCGATACAACGACACCCGTGGATGAGAAGCCCAAACCGGAAAAGAAGGAAAAGAAGGATAAACTGAAACAGAAAAGCAAGCCTGACGCGCAGGAGAAGAAGGAGAAGAAGGAGAAGAAGGAGAAGAAGCAGAAAAAGGGCGATAAGAAGGAGAAAACCGAAAAGCAGCAGTCGGACAAGCAAAAGAAGTCGCCCAAGAAAGACAAGCAGGACAAAAAGGACAAATCATCCGACAAAAAGAAAAAGAGAGAGAAGAAACGTGATAAAAAGGGTTAGCGGCTTGGGCTCTGAGCGGAACCGGTGAGGCAACGTTTGCCCTGTCAGACGGCGTTTTCGCTCCCTGGATTACCGGGGTGGCGGGGCGATCGGGAATATCTGACCGAAATGTAAAAATACTCCTGGCTAATCTTATAGACATGGCCTATAGTGTCCCCAGCTACAGATTTTGTTATCGGCAGTTTTGGTCGTTCCATTCTTGTTACCCCCTCAATTCCTCGTTTCATTACCTGTAAGCAACAAGCACATTGTTTAATTTATTTCAGGTAAAAGTTTTATGGCTACAGGTACTGTAAAGTGGTTTAACGAGTCCAAAGGTTTTGGGTTTATTTCTCAGGATGATGGCGGCCCCGATGTATTCGTACATTTCAATGCGATCCAGGGTTCGGGTTTCAAGACCCTAGCCGAAGGCCAGCCGGTCACCTTTGATGTTGAGAAGGGTCCCAAGGGCCTGCAGGCGAGCAAGGTTAGCGCCTAAGCCTCACCTCATCGGCTAAACCGATATGCAGAACCCCGCTTCGGCGGGGTTCTTTATTACCGCAGTAACAGTTTGCATGATGCAAAGGGGGAACCTCATTGAAAAAGATATTTATCGGGAATCTGCCATCCGACACCAGCGAACAAGATATCCAGACCCTGTTTTCCGAATTCGGTACGGTGCGCGCATCCAAGCTGGTCATGGATGTCTTTTCCGGCCAGTGCAAGGGCTTCGGCTTTATCGAGATGGAAGGCCACGAGGCGCGTGCCGCCATCGCCGGACTGAATGGTAGAGAGTTCAACGGCAAGTCGCTGAAGGTCAACTTCGAGACCCCCAAGCCAGGTGGCCGTCGCCGCCGCTAGGGCGAGCGCCAGAGACCCGGGGATCAGCATCGATCCCGCTGTTTCCTCCCGTCCGTCGACCACCTGGTCCGACGGGTTGTCTGATGCGCCGATCACCTTTCCATTTTCCGTTCCAGCGCCGTGAGAACAGGCTTCTTCCAGGATACGCCGGGCGCCGCGATGCGCAGCAAGTTTGATCGATGCGCTTCTCGTTGCTGATAGCGCTCAGCAGCAAGGGAACTTTTCCATACTAAGAGATAAAATACCTTTGTCATTGTGATACGGCCAAAACAATCCCGCCGTTCGCAAGCCTCGGGAGGCACTCGCTGAGTGAAAATCGCTCTGGGTAGATGGCTCTGTTTAACTATACTCAAGCTGTTGGAGAGGCTGGTTGGTTCCGTTCATACAGGACGGGGTGCGACGGCCCGACAGGGCCGCTGCTTCAATCATCGCAGCCGTTTTGGAGGTGTTGATCATGGCCAGGTACTACATCGATTGCCGCGACTACCCGAGTGAGGCCAATTGCACGGTGGCCCTTTCCGCCGACAGCAAGGAAGAACTGCTGGAGGCGGCGGTGCAACACGCCAGCCAAGTGCACGGCCACCAGGATAGTCCGGAACTGCGGGACCAGATGCTGAAGATGTTCCAGGAGGGGGAGGCACCGGCAAGCTGACGCCGGTATCCCCGAGATAGGCCAGGGATGATCCGTGTCGTAGCGTTCTGTTGTGGATGACCATCAGGTAACCGGATAGCGAACACGATACAGGACAGCTGATTGAGTCAATCCGTACCAGAAGCGTTCAACATGGGTGCCTGGCGGGTAATGCCGGCAGACAATGAGCTGTGCCGTGACGGCAAGCGGGTCCCGCTCGAACCGAAAGCGATGGGTCTGCTGCTGTACCTGGCGGAACATGCCGGGAATACGGTAAGCCGTGAGCAGCTGTTTGAGGCCCTGTGGCCGGGCGTTGTCGTCAGTGACGACACCCTGACCCAGGCGGTGCTCAAGCTGCGCAAGGCGTTGGGCGATAATGCGAAAACTCCCCGCTATATCCAGACGGTAGCCAAGCGCGGTTATCGTCTTTGTGTTGCGGTTGACCGTTCCCCGCCAGCGGCATTGGCCGGGCCGTTGAATCGCCAGCGCTCAGGTTGGGCGTTGCTGGTGGTGACGGCGGTCATTCTGATTGGTGTGCTGGGTTATCGCACACTCTACGTGCCGCAACCGATGAGCGGGCTGCCCGATGTCTCCACGCTTAAGCCGGTGCCCGCCGAGGGGTTGCCGACGCTGACGGTGCAGCCTTTTCAATTACTCGGGGAGGATGCCTCACAAGCCTACCTGGCCCAGGGTCTGACATTCGACCTGATAACCGATCTGTCGCGTCTCTCCAGTCTCTGGGTGATCGGGTCCCGCTCCATTCTCGGTCAGAAGGATGACGGGAAGGACGCGCTGCCGGTGCGCTATCGGGTCACCGGTGAGGTACAGCGTGCCGCGGACGAACTGCGCGTGCAGGTCCATCTGCAGGATGTGACGAGCGGTCGTCAGCTCTGGTCGGAACGCTACCACCAACCGATCGACAACCTGTTCCAGATCCAGGAACAGATCAGCCGGCAAATCGCCGCGACCCTGTCGCTCAAGGTGAGTGAAGCGGAGCAGCGGCACCTGGCACACCGCTATACCCACAGCGTTCCCGCCTATGAGTATTTTCTGCAGGCTCAGTCATTACTCCTGGTCCGTTTGAAAGACGAGAATGAAAAGGCTCGGACGTTCTATCGCCAGGCTATTGCTCTGGACCCTTCGTTCGCCCGCGCCTATGCCGGTCTGGCCCTGAGTCATGCGGCGGATTACCGCAATCAGTGGATGCCCGTGGGGGGTAACGCGCTGGAAAAAGCGCGCGGTATGGCCAGGACAGCACTGCAGATCGACCCGGACATTCCCGAAGTCTATTGGGTGCTGGCCTATGTGAGTGCCCAGCAACGGCAGCACGAGAAGGCGATCGGGTTGCTGAAAAAGGCGATCTCCCTGGACCAGTCATTCGCCGATGCTTATGCCCTGATGGGAGGGATCAACACCTATATGGGGCAATCTGCCAAGACACCTGCACTGATCCGCACCGCCATTCGCCTCAATCCGGATGCCGGTTATCTCTATTTCCTGCTGCTCGGTCGCGCATATTTCTATCTGGGGGATTGGGAGCAGGCGCTGATCAATCTCAACGAGGCGCTGATGCGCAATCCCGCCAATCTGGAAGGGCATATCTATCTGGCGGCGGTATTGGCATCGTCCGGAGACCGGACAGGGGCGCTTTGGGAGGCGGAAGAGATACGCACCCTGCAGACTGACTTCAACGCCGACAACTGGTTGCAGACCTACCCGATGACCGACCAGCGGCAGGGCCGGCAATTGCGAACCGCACTGGCGTCATTGGGTCTGGTGGAAACGGCCGTGAGTGTGCAAAAGCCGTAATCGGTCTCTGCAACGACGACAAGCCGCAGTTCGTTTTCTTCTTTACTCCTCGTGAAACCTATTGAAAAACAAATTAAAACTGTTTCTTCGTAATTTCTTAGGGAATCATTCGGAACTTCCCAGGCCTCTCCACCTATACCTCCGTTCAGGCAGCACGGGCTATCCCACGCTGTCCGCAATCAACTCACAGGAGAGCGGGCATGAGTAAGTTGGCGATAGTGCAGATGCCACCGGTATTTCTGGACCGGGCGAAGACCCTGGAGCGGGCCGTCGGCCAGATCGAGGAGGCGGCCGCCCAGGGGGCGGAACTGGTGGTTTTTCCCGAGGCCTTTATCCCCGGTTATCCCGCCTGGGCCTGGCGTCTCAGGCCGGGCGCCGACTGGGGAGCGTGCGAGGCGTTGCACGGTCGCCTGCTGGATCAGGCGGTGGACCTGAAACGGGGCGATCTGGAACCCCTCTGCGCGGCGGCGCGGCAGCATCAGGTAACCGTGCTGTGCGGGATCAATGAGCGGGACAGTGATTTCAGCCGCGCCACCCTGTTCAATAGCTACCTGGTGGTCGGGCCGGAGGGGACGGTGCTGAACCGTCATCGCAAGGTCATGCCCACCAATCCGGAACGGATGGTATGGGGCTTCGGCGACGCCGCTGGGCTGAACGTGGTGGATACCCCCTGTGGCCGGGTGGGTGCGCTGCTCTGTTGGGAGAACTATATGCCGCTGGCGCGTTATGCCCTCTATGCCCAGGGCATGGAGCTCTATGTGGCTCCGACCTATGACAGCGACGACGACTGGATCGGCAGCCTGCGCCACATCGCCCGCGAGGCAGGTTGCTGGGTGGTGGGTAGCGGGACGCTGTTGCGGGGAGAGGATCTGCGGGTGGATGTGGCCGATCTGGCTGCCCTCTATCCGGATCCCGAAGAGTGGGTGAATCCGGGGGATTCGGTGGTCATCGCCCCTGGTGGCGAGGTGGTGGCCGGGCCGCTGCGGCGCGAGGCAGGCATCCTCTACGCCGAGGTGGATGCGGCCAAAGTTGGGCTGGCCCGTCGTACCCTGGACGTGGCCGGTCACTACGCGCGGCCGGATCTCTTTCAGCTCAAGGTCAACCGGCAGCCACAGTGCCCGGTGGATTTCTCCTGAGTCCGGGCCGTGATAAACCGGCGCCATTTCAACGGCTGGCTGGCCGCCGCCCTCTGCGCTGGATGGAGCGGTGCGGTGCGACCGCAGGCCACCGCCGGCACCCCGCTGCGCGTGGCCGCCCTGCAGATGACACCCAGGCTGGCCGACCTGCAGGCCAATCTGGCCCAGGCGGAACAGTTGATTCGCCAGGCCCGGAAGCAGGGGGCACAATGGATTGTATTACCGGAACTGTTCACCACGGCAGCCGCCTTCCACCCGGATATGTTGGCCGCCATCCAACCGCACGACGGTACACCGGCCGCGCTGCTCCGGCGTCTTGCCCGTGACACTGGTTGCACCATCGGCGGCTCCTTTCTCGCCAGCCGCCAGGGAGAGGTCTACAACAGTTTTCTGCTCTGTCATCCCGATGGCCAGGTGCAACAGCATGACAAGGATCTGCCCACCTACTGGGAGCGCTGCTTTTACCGCGGCGGAATGGACGATGGGGTGCTGGACACCCCGCTCGGCGGGGTCGGTGCGGCACTCTGCTGGGAGATGATCCGCTCCGATACCCTGCGCCGCCTGCACGGTCGGGTGCGGCTGCTGCTGTGCGGCTCCTGCTGGTGGACCCTGAGTGACGATGTGGAGGCGGATAACCCCCTGCGCGCCATCAACCTGGAAATGCTGCGCCAGGCGCCGGTGAACTGTGCCCGTATCCTGGGCGTGCCGGTGGTGCACGCCTCCCACGCCGGTCGGTTCAACGGCTTCTTCAGCCCCGACCTGCCGGATGTGCCCTATGACTCCAGCTACCTGGGGGAGAGCATGATCGTGGATGCCCAGGGGCGGGTGCTGGCGCGAAGGGATGCGACCCAGGGTGCCGGGGTTGTGCTGGCCGATATCGTCTTGCCGGCACATGCCCAGCCGCTGCAACCACTGCCCGACACTTTTTGGTTGCCGGCGCGGATGCCGCAACCCTGGCGCTCCTCCTGGGAACGCTGGTTGACGAGCGGAGCGCGCTATTACGAATCGGTCACCCGGCCTTATCTGCAGAGCGTTGAAATCAACGAATATATACCGGAGTACATGCTGTAACCGGTATCTGTACAGGGGCGGTGATCGATGCTGGCGATAGTGCCGGTGTCAATTCAGATCCTCTGGGTATGAGGAGAACATCATGAATGCGACAACGATCTATCATGCAAGCTGCTTTTGTGGCGGGGTAGCGATGACCCTGACCGGTGAGCCGGAAGTGATGGCCTACTGCCACTGTGACTCCTGCCGCCGCTGGTCCGCCGGTCGGGTCAGTGCCTTTACCTTGTGGAAACCGGAGAGCCTGGCGATTACCCGGGGTGCGGAACAGATAGCCAGTTATGAGCAAAACCCCCGTTCTGATCATCAGCAGGTGGTCAGCAAACGCAAGTGGTGCAAAGTATGCGGCGGGCATCTCTATACCGATCACCCCACCATGGGATTGATTGATGTCCCGTCAGCGGTAATTGATCATTTTCATTTTGAACCGGCATTTCATGTGCACTATCAGGAGTCCGTACAACCCATTCGGGATGGGTTGCCCAAGTTCAAGGATTTACCCAAGGAGGCCGGCGGCAGCGGGGATCGGCTGTCTAAGTGAGGTGCGGTTTCACCCTGGGAGCCTGTCGGGTTTGACCAACCGTAGTTTCGTCGGGTGAGGAGTGGTACATAGAAATTGTTTTCAATTAAGCATTTGTTATGGCTGGGCGGACGGCGGGGCAGTGCCGGGGACGAGGAGCAGGGTTCACCCGGCAGGAAGCAGAGGGCAGGGCTATGGATCGGTTATCAGGTTTCTATTGCGCATTGCGAATTGCGCAGGGTGCCAGAGGTCGGGCGTAGCGACACAGCGGCCTGATCGCAAACGTCAGGCACCCTTGATGATGGGAAGGTTTTGCGCGGTGGATCAGGCGTCGCTGTCCGTGAGGGCCGAGCGAAGGATGTTCTTTTCCTGTTGTTCGATCTGGCGCAGGGCGTCACTGACATGGCGCACATGGGCCATGGCGGCCTTTTGTGCCCACCGGGCCTGGCGGCTGATCACGGCGTGGTAGATCTGTCGATGGTGCTTGTCGATCTGCTGCTTGAAGGCGGTACGGTGGCTGAGATTCAGTACCGAGGCCTGCACCGAGTACAGCATCAGGTTCTTGAGGCTGCTAAGAATGTGCACCAGCACCGGGTTGTGGGCGGCGCCGGCGATGGCGCGGTGGAAGGCGTGGTCAAGATTGGCGTTGGTCAGCGGGTCAGCCGCCTCCATAGCCTCGAAGGCCTGGGTAATGCGGTACTGATCCTTGCCGGTGGCACGCTGCGCGGCGAGATAGGCCGCCTGGCCTTCGAGCTGCTCGCGCACTTCGAACAGGTCGTAGAGTGTGCGGGCATGCCCAAAATACAGGTTCACCAACGGGCCCGTATCGTCAGGCTCTGTGACAATACTGGAAACGAAGGACCCCTGGCCATGGCGGGTTTCAATGATGCCGCGCCCATGCAATTCGTGCAGGGCCTCGCGAATGATGGCACGGGAAACGCCCAGCTTTGCCGCAAGCGCACGTTCGGACGGTATTTTCTGTTCCGGTGCCAGGGTGCCATCAAGAATCAGTTCTTCCAGGTGGCGCGCGATCGACTGGGCGATGGGCGGGGCTTTGTTTTTCATCTTTGTGTACTGGTTAGACCAGTTCTCCGTGGGATCTCTGTGGGCGGCGGTGGTATGGCCTCATGCCGCTTACTATCGGCTATCGTCCCTGGAGCGTCCACACAGGCACAGAACAAACTGGTCAGACCAGTTATGAATTCGATGGACGCCGCACCGTAAACTGGCGAATCTCGGTGTCAGCAAGGCGTGCTGCGCGGCGTTTGGATGAAGATGAACAGGGTACCACAGACCCTGGATCCAGCCCCGCGGTTTACGTCCATGCAGAGCTAGCCCATACAAATAACGAGGCCAAAGGAGAACATCCCATGATCAACCCGTACACCAAGACCGATACCCCCGCACCGCATCGACGCGGATTTCTGAAATCTGCCGTCTTGGCATCCGCCGCCCTGCTGGGCGCCACCATGCTGGCACCGGCCCAGGCCTCCGCCGCCCAGACCTGGAAGGTTCAATCCGTATGGGACGCGGGTACCGTGGGTTACGACCTGTTTGAGCAATGGGCCAACGAGATGGAGGAAAAAACCGCTGGCGAGCTGAAAATCAAGCCGTTTCCGGCTAAATCAGTTGCAGCGGATAACAATGCATTGTTCGATGCGGTGCGCAACAACGTGCTGCAGGGCATGAACCCCTTCACCATCTATTGGTCCGGCAAGATCCCTGCGTCCGTGTTTCTGACCTCTTACCCGGCAGGCCCCGATCAGCCCGCTCAGTGGGACACCATGTTCTACAGCATGGGCATGCTGGAAAAAACCCGTGAGATCTACAAAAAATTCGGCCTGTTCTATGTCGGCCCCATTCAGCATGACGCCAACATCATCCATGCCAAGAAGGCGGTCAAATCCCTGGAAGACCTCCACGGCATGAAGATGCGTCTGCCAGGCGGCATGGTGGCGGAAGTGTTTGGCAAGTTTGGCGTATCCAGCGTCAGCCTGCCGGGGTCGGATATCTTTCCGGCGCTAGAGAAAGGCACCATAGATGCAGCGGACTATGTCGGTCCTGCGGTGAACTACGAACTGGGCTTTTCACAGGTGACCGATACCATCCTGATGGGGCCTCCGGGCGTCATGTCGATCTACCAGCCGGTGGATCTGATGGATCTCACCGTTAACCTGCGTTCCTGGAACAAGCTGTCACCCAAGGTGCAGAAAATTGTTGAAGACGAGGTACGCAGCTATTCGCAACGTCATTATCTGACTATCCAGAAGCGCAACATCCTGGCCATGGAGAAATTCAAGGCCGACGGTACCGCGGTATCACGTCTGTCCCAGGCGGACGTAGAGGCGTTTCGTCGCGCTGCCATTCCCATCTGGTTCAACTGGGCCAACAAGGATGCAGATGCCCGGGCGATATTTGACATGCAGCTCGAATACATGATGAACGAGACCGTCGGCTACATCAGCCCCGATGACATCAAGGGTATGGAGTAACCCGGCAGGCCGAATTCGGGGGAGGGCTGCGAGCCCTCCCTGTTCATTATGCGAGGTGGTACGTCATGTCTGATTTAGAAGGCTTTGGTTTCGTCATGCCGCACTGGTTTTACTGGGGCTGGCTGGCGGTTATGCCGCTGATCATGATTGCGCTGGATCGGCGGGAAATAAAAAAAAGGGGGTCGCTTGAATCTTCGACGATACTGGAATGCGAACTCAAGGCCGATGACGATCCGGTTATCAAATACCCTTCCAGTGGTAACCGTCTGACCCGGATTATCGATTGGGCGAGCGAGAAATCCGGTGTTTTCGTGTCTTTCTGGACGGTAAACGCGGTCTGCTTTTACTTTTTCGAAGTCATCATGCGCTATGTGTTCAACATGCCGACGGTCTGGGTGCATGAGGCCAGCTTTCTGTTGCTGGGCATGCAGTACCTGCTGGCGGGCGGCTTCGCGCTGCTGCACGGATCACACGTGCGGGTGGATGTCATGTACAACTTCCTGCCGGAGCGTGGACGTGTCGGCATGGATATATTTACGTCAATGTTCTTTTTCATCTTCGCGCTGGCCCTGGTCTGGACCTCCTGGACCTTTTTTGCCGATGCCTACTCCATGGGCGAAACCACGGTGGAAACCTGGGGTATCCAGTATTGGCCGGTCAAGGCGGTCATGCTGCTCGGTGCCGTACTGATTCTGCTGGCCGGAATCTCGAAACTGATCAAGGACATTGCGTTGTTCGTCCTTATGGGGCGGGAGACAAACACGTGAATACCAAAGTGATGCAAGTGAACCTGGCCGGCGCCCGCACGGGCGGCTCAGTCGGAGGTACCCTGGGTACCTGGCTGATGATTCTGGCGACCCTGTCGATGGCGGTGATTATCGGTGTCGAGATGATCAATACGCTGTTCTACGACCCTTATGAAGACGATTACTTTCTGTTTCGTCTGGCTGGCAGCATGGAAGATGTGGCCATCGGACCCCTGACCTACCTGATGTTTGGTTCTCTGCTGGTGGCGCTGATGATGGGGCTACCACTGACCTTCGTGACCGGCGGTCTGGGGGTGATGTTCATCTATCTGGTGGGTGATGCCACCATGCTGAACATCATTCCGGGGCGTATTTTCCCCATGATGACCAACTCGGATCTGGCCGCCATACCGCTGTTCATCTTCATGGCGTCGATGCTGGAACGCGCCGGTCTTATCGAGGAAATGTTCAACGTCGTCTACAAGTGGATGGGGGGCCTGAGCGGCGGTCTTGCGACCGCTACGATTCTGGCATCGACCATTCTGGCTGCCATGGTGGGTGTTATCGGCGCGGCCGTTGTGACCATGGGCATTATTGCCCTGCCTGCCATGCTCAAACGCGGATATGACCATCAGATTGCGCTGGGTTCCATCATGGCCGGTGGCACCCTGGGTATTCTGATTCCGCCGTCGATCCTGGCTATCCTCTATGCTGTGGTGGCACAGCAGTCGGTGGGCGAACTCTACCTTGGGTCCATCATTCCGGGGCTGATGTTGTCAGGCATGTATATTGCCTATGTGCTGATCCGCACCAAGCTTAACCCCAAACTGGGGCCACCGGTGCCGCCGCAAGAGCGCATCTCCTTCGGGCAGAAATTGCTGCTGCTCAAGGACCTGGTTGCGCCCCTGGTGTTGGTGATGCTGGTGCTTGGCCTGCTGTTCGGGGGTATCGCCACGCCGGTAGAAGCGGCCGGGATCGGTTCCTTCGGCGCCATGCTGGTGGCGATGAAACACGGTGCTTTCTCGGTGGAAGCGCTAAAGGATGCCTCCGTGACCACCGCCAAGGCATCCGCCATGGTGCTGTGGATCATGTTTGGTGCCTCGGTGTTCGTCGGCTTTTACATTCTGCAGGGCGGCCAGGAGTTTATTACCCAGTCAATTTTGTCCACGGGCATGTCGGCCTATGGCATCCTGTTTCTGCTGATGATCCTGCTGGTAATTCTGGGCATGTTCCTTGACTGGGTTGGCATTCTGCTGCTGGCGGTGCCTATCTTCATTCCCATCGTCCAGGCGCTGCAATTCGAGGGTCTGTTTGGCCTGCCGGGTGTCGCCGGAGATGATGTGGTGCTCTGGTTCGGCGTTCTTTATCTCGTGAACATGCAGATGTCCTTCCTCAGCCCGCCTTTTGGCTATGCGCTGTTCTATATCCGCGGCGTTTGTCCGCCGGAAATTACCATGGCCACCATCTTCAAGTCGTCGCTGGTCTTCCTCGCGCTCCAGGCGGTGGGATTGATGCTCTGCGTGCTCATGCCGGGCGTGGTGACCTGGTTGCCCAATCTGGTGTATGGCTAGACGCATCTACCCGGGCCGTCCGGTGGGCGGCCCGTTCAACGACTGAGCCCGCTGCGCATGGCTGTGGTGGTGGATACTCAGAATGCGGCTGATCCCGCTTACCGGCGCATGCTGCCGGACCTGGAGCGCAGTGTGGCATTCCAGGCAGCCTGTGACCTGATTTTCAAGGGCTGTGAACAGCCCAGTGGTTATACCGAGCCATTGTTGCACCAGCGTCGTGGTCAACAAAAGGCGTTGCAATTCGCGCGTCAGGCCGGTTGATTAAAGCGTTTTCTTCCCATAACGGGGCAGCCTGCCGGCGCCCCCGGGCGAGGGTTCAAGCGCGCTCGCCATGCTCATTTTTCAAGGAGCCACAGATGTTGACCATTAACCGACTCGACCAGGCCGATGCGCGCCTCCTTATCGCGGGTGCCGCGGCGCGGGCAACAGAAATCGGCATACCCATGTGTATCGCCATCACCGATGAGTGCGGCAACCTGCTGGCCTTCGAACGCATGGACGGGGGCAAGGTCATCAGTATTACCATCGCCCAGGACAAGTCCTTTACCGCGAGTGCCGCGCGCAAGGCTACCCACGAATATAATGCAGCCTGTGTGCCGGGCAATCTGATGTTCGGCATACACACGGCCCTGGGCGGACGCCTCTGTGTGGTGGGCGGGGGCTTGCCGGTCATTGTGGACGGCGAAGTCGTTGGCGGCATCGGCCTGAGTTCCGGTACGCCGGCCCAGGACATGGACTGTGCCCAGGCCGGTATCGATCATTTTTTGCAAAGCCGGCACCAGGGTGCCTGAGTAAAACGCCAAGCCCATGTGGAGCGCTGTGATGACCGAAGTATCGAAACCTGACAAGGCCCGGCTGGTTGAACTCTTGCGCCGCTTTATCGATCCCGAGTCTGTGATTGACGATGCCGAGACCCAGCGCCCCTACGAGTGCGATGGCCTGTCGATGTATTGCGAAATGCCGCTGGTCGTGGTGCTGCCGGATACGGTCGAGCAGGTGCAGCAGGTGCTGCGCATCTGCCACCAGCATTCGATTCCCGTGGTGGCCCGGGGGGCCGGAACCGGACTCTGTGCCGGTGCCATGCCCCACGCCGAGGGCGTGGTGCTGTCCCTGGCCAAATTCAACCGCATCCTGTCGATCGACCCGCTGGCGCGCAGCGCCCGGGTACAGCCGGGCGTGCGCAACCTGGCCATTACTGAAGCCGCTGCCGAACAGGGTCTGTACTACGGGCCTGATCCGTCCTCCCAGATTGCCTGCACCATCGGCGGCAATGTGGCCGAAAACTCCGGCGGTGTACATTGCCTGAAATACGGTCTTACCGTACACAATATTCTCAGCGTCGAAATGCTCAGCGTCGAGGGCGAGAAGCTCAGCATCGGCAGCCAGGGGCTGGACAGCTGCGGCATGGATCTGCTGGCGCTGATCACCGGGTCCGAGGGCCTGCTGGGCATTATTACCGAGGTTACCGTCAAGCTGCTGCCCCAGCCCGAGAAGGCCCAGGTGGTGCTGGCGGCCTTCGACAGCGTGCAGCAGGCCGCTGATGCCGTGGGTGGCATCATTTCGCGGGGCATTATTCCCGCCGGCCTGGAAATGATGGATACCCACGCCATCCGTGCGGCGGAAGACTTCGCCAGGGCCGGTTACCCCGGGAATGCCCAGGCGCTGCTATTGTGCGAAGTGGATGGCACCATCGAGGAGGTACAGGAACATATCGCCCAGGTGGAGGGCCTGTTTGCCTCCTTCGGCGCCACCTCGGTACGCACCTCCCAAAGTGAAACCGAGCGCGCACTGCTGTGGAAGGGTCGCAAGTCGGCATTTCCGGCGGTCGGCCGCATTTCGCCGGACTATTACTGTATGGACGGGACCATTCCGCGCAGTCAGCTGGCCCACGTACTGACCGAGATGCAGCGTCTGTCCGGCGAATACCAGCTGCGCGTCGCCAACGTCTTTCATGCCGGCGATGGCAACCTGCATCCGCTGATTCTGTTTGATGCCAATGTGCCGGGCGAATTCGAGAAAACCGAAGAGTTTGGCGCTCGCATACTGGAACTCTGTGTCCAGGTCGGGGGCTGCATCACCGGCGAACATGGTGTGGGCATTGAAAAAATCCGCCAGATGCCGATCCAGTTCAACGAGCAGGAGCTGTTGCAGTTCAATGCCATCAAGGATGCCTTTGATCCTGCCGGTACCCTGAATCCCGGCAAGGGCGTACCGACGCTGCGCCACTGTCAGGAATACCGCTCACTGGAGACCAAAACCATGCCCCCATCCACCTCAGTCAAGGGAGCAGCCTGATATGGCGGATATCGTTCCACTGCTGCAGCAGCAGATTCTGTCGGCCAGGGATCAGGGTACCAAACTCAATATCATCGGTGGCACCAGCAAGGCCTTTATGGGCCGTGTCGCCAGCGGTGACCCCCTGAATGTGGGTGGTCACCGCGGCATTGTCAGCTATCAGCCGGTCGAGCTGGTGCTCACGGCTCGGGCGGGGACGCCGCTGATCGAACTGGTGGCAGCCCTGGACGAACACGACCAGATGCTGTCCTTTGAGCCGCCGCGCTTCAGTGCGGCATCGACCCTGGGCGGCACCCTGGCGTGCAACCAGTCCGGGCCCGGCCGGCCCTGGTGGAGCTCGGTGCGCGATCAGGTGCTGGGGGTCCGGCTGCTCAATGGCCGCGGCGAGCACCTGCGCTTTGGCGGCCAGGTGATGAAAAATGTGGCCGGTTATGATGTTTCGCGTTTGCAGGCCGGTGCCATGGGCAGCCTCGGTCTGATTACTGAAGTCAGTCTCAAGGTCTTGCCCCGGCCTGCCGTCAGCTGCACCCTGGCGTTCGATCTGGGGCTGGAAGACGCCCTGGGGCTGATGAACCGGCGCGCTGCCGAGCCCAAGCCGCTGTCGGCGGCCTGCTGGCTGGACAACCGCCTTTACCTGCGTCTCAGCGGTGCCCCGGCGGCAGTGGATGCCACTGTCCGGCAATGGCTGGGGCAGGGGGAACGACTGGACGATGGCGATGCATTCTGGGTGGCACTGCGCGACCAGAAACTGGCGTTTTTCGCAGGGAAGGCGCCGCTGTGGCGCTTTTCGGTGAACCCGACCGCCGCCAATCCCGCACTCGAGGGTGACTGGCTGATCGACTGGGGCGGCGCCCAGCGCTGGTACCGCGGGGATGCGTCCATGGCGCAGATGCAGGCAATGGCAGAGGCGGCGGGCGGCCAAGTCAGCCTGTTTCGTGGCGGCGATCGCCAGGCCGAGGTCATGCATCATCAACCCCAGGCCCTTCAGACTCTTCAACAGCGACTCAAGCAGTCTTTCGACCCGGATGGCGTGTTCAATCCCGGGCGTCTGTATGGCTGGATGTAACAGGCAGGTTTGCAATGAAAACGAACATATTGGCGCAGTTCAAAGACAGTGCCCGGGGACAGGAAGCCGAGTCGATCCTGCGCAGCTGCGTACACTGCGGCTTCTGCACGGCAACCTGCCCGACCTACCAGGAACTGAATGACGAGCGGGATGGCCCGCGCGGGCGTATTTACCTGATCAAGCAGTTGCTGGAGGAGGGCACGGTCACCGAGAAAACCCGCACCCATCTGGACCGCTGCCTGACCTGTCGCAGCTGTGAAACCACCTGCCCGTCGGGGGTGCAGTACGGCCGGCTGGTGGATATCGGCCGCGGCATCGTCGAGGAAAAACTTCAGCGTCCGCCCGCGCAGCGGCTGCTGCGCTGGGGGCTACGCCGGGTGCTGCCATATCCGGCGCGTTTTGGGGCTCTGCTGCGCCTGGGGCAAAGCGTCAAGCCGCTGTTGCCGGCGGTGCTCAAGGCCAAGCTGCCACCGAGGCGGGAGCCGAGCCCCTGGCCGGCCGGCAGTCATCCGCGGGTGATGCTGGCGCTGGCCGGCTGTGCCCAGCCAGCCACGGCACCGAACACCAATGCAGCGACGGCGCGGGTACTGGACCGCCTGGGCATCAGCCTGGTGGAGGCGCCCCGGGCCGGCTGTTGTGGCGCGGTGAGCTATCACCTGTCGGCCCATGATGAAGGGCTGGATTTCATGCGGCGCAATATCGATGCCTGGTGGCCGGCCATTGAGGCCGGCGCCGAGGCCATCGTCATGACCGCATCCGGTTGTGGCGCCATGGTGCAGGAATACGGGCACCTGTTGCGTGATGATCCGGCCTATGCCGACAAGGCATACCGGGTCAGCGAACTGACGCGGGATCTGGGGGACATCCTGCTGCAGGAGGACCTGTCGGTACTCAGCCATGACAAGGGGGCGGGCAAGGTGGCGTTCCACTGCCCCTGCACGCTGCAGCACGCCATGAAGCAGAGCGGTGTGGTGGAGCAGGTGCTGGAAAGGGCCGGTATCGAATTGGCCAAAACCCGCGACAGGCACCTGTGCTGCGGCTCGGCCGGCACCTATTCGATCCTGCAACCGGACATGAGCCAGAAGCTGCTGCAGAACAAGCTCGAGGCACTGACAATCGATAATCCGCAACGTATCGTCACGGCAAACATCGGTTGTCAGCTGCACCTGGAATCCAGGGCTGACCGACCGGTCCAGCATTGGATCGAGCTGCTCGATGCCTGAGCCGAAGATGAGGCATGTCTGAGGCCGGGATGCAGGCAGGCGGCCATTTGGGTGATAAACTAGCGCCCATTGAGTCTGCCTCGTCCCGGTGTAGTCGTACAGTTTCGTGTTTCAGGTGCGGGTAATGCACGCGGGGGCTGGGCAGTTGGTGTGGCGCAGGCCTTGTGCAAGGATTACAGAAAACATGAACGACAGCCTGAATGGCGGGCCCAAAGCCGGCAAGAAAACCTCTTCATCCGGTGCGGTGCAGGTACAGTCCCTGCCCCGTGCCCTTTGAGCCGGCATTCCATGTGCACTATCAGGAGTCCGTACTACCCATTCGGGACGGGTTGCCCAAGTTCAAGGATTTACCCAAGGAGGTCGGCGGCACCGGGGATCGGCTGGCTGAGTGAGGTGTGGTTTCACCCCAGCGTTTTTTTCCGTGTGGGCGCGGTCGACTGACGCCGTTCAGCGGGTCAATCGCCGGTAGATGTCGGAGACCTTCAGCGGCAGCGCGCGCACATCGTCCACCACGCTGTAGGCGGCCGGGCCATAGAGGTGGGGCAGGTAGTCCCGCGCCTGCTCGTCGATGGTGATGCAGTAGGGGTGGATGCCGCCGCGCCGCGCCTCGATCAGGGCGCGGCGGGTATCCTCGATACCGTATTGACCCCGGTAGCCGTCGTAGTCATCCGGCTTGCCATCGGAGAGGGTGATGAGCAGGCGGGTCTTGGCCTCGGTCTGCTGCAACACCCGGGACAGGTGGCGGATGGCAAAGCCCATGCGGGTATAGTCCTGGGGTTCGATGGCGCTGATCCGCCCCCTGATCAGTTCGCTATAGGGCTCTTCGAAGTGCTTGATGTGGAACAGCTCGCAGCGCTTGCGGGTCATGCCGGAGAAGCCGTAGATGGCGTAGCGGTCGCCCAGGCTCTGCAGCGCCTCGCACAGCAGCAGCAGGGATTCGCGCTCGGCGTCGTTGATCCAGCCCTTGGTGGAGCCGCTCATGTCCACCATGAAGACCACCGCGATGTTACGTTCGTTGCGCTGCATCCTGGTGAGCAGGCGTTCGGTCATCTCGAAACCGAGGTGGGCATCCGCCAGCGCCTCCACCAGGGCATCGATATCCACCCCATCACCTTCCGGCTGGCGTTTCAGCAGCCGGTTCTCGTGGCGCATCGCCTCGAAGGTCTTGCGCAGGTGCTTGACCAGGCCGTGGTGTTTGGCCAGGGTGCGGGCCGCGAAATCGTCATACAGCGGGGTGATCTCGCGCTCCCGCACGGCGCACCAGTTTTTCCGGTAATGGCGGCGCTGGAAGTCCCACTCGTCATAGAGGTGGGCCCCCTCCTCGTGATAGCTGCCGCGCCAGACATCGTCAGCATCACGCGTCGGATCGCGCAGCAGGGCCGAATCATAGTCGCCCGGCCCGGCGGGTTGCAGGTAGTCGTCCGGGATCTCCCCCAGGTCGAGCAGGATGGAGCGTTGCAGCGCCTGCACCTCATCGGGCAGCGGCGCCGGCATATCGTCCAGCAGGATCTCGACGCGGAAACCCTCCGGCACGGACGGGTCCTCCTCGCGCTGTTTGGTAAAGCGGGATGGCCGCTTCTCCCGGACATTGCCCGGCAGCTCCTCCAGCAGGCTGTTCAGCGCCACCTTGAAACGGGCTCGCTCCTTTTCGATCCGCACCTGCATGCAGGTCCGCACCGCCTCCAGGTCCAGGATGATCGGCTGTCCGGTGGACGGGTAGGGTGTGAGTCGGCCGAGTTGCTGCCGGGCCAGCACCAGCACATCGGTAGCCTGGGTTTCCGGTGTCTCAAGCCGCGCCAGAAGCCCTGTCCACTCGGCCGGCAGGGCCGCCTCACCGAGCGCCTGGCAGATCTGTTCGAGCTGCCGATGGAGCCCCGGCAGGGCGCGTCGCAGACACGCCTTCAGGCGCAGCAGCTCCATGGCGTGATAGAGCGCCAGGAGCCCGGGATCGGGAGCGTTGAGGGACAGCAGCGGGCGGAAGGAGCCAAAGCGAATCTGCGCCCAGAGCAGGGCGCAGGTGACCTTGTAGAGCTGGAAGTTTTGCCCCGGGGTCGGCAACCCCGCCAAAAGTGGCGGCAGGAACAGGGTCTCGCTATCGGTATGGATGGTGTCCGCCGCGCTGAGCTTGAGCGGCCGCCCGGAGAGCCCCCGGAGAAAATGGCTCAGCACCCCCTCGTGCTCCTGCAGCAACGCGCCGCGTGACCGAGCCTGCTGCTGCCCGGCAAATTGCCGGTACTGTTCGATCACCCGCAGGGCCGGGCGCAGTCCCTCGGCATCGTAGCGATCCATGCTGTGGAAGATCCAGGCCTCGAAGTCGTCCGGCGCCATCAGCGCCTGCGCCGCCACGCCGCGACAGGCGACCTGGTAGCCCAGCTCCACGTGGGTACTGGCAATGCGCCGGATCCAGCTGATCAGCCGGGCCTGGCGCTCTGCCGGCAGGGCGGCGATAGCGGCGGCCGGTTGCGCCGTGTCGCGGAACGAGTACTCCACCTCCAGCAGTTCGTCCAGCTGTTGCCGGACCGCGGGCAGGGAGAGCGGGACCCCGGGTTTCATCTCAGAACAGGGAGGAGGAGAGTTCGTTCACCGAGGCGAGCATCTCCGGGTCGTCGGTGAGGGCCTGGGCGATCGCCCCCTGACAGGCGGAGACCGGGTTGACCCCGGCCACCATCAGTTTGGCGGCGTGTACCAGCAGGCGGGTGCTGGCCCCCTCTTCCAGCCCGCTGCCCTTGAGGTTGCGGGTCATGCCGGCGAACTTCACCAGCCGTCCGGCCAGCTCCCGGTCCAGTCCCGATTCGCGCATCACGATCTCGCCCTCCAGCGCCGCCCCGGGGTAGTTGAACTCCAGCGCCACGAAGCGCTGCCGGGTGCTCTGTTTCAGGTCCTTGAGCACGCTCTGGTAGCCGGGGTTGTAGGATATGGCGATGGCGAACTCCGGATCGGCCTCGATCAGGGTGCCGAGCTTCTCTATCGGCAGCACCCGGCGGTCATCGGCCAGGGGGTGGATCACCACCATGGTGTCCTTGCGCGCCTCGACGATCTCATCCAGGTAACAGATGCCGCCCGCCTTGACCGCCTGGGTCAGGGGGCCGTCGATCCAACTGGTCTCGCCGCCCTTGATCAGGTAGCGTCCCACCAGGTCGGAGGCGGTCAGGTCGTCATGGCAGGAGACGGTGATCAGCGGCCGCTTGAGCCACCACGCCATGTACTCCATGAAGCGGGTCTTGCCGCAGCCGGTCGGCCCCTTCAGCAGCAGCGGCAGCTGGTTGCGGTAGGCCGCCTCGAACAGTTCGATCTCGTCGCCGGTGGGCTGGTAATAGGGCTCATCCTCGATCCGGTACTCATCCAGTCTGAAGGTGCGCATCCGTGGATACTCCTGGGTTACTGCCTGGGCGCTCTAGCATGCTGGGGATCGGGGGCGAGATCAACAAGCGGAAAGTAAGGATTTTTTTATGGCGCTATAGTGGCAGGCAGGAAGGGAAGGCGCATCGCTCGACCTTCGGGTGCATTTCTCTGGTTGAAAAACGGAAGCATATTCAATAACTTTCAAAAAGCTTAACCATTCCGGCTGACAGGAGCAGTTTCATGCGGGACAGAGTGAGCAGCAGCATGACAGTGGAGGATATCCTGGACCGCCATGTGCGCAGCCAGGCGTTTGCGGAGATCGGCACCTGGGACTGGAATATCCGGACCGGGGAACTCTACTGGAGTGAACGTATCGGTCCGTTGTTCGGTTACCCGCCGGGCGAACTGGAGACCACCTATGAAAACTTCCTGTCGGCGGTCCATCCGCAAGACCGGCAGGCGGTGGTCGGGGCGGTCGATGGTTGTGTCGCGCGCGGCGAGCCCTACGAGATCGAACACCGCGTGGTCTGGCCCGACGGCAGCGTCCGCTGGGTGTTGGAACGGGGCGATGTACAGCGCGACCGGGACGGCGTACGGCTACGCATGCTCGGCGTAGTGCAGGATGTCACGCGCCGCATCCAGGCCGAGGCGGCGCTGCAGGAGCAGATCCTGCGCAACCGGCTGATCCTGGAGAACAGCCATGACGGGTTGATCATCCTGAACCTCGACGGCTCCCTGCGCGAGGTGAACGACGCCTATTGCCGGATGGTGGGGTATGAGCGGCCGAGCCTGCTGAAGATGCGGCTCGCCGATCTGGAGGCGAGCGAAACCGCCCGGGAGGCGGCACAACACATCAACAAGATCGAGGCCCAGGGGCATGACCATTTCGAATCGAGTCACCGGTGCCGTGACGGGCGCCTGATCGATCTGGATATCAGCGCCACCCTGGCCACGGTGGGAGCGGATCGGTTTATCTTCTCCTTCGTCAGGGATGTCACGGAACGCCGGATGAAGGAGCAGCAGCGGCTGCAGGCGGTACAGCGCCAGCGCGACACCCTGGTCCGGGAGGTCCACCATCGCATCAAGAATCACCTGCAGGGGATTATCAGTCTGCTGCGCAACCACACCCGGGACAAACCGGAGCTCTCCGCGGCGATGGAGTCGGCCATCGGCCAGGTGGAGTCGATCGCCTTGGTGCACGGTCTGCAGAGCCGCCTGAACCAGGGCAGGATCGAGCTCAAGGCGCTGTTGCAGATGATCTGCGCGGCGGTGAATAAACTGAGCTCCACGGAGATTCGACTGGAGATCGGCTGCCGCTCGACGGATATTGTGGTCCGGCCGAGCGACGGTGTGCCACTGGCACTGATCATCAATGAGCTGCTGCAGAATGCCGTGAAGCACAGCCCGCCGGCGGGTATCCGCTCGTCCGGGCTAACGGCAACGCTGCTGAGGGAGGGTGAGAGGGTGATCCTGCAGTTGAGCAATCCAGGCACGTTGCCGTTGCCGGCGGATTTCGATCTGCAAAAGGGGCTTGGGCTGGGTACCGGCCTGACCCTGGCGCGGGATCTGCTGCCGCACCGTGGGGCCGGGCTCTCCCTGACCTCGGTGGCCGACCGGGTGATTGCGCAACTGACCCTGGAGGCGCCCGTCGTCAGCCTGAAGGCGTGCCCGGTTGCTCAGGATGGATCGGAACCGAAGCGGTTGATGTAGTCCGTGGCATCGAGTATCTCGCGGGCGATCTCCTTCACCTTGCGGCGTTCCGAACGGGCCTGATCGCGCATCAACTCGAACGCCCTGTGCCGGTCGATACGGTGGCGCTCGGAGAGGATGCCGACGGCAAAATTGACGGTATTCGCCGTATCCAATGCCTGGCTCAGCCGCGTTTCGCTCGCCTGCAGTCGTTGCAACTCCCGGGCGCGCTGGAGCGCGGCCTCCAGGGTGGGTATCGCCTTGGCCACGTCGATGGGTTTGACCAGATAGCCCAGAGCACCCTCGGCCAGGGCACTTTGCAGCGTCTCGCTATCGTTATAGGCGGAGAGGTGGACCACCGGAATGGCCAGCCCATGGAGCTGTTTCGATACCTCGATACCGGAGAGCCCCGGCATGCGGATGTCCAGGATGGCAAGGTCGGGTCTCTCTCTGGCAACCAGCTCCAGCGTCTCCTCCCCGGTGGCGGCCACCAGAATGGTGTAGCCGGCATCCCGCAGTCCGCGGCCGAAGGTGGCCAGCACCAGCGCGTCATCATCAACCAGAAGGAGCTTCTTGGTCATCGGATATTCTCCCAACCCGTTTATTGTTATCTGAACCCCGTGGCAGGTTCAGGGTATCAGTCCGTGGAGAAACGAGACCTTGCTTTATATCAATTTTTTCCCTAAATGGTATCCTTCCCGTTTTCGGCTACGCCCGTGAGCCGGATTGCGTCAGTCGGGATAAATCCTTAAAGGAATGTGCCGATCTGCCGTTACATAGGGCCACCGGCAGAATTCCGCCCGGAGCACTGCTCCGGGTATTGCCGTTGCCGGCATCACCCTTCCCGTCGTGATGCCGTCACCGGTCCCGACGGCTACCGCCGGGACCGGAAAGTCCCGGATAATTCCACTCAAGGCCCTTCCCCCGCCTAGTGATAGCACTGCCGCACGCGCGGCAGCTAACGCTCCTGTTTCTATACGGAAAGCGGCGACTCGCGGACAGGTTCCGGATCTCCCGCATCTCCTCAAGAAACAGTTTGACCGACGGCCGCCAGAACCTGCGGGCATCGGTTGCAGAGAGCCAATAACAAGATGTTCAAAGAGACCAAAAGGGGGGATTGCATGATGAGACGTATTCTATTTCCGGCCGTGTACCTGATGGAGCAGCTACGCTATCCGCTCAAATTCGGGCTGATATTCCTGGTCATCCTGGCACCGCTGGTGCTGCTCTCCATCACCCTGATCCGGCATATCGATGAAGGGATTGTGCTCACCGGACATGAGCGCCAGGGCCTGGCCTATATCAGGGCCATTCGGCAACCGATAGAAGATATACAACAGCATCGCGGCATGACCAGCGCCTTGCTGAACGGCGCGGACAATTTTCGCGAGCGCCTCATGAGCAAGCGTGGCGAGGTGGACCGGAAGCTGGCCGCGCTGCTGGCGGTGGACCAGCAGTTGGGTGGTGCACTGGATACCGCCGGCAAATTGGACCCGTTGATGCGGCAGTGGGAGACCATCAAGGCCACCTCCCTGGATCAGGAGCCGGCGGTGGCGATCCGGGCCCATTCGGATCTGCTGGCCGCCTTGATAGGGCTGATGAGTTACGTGGCCGATGTCTCGGCGATTACCCTGGATCCCACGCTGGATACTTCCTATTTGGGGGATGCTGTGGTGCATAACCTGATCAATCTGACCGAGAACATGGGCCAGGCCCGGGCGCTTGGCTCGGGGGCGGCGGCACGGGGCGTACATGACCGCAACTCCTTCGTCCGGCTGTCGGTGCTGGCGAACAATATCCGTGCCTATGCGCAACGCTCCGACACCGGGCTGCAGGCGGCCATCAAGGCCAACAGTGTGGTGGGTGTGAAGTTGAGCGAGGCGGTCGCCGCCAACAGCCGGGCAATCGCCGGGATGCGGGCGCTGCTGGATCAGATCCTGGCCGATCCGGAACAGATCAGTGTCGATGACAAAACCGTGTTTGATATGGCCACCGTGGCGATCTCCGGCTCCTACCAGCTGTATGATGCGATTGCCGATGAACTGGACAGCCTGTTAAGCGCACGCATCGCCGCTGAAAGCGCCATCAAGAATAGGACGCTGGCGGTGGTGATGGCGGTGTTGATACTGCTGATCTACCTGTTTGCCGGGCTCTATAACTCCGTGGTGGGCAGCATCAGCCTTATCGGCGATGCCACTCGCCGGTTGGCCGAGGGCGACCTGAATACCCGGCTGAACCTGAATACGCGCGACGAGCTGCAGCGGATTGGTACCGATTTCAACAACATGGGCGAGGCGTTCAGGGCAGTGGTGATGCAGATCACCGATGCCACCGGCCGCCTCGCGACCATGGCGGAACAGACCTCGGTGATCACCGAACAGACCCATCAGGCACTGCAGACCCAGCTCGGTGAAACCACCCAGGTGGCCACGGCAATGAACGAGATGAGCGCCACCGTGCAGGAGGTGGCCTCCAGCACCGGCCGGACATCTCAGGCGGCCAACGAGGTGAATAGCCAGGCGGCGGCGGGACAACAGGCGATGCATGACACCATCGTCAAGATCCAGCAGCTCTCCGATACCGTGGAAGGCGCCGGATCGGTCATCCAGCAGCTGGAACAGCAAAGCGTCGAGATCGGCACCATTCTGGACGTGATCAAGGGTATCGCCGAGCAGACCAATCTGCTGGCCTTGAACGCCGCCATCGAGGCGGCCCGTGCCGGCGAGCAGGGGCGGGGGTTTGCCGTTGTGGCGGACGAGGTGCGCAATCTGGCGAGTAAGACTCAGCTCTCGACGGAAGAGATAAACCAGATGATCGGCAAGCTGCAGTCCGGCTCCGCCGAGGCGGTGGCGGCGGTGAACGGCAGTCAGGTACTGGCCCGCGCGGCCGTGGAGCAGGCTGCCCGGACTGGCGAGGCGCTGACCAGCATCAGTGGTGCCATCCAACGGGTGAATGACATGAGCACCCAGATCGCGAGTGCCGCCGAGGAGCAGAGCGCGGTAACTGAAGAGATCAACCGGAATATCGTACAGATCAACGAGATGACGGAGCAGACGGCGGTGGGTGCCCAGCAGACCTCGGCCGCCAATAGTGATCAGACGCTGCTGGCCGCGGAGCTGCAGGGCCTGGTGGGTCGCTTCAGGGTGTAGGCGAAACTGGGGTGAGGAACGAACCCCCACAGCATGGCGCACCCGCGTGAAGCCGTTGGGGTTCGTAGGCTCACCCCAACGGGATGGGAGCATAATCGGGGCTAGTTTGGTTGTCCGGACAGGTAACGGTCACCGGTAAAGGCGGTAAAAACTCTTTTGATATCCGGGTGTTGGATCGGTTCCTGGCGGCCGTCCGGCTCCAGGTTGCACTGGGCGACGTAGGTCTCGAAGTCGGAACCATCCACCAGTACCCGATACCAGGGCTCGTCCTTGGGTGGGCGGCTTTTGGCCATCTGTTCATACCACGCGTCGGTCAGCATGAATTCGGCATCCACATCGTAGATTACCCCACGGTAACCAAACAGTTTGTGGTGAACCAGTTGTCCGACGTTCAATTTTGCATATTTCATCTCATTCTCCCCGGCATGGGTCGCATGCGGATGATGCTTCATTATCTCTAAGACCCCGCTGCCGGGCGTTCCGTTTCATCGCCTTGTCATTTCTTTTTCTCTGGCTCCCCGTGGATGCCGCCACGGGTGAGCAGCACCGGGTCGAGGAGTTTTTCCAGTTCGCCGCGACTGAGGGCGGTCTGCTCCTCGGCCACATCCAGTACCGCGCGTCCTTCCCGATAGGCCTGCTTACAGATGGCGGCCGCCTTTTCATAACCGACAAGCGGATTGAGCGCGGTCACCAGAATCGGGTTCAGGGCGAGGCGCTGTTTCAGTTTCTCCTCCTGGACCTTGAAGCCGGCAACCGCCTTTTCCGCCAGCAGTTTCGCGGCATTGGCGAGCAGTTCAATGCTCTGCAGCAGGTTGTAGGCGATCAGCGGCAGCATGGTATTGAGTTGAAAATTGCCGGACTGGCCCGCCATGGCGATGCTGGCGTCATTGCCGATCACCTGGGCCGAGACCATCATCACCGCCTCGGGTATCACCGGGTTGACCTTGCCCGGCATGATACTGGAGCCCGGTTGCAGGGCGGTCAGTTCGATCTCGCCCAGTCCGGCAAGGGGACCGCTGTTCATCCAGCGCAGGTCGTTGGCGATCTTGTGCAGGCTGATGGCAGTGACCCGTAACTGTCCCGACAGCTCCACGGCGCTGTCCTGACTGCTGAGTCCCTCCATCAGCGAGGGCTTGGCGGTCAGCGCCAGGCCGGTGTCCTGACTCAGCCGCTGCAGGATGCGCCGGGAAAACTCCGGATGGGCGTTGATCCCGGTGCCGACCGCGGTACCCCCCAGGGGCAGTTGCCACACCCGCCGCCGGCACTCCCGGATACGTTCGATGTCCTGGTCCACCTGGCTGGCCCAGGCGTTCAGTTCCTGATCCATCCTGATCGGCATGGCGTCCATCAGATGGGTACGTCCGGTCTTGCAGACGCCGTCCAGGGCTTCGGCACGCTGTTTTATCCGGTCCGAGAGTTGCTTCAGGGATGGCAGCAGCTGCTGCTCCAGGGCGAGAGCGGCACTCAGGTGGATGGCGCCGGGGATCACATCATTACTGCTCTGGCACATATTCACGTGATCGTTCGGGTGCACCGGCGTGCCGCTGCGGCTGGCCAGCGCGGCAATCACCTCGTTGAGGTTCATGTTGCTGCTGGTTCCGGAACCGGTCTGGAATACGTCGACCGGAAACTGCTCCATAGGGATGGCGTCGAGCAATTGGCTGCTGGCCTCGATGATGGCGTCCGCGATAGCCGGATCGAGCAGGCCCAGTTCCCGGTTGGTCGCGGCGGCGGCTCGTTTGATCAGCACCCCCGCCTGGATAAAACGTTGCGGCAGGCGGATGCCGCTGACCGGGAAATTGTCCACGGCACGCTGGGTCTGGGCGCCGTAGAGGGCATCGCTCGGTACCCGCAGTTCGCCCATGCTGTCTCTTTCGATGCGATAGTCTGATTGCGTCATCCTGCGGCTCCTCGCTGAAATGGTGCGTGTCTACCACTAGTATGAACCCGATTTCTGAGAATGCCGGGGCGAACCGGCCGCACCATGCCCATGGCAATCAGCGACCGGCTTTATCATTCAACCCAAACCGGCTATCCTCAGGACGATTCGACCTCGGTAAAACAGGATGGCCAGATGAATGTAGAACAGTTTCAACAGTTGTTAAAACCGATCACCGACCTGGTTGACGGGATGCCGGTTGATCAGGGGCTCGAAGCCGCCCTGGAGGCCAAGTTCCCCGCCGGCAGTGAATTGTTCAATGCCATCGACCGGGCCTGTCATGAGGCGATTGCCGCCGGCTGGATGTGCGCGCAGGGCGGTGAGGGGAGGCGCTTCGGCCGGGTGATCGAGCCGTCCGACGAGACCGCGCGCCTGAGTGTCGATGTGGTGGATCTGGTTGATATCGCCGGGCCCCATCACCGCCACCCGTTGGGCGAAATCTGTATGGTACTGCCGGTGACCGAGGGTGCGCTGTTCGACGGCAAACCGCGCGGCTGGTGTGTTTATGAGCCGAATTCCCAGCATCGGCCCACCGTGACCCAGGGCCGGTCGCTGGTGCTCTATCTGCTGCCCGAGGGGCAGATCGAGTTCACCCGCGGTTGAACCTCGTAAACGATGATGGTCAGGCGGTTTCGCGGGGAATATCGTAAAGCGGGTACAGCGCCTCCTCCTCGGTCTGGATACGGGCGACCAGGGCGCTGCCGATCTGCTCCAGTTCGCCGATGAATTGTGCCTCCATCTCGGCATTCCAGGGCCAGACATCGTAGCGCTCGATGAACTGGTTCACCGCCTTGCCGATATGGCGCATTTCCCGGCGCATCCCGCTGACCAGCCGGCACTGTTCGCTATCCGCGGGCAGGCTGCGGGACAGGTAGACGTAGAGCTTCACGTTCTCCAGAAGGATATGTTGGTGGAACAGGTTCTTGAACTGGTTGAGTTCCGCGCGCACTTCTTTGAAGTGTTGCGCCCGCGCACTCTTTTCCACCCGCTGGTAGTGTTCCAGCAGGATCTGGTGATCCTCGATCAGGGTTTCGATCAGATCGGCATCATAAGTGATGGTGGTGTTGGGTGCGGTAACTGTCGAGGACGCGGCTTGCGGACTCCTCTTCTTTTTGAAAAAGCTGAACATGTTTCCACCCGACTATACGCGCTGATGTCATCGGAGTTTATACCATGGGATGCTGCTCCGGGGTGATGAACGGGGCAAAACGGCATTTGTGTGATCGGGTTCAGGTTGTTGGCCCCCGGCCGGCAAGGGTCGGCGCCGGCAGCAGCCGTTCGAGTTGTCGCTTGTTCCTGATCAGGTCGGCCAAGGTATATTGATCGAGGACGGCATAAAAGGCGTTGAGCGCCTCGTTCAGCATTGCCTTCATCCGGCACGCCGGACTGATGCGGCAGTCACAGTCGCTATCCGTGAAGCATTCGACCAGCGTGGTGTGCTGTTCGGTATCGCGTATCAGGACGCCGATATTGATCTTCTCGGGGGTCCGCGCCAGCAGAAAACCACCCCCCTTGCCACGCAGGGTCTCGATATAGCCGGTCTGTCCCAGATGGTGTACCACCTTCATCAGGTGGTTGCGCGAGATATGGTAGACATCGGCCAGTTCAGCAATGGTCGCCCGTTGTCCCGGCCGTAGGCCGATGTAGATGAGTACCCGAAGTGTATAATCGGTGAACGTGGTTAGCCGCATATCTGGATTGGGTCCATAAGAAGTATTTAATATATTGATTATCGATCAATGGCGTGATATATAAAAGATGTATTTGATATATTTTTTAGGAGCGATTGTCGGCACCTGATTGTTGTAGGCAACGGGTGGCGGCTGGAGGAGTCTTGTCATGGTCAGTCCCCGCTACCCGGTGATTCTGAAAGAGAAGAGCGTGCTGGCGCCCAATACGCTCGAGCTGACCTATATACGCGAGGACGAGGCGGCCATCAGCTATCTCCCCGGGCAGTTTTTCTCTATCGATTTCTTCCATCAGGGTGAAGAGAAGACCCGCAGCTACAGCGCCGCGGGTCGGGTGGCCGATCTGAAGAACAACCGGGAGTTCCGCTTCGCCATCTCGGCCGTGCCGAACGGTGCCGCTTCTCACTATTTCTTTAATGCCAGCCCCGGTGAAAGGGCGAAAATGAGCGGCCCGTTCGGCGCCCTGGTGCTGCCGCGTAGCGACCCCGCCCGCTACCTCCTGATCGGCACCGGCACCGGTGTGGCACCCTATCGGGCGATGCTGCCGGAACTGGAACTGCGCATGGCGCAGAATCCGGAGCTGAGAGTGGAGCTGGTGATGGGGGTGCGCCGTCCGCAGGAACTGATCTATGGCGAGGAGTTCGAGGCGGTGGCGGAACGCTATCCCGGGTTCCGTTTTCACGCCTGCTACAGCCGGCACATGCCGGAGACACCCAGGCACCATGAACGGGCCGGCCGGGTGCAGGTGCTGTTTGAACCGCTGGCTCCCGAACCGCAGCGGGACCTGGTCTATATCTGCGGCAATCCCGACATGGTCGACGAGGCTGGCTCCTGGTTCCTGGCGCGCGATTTTTCACCGCGCAGCGTGAAGCGTGAGAAGTACAAGTTTTCCACCTTCTAAGAGATACCTTCCTCAGGAATCGATGCTGGTGAGCTTGCGAACCGCATCGTTTGCGGAAAGACTCGATGCGGTTCGTGTTACTCACCGCATCCTACCGTGCTACCAACCTCCGCTGTTCTGCTCCTCCTTTTCACGCAGCCGCTTGATCTGGAACAGCACGTTGCGCTCCTCCTCCTCCAGTACCGATTCGATATAACGGATGGTCTCCCGGTAACGCGGGATGATGTTGTACTTCAGGGCATTGACCCGTTTCTGGGCCTTGCGCTGTTCCGCCATCAGGCGGCTCAGGGCCATCTCCGATTCCCCCAGGCGGGTCAGCAGCAGGGCGGTCTCCGTCAGCTCCTTGCGGGTCTCGTCAAAGCTGGTGTCGGTGCCGAGCAGCCCGACCGGTTCCATGGGCAGACGCTCGCTGGAGATGGCGGGGTACTCCACCCCCATGCTGCGTTTGGGGATGATGTTGATCCGCAGCGTCGGGGCGATTCCCAGCCCCGCCTGTTGCAGGGCGCGGCTGCCCATGCGCAGATGGGCCATGCCCAGCCAGTGGTAGGCGGATTTGATGGCGGCATGGGTCTCCCGGCGCAGCTGCTGGTACTCATCCACCCGCTCATAGACCAGCCGGGTCAGCAGCTCCCGTTTCCGTTCCAGCAGGGCGTGACCGTCCTCCAGGAAGCGCACCTGCTTTTTCAGCTCCAGCAGGGTGTTCTTGGTCGGCGGGACCTTAATCAGCTGGTGTCGGCTCATGTGCTTCGCTGCTCTCCCTACTTGTCGGAGCGGTGGTACCTGGCCAGGTCGGTCTCGCTGACCCGGGTCAGCATGTCCTTGGGGAACATGCTCAGTAGCTCCCAGGCAAGGTTGAGGGTCTCGATGATCGAGCGGTCCTCATCTTCGCCCTGGCCGATGAACTGGCTGTCGAACGCCTCGGCAAAGTGCAGGTAGCGGCGATCCCGTTCCGACAGCTCCTCGGCGCCGATGATGGCCGCCAGGTTGCGTGTCTCCAGCGCCTTGGCATACAGGGCGTAGAGCTGGTTGGCCACCCGGGGATGGTCCTCCCGGGTATCCTCCTTGCCGATGCCGTCCTTCATTAGGCGTGACAGGGAAGGGGAGATGAAGACCGGCGGATAGATGCCCTGGTTGTGCAGTTCCCGGCTCAACACGATCTGCCCCTCGGTGATGTAGCCGGTCAGATCGGGGATCGGGTGGGTGATGTCGTCCGAGGGCATGGTGACCACCGGTACCAGGGTGACGGAGCCGTGGCGGTCCTTGATCCGGCCGGAGCGCTCGTAGAGCTCCGCCAGGTCGGAGTAGAGGTAGCCAGGGTAGCCCTTGCGCGACGGCACATCACCCTTGGCGGTGGCCACCTCGCGCAGCGCCTCGGCATAGTTGGTCATGTCGGTCAGCACCACCAGCACGTGCCGGTCGAGGTCAAAGGCTAGATACTCGGCGGCGGTCAGCGCCACCCGCGGCAGGGCCAGGCGTTCCACCGGCGGGTCGTCGGCCAGGTTGATGTACATCACCACGTTCCCCAGGACCCCGGAGTCGGCAAACTCCTCCTGAAAGAAGCGGGCATCCGCGTAGGAGACTCCCATGGCGGCAAACACCACCGAGAAACTGCTCTCCTCATCCACCAGTCTGGCCTGGCGCACGATCTGCGCGGCGAGCCGGTTGTGCGGCAGTCCGGAGGCGGAGAAGATCGGCAGCTTCTGGCCCCGCACCAGGGAGTTGAGGCCGTCGATGGAGGAGATGCCGGTCTGGATGAATTCCCGGGGATAGGTGCGCGCCGCCGGGTTGATGGCGGAACCGTTCACGTTGCGCCGGACATTGGAGAGGATCGGCGGCCGGCTATCCTTCGGTTTACCCAGGCCGTTGAAAATGCGGCCGAGGATCTCCGGCGCCAGGTTGATCTCCAGCGGCTGGTCGAGAAACCGTACCCAGGTGTTCTCCAGGTCCAGGTCCCCGGTGCCTTCGAACACCTGGATCAACGCCTCCGCCTCGCTGCAGCGGATCACCTGGCCGTGGCGCAACTGGTTGCGGTGATCGCGGATCAGCACTTGGTCGCCGAAGGCGACGGCGGGCGCCTGGCGCACCACCAGCAGACTGCCCTGGGCGGATGAAACGGTACGGTACTCCCGGGCGCTCATTGGGTGTGCTCCTTGAACTTGGCGTATTCTAGGCGGATCTTGGCGAAGGCCTGTCGGAACTCCTCCATCAGGGCGCGGATCTTGTCGCACTGCTCACTGCTGTAGGTCTGCTTGGCGCGCCGTGCCCGGGCCATCAGCGGCAGGTCGGTCAGCTCCTGCACCGAGATGCCCAGTTCGATCAGCTCTGCTCCCCGGTCATAGATCGTCAGCATCATCTCCAGCAGCAGGAACTGCTTCTCCGGCGAGGCGAAGGTGTCCACCGGGTCCAGGGCGCTCTGCTGCAGCACGCCCTCCTTGATCAGGGCCGCCCCCTCCAGCTCCCAGCGCTGGGCGGAGGAGAGCGCCTCCGGTCCCACCAGGTTGACGATGCGTGCCAGCTCAGCGTCCCGCGCCAGCAGTCCCAATGCCTGTCCGCGTCGCCGCTGCCAGTCCGGGCTGATCTCCTTATGCCACCACTGGGCGGCCGTGGCGACATGCTCTGAGAAGCTGCCGACCCAGTCGATGGCCGGATAGTGACGGGCATCCGCCAGCTCCTTGGAGAGTGCCCAGAAGGTCTGGATGATCTCTTTGGTATGGGCGGTGACCGGTTCGGAAAAATCGCCGCCGGGCGGTGATACCGCGCCGATCAGGGTGACCGAACCCTTGCCGCATCCCTGGGTCTCGACCCGGCCGGCGCGTTCATAGAAGGCGGCCAGGCGGGAGGCAAGGTAGGCCGGATAGCCATCCTCCACCGGCATCTGGCCGAGCCGGCCGGAGACCTCGCGCAGCGCCTCGGCCCAACGGCTGGTGGAGTCGGCCAGCAGCACCACATCGTAGCCCTGGTCGCGGTAGTACTCGGCCATGGTGATGCCGACGTAGATCGAGGCCTCGCGGGCCACTACCGGCATGTTGGAGGTGTTGGCCACCAGCAGGGTGCGCTCCATCAGACGGTGGCCGGAGTAGGGGTCCTGCAGTTGCGGGAAGGTCTCCAGCACGTCCACCAGTTCATTGCCGCGTTCGCCGCAGCCGACATAGATGACGATATCGGCGTTGGACCAGCGGGCAATCTGCTGCTGAACCACCGTCTTGCCGGCGCCGAAGGGGCCGGGTACGGCGCTCTTGCCACCCTTGAGCAGCGGAAAGAAGGTGTCGAGAATGCGCTGGCCGGTAATCAGCGGCGAGAGGCCGTGGTCGCGTCGCCGGTAGGGCCGGGGGGCGCGTACCGGCCACTCGTGATAGAGCTTCAGTTTGCGGCTTCTGCCGTCGCTCAGTTTCAGTTGGCCGATCGGATCATCCAGGCGATACTCCCCCTCGGGGGCCAGTTCCAGCAGCTCGCCCGACAGGTCGGGCGGCACCAGGATCCGGTGCTGGATAATGGCACTCTCCTGGACCCGGCCGATCAGTTGCCCCGGGGAGAGGGTGCTGCCGATTTCACTGGCCGGTTCCGGAACAAAGTGCCAGAGCCGTTCCCGGTCCAGCGCGGGCAGATGGATACCGCGGCCGATATGGTCGCCCGACGCCAGCAACACCTTGTCCAGCGGCCGCTGCACCCCGTCGAAAATGCTGCCCAGCAGTCCCGGGCCCAGCTCGACCGAGAGCGGCCGGCCCAGGCCGATCACCGGTTCACCCGGCCGCACCCCCTCGGTCGATTCGTAGGACTGCACCAGGGCGGTCTCGCCCTGGAGCGCGATCACCTCGCCGAACAGCCCCAGTTGGCCGATCTTCACCTGCTCGCCGTTGCGGATGCCGGGTAGCCGGATGGTGAGGATCGGGCCGTTGATTTCGCGGATTATGCCCTGTTTTTCGCTCTTGCTCATCGCCTGCTTCCCAGGTTGTCATGCAGGGTGCCGGCGGGAAAGAGACGCTCCAGGATGAGCTGGTGCATACGGTCGGCCAGCCGCTCCTCCCGTCCCTCGAAACTGTTGTCGAAGCGGATCAACCCATCCTCGCTGCTGACGATTACGCCGCCGATGCAGTTGATGGGGGTGGTATCGAGGGAGAGCTGTTTATCGGCGGCGGCAGCCCCGGCAAACTGTTCCCAGACCGGCCGCAGCCGGCCCAGGTCACGGGCATTGACACTGGCCACCAGCTGTCGCCGCTCGAAGGCGCCGGCGGCACGGGCCAGGAGTGCCTGCAGCAGCGGCAGATATCGCGCCTCGTCTTCCACCAGGGCGAGTATCCGGTCGCGCAGCTGGTTTTGTACTGCCACCACCAGGTTCCAGCGCAGATGGTCCATCTCCTTCTGCAGTCTCAACTCGTTCGCCTGCACCTGGCGTCGGAAGGTGCGCTCGGCCCGCGATTTGGCCAGCAGCACTTCGCGTTCTTCCCGCAGATGCAGGCGCTTGTGCGCCTCCTGCAGGATATTGTCGCGACTGCGCCCGGCCCGTTCGCGGTACTCCACGGCGAGCCGGTTGGCACGTTCGAATATGGCCGATTCAAGTTCCTTTACCTGTTCCATGACTACTCCTGAGAGAACTGCGCCGCGCCGCCGAGCAGCAACTGCAGCCGGTCGTCTATCTCACACTGGAAGTTATCCGCGGAGGCCAGCGAGGGGATCTGGGTGACGACGATGTGTCCCCCCTCCGCGCGGACCCGTTTCAACAGCGGGCTGTCGCATCCGGCCAGGGCAGGGCCGAGGATGATGAACGCCTTCTGGCGGTTGTCGAGCAGTGTCTCCAGCAACTCGTCGAGTATCCGCTGGGTCGGGTCGGCCCAGGTCTCGAATCCGATCAGCCGGAAGCCCTCGGTCACTGCCGCCTCCCCCATGAACAGCATGCGGGTGGGTGTCGATTCGTCGCCATGCGGATCCATTGTGCGCCTCTACAGCTTGTCCAGCAGCAGGATACTCACCACCAGACCGTAGATGGCGATACCCTCGGCCAGACCGAGATAGATCAGGGTGCGGCCGAAAATCTCCGGTTTCTCGGCCAGTACCGCCAGCGAGGCGGCGCCGATCGGCCCCACCGCAATACCCGCCGCGATGGTGCTGAAGGCGGTGGGTATGCCGACCCCGATAATGCCAAGGCCCATGCCAAGGGAGATCTCGCCCGCTGCATCGGCCAGCGCCGGGGCGGCCGCCACCTCCTGGATGCCGAAGAACACCAGCAGTGCCTGGGCGCCGACGAACAGCAGCAGGTTGCCGCCGATGGCCGGTTTGAACCAGCGCCGGGCGCCGAGCGCCTTGTCCGGGTGCAGCTCGATGACTACCCCGGTGATGATGAGACCGAGGATGCCCAGGGTCATCAGTGTAATCAGCCAATACATCTTCTACTCCTTGTCGGTAACATTCGATCGGTTGGTGTTGGGTGGCGGGTTTGCTGGGCACGCCACGCTCTGCTCATGCCACGGGTTCTATCCAGTGGTTGGTTCATTTCACCCCCTGCAGGGAGAGCGTCAGCGGCTTGAACTCCTGCCCGTCTCCGGAGAAGAAGCGGGAGAACCCCTCGTAATACTCCAGTCGCAATGCCTGGATGGTGACGATGGCCCCCTCCAGGATCAGGATGAACAGGTTGCCGCCGATCACCATCAGCCAGTGTCCCGTCCCCTCCATCATGTCGGCGAGGGTGAAGACGGCGATGGCCAGTGCCACATGGTTCAGGCTGAAGGCCGCCACACGCAGGAACGACAGGGTGTTGGAGATATACCCGGTGAGGGTCTCGAAGGTCTCGATGCCGGCCACCAGCATGCGTTCGCCCGGCGGGGCCTGGGTCTCGATCAGTTTGAAGGCCAGCAGCGCCAGCAGTGCCGCCAGGCTGAGGCCGGCCGGCAGCAGACCGAATTGCCCGGTGTTGACGAAACGGTAGATACCCGTCAGTACGCTGAGATACAAGGTGACGCTGACCACCCCGTTGGTCGCGAACAGGGCGTGACTGATCTCGCCGGAGACCAACTGGTTATGGATATACAGCAGGCTCATGATCACCATGAAGCCGATACCCCAGAACAGGGCCATGCGCAGCATATACAGCGGGTCGGACAGGGGCGGGATCCAGACCGCCTGAAACAGGTGTTCGTAGCCGAACAGGCTGCCGTAGAGCAGACCGAACAGGCTGGTCGAGAGGCCGGCGCAGATGGCAAACGGGGTGAAGCTCTTGAGTCTCTTTCGGCCCAGCCAGGCCGCCAGGATGATCACCCCGCCGTGCCCCGCGTCACCGAACATCATGCCGAACATGGCGATGAACGAGACGGCGAAGATCGGCGTGGGGTTGATCTCGCCATAGCGCGGCACGCCATACTGTTTGACCAGGGTGGAGAAGGCGCGGGTGAGCCAGTTGACCGGCAGGTAGGTGGGGACGTCCCGGTGACGTGTCCGCGGCGGGGTGGTGGCGGTGATGCGGAACGGGCCGTCCAGCCGGCGGCGCAGGGCTGACTCGGTCCGTTTCAGTTCACGTTCGGGTATCCAGCCGGAGATGATGCCCAGCTGGCCCCGGTTGCGTGCGGCATCCTCCATCGCCACGAAAGGTTCGGCCATGATCAGCCGATCGCGAGACTGCTCCAGTTGTGTGCGCAGCTCGTCGCCGCAGGTCTGCATCGCCTGGCGGCGCGTCGCGCGTTCGTTGGCGAGCGCGTCTCGGCGCTGCCGCAGATCGCCCTGTATGCGCTGCGGTTCGTCATCCAGTTCCGGGGGGATCTCCAGGGCGTGGAAGCCGGCGGTATCCAGCACCGACCTGAGCTCCTGTTCCCGGGCGCCCTTGGGGCCCAGGATGATGACATGGGTGTGGTCGGTGTTCTCCATGTAATTGAACAGCAGGTAGTCGGCCAGGGCGATGGCCTCGCGCAGTTTCGGCACGTTGACGCTGGGCAGCATGCCGATGTGGAGATCGAGAAACAGGCGCTCGCCGCGCAGCCGCGAGAGGTCGAAATTCAGCGCGGCGAAGTTATCCAGGGTCTGTTCCAGCTGGCCGAGCATGTGCTCCTCGTCGGTGAGGCGCCGGAAATGCTCTTCAAACGAGGAGCAGCGCTCCCAGACCTCGCCGAGCCAGTCATTGGTGGTGGCCAGCTCCTGTTCACCGATGACACGGGTGTGGGCCAGCGGCCCCAGCGGTCTGAGGGTGATATGGGATTCGATCTTCTGCAGCCTGGTGCAGGCCTGGTGATAGAGTTCCCGGTAGCGTGTGCCGGGGACGTCGGGAAACTGCTCGCTGAAGTCGTCACCGCCGCCGGGACTGAACATACCCAGCTCCGCCAGGGTGAGCGCGGCCAGCGGCAGGTCATCCGCCAGCAGCTGGATCAGTACCTGTTTCATCGGCAGGGGTCTAAACACCGGGCACCCCGCGGCCGAGGTCGGCGGCCTGACGAATCAACTGCGGGTCCAGGGCCAGCACCCGCCCCTGGATGATGGCGAACACCCGTCGCAGGTCCATCTCCCGCAGCATCATGTAGGCCAGGGATCGGGCGACGGCCGAGGGGCTGAGCTGGAGGCATTTTCGCGCCTGCCGGTTCAGGTCGTCGGTCAGTGACTGTTCCACCTCCATGATCTGCCTGAGGCCGGCGAGCCGACTGTTCAGTGGCTCGGGCAGTGCCTCCAGGATCCGCGCCATCTCCTGCATATTGACCAGTTGTTTCAGCAGGTCGGTGTGGAGATGGCGTCCCGAGGGGATCAGCAGATAATAGGTTTCGCTGGGGGAGAGCGCATAGTTGAGGCGGTAGCGCAGCAGCCACGGCAGGTTCTGCCGGTCGATCAGGGAGCCGATCAGTTTCAGCAGCGGGGCCTGATCCGCGGCGTCGCAGTGCCGCGCGTGCCTGAGCAGGCCGGTATAGTAACGGTGATCGATGGTGGCATCGAGGGAGAAGGACTCGTTTTTCTCTTCATAGACCCGGCGCGCCTGGCGGGCGATGGCTTCGTAGGGGGTCTGCTCCAGCTGGCGCAGCAGCTCCGGCACATTTTCCGTACGCAACAGGGTTTCATGGGGCAGGCTGATCAGCGGCGGCAGGCTGTGCAGGCTCTCGCGTATCTGATCATAGGGGAGATGGTTCAGCTTGCCCCGGATCAGTGCCTTCAGGTTAAGGAGTTCAAACTTGCGTGACCAGTAGACCAGGATATCCCGGGCGGTGCCGCCGAGCGGCCGCAGCAGGATCGACAGCTCCTGCATCAGGCTGTGGATCAGGCCCCGTTCAATATGGCGGTTGAGCTCCGCCTCACTCAATCCACGCTCGCTGATCCCGGTCAGACCGAATTCACCCTCCAGCCGCGGCAACGGCTCCTGCAGCATGGCCTCAAACGCCGCGTCATCAATCAGCCGTCCCGACATGACGCTGGTGCGGGTCTTCAGATAGGTCTGGCTGGCGATCGGGTTCATGAGTTTTCCTGTCTTCTCCTAGCCGTCGGCCAGTGGATCGGTGAGCAGTTGAAAGGCGGCCTCCAGCGCCTCGGCCTCCCGCTCTTCCGCCAGGTTGCGCAGCTCGACATGGTGCTCGTCAAAGCGTTTCTTCAGTTCATTGTTGGTCTGATCGGCCCGCTGTTCCGCCTTGTCGATGAAGGACCGGTGCAGATCCGGAATGCGCGCCTCGAATCGCTCCTCTTCGGCATGCGCCTCCTGCAGCGCGCCCTGGATGATCCGGTCGCGCTCCTCATCCGCTTCGCGCACGATGGTCTCCGCCCTCCGTTCGGCGTCCAGCAGGCGTTGTAGTGTCTGGTCCATGAGGTTCCCCGTTTTATTCTGATTAACAGTTTAGCAACTACCGATGTAGTTGATATTGCGGCAGATCAGATGGCGGGCCGGTTTTCAACCCCGCAACGGACAGGGCGGGAAACTTACGATGGGATTAATGGTCATATAATTGGTCGCTGTGGTAGCCGCACCGCCTTGACAGTCCGGATGAAAAAGGGGATTGTTCCGCGTCATGAATCATCTGCTGAAAAAACGGTTTATCCTTGTGCTGGCACTGTTTGTCAGCCTGTTGCCGTTCAGATTCAGCTATGGGCTGACCGTCACTGTGCCCGATCTCCAGCAGAAGATGCATCAGCACATCATGCAGGTCGATTGCGCACAGCCTGGTGACAATGCCCATTGTCTCGATATGACACTCGTCTCAGCGGCCGGTGAGAATTGTTGCAGCGACCAGTGTGACAGCTTGTTCGGGGCGCAACCCGGCGTCGCCGTCGAATATGGCCTGCTGATCTCCTCGGACCGGCAGTTCCAGGCTGCCAGTGATGTCTGGACAACCGGCCCGATCCCGCCCACCCTGCTACGACCCCCTCCCGCACGCTCCTGGACTTGGTAACCCCTGGCACTGAATGCCGGGGTATCGTTTCATACGGCCCACGGGCCCTGCTCTGGAGAGCGTGTTTTGAAAATCCGAATTATTGTTGCGGGACTTCTGTCCCTGTTGCTGGTCGCCTGTTCCGAGGAACCCGCCGCCAATGCCGTAGGCGATCAGCAGGCTTCGGCGGCAGTGAGATCCTGGTACCGATTTGACCAGGTCAGTGCCGGCGCCCGGGTGTACCAGGAGAACTGCGCGGCCTGTCACGGCAAACTGGCCGAAGGGGCTGATAACTGGCGCAAGGCCGGCCCGGACGGCAAGTATCCGGCACCGCCGCTGAACGGCAGCGGACATGCCTGGCATCATCCCCTGAAAATCCTGTTCCACACGATCAAGAACGGCTCCCCCGGTGGTCAGGGCAATATGCCGGCCTGGGCGGGCAAACTGACCGATGACGAGATTATCGCCGCTATCGCCTGGTTCCAGTCCAAGTGGCCGCAGGAGATCTACCAGAGCTGGGTGCAGCGTGATGCGGCGGCACAGGCCAACCGGGGATAAGTCATGAGCAGAGATCAATTCATCAAAATGCGCGGTGCCTGGGATACCCGGCACTGGATCACCGTTCCCGGACTCTCCCACGAGGCCGATGGCCTGCAGCTCGAGCACTCCCTGGCGGAACTGGATGGCATGCAGCGGGTCCAGACGATACCGGGAAAACGGCGTATCCGGGTCACCTATGACCAGACTCGGGTCGATTTTCAGCAGATACTGGAGCGCATGGAGTCGATCGGCTTTCCGGCCTCGGACAGTTGGTGGTCGCTCAGAAAGGCGGAGTGGTTTCAGTACCTGGATCGCAATGCCCGGGAGAACGCCAATGCCCCGGAGCCTCCCTGCTGCAGCAATCCAAAAGGAATCACCAAGGATCGCACGCAGAAAAAGTAGGACGGGCCAATCGATCCAGCGTGCCGCGAATCCACAGGTAGGCCTGAGGGCTCGCGCAAAAATTAGTTCCGGTATTCGGTCGTCCCTGGACCCCTCCGTCGGCGTTACGCTTTTTGGCAAGGGAGCGGCCATTGCCTGCAAAGCGTGCCTTGCCAGCGTGGCCCAGGAACACCCTCGGTACTACGAAATTATTCTTTCGCGAGCCCTAAGGGCCCGCTTGTTTCTAACCGGGCCGCGATTTTTTCGGCCTATAACGAAGGTATTTGGTATGTTCAAGAAGCTATGCATCGTTTCACTGCTGATGGTCAGCCAGTGGGTATTTGCGGAAACCGGTCAGCCGCCGTCACCGGACCAGGTGGCGGCGGGGAAGGCGCTCTATGGGCGATACTGCCTGGCGTGTCACGGGGAGAATGGGGTGGGTGAACCGCCCATACCGAGCACTATCCGGGCGCCGGGCTATCTCACCGCCATGCCGCTCAATGAGGCTTCCCATGCCTGGCACCACAGCGATGAACAACTGGTGGAGACCATTCTGCAGGGACTGGAGCGCACCCAGAGGATGCCGGCTTGGAAGGGGGTCATTACAACGGATCAGGCTGCGCAGCTGGTCACTTATCTCAAAAGCTTCTGGAGTCCCCGCATTGTCGCCTGTCAGGGGCCGAAGCACATGAGCTGTATGTGACGGCAGCGGCGACGCGGGGCGGGCTTGGCCAAGACGGTCGGAGGGATCGGGTTGCATCCGGCTCCGGTTTGTCATACCCGCTTGCATTGCCCGCTTCGGCTCCACTAAAGTTAGCTGGAGCGCTATGCCGCGCGGTTGTCCTTGTTGCGGCCGGCTGTTGCTGCCGGAAGGATGGTTGACGGATGTTATCCCTGAATGGAATGGCACTAAGTTAAGCCCAGAGCCCCCGTCATCCCGGCGCATGCCGGGATCCAGAACCCGCATCCGCGGTGAATTTATGGATTCCGGCCTGCGCCGGAATGACGAAAAAATGGACTCCTGCCTTAACTTAGTGCCATTCATCCCTGAATGTGGAAAGGACTATGGATATGGGCACGATGAAAGAGATTGTGATACTGAGCGCGGTGCGCACCGCGGTGGGCAGTTACGGCGGCGGCCTGAAGGATGTGCCGGTGGTGGACCTGGCCGCCAGCGTGGTGCGTGCCGCGGTGGAGCGCTCCGGGGTGACCCCGGCCGATGTCGGGCATACCGTGTTGGGGCATGTGATCCATACCGAGCCGCGGGATATGTATATCTCGCGTTACGCCTCGGTTCGCGGCGGCCTGCCGGTGGAGACCCCCGCCTTCACCCTGAACCGGCTCTGCGGCAGCGGTCTGCAGGCGATTGTCTCGGCGGCGCAGCAGATTGAAACCGGTCATTGCGATGTGGCCGTGGCTGGCGGGGCGGAGAACATGAGCCGGGCCGGCTATATGACGCCCAGCCTGCGTTGGGGGGCACGCATGAGCGATGCCCAGATCGTCGATATGATGGTGGGGGCGCTGACCGACCCATTTGAAGGGGTGCACATGGGCGTGACCGCGGAGAATATCGCCGAAAAATGGGGTATCAGCCGCGAGGAGCAGGATATGCTGGCGGTGGAGTCCCATCGCCGTGCCGCCCAGGCGTGGGAGAAGGGCTATTTCAACGACCAGATCGTTCCGATCGAGTTGAAGAGTCGCAAAGACACCACCCTGTTTGAGCGGGATGAGCATTTTCGTGCCGACGCCAGCCTGGACGGGATGGCGAAACTGCGCCCGGTATTCAAGAAGGATGGCAGCGTCACGGCGGGCAATTCCTCCGGCCTGAACGATGCGGCCTCGGCCGTGGTGCTGGCCAGTGCGGAGTATGCCGAGTCCAACGGGCTCAAGCCGCTGGCCCGGTTGGTGGGATACGCCCATGCTGGCTGTGAGCCGGCCTATATGGGCATTGGACCGGTACCCGCGGTAAAGCGCCTGCTGGAGCGGACCGGTCTCAGCGTGGCGGACTTCGATGTACTGGAGGTGAACGAGGCGTTTGCCGCCCAGGCGATCGCCGTGTGTCGCGATCTCGGTCTGCCGATGGATCTGACCAACCCCAATGGTAGCGGCATCTCACTGGGTCATCCGATCGGCGCCACCGGCAGTATCGTGACCACCAAGGCGGTCCATGAGCTGCAACGCAGCGGCGGCCGTTACGCCCTGGTGACCATGTGCATCGGTGGTGGACAGGGGATCGCCGCGGCCTTAGAGCGGATCTGAGTCCTGTTTCGACCCGCCGCCTTTCGGGGCAATGCGCCGCACCACCCCGCTTCCCGCGGGGTGGTGCGTTTCGCCGTGCCGGGGGCTGGCGCGCGACCGGCTCCCGCCAGCTGTCATCGAGCGACGGACGCTGATTCCATGACCGGACTGAACCTGGGCAGCATTATCAACTGGATCGGCCTGTTCGGAATCGCCGTGTTTGCCATCTCCGGCTCGTTGGAAGCGGCCAGAAAGGAGATGGATATACTCGGATTTCTGCTCATCGGCAGTGTCACCGGCCTGGGGGGCGGAACGCTGCGCGACCTGTTGTTGGGGGCGACCCCGGTGTACTGGGTGCAGCAGCCGGAGATGGTGATGATCTGTCTGGTCGCCTCGGTAGTCACCTACTTTATGGCGCCCTATCTGGCCTCCCGTTACCGGGCGCTGATCTGGATGGATGCGATCGGCCTGGCCACTTTCTGCATCACCGGGACCGCCATTGCGCTCAACCAGGGGGTGGCGCCCCTGATTGCTGTCTGCATGGGGGTGATGAGCGCTACCTTCGGCGGCATAATTCGCGATGTACTCTGTGCCGAGTCCCTGGTGCTCTCGTCGCGCGAACTCTATGTCACGGCGGCGGTTGCCGGCGCCTCGGCCTACCTGCTGCTGCGCTTGGCGTCGGTGGGGGAGACGGTCGCCACCCTCGGCGCCTTCGCGGTCGGCTTCGGCCTGCGCTCGGCGGCCATCCTGTTCGGGCTGAAGTTGCCCCGATACCGGTGTCCCGACACCTGAAGGCCGGATCGCCGGTCACCCCAGCCGTCGGGGTTCCTCGTCGCTCAGCTGATACAGTTTCGCGGCGATACCCATGCTGAAAATGGAGAAGTTTTCGATATCGCCCCACTCATCGGCCGAACCCATCTCTTTTTCCTGTGCATCCAGCACCACGCGGATGCGGTAACGCCCCTGCCGGCGTTCGGTCGGCGGATTAACCTCGGCGGTGACGTAGAGACAGGGCTGCTGTTCGCCCTCGTCGATCAGTGCCATGATGTAGCGGTATTCCGTGGGATCGTCGGTTTTGATATCGCCCAGGATATTGACCAGAAAGGAACCGAGTTGGTAGCGTCGCTGGGGAATGGCGGTCAGGATGTGGGGTGTAGTCATACGGCGACTCGCTTGGCCGGTTGAAGAAACTGCCATCCATTATGGCGGATAAAAATCGTTGTTGCTTGTGTGACTGGAAAGGCCCCCGGTATGATAATCAGCAATTGATGAAATAATAACCCTGATATTCCGGTCCTTATTAGACAGAAGCGGAAAAATAATGCAAATCACGGTTGCTGCCCACCCGGCACAGCCGCTCCAGCGGGCAATCGACTATGCGAATATTGAAACGTTTCCTATGGATATGGCCGATACTGCTGGTGCTGGTTCCGGCTACCGGATTGGCCGATCGTATCGAGGGACGTTTGAACGGACTGGCGTGCGCGTCAAGGGGTGAAGTGTGCCCGACAGACAAGGATGATCCCCACGTGCTGCTGGAACGGGACTTTGTGATCCAGACCGAGGATGGGAAAATTTTCTACATCACCAACATGGATTGGAACACCAAGCTCCGCTACGTGCTGCGCAAGGTGCGTGTCGTGGGGAAGTTCAGTGAGCGGTCGTCGGCCATTGCCGCGGATGAGTTCTGGGTGAAACATGCGGACGGGTACCGGCTGGAATGGAGCCTGGAGCGAGCGCGGGAAAAGCAGCGCAGGGCTCAACAACTCCGGCGACAGCAAGAACAGGGACTGGATCAGTGGCAGCGGCGGTAACCGACTATGAAAATGCCAGCGGAACCCCATCGCGCTTGTACTCCCTTGACCCGGGAATCGACCCCGCGGCCGGGATTATTGGGGCTGGGTCTGTTGTTGCTGCTGCTGTTCCAGGGCGTGGCACCGCAGGCAGGTCATGCCTCCCGCGATCCGCTGCGATTTTTTCAGCTGACACCGGTAACCCCCGCCACACCGGCACCCCCATTGGAGCTGGCGGCGCTTGACGGGGTACCGCATCGATTGAGCGACTATCAGGGCCAGGTGGTTGTGGTTAATTTCTGGTCGAGCTGGTGCACCCCCTGCCGCCGGGAGATGCCGGCACTGGAACAGGCCTGGCAGCGGCTGCGGCCCTTTGGCGTGACGGTGCTGGGGGTAGCGATGCAGGACGATCCGGAGGTGGTCGGGCGGTTTCTGCAGGCAAGCGGGGTGACCTTTACTATCCTGATGGACCCGGATGGAAAGGCGTCGCAGCGGTGGCCGTTCTCCGGTATACCGGCAACCTTTGTGCTGGATCGGCAGGGGCGGATCGTCTACCGTGCCATGGGGTTGCGCGAGTGGGACAGCGACGAGATCATTGATCGGCTAATCGAGCTGGCGGAGACGGAATAGTCAGTTAAACCTAAAAAAGCTGTTAAACCACGGAAAACACGGAAAACACGGAATATTTCAAACAGATAAGTTTGCCATGCTCTTCACCCATCGGGTGATTTGTATTCTACAGCCAACATTTTGATCTTTCGTGTCTTTTCGTGACTTTTGTGGTTGAAATGGGGTGCAATCGAAAGTGTTGGTCAGTCGTACTGTAGGGTGGATAAGCTTGCGCCTGCCATCCTCAGGTCCGTAAACGGTACATCCATGTACCACTCCTCACCGTAGCAATGGTGGATGCGCCTACCGGCTTATCCACCCTACGGGCTGAATCCGTAAATAACCGTTTTTTTCGGTTACCAAATAAGCTGACCAACACTTTCGATTGCACCCGTTGAAATGAGAAATTTAGGTTAAACGGGTGCGGACAGCGGAGAGGCGCTCTCCCGTTATCGGGAGGCGGGGGCAGGCTGCAGATACTGCTGCTCCAGGTAACGTATGATCTCGGATGACTCATACAGCCAGCGGCTGCCGCCCTGTTCATCTTCGATGCGCAAGCAAGGAACCTTGATCTTTCCGCCACCCGTCAGCAGCGCCTCCCGGTGCTGTGCATCGCCCTTGGCGTCACGGGTCTCTATATTCAGTGTGTGTTTTCTCAGAAAACGGCGCACCTTGACGCAGAAGGGACAGGCCTTGAACTGGTAGAGGGCGAGTTGTGCGGTGTGTCGGTCGAGCGACTCCTGCAGTTCCGACGCGCGCTTGACGCCGCGTGGTGCCGTGAGGGCATCGATCAATAGGATCAGTCGTCCAAGGATCCAGCGAATAATTGCCATTCATTTCTCCGGTCACTGTCAATCAGGCGCGGCATCCTATCATGGGGTGCCGCCGATTCAACCATGGAGTAATCAGGATTTTGCCCGCGCCGGGCACGCGGCGATGCCCGGGGGGAGAGGGAGCCGCGGCTGATAGTCGCAGAACTGGCTTTCCCTCGCCACGATCGGTCAAGCCAGACAGACGCCTAGCTAATTGAAATGTCTGGAGAATCCCCTTATTTATGGCAGCGATCCTGCGGCGTTCATGATAGGCTCTTGCCAGTTGTTGATGGCGGGTTAAAGAGTAATCAAAAAAACACGGGGACAACCTGGATGAAATTCTAACCTGACTCCTATAACATCCGAATGAAAGTTTTCGCCAGGGAGGTGTGGAATAGCTAACAGGTCTGTCGCCGAGTTTTTATAATGCTTTGTTTACTGCACCCCTATGCGTTTTGAGAAAGTGACCGGTTTACCAGGGTCGGATTTGACCAGCCAGAAATGGATGATTCTGATCGGCGGTGTGGTGGCGATATTCACTGTGCTGGTGGTCTCCATCTACCTGCATCATGCGCTGGAACGGGAGGCGGTGCAGCGCTGGCAGGAAAACAATCTGCCGTTGGCCAGGACCCTGGCCGGGCGGGTGGAGCAGAAAATAGAACAGGCCGCGTCGGTGCTGCGCCTGGTCGCCAATCTGCCGCAATTCCAACAGCTAGCGAATCCCCTGGAGATCGAGCATGCCATCGGCGGCGTGGCCGACTCCTCCGAACAGGAGAAGCGGCAGATCCTGCAGCGGCTGTTGATAGAGAATCCCGATTTTTCCGTCCTCTTCATGCTGGCGCCCAACGGGGATCACTACCTGGCCGAGCCGTTCGAGGTGCAGCGCGGCGTCACCAAGTACAACATGCGAGACCGGGACTATTTCCAGGAAACGCAGCGTCGTGGCGAAACGGTGCTCTCCAGCAGCTTTATTGGTGCCGACGGCAAGCTTGCGGTGGCGATCAACACCGCGATAAGGGATGCACTGGCCGGAATCACAGCCCACCTGGGAGGGGTGTTTCACTTGGATCATCTCTCCCGGTTGATCCGCAGTATCGATTCCGCGGCGTTTGATGAGCTGTTTCTGCTTGATCGTAACGGCAGTCTGGTGGCACACGGCAGCCAGCAGTGGCTGGAGCCCGACCAGCGGGAGGCGTTTCAGCGGCGGCCGGAAATACGCCGGTTGCTGAAGGACGCCCGGGCCGAGGGTCCCGGGGAGATAGGCTATCAGGAACTGAAGGACCCCAACCTGGGTAGCGTACTTCACGCCTTCACGGTACCGCTGGCCTCGGGTTGGCGCATGGTTGCCCTGCGTGACCGGGAATCTCTGTTGCGCGAGGTGCAACCCCGCTCCAATGTCATCACCGCGACCACGGCGCTGATCCTGCTCGGTATTGCCGGTTTCGGGCTGGTGTTTGCCAATAGTGTCGGCAGGCGCTGGGAACTGGCCGAAACCGCGCTGAGGCTGGCCAAGCACGAGCTGGAAGACGAAGTGGCGGCACGCACCCATGAGCTGGTTGCCTCGCACGAGCATATCGAGCTGCTGCTGGCCTCCACCGGTGCCGGTATTTTCGGAATCGATCTGCAGGGGCGTTGTACCTTCTGCAACATGGCCTGTGTCGAGACGCTCAACTATAGGAGCGAACAGGATCTGCTGGGGAGACCGCTGAACGACATCGTGCATCACTGTCATTGTGATGGTACGCCCTACGCAGCGGACGATTCACCGATACTGAACGCGATCCACGGCGACAAGCGCGTGCATCGGGAGCATGAGGTCTTCTGCACCTTCGAGGGCGAATGCCTGCCGGTGGAGTATCGCGCCTACCCCATGCGCCGACAGGGTGAGGTGGTCGGGGCGGTGGTCACCTTTAACGATATCAGTACCCGCGTCAATGCCCAGGAGGCGCAGGCGGACAGTGATGCCCGGTTCCGTTCGCTGTTTACCCAGTCCAATGACGCCATTTTCCTGATGAATCCTGAAACCGGCCACTATCTCGATGCCAACCGGGCCGCCGAGAAGCTGACCGGACGTACGCTCGATGAGCTGATTACCTTGACTTCATCGGAGGTCTGTCCGGCGGGTGCCCGGGAACGACGCGAGATGGCACAGAGCCTCGATACAACCCGTGGCATGGGAGAGGTGATCTATGTCCGTCCCGACGGGACAGAACGGACCGCGCTGTTGAGCGTGGTGCCGCTGGCGGGTGGCCTGGTGTTCGGCATCGCCCATGACATCACCGAGCAACTCGCCGCAAAGCAGGCGCTCGGCCAACGCGAGGCACATCTTCGAGCCCTCTCCGAGGCGGCGTTCGAGGCGATATTCATATCGGAAGAGGGGCTCTGCCTGGGACAGAACCTGGCGGCGGAAAAGCACTTTGGCTATACCCTGAACGAGGCGCTGGGTCGCTCCGGCCTGGAGTGGTTCGCCCCGGAATCACGGGAGCTGGTGAAACAGAATATGCTGGGCGGTTATTGCGAGCCCTACGAAGTGCTGGCACTGCGCAAGGATGGCTCCACCTTTCCGGCGGAGATCCGTGGCCGTGCCATGCCTTATCAGGATCGCATGGTCCGGGTCACCGCGCTACGCGACATCACCGAGCGTCGTGATGCCGAACAGCGACTGCAGCGTACCAACACCCTGCTGCACGCGGTGATCGACCAGGCCCCCTTTGCGATCACTCTGGGCGAGGGTACGAAAGAGGACTGGTCCCTGACCCTGGCCAATCGGGAGGCGCAGCGGATTACCGGTGCGGCGGTGGAGCAGCAGCGCAAGATCCGCTTTGTTCACGGTGGGCTGGTTGATGTGGAGGCCCGCACCTGGAAGATGCTGCATGCCGACGGTAACGCCATCGAGGTGCAGGATACCCCGTTGGTGCGGGCGATGGAGGAGCAGCGGGTCACCCGCAACAAGGAGATGATCATCCGCCGGGCAGATGGGCTGGAAACCTTCGTGCTGGCCAACGCCTCCCCCATCTATGGCGAGGACGGCAGCCACATCGCCGCTATCTTCACTTATCCCGATATTACCGAGCACAAGCGCACCGAGGAGACCATACGCACCCTCTCCCAGGCGATGGAGCAGAGTCCGGTATCGGTGGTGATCACCGGCCTGGACGGGGTGATCGAATACACCAACCGGGGCTTTGAGCGCTCCTCCGGATATACTGCGGAGGAGATGCGGGGGCGGCATACCCGGTTGCTCAGTTCGGGCCACACCGCGCCGGAATTCTATCAGGAGCTCTGGGCCACCATAACCAGCGGCAATTCTTGGCAGGGCGAGTTCCAGAACCGGCGCAAGGATGGCTCACTGTTCTGGGAGTATGCACATATCTCCCCCATCTTCGACAGCCAGGGGCGGATTCGCCACTACCTGGCGGTGAAGGAGGATATCACCCTGCGCAAGGTGCAGGAGGAGAAGATCCTGCACCAGGCCCATTATGACAGCCTGACCGGCTTGCCCAACCGATTCCTGGCCCTGGACCGTCTCTCCCAGATCGTGCGCGGCGCCCAGCGCGAGGATCATCAGGCGGCGGTGCTGTTCCTGGATCTGGATGATTTCAAGAAGGTGAACGACACCCTCGGGCATGAGGTGGGCGATCAGGTGATCGAGGAGGCGGCGCGCCGGGTGCGCTGGGTCATACGGGAAGAGGATACCGTGGGACGCCTGGGCGGAGATGAATTTATCGTGCTGCTCTCCCGTCTGCATGAAAAGCGCGATGCCCAGCGGGTGGCGGAGAAAATCCTGGCCGCGTTCAGGACCGTATTCTCCCTGAACGACCGGGAGATTCTTCTGACCACCAGTATCGGGATATCGATCTACCCGGAAAATGGTGACACGGCCAAGATACTGCTGCGCAATGCGGACACGGCCATGTATTACTCCAAGGCCGTGGGCGGGAATGCCGCCAACTTCTACACCGATGCGATGAACCAGGATGTATCGCGCCGGGTGGAACTCGAGGAGCAGATGTATACGGCACTGGAGAATGATGAGTTCTACCTGCTGTTCCAGCCGATCGTCAACATCTACACCCAGGGCATCGTTGGCGCCGAGGCGTTGCTGCGCTGGAACAACCCGAAGCTGGGCCAGGTGGCGCCGACCGAGTTCATCGAGATAGCGGAACGCACCGGGCGCATCGTACAGATCGGCGAATATGTGCTGCGCCAGGCGGTACAGCAGGCACGTCGCTGGCGCGACCGCAATGAACAGGGTTTCAGGGTGGCGGTGAATGTCTCACCGATGCAGTTCAAGGAGGGGGACTTCCTGCCCATGGTGGAGGCGATCCTCAAGGAGTACGCATTGCCGGGCAGTTTTCTCGAGATTGAAGTGACCGAAAATGTGCTGTTGAGCGAGAAGATCAACTCGGTGGAGATACTCAACGGCCTGCGCGATATGGGCATCGCCATCTCCATGGATGATTTTGGTACCGGCTACTCCTCCCTCAGTTATCTGCGCCATTACCACTTCGACACCCTGAAGATCGATCGCAGTTTTGTCCGCGACATCACCACCGACCCGGATGACCGGGAGCTGGTGGTGGCGACCATCTCCATGGCGCGCAGCCTCGGCCTGAAGGTGATCGCCGAAGGGGTCGAGACGGCCGAGCAGTTGGCCATACTACAGACCGAGAAGTGTGATTTCGCCCAGGGCTACTATTTCAGCAAGCCGATTAGCGGCCTGGCACTGGAGCGGTTTTTTCTGCGTTGAGTATTGGAGGGGGCGGAGTCAGGCCGTCGTACTAACTCTGGGCAGGGCGAGGATCTGCCTGCTTGCTTACCGGGACGCCGTAAACCCTTTCATGCTACGCATCCTGCTTCGCATGAAAGTCCGGCCCACCCGTCCCTGGGTGTGCGTTCGCTGCTGCGCAGCTCACCCCTGGGGGCTTGCCGCGGCCATCCATAGCCGCGGACACCCGTCAATCAAGCAGTCAAATCCTCTCTTTCAAGACTGTAGGTTGGGGTGAGCCTGCGAACCCCAACGAGGTTTCATGCGTGAGCGCCATGATGTTGGGGTTCGTTCCTCACCCCGATCTGGGCGGTAGCGCATCCACCACTGGGTACATTGGGTGATGATCATGATTGAAATCGTACAAGCCGACCTGTTGCAACCCCTCCATGCCGCCGCGCTGGTGACGCTGCTCGATGCCTACGCCCGCGACCCGATGGGGGGTGGCCAGCCGCTGCCCGAGGCGGTGTGTCGCGATCTGCCCGCGGCATTGGCTGAACGGCGGGATGCGGTGGTGTTTCTGGCCTTTGACAGGGAGCGCCCGGTGGGGCTGGTGAACTGTTTCGAAGGCTTCTCCACCTTCAACTGCAGGCCGCTGCTCAACATCCATGACGTGGTGGTGCTGGCGGATTACCGGGGCCAGGGCATCGCCCGGCGGCTGCTACAGCAGGTGGAAACCGAGGCCCGCGCACGCGGCTGCTGCAAACTGACCCTGGAGGTGCTGGAGGGCAACCGGACCGCCCAGGCGGTGTATCGAAGCGCCGGCTTCGCCGGCTATGAACTGGACCCGGACAAGGGGCGGGCGCTGTTCTGGGAGAAGCGGCTGGGTTGATGGTGCCTTGAGTTTTGGTCCGCAGCCCGTAGGTTGGGGTGAGCCTGCGAACCCCAACGAGGTTTCATGTGTGTGCGTCGAGATGTTGGGGTTCGTTCCTCACCCCAACCTACGGGACTGCGAAGGAACGAGTAGGATGGGTGGAGGAGGTACGACGTAACCCATCATTCATTCTCCGAATAGCCCCCGCGATTTTCTCCGCTTCCCGCGCACCCGCTCAATGTCGCAGCAGGTCGAACGGCTGCACCTCCACCAGATCGCCCGGCTGGATATTGCCGGTCTCGTCGGACAGCCGGATCAGGCAGTTGCCATCGCTCATCGAGCTGAGCACGCCCGAACCCTGGCGCCCGGAGCTGCGCACCACCAGTTCACCCTGCTCATCCAGCGACAGGATGCCGCGCTGAAATTCGGTGCGCCCCGGCAGTTTGCGCAGCGGCGAGCCGGCCTTTACCCGCAGCGTCGGCGCCAACTGTTCGCGTTTGCCCTGCAGGCGCTGGATCGCCGGCCGGACAAACTGCAGGAAGGTGATCATCACCGCCACCGGGTTACCCGGCAGGCCGAAGAAGCCGGCGTTGCCGATATGGGCGAAGGTGAGCGGGCGGCCCGGTTTGATCGCCACCTTGGCGAAATGCACCTCCCCCAGCTGGGGGATCGCCTCGGCGATAAAGTCCGCCTCGCCCACCGAGATGCCGCCGGAGGTGAGCACAAGGTCTGCCTCGCGGGCGGCCTGGGTCATGGCCGCCTGGATGGCGGCCGCCTCGTCCGCGATCACCCCCATGTCGATCACATCGGCACCCAGTTCGCTGAGCATGCCGAACAGGGTGTAGCGGTTGCTGTCGTAGATCTGTCCCTCTTCCAGGGGCTGGCCGATACTGCGGATCTCATCCCCGCTGGAGAAGAAGGCGACGCGCAGGCGGCGGTACACGGCGACTTCCGGGATGCCGAGCGAGGCCAGCAGGCCCAGCTGTGCCGGGCCGATTTCGTCTCCCGGCTGCAGGATCACGGCACCGGCCTGGATATCCTCACCCGCCTGGCGCACATTGGCGCCGGGTTTGCCGCGGGCGTCGATGAGCGCCTCGTCGCCGTCCCGCTCCACCCACTCCTGCATGATCACGGTGTCGGCCGTCTCCGGGACCTTGGCCCCGGTCATGATGCGGATACACTCGCCGCGGTTCAGTTCTCCCCGATAGGGTTGGCCGGCAAACGCACTGCCCACCACCCTGAGCCGGCGCTGCCCATCCAGGGGTATATCCTTGCCGTACAGGGCATAGCCGTCCATGGCGGAGTTGCGATAGGCCGGCACATTGATCGGGGAAGCGATGGGGCGAGCCAATATGCGTCCCAGGGCATTGCGCAACGGGGCCGCCTCAATCCCGTCAACCGGTCGGAGCTTGGCCGCGATCATCCGCAGGGCGTCGCTGGCGCTGATTGAGCTGTCGGTGGCGTCCATGCAGCAGTCGCTGGGTTTGTTAATATCGGTCATGATCGGTATCTAAGGTCTGGTATGTAAAACGGTTGCGATGGGCTAGATAAATTACCGGATAACGAACCTGAAAACCAATCTATTCTGAAACAGATCGGTCGCGGCCTCCTACCGGTCAGGTGCGCGTAACCTTCCCCATCCAAAGTCCCTATCGCTCACAACCCGGAGGTCCCCTTGTGCAACTCCACCACGATCGGTTTTTCCGGCTGCAGCGGTTTCATGGTCAGCTCGCCGCCATAGAGGTGGATATGGCGACTCAGATTGAGCCGCCCGACCTGGGGTTCATGGCTGGTATAGATCACTCCGATCTGCTGTTGCTGCAGCCGATTGATCAGGTCGTAACAGATGCCGCGCGAGCGTTTGTCCAGATTGGAAACGGGTTCGTCCAGCAACATCAGGCGCGGGGAGAGCACCCAGGCGCGGGCGATGGCGACCCGCTGCTTCTCGCCACCGGAAAGTTCGTGGCAATTGCGCTGCGCCAGATGTTCCAGGGAGATCAGTTCCAGCGCCTCGCCAACCCGGGTGGTGATCGCCTGGCGGCTCAGCTTCTTGCGCTTCAGGCCGTAGGCGATATTGTCATACACCGAACAGTCGAACAGATAGGGGTGCTGGTGCAGGTAGCAGATCTGTTCGCGCAGAAAGCGGTAGCTCTGGCGCCATTTCCGGTGGCTGCCGGCAAACTGAAATCCCGCCTGGTGGGGTTTCAGCAGGCCGGCGAGAATGCGCAGCAGCGTGGTCTTTCCCGACCCGTTCTGGCCGGTCAGCAGGGTCAGTTCGCCGGCTCGCAGATCCAGCGATATATCCTTGAGAATGGTTCGTTCGCCGCGGTTGAAGGAGAGCCGTTCGAGCTTCAGCCAGGGCTGGGGGGTATCGGGTATCATTGGATCACCTCACCCTTGCCCTGCACCTGGCCGAGCAGGATGTTCAGAAACAGCGCCAGGGAGAGCAGCACCAGGCCGAGCGCGATGCCCTCCGCGAAGCTCCCCTTGCTGGTCTCCAGCGCAATGGCGGTGGGGATATTACGGGTGTAGTTGAGGATGTTGCCGCCCAGCATCATGGAGCTGCCCACCTCGGCGATGATGCGTCCGAAACTCGCCACCAGCGCGCCGATCAGGCCGAAGCGTGTCTCATGCAGGATGGTCAACAGCGCCCGCAAGGGACTGGCGCCCAGGGTCAGGGCCGTCTCCCAGGCGCGGCGATCCGAGGCTTGCAGGGCGGAGTGGGCCATGGCCACCAGCAGCGGAAAGCAGAGAAAGATCTGCCCCAGGATCATGGCGTCCTGGGTGAACAGCAGCCGCCAATCGCCCAGCGGTCCCGACTTGGAGAGCAGGATGTAGAGCGTCAGTCCGACCACCACCGCGGGGATGGAGAGGGCGGTATTGAATACCGATACCAGCAGCCGTCGGCCGGGGAATGAGAAGTAGGCCAGCAGGAAGGCGGTCAGGATGCCGAACGGGGCGGCATAGAGCAGGGCGCGCACCGAGACGCTGAAAGAGATGCCGATTATGGCCCAGAGCGCGCTATCTCCGGTGAACAGCAGATAGAGGGCCTGGTAACTTGCAGCGCTCAGTGATTCCATAGCTGGCCTATTTCAACAACAGGGGAATGAACAGCGGCTCGCCATGCAGACGGTAGTCCCGGATCAGCTCCTGACCCGCCTGCGAGCTGACCCAATCGATCAGTTTCCTGGCATCGGCATAGTTGGTGTCGGGATGTTTGGCCGGGTTGACCGCAATGACACCGTAGGGATTGCTCAATTTGTTATCACCCTCATTGAGCAGGGACAACTCCACCTTACCCTTGTAGGCCAGCCAGGTGCCGCGGTCGGTGAGCGTGTAGCCGTCAAGTTCGCCGGCCATCTGCAACACCTTGCCCATGCCTTGTCCGGCCTCGATATACCAGCCCCCACCCGGTTGGATATTGGCAGCCTTCCACAGCGCCTGCTCTTTTTTGTGGGTGCCGGAGTCGTCGCCGCGGGAGATGAATCTGGCCCGGGAACTGCTGATCTTCTTCAACGCCTCGGTCACCGTTTTGACGCCCTTGATACCGGCCGCATCGCTGTCGGGTCCGACGAGCACGAAATCATTGTACATGAACTGGACACGGTCGCTGCCGAAACCATCCGCGACGAACTGCTCCTCCGCGGCCACCGCGTGGACCATCACCACGTCCACATCACCGTCGCGGCCCATCTTCAGTGCCTTGCCGGTACCGACGGCGATCACATGGACCTCGATACCGGTCTGCTCCTGGAAGGCGGGCAACAGGATCTCCAGCAGCCCGGAGTTCTGGGTGCTGGTGGTGGTGGCCAGGCGCAGAGGCGCCGCCTGGACGGCAAGTGCCAGCGACCAGAACAGGCAGAGGGAGAACAACAGACGGATTTTTTTATACATGGGTACTCATCCTTATTTTGTTATCGGTGGCGACACGGTGACCGCTCCGCATGATTAACCGTGGGAGGTGGCATCCGTTTGTCATTGATCTGGGCGAATCAACGCTCGGGGCATTGCGAATGTAATGATAACGACGAACCCCTGCGGCGCTATGTTTTATAGCACATAACGTTTGCCGACAACAACGATCGATAACAACCATACAGTTTCTATAGTAACTGTTCGGGCCACGGACGAGGCCGGGTCAGTCAGTGATTGCTCAAAGGAGCCGTGTTAAACGTTATGCATAAGAAAACATAACGAAATAAGTAACTTAACGCCCATCCTGGCTCGCAAATTTGGGTTTCTTCTTCTATATTCTTTTAACCAATAAAAAACAGAATCGAAAGGAAGCGCGGGAAAAAGGAGGCTCATCGCATCAACAATAATACTAAAGTATAAGAACGGATTTATCCGTACTGGCCCTTTGTCGTGTGTGCAGGTGATTAGCTTGGAATCAACAGACACAATCGAAGTAGACAAAAGCCCTGGCAACGATCGGCTTCTATCGCTTCAGGTTCCGTGGCAGCGCCGGACAGACTCGCAATATAGCACTAAGCATATAACTATTCAGAGGAGGCAATGATGCAGAGGTCACTCTATATCTCGCCGGACAAATGCACAGGCTGTCTACAGTGTGAAATGGCCTGCTCCTTCGAGCATGAAGGCACGTTCAACCCAGCAAAATCCCGTATCAAGGTATTTACTTTTCACTCCGAGGGCCGTTTCGTTCCCTACACCTGCACCCAGTGTGATGAAGCCTGGTGCATGAGTGCCTGTCCGACAGAGGCGATCAGTCTGGATGCCGCAACCGGCGCCAAGATGGTGAATGACGCACTCTGTGTCGGCTGCAAGGTCTGCACCATCGCCTGTCCCTTCGGCACCATCAATTACAATTCCGTCACCGGCAAGGTTATCAAGTGCGATCTGTGTGGCGGTGATCCCGCCTGTGCCAAGGCCTGCCCGACCCAGGCCATCACCTACATCGATGCGGAGGGTACCGGCTACGACAGGATGCGCGCCTGGGCCTCCCGCACCGATAACCAATCCGCGGCACGAGCATAGACAAGGGAGCAGATCATGAGCTGGCAGAAAAAAATCCTGCGTGTAAACCTGACCGAAGGCACCTGTACCCCTGAGCCGCTGAACATGGAGTGGGCGGCGGATTATCTGGGGCAGCGGGGCCTGGGTACAAAATATCTGGTGGAGGAGGTCGACCCGAAGGTCGATCCCGTGTCGCCGGACAACAAACTGATCTTCGCCACCGGTCCGCTGACCGGCACGGCTGCTTCGACCGGTGCGCGTTACTCGGTGGTCACCAAGGGCGCCCTCACCGGGGCCATCGCCTGTTCCAACTCGGGCGGCTACTTCGGTGCGGAGCTGAAATTCGCCGGTTGGGACATGATCATCTTCGAAGGCAAGGCGCCAAAACCGGTCTACCTCTATATCAACGATGATCAGGCCGAGCTGATCCCGGCGGACGGGATCTGGGGCAAGAGCGTCTGGGAGGCGGACAAGATCCTCCATGACCGGCATCAGGACCCGCAACTGAAGATCTCCGCCATCGGCCGGTCCGGCGAAGAGGGCGTGATGTACGCCTGCATCGTCAATGACCTGCACCGGGCAGCCGGACGTTCCGGAGTCGGCACCGTGATGGGGTCGAAAAACCTGAAGGCGGTCGCCGTGCGCGGCACCATTGGGGTCTCGGTCAAGGATCCGCAGCGCTTCATGCAGACCGTCACCGAGAAGAAAAAGATCCTGGCGGGGAATCCGGTGACCGGACAGGGCCTGCCCACCTACGGTACCCAGGTGTTGATGAACGTGATCAACGAGGTGGGTGCATTGCCCACCCGGAACTCCTCGGCGGTGCAGTTCGACGGCGCCTCCAAGATCTCCGGCGAGGCGATGCATGAGCCACGTGCCAGTGACGGCAAGACCAATCTGGTGACCAACCAGGCCTGCTTCGGCTGTACCATCGCCTGTGGCCGTATCTCACGGATCGACAAGGAGCACTACACGGTCAAGAACCGCCCCGAGTACTGGGGTGCCTCGGGTGGCCTGGAGTATGAGAATGCCTGGTCGCTGGGCGCCGATTGCGGGGTGGATGACCTGGATGCCCTCACCTTCGCCAACTACATATGCAATGAACAGGGGTTCGATCCGATCACCTTCGGCGCCACCCTGGCGGCCGCCATGGAGCTCTACGAAAAGGGGGTGATCACCGACGCGGATACCGGTGGCGTGAAGCTGAACTTCGGCTCCGCGGAGGCGCTCACCACCATGGCGGAGCAGGTGGGCAAAAATGAAGGTTTCGGCAAGATTCTCGGTCTGGGTTCCAAGCGGCTGTGCGAGAAATATGGCCATCCGGAGCTCTCCATGAGCGTCAAGGGACAGGAGTTCCCTGCCTACGATCCGCGCGGCATCCAGGGCATGGGGCTCACCTATGCCACCAGTAACCGGGGCGCCTGCCACTTGCGCAGCTACACCGTGGCATCGGAGATCCTCGGCATCCCGGAGAAGACCGATCCGCTGGTGACGGGAGGCAAGGCGGGGCTGGTGAAGGCGTTCCAGGATGCCACCGCGGCGGTGGATTCCAGCGGCCTCTGTCTGTTCACCACCTTCGCCTGGACCCTGGAGGATTTCTATCCCCAGATCGATGCCGCCTGCGAGGGGGAATGGACCCTGGAACGTCTGGCGCAGACCGGCGAACGGATCTGGAACCTGGAGCGCCAGTTCAACCTGGCGGCCGGCTTTACCGCCCAGGACGACACCCTGCCGAAGCGGATGCTGACCGAACCGGCCACCAGCGGACCGGCGAAGGGAAAGGTGAATGGGCTGGACCAGATGCTGCCCGAGTACTACGAGCTGCGTGGCTGGACCAAGGAGGGCGTGCCGACTTCGGACACCCTGCAGAATCTCGGTCTTTCATAAACCATCAGGGGTGAAACAGGGGAGAGTAGCCCGTCGCTGCTCTCCTCTGTTTTGTCCAGGGATGGACTTATCCAGCGAAGCACAGGGATGTGCGGGAGCGGCCCTTTCAGCCAAGGAGTATTGATCCATGCGACATGTCATCATCGGTGCAGGTCCGGCAGGCGTAACCGCTGCCGAAACCCTGCGTAAACAGGACCCGGCCGCGGAGGTGGTGCTGATCGGCGACGAGCCGGAACCCGCCTATTCGCGAATGGCCATTCCCTACTACCTGTCGAACAAGATCGGAGAGCGGGGCACTTACCTGCGTCACGATCCGGATCACCTGGATAAACTGGGCATCGGCCAGATACAGAGTCGGGTGACCCGGGTGGACGGCGCGGCAAAACAGCTGCAACTGGCCGGAAAGGACCCGGTCGGTTTTGACCGGCTGCTGCTGGCCACCGGCTCGAATCCGATCAAGCCGCCGATTCAGGGGTTGGATCAGCCCGGGGTGCACCACTGCTGGACCCTGGAGGACGCCCGCAACATCGTCAAATATGCCGAGCCGGGATCGCGCGTCGTGCTGATGGGTGCCGGTTTCATCGGTTGCATCATCATGGAGGCGCTGGTCGCCCGCGGCGTCAAACTGACGGTGGTGGAGATGGGGGACCGCATGGTACCGCGGATGATGGATCAGGCCTCCGGAAACCTGATAAAGCAGTGGTGTCTCGGCAAGGGGGTGGATGTGCACACCTCCACCCGGGTGCTGGGGGTCGAGACGAGCAACAGCGGCGGTGTCCGCTTCCGTCTCACCTGTGATCCGGTGGATGCCATCGATGCCGATCTGGTGGTGGTAGCGGCCGGGGTCAAGCCGGCAACCGGTTATCTGGACGGCAGTGGTATCGAGATCGGTCAGGGCGTGGTGGTCAACGACTTCCTCGAATCCTCGGTACCCGGCATCTATGCCGCCGGGGACACCTGCGAGGGTATGGATTGGGGCACCGGCCAGCGCGCTGTCCATGCCATCCAGCCGGTGGCCGCCGAAACCGGGCGTACCGCAGCGCTCAACATGTGTGGGCGGCCCACCCGCCACACCGGCAGCATGGCGATGAATGTGCTGGATACCCTGGGGCTGATCTCGGTATCCTATGGCCAGTGGATGGGGGTCGATGGGGGCGACGAGGTGCATCGGATCGATGAGTCGGCCTACCGCTATATCAAGCTGCAGTTCCAGGAGGACCGGCTGGTGGGGGCCATCACCCTCGGCATGACGGAACATGTCGGCGTGCTGCGTGGTCTGATACAGACCCGGCTGCCCCTGGGCAGATGGAAGCAGCACCTGATGGAGGACCCGACCCGGATCATGGAGGCATACCTCGGCGCCGCGCAGCTGACCGCCGGCTGAGGCCGGTCAGCGACCGTTAACGAGTTGATGGCAGCGCTAGGGTGGCTAAGCCAGCGGGGCGCATTCACCAAAAGTTGTAGGGTGGATAGGATGCAGTTTGGATATGTTGTAGGGCAGATAATACTCGGATGGGTCGGAGTCAAGCTGAACTGCTCCGGGAGCCCGCTGCGCCGTTTCGTGCAGCTTGACTCCGACCCCGGGTATTAAGTGACGACCGCGACCGGTATCAAATCTATGGCAGAGACAATACAAGCAACTATGAAGGTTAATTTTAAGTTATACGCCTCCCTGGGGCAGTACCTGCCGCCCGGCGCCGAGGACCACCAGATTGCCCTGGATGTGGATGCGGGAATCAGCCCCGCCCGACTGCTGGACCAGCAGGGCGTGCCGCAGGCGGAGGTGCACCTGGTGCTGGTCAACGGCGTATTCATCCCGCCCGGTCAACGGGACAATCCCCTTACGGAGGGCGACGAACTGGCGGTCTGGCCGGCGGTGGCCGGCGGGTGACCGGCGGCGTTGCCACGACGGGGGAGGGGGCGGCAAACAGGCCGGTCTCCAGCCGATTGCAGCGTGACATGGGACTCACCCTGAGTGACTTTGTCCGTTCACTGCCGCCCGCCATCGCGCCCCTGACCTATCGGCAGGAGGGACGTGTCTTCACTATCACCCATCCGCACGGTTCGATCATCATCACCCTGGGAGAGACCGGGCAGCGGCGCATCGCCTCCCTGAGCCTGCCGGTGACCCCGGTGGAGTTCGAGTTCGTCAGGCTGGATGCGTCCGATCGTGATCACTTTCTGCAGCGCTTTGACCGCTATTTTCATCGCGGCGGCGGTTGATTGTCGCCGCCGGGACGTCGTTCTAAGCCGCAGGTGACCAGTCTGTAGGATGCGGTGAGTGAAACGAACCGCATCGCATGGGGTTCCGGCATTGGTGCGGTTCGCAAGCTCACCGGCACCCTACGGGTCGACGTCGGCGGTTGGGGTTATGAGTTTCGTAGGGTGGGTTAGCGGCGCACAGGCACCAGACTTCCAGACCACGACAACACCCGGGCGCCGCGTAACCCACCGATCCCCCGACCGCCAAATGGTGGGTTACGGCGCGCGCACAGTGCAACGCAAACGGCCATCCCCTGCGCAGGGCGCGCCTAACCCACCCTACAAAACCTATTTTCATCGTGGCGGCGGTTGATCGTCGCCACCGGGACGCTGTTTGCAGGGGCAGATGGCCGCCGATTCAATTTGAATGGTGCGCTTGTACAGCTGGCGTACCGGTTCGTGGCAAAGAAAAACCACGTCGAGGTTGACCCCCGTTCGGCAGACCCGGATAATCCCCAGCTCGATTCCCCATCCAGGCGGTGGTGGTATCATCCAGGTAATGGCGGCCCGTATCGGTCCCCTCGCAACGAAAAACTGTCAACCCGGTCAGGCCCGGAAGGGAGCAGCCGCAGCAGTGGACTCGTGTGCCGGGGTGTGGCTGGTGCGGGCTGCCACCATTTACGACATATCCAGCAGCGTAGCCTGGATACAGTCGGCACCTCCCCTACCGAAACAACCACCTGCGGCATATTCCGGGATGCACCCGCCATCCCAAAACCACTTCCGGGTGTGAATACCGCCTGCCATTGAGGTACACTTCCCGCTCTGGTCAAATCCAACAAGTAGAGCTCGCAGGGAATCCATGTCATATCAGGTGCTAGCCCGCAAGTGGCGTCCGCGGATATTCAGTGAACTGGTGGGGCAGGCGCATGTCGTGCGCGCGCTCAGCAATGCCCTGGACAACGACCGGCTGCATCACGCCTACCTGTTCACCGGCACCCGGGGGGTCGGCAAGACCACCCTGGCGCGGATCTTCGCCAAATCGCTCAATTGCGAACACGGCGTCGGTTCCACCCCCTGCGGACAATGCAGTATCTGCCGCGAGATCGACGAGGGGCGCTTTGTCGATCTGCTGGAAGTGGACGCCGCCTCACGCACCAAGGTCGATCAGACCCGGGAGCTGCTGGAGAACGTCCCCTATGCGCCGGTCAGGGGCCGCTACAAGGTCTATCTGATCGACGAGGTCCACATGTTCTCCGACAGTAGCTTCAACGCCCTGTTGAAGACCCTGGAGGAGCCGCCGCCGCATGTGAAATTCCTCCTCGCCACCACCGATCCCCAGAAGGTGCCGGTCACGGTCCTGTCGCGCTGTCTGCAGTTCAACCTGAAACGGCTGCCGCTGGATCAGATCCAGGCGTATCTGAAGGAGTTGTTGAATCGCGAGGGCATTCAGCACGAGGATCGGGCGCTGCTGCTGCTGGCCAAGGGGGCGGACGGCAGCATGCGTGACGCCCTCAGCCTGCTGGATCAGGCGATCGGCTTTGGCGGCGGCAAGGTGCTGGAGAGTGATGTGCAGGCGATGCTCGGCAGCATCGCCCAGGACCGGGTGCATGACCTGCTGGACGCCCTGGCCGACCTGGATGCCAACCGGGTGATCGCGCTGGTGGGCGAACTGGCTGAGATGGCGCCGGACTTCGCCGGCGTGCTGCAGGACCTGCTCTCGCTGCTGCACCGGATCGCCCTGGTCCAGGCGGTGCCGGACGCCATGGACAACAGCGCCGGCGATGAGGCCCAGGTGCGCACCCTGGCGGAGAAACTGTCGCCCGGGGATGTGCAGCTGTTTTACCAGATCGGGCTGATCGGGCAACGCGATCTGCCGCTGGCACCGGACCCCCGGGCCGGGTTTGAGATGGTGCTGCTGCGTATGCTGGCCTTCCGCCCGCAGGGGGATGGGGAACGCCCGGCCAAGGGTCCGGAACGCGACGGGTCGGATAAAAAAAAACGCTCTGAAACGGCTCCGCGAGTCGCTGTAAGCGCTGCCACAAGGGCCGCGATCAGGCCGGACGCCAAGGCGGCCGGCCAGCCCGCCGCCTTGGCGAGCGTGGCACCCGCCCCGGAGCGCGTGGCGGTGGCGGCCGCGGCCATCCCGGAGCGTGCCGGGAATCCGGTTGAATTTCGCCACTGGCACCAGGTGGTGGATCTGCTCTCCCTGGGGGGCATCGCCAAGCAGTTGGCCAATAATTGTGTCTATGATTACTGGGACGGCGTGACCCTCAGCCTGAAATTGGATCAGGCCCACCAGCACATGCTGGTGGGCAGTACCGAACAGCGGCTGCATGCGGCGCTGCAAGCCCATCTCGGGCGCGAGCTCAAGCTGAAGATCACCCCGGAGAGCGTGCAGGCGGCGACCCCGGCCAAGATCCAGGCCCAGGCCGTGGCCGACCGGCAGCAGGCGGCCGAGGTGGCGATACGCGAAGACCCCATGGTGCTGGCCCTGGAGGCCGGGTTCGGGGCGGCCGTGATCCCGGGTTCGGTACGCCCGGTGGATGAGTCAACGGGGTAATCCCCCGGTCTACCGGGGGTAGTTAACTGTAAAGAGACAGCATTTTACTTTATCGAGGAATATCGGAATGAAAGGCGGTTTAGGCAACATCATGAAGCAGGCCCAGAAGATGCAGGCGGATCTGCAGAAGGCGCAGGAGCGCCTGGCCAAAGAGGAGGTGACCGGTGAGTCCGGCGGCGGACTGGTCAAGGTCACTCTGAATGGCAAGCACGAGGTGCGCCGGGTCGAGATCGACGAGTCGCTGCTGGGTGACGACAAGGAGATGCTGGAGGATCTGGTGGCCGCGGCGATGAACGACGCCGTGCACAAGGTGGCCGAGAAGACCCAGAACAGCATGAGCGACGTCACCTCCGGTATGGGGCTGCCCCCCGGTTTCAAGCTGCCGTTCTAGGCTGGCTCTGACCATGTCCAATCGTCCGCTGCTGGAACAGTTGATGGAGGCCCTGCGCTGTCTACCCGGGGTGGGGCCGAAATCCGCCCAGCGGATGGCGTTCTATCTGCTGGAGCGTGACCGGGAGGGCGGCCGGCTGCTGTCGCGGGTACTGGGCGAATCGATGGAGCGCATCGGCCATTGCAGCCGCTGCCGCACCCTCAGCGAGACTAATATCTGCAGCCTCTGCGGCAACCCGCGGCGGGATGACAGTCAACTCTGTGTGGTGGAGACCCCTGCCGAGGTGGTGGCCATTGAACAGGCCACCGATTTTCGCGGGCGCTATTTCGTGCTGGGCGGACACCTGTCGCCGCTGGACGGGATCGGCCCCCGGGAGATCGGCCTGGACCTGTTTGACCGGCGGCTGGCCGAGGGCCATATCCAGGAACTGATCCTGGCCACCAATCCCACCGTCGAGGGCGAGGCCACCGCCCACTATATCGGTGAGATGGCGCGGGCGAGGGGGGTCCGGGTGACCCGGATCGCCCACGGCGTCCCCCTGGGGGGGGATCTGGAGTACGTGGACGGGGGCACCCTCTCCCACGCCTTCAGCGGCCGCCGGGAGTTTTGAACCATGCGGGTGGCGTTCCTGTCTATCCATCCAATGGGCGGCCTCCAGGCTGATCACTCCCACTGTTCGGTATCCGCATGATCAACACCATCGGCAGCGCCTCTTACGATCCCGCCATCGCCCGCTCGCTGGTCCCTGTCCAGCCGGCCGCTCGGGGCGATGACCCGTCGCGCCGCGCCGCTCCGCCGTTGCCACCCCGGGCCGTCGTCCCGGCCGGCGAACTGCGCACCGGACTGGAGGGCCGGGCCGGCCTGATCTACCAGCAGAACCTCATGGACGACGGCATCAATGCCAAAAACCGCCAGGCCATCCGCGCCTATCGCACCCTCGAAGACGCCGAAGAGCGGGAGAAGGTGAGCCGTATGCTGGGGGTGGATGAATATGCCTGACAACGCATCAGTTCCACTGACCGGCCCCCACCCCATCGGGCGGTGACTCATGATACGGGCTCGCGAAAAAAATAAATTCCGGTATTCGGTCGCCACTGACCCCCTCCGTCTGCGTTACGCTTTTTGGCAAGGGCAGTTTCGTAGGGTGCCGGTGAGCTTGCGAACCGCACCAAAAAAGGGACGGATTCTCCCGCAGGGGTCGGAGTCAAGCCGTACACCAGCGGTGGGAAATGCTTCCATGACCGGGCGGCTTGACTCCGACCCCTTCACATCCTGACTTCGCGCGCTATCACCTGTTAATGTTGCTCCTCTCCTTTTGCCTGTAAACCGCTAGCGGTGCATTTCTTTTTCGGATAATTGTCTGGATAAAGTTCTGTGCCTGCGCTACGTTTAGTATCAGTTGTGACGAAACAAAAATAATGCTTCGCCGACCGGCTTCGACATAAACAACTCGCCAATCGCACTGGAACCAAGACATGATGAAACACAAGGGGAATCCCCTGCTGCAGCAATTGCTGGACAACCTGGCCGGATATCCCGATTCCGGATTCACCCCGGAGGAACGCACCCAGATCGAACAGATGCTGGGTTTATATTATCGTCACATCTCGGCGGTGGACCTGGAGTCCTCCACGATCGCCGACCTGGTGGGGGCGGTTATCGCCCACTGGCAGTTGCTGAAGGCGCGCAAGGGGGATGAACCGTCGGTGCGGGTCTATAACCCCAACTTTCAAGAGCACGGCTGGCAGAGCCCCCACACCATCATCGAGGTCGTCGCCACCGACCGGGTGTTCCTGGTGGATTCGCTCTCCATGGGTCTCAATCGGCAGGGGCTGACGATTCACCTGACTATCCATCCCCTGGTACGCACCGTGCGGGACAGCGCGGGACGCCTGCAGGAGATCAGGGCGCCAGGAGAGAAGGGGGGCGAGAAGGAGGGCGTGGTGGAGTCCCTGATCCACTTCGAAGTGGAGCGGCAGCTCTCCGCCGATGTGCTGCATGGGCTGGAAACGATGATTCGCGATGTGATCCGTGACGTCACCCACGCCAATACCGACTGGCAGGAGATAAAACAGCGGGTCACCGCGATCAGCGAAATCCTCGACCGGGATAAACTGCCGATCGATGCCACGAAGCAGTTTGAAGCCGGTGAGTTTCTCAAATGGATCAATAACGAGCATTTCACCTTCCTGGCCTATTGCGAATTCGATCTGGTCGGTACGGGGGAGGCCCCGGCGCTGCAGCTCAACAGCACCTCGCAGTTGGGGCTTTTTCGCGAATCCTGCCTCAATGACCAGCAGGCGGGGGCAGTCATACCGGTGGCCGGTGAATCCGCTATCGCCAGCCAGGAATTCCTGGTGGTGACCAAGTCCAATGCCAAGTCCACGGTACACCGCCCCGCCTACATGGATTTTATCGGCATCAAGCGTTTCAACCGGCAGGGCGAGGTGGATGGGCTCTATTGCCTGCTGGGCCTGTTTACCTCCGTGGCCTACAACAGCCCGCCGAAGGACATACCGCTGCTGCGGCAGAAGACCCGCGAGGTGATTCGACGCGCCGGTCTCTCCGCTTCCAGCCACTCGGGCAAGGCGCTGGACAACATCCTCGCTACCTTCCCGCGCGATGCACTGTTCCAGACCCCGGTGGATGAGCTGGAACGGCTGGCGATGGGTATCCTCGGTCTGCAGGAACGGCAGCGCACCCGCCTGTTCGTCACCCGGGACCTGTTCAAGCGCTTCTACTCCTGTCTGATCTACCTGCCCCGGGAACGCTACTCAAGGCGGTTGCGGCTGGCGGTCCAGAAGGTGCTGGTGAATGCACTGAACGGGACCGAGGTCGAATTCAGCACCCAGTTCACCGAATCGACCCTGGCGCGTATCCATCTGATCATCCACACGCCGGTCGGCGAGGAGATGGCGTGCAACCCGGCGGAGTTGGAGTCGCTGGTCATCGGCGCCACCACCACCTGGCGCGATGAACTGCATACCGCGCTCATCGAACAGTACGGCGAGGCGCAGGGTTCGGAGTATTACAAGATCTATGAGAACGCCTTCCCGAGCGGTTTTCGCGAAGACTTCTATCCGCGCACCGCGGCGGCCGATGTGGCGCGGATCGAACAGGCACGGCAGAGCGGTCATCTGGGCCTCCACTTCTACCGCCCGATACTCGAATCCTCCGAGTATGTTCATTGCCGGCTCTACTTTGCGGACAATCCGGTGCCGCTCTCGGATGTGATACCGATCCTGGAGAATATGGGCCTGACGGTATTCGGCGAACGGCCCTATCGGGTTCGCCATCGGGGTGGACACGTCTGGATACACGACTTCTCCATGCGCTACGCCGGCGGTCACGAACACCTGACCGACGAGATCAGCCGGCTGTTCCAGGAGGCATTCCTCAAGGTCTGGGAGGGCGAGGTCGACAATGACGGCTTCAATCAGCTGGTGCTGGATGCCGGGCTGATGTGGAAGGAGGTGGTGTTGCTGCGCGCCTATTCGCGCTATTTGAAACAGATCCATTTCCCCTTCAGCCGCTCCTACATCATCGAGAGTCTGACCCGCAACGCCGATATCACCCGCTTGCTGGTGGACCTATTCAATCTCAAGTTCAACCCGGCGCGCAAGGCGAGGGCATCGCAGATCGACGCCATCCTGCAGAAGATCGACACCCAGCTCGAAGCGGTGGCCAGCCTGGATCAGGACCGCATCCTGCGCAGCTATGTCAACATCATCCAGTCCACCCTGCGCAGCAACTTCTTCCAACCGGACGCCGAAGGGCGGCTCAAGTCCTACATCTCGTTCAAGGTCGACCCGCGCCAGGTGAGTGGCATGCCCCTGCCGATGCCGATGTTCGAGATCTTTGTCTTCTCCTCGCGCATGGAGGGGGTGCACCTGCGCGGCGGCAAGGTGGCCCGTGGCGGACTGCGCTGGTCCGACCGGATGGAGGATTTCCGCACCGAGGTGCTGGGCCTGATGAAGGCGCAGATGGTGAAGAACACGGTGATCGTGCCGGTCGGTTCCAAGGGCGGCTTTATCGTCAAACGCCCCCTGGAGGGACTGGAGCGCGAGCAGATGATGGAAGAGGTGGTGTACTGTTATCGCACCCTGCTCAAGGGGATGCTGGATATCACCGACAACCTGAAGGATGGCAAGGTGCTGCCACCGGTCGACGTGGCGCGCTACGACGAGGATGACCCCTATCTGGTGGTGGCGGCGGACAAGGGAACCGCCACTTTCTCCGACATCGCCAACGGCTTGGCCGCCGAGTACGGCTACTGGCTGGGGGATGCCTTCGCCTCCGGCGGCTCGGTCGGCTATGACCACAAAAAGATGGGCATCACCGCGCGTGGCGCCTGGGAATCGGTCAAACGCAATTTCCGCGAGCTGGGGGTCGACATCCAGAACAGCGATTTCCGCGTGTTGGGGATCGGTGACATGTCGGGTGACGTGTTCGGCAACGGCATGCTGCTGTCCCGGCATATCAAGCTGGTGGCGGCGTTCAACCACCAGCACATCTTCCTCGATCCGGATCCCGATCCGGAGCGCTCATACAAGGAGCGCAAGCGGCTGTTCAAGCTGGCACGCTCCAGCTGGACCGACTACGACAAAGGCCTGCTGTCGGCGGGTGGCGGCATCTTCCCACGCAGCGCCAAGTCCATCACCCTGAGCGATGAGGTGAAGGCGATGACCGGCGCCAAGGTGGACCGGATGACGCCCACCGAACTGATCAGCCTGCTGCTCAAGTCCCCGGTCGATCTGATCTGGAACGGCGGTATCGGCACCTATATCAAATCCGAACTGGAGAGCCACGGGGACGTCGGCGACAAGGCCAACGATTCGCTGCGGGTGAACGGCAACGAGCTGCGCTGCAAGGTGGTGGGCGAGGGCGGCAACCTGGGCGTCACCCAGCTGGGGCGGATCGAGTTTGCCAACAAGGGCGGGCTGATTTATACCGACGCCATCGACAACTCGGCCGGGGTCGACTGTTCCGACCACGAGGTCAACATCAAGATCCTCCTGGGCCAGGTGGTGGCCAACGGCGACATGACCGAAAAACAGCGCAACAGACTGCTGGTGCAGATGACCGACGAGGTGGCCGAACTGGTACTGGCGGACAACTACGCCCAGACCCAGTCGATCAGTATGGTGTTCTCCGAGGCGCCCGAGCGTCTCAACGAACATAGCCGCTTCATTGACTTTCTGGAGGGCGAAGGGCGGCTCAATCGGGCGCTGGAGTATCTGCCCAGCAAAAAGGTGATCGCCGAACGCCATGCGGAGAAGCGCGGCCTCACCAAACCGGAAGTGGCGGTCCTGCTCGCCTACAGCAAAATGACCTACTTCGATGCCCTGATCCACTCCGATATCCCGGATGATGAATTCCTCGAAGTCGAGCTGATGGACTACTTCCCCAAGGCCCTGGGTGAGCGCTTCAGCAAGGAGATGCGCTCGCATCAGCTGAAGCGGGAGATCATCTCCACCCACCTGACCAACAGCATCGTGGATCACATCGGCCCCGGATTCGGCTTCCGCGTGCGCGAGGAGGTGGGGACCAATATCGCCGGGGTCACCCGCGCCTATCTGTCGGCCAGCAAGATCTTCTCCACCGATCAGCTGTGGCGTGAGATCGAGGCGCTGGATAACCAGGTGGCCGCCTCGGTGCAACTGGAGATGATGCGCATGATGGCCCGCCTGCTGGAGCAGAGCGTGCTGTGGATACTGCGGTCGCGTCAGAAAATCGTGGTACGCGACCTGGTGGATTACTTCCAGGAAGGGGTCCAGGAGCTGCTGGAGCAGATGCCGAAACCCCTCGCCTCCAAGGATCGGCTGACCCTGAACCGGCAGATCAAATATTACCTGAACGCCGGCGTGCCCCGCGAAGTGGCGCAACAGGTGAGCCGCACCGTGATGCTGGCATCGGCCATGGATCTGGTGGAGGTCGCCAGGCAGCGAAAGCGGCAGATCCAGGTGGTCGCCTCCCTCTATTACAACCTCGGTTCCACCCTGGAATTTCACTGGGTGCGTGACCAGATCGCCAAGCTGGCGGAGCAGAGCCACTGGCACAGCATGGCCAAGACACGCCTGATCAATACCCTGAACCGGCACCAGCGGGAGCTCACTTCGCAGATACTGGCCACCACCGTGAAGAAACAGAAAAACGCCAGGAAGATGATCGAGCAGTGGGCCGAAGAGTACCGCTTCGCCTACAATCGGCATCAGAGAACCATTACCGACCTGAAGGCCCGCACCTCGGTCGATTTTGCCATGATGTCCGTGGTGGTGGCGGGGGTCGGCACCCTGTTGAAATCGGATATCTAGGAGAGGGGTGTGGTGAACACCGCGAACCGCATCGATGACCATGGTGCGGTTTGTTTCACTCACCGGATCCCGCGGCGGATCGATGATCGCGGCGGGGCGGACCGCACCCACTGAACGGCGCCTTATGGATCGTGTTCTACGTGTAGGATGGGTGGAGGCGCACAACCTCCGTTGTTGGAGACTCTCCGTAGCCAGGGCGCGCCGTAACCCATCTTCGGATGAACCCGGACGATGGGTGACATGCCGGGCGGGTGCCGCTGCACCGATTGATGGGTTCCGTCGTTTCTGCTCCACCCGCCCTATGCCCCTGCAAGGACGTAGGGTGGTTAAACGCATCCGCAAAACTAACCCAACCGTTATCAAATCGTGAACTTTCCGTGATCCAAGCCGGATCTCCCTCCTGTTTAATTACCTCAAGCCAGCCGCCGGGAGCGAATCCGCGTCGCCGCTGGCAATCGTGCCGAAGGGCGAACAAAACCTCTCAGGGAGAAGATCATGTCAAACAAATCCACCGCACTGAAAATCTGCACCATGGCCATCATGTTGTCCGCCGCCGGTATCGCCACCGCGGCTGAAATGGTCAAGGACGGCTCCGGGCAGCCGGTCATGGGCGTCACCCAGCCGATGATGGCCGACAAGATGGACAAGATGGACAACATGGAAAAGAAACCGATGATGGACGACAAGATGGAAAAGAAACCGATGATGGACGACAAGATGGACAAGAAAACCATGATGGATGACAAAATGGAAAAGAAGCCCATGATGGACGACAAGATGAAGAAGTAGGGGGTAACCGCTTGGTAGGGTGGGCACGTCGTTTGTGCCCACGCTGACAGGTTTGAATGCGCTATGTTCCTCGTTCCCACGCTCCGCGTGGGAATGCATACCCAAGGAGCGAAGCGACGTGCCATCAATCCCGGTCGATAGTTGCCCTCGACCCCGATGGGCACACGCCGGCTTTTTCCTCGTTCCCACTCTCCACGTGGGAACGCATACAGGGGTCCAGAGCACGTCTTTCAGCCATTAGCCACCCCTCGGAAGGCCATGTATCATGTATCCAGCGCCAGCGGCAGAGCGAACCTCACCCATGACCCATCGCGTACTGATCATCGAAGATGACCCGGACATCGCCCGGCTGGTACGCATGCACCTGGATGACATCGACTGCCAGGCGGATATCATCGGCGATGGCAGGGAAGGGGTCAGCCGATTCAACCACGGCCACTACGACCTGGTGGTACTGGACCTGATGCTGCCGGGCATGGACGGGCTGGCCGTCTGCCGCGAGATCCGCAAGAGCGAGGGTTACGTACCCATCCTCATGCTCACCGCCAAATCCTCCGAACTGGACCGTGTGCTGGGCCTGGAGATGGGGGCAGACGACTACCTCACCAAGCCGTTCAGCGTGCTGGAGCTGCAGGCCCGCATCAAGGCGCTGTTTCGCCGCACCGAGGCGCTGACCAGCCAGCGGACGAACCCACCGGAACAGGCGGTCATCGACCGCGGCGATATCGTCATCGATGTCACCCGCCACCAGGTACAGGTACGCGGCGAGCCGGTGGAGCTGACCGCCCGCGAGTTCGATCTGCTGCTGCACTTCGCCAGCCATCCCGGCTCGGTCTACTCGCGCATCCAGCTGCTGGACTCGGTGTGGGGCTATAACCATGAAGGCTACGAACACACCGTCAACACCCACATCAACCGGCTGCGCACCAAGATCGAGGCCGACCCCGCCAATCCCCAATACATCCTCACGGTCTGGGGTGTCGGCTACAAGTTCGCCGAGACATGCTGAGGACCCTCTACGCCAAACTGGCGGCCGGACTGGTGGTGCTGTTCGTCACCATCGGGCTGCTGTATGCCGTCATCAGCACCACCGCCACCAAGTACTACCTGCAGGAGGTCAACCAGTCCTTCAACAAGGAACTGGCGCGCAACCTGGTCATGGACCGCAACCTGGTGGCAGAGGGGCGGATCAACCAGGAGGCGCTGAAGGAGACCTTCCACCAATACATGGTGATCAACCCCAGTATCGAGATCTACCTGCTGGATCTCGATGGCAAGATCCTCGCCTACTCGGCCGATCCCGGCAAGGTGAAGCGCAACAATGTCTCCCTGACGCCGCTGAAGGCGTTTCTCGAAGGATCGGAAGCCTACCCCCTGCTGGGTGACGACCCGCGCAGCCACGACGGCCAGAAGGCGTTCTCCGTCACCCCGGTGCCCACCACCGCCCACCCGGAGGGCTACCTCTACGTGGTGCTGCGCGGCGAGGAGTTCGACTCGGTGGACAAGGTGATCCGCGAGAGCTACTTCATGCGGCTCAGCGGCTGGGCCGTGGTGGTGAGCCTCGGCATGGGCCTGCTGGTCGGCCTGATCGTGCTGCGGCTGCTGACCCGTCGGCTGCACCGGCTGTCACGGCTGATGGCCGATTTCCACCAGAGCAACTTCATCTCCCACCAGCCCTACCTGCTGGAACAGAAACGACCGAGTGACGAGGTCGACCGGCTCGGCCTCACCTTCGACCAGATGGCCACGCACATCCAGAATCAGCTGGAGCAGCTCAAGGAGCAGGACAGCCTGCGGCGCAAACTGGTGGCCCAGGTCTCGCATGATCTCCGAACCCCGCTCGCCTCCATGCTCGGCTACCTGGAGTCCCTGGAGCTGAAGGGCAGCGACATGGTCGAGGCCGAGCGCCGGGAATACACCGGCATCGCGCTGCGCCAGGCGCGGCGCCTCTCCCGGCAGGTCGACGAACTGTTTGAACTGGCCAGCCTGGATGCCCGTGAAACCCAGCCCCATTGCGAACCCTTTGCCGCCGCCGAACTGGTGCAGGACGTGGTGCAGAAATACCGCCTGCGCGCCGAACAACAGCGGATCGAACTCGGCATGAACCCGCCCCCGGCGCTCCCCTTCGTCTACGCCGATATCGGCCTGACCGAGCGGGTGCTGGAAAACCTGATCGAAAACGCCTTCACCCACACCGACAGCGGCGGCGCCATCACCCTCTCCCTGACGGCGGAACAGCACGGCGTCGCCATCACCGTGCAGGACACCGGCTGCGGCATCAACCCGGAAGACCTGCCGCACATCTTCGACCCCTTCTACCAGTCCGCCAAAAAACGCACCTCCGGCGAACACGCCGGCGTCGGCCTGGCCATCGCCAAGCGCATCATGACCCTGCAGCAAGGGGAGATCCGGGTGGAGTCCACGCCCGGCAGCGGCAGCACATTTACCTTCATCCTGCCGCTGGCGGCGGTGCTGATGCCGGCGGAGTGATAAATGGGCGACTGGTGTAACTTCTCGATTGGGTAAACCCGATCATTGCAAAAATCAACCTGTAGGAGCGGCGCCTCGCCGCGAAATCGGACCGGGGCGGGCCTCCTACAGTGTGCAATGCTCAACTCCACCAGCGGTGCATCCCAGGAAACCAGCAACATGTCTATTTCATCCGGCAGATAACGGGGTGAAATAAATCATTGGGTCATGATTAATGCAACTATTGGGTAAACAGTCGATCACCATGTAGGAACGGCTCCGCCGCGATTCGTAGTCGAAGAGAAATTATTTCACCTCCCGGTCATTGTCTGGTAGGCTGTTGAGATATAAGAAATATCTGCTTGGCGGGATGCTGAATTAACCTCCAGTCCAGTGTTTCAACCGAGTCAGAGGAACTGAAAAAGGCAGGGCAATGGGTAAAACGATAAGTTGCATATTACAAATAATGCGTGAGCAACATTTTTCGGGAAATGCGCGAGACGTATGATTAACGTTTGGATTGAGCGAGTGGTTTATGGCAGACGAGTACCCAAATCAGGCGATATTCGAGCGCGACGATTTCACGTGCCGCTATTGCGGATGGCGCGGTGATCGCGATTTCAGTAACTGGTTTGTTGCAAACCTAAGCATTGACCACATTAAACCCGTGTCCGCAGGCGGAACTGATAGCGAAGCAAATCTGGTTGTTGCTTGTCACAGTTGTAATTTGTACAAAGGTTCGCATGTGTGCGAATCCTTCGAGGAAGCAAAGGCTTTTGTAGAACTCAAGCGTGCCCAAGCTGAGAAATGGTTCAACAAGCATGTGCTTAAGAGATAAGGTGTCCAATCGTTCAATCTTAGAGGGCTCTGACTCATTTAGTTCTTTAGTTCTTTAGGTGATCCCGTACGAAAGAGGTAGAGCTATATGAAAGCTAAGGACTTCGGTAAGAAATTTGACAAAGGCAAGGAAGACATCATTGATGATCTCGATCTTTCGACAGCGCGCCGTGTCAGCCAGGAACAAAAGCGTATCAATGTCGACTTTCCGTCCTGGGTCGTAGAGTCTCTGGATCGTGAAGCCGCTCGTATAGGTGTTACACGGCAGTCAATTATTAAAGTCTGGCTGGTTGAGCGTCTAAGGGCTGAAGCCGCGAATAAACTGCCAAATGGAAACGCCACCAGCGGCGTACATTAGCGGGGAGTTGGGTATGGAAGATGATCTATGGCGAAGACGAATATGGATCATATGATGATGGCCATATATGCCAGGTATGCGTTGATCCAGGATAGGTGGGGAGGCTTAAGGGCTTTGACCTCTTTAGTGAAGGTGCAATGAAAATTAGTGTGTACTTCGTAGTTTTCTCTCTTGTCTTTTTTTCGCTTCACGTAGCAGAGGCCAAAAAGCTTTATCGCTATCAAGATGAAAACGGGAAATGGTTATTCAGCGATGCCCCACTTAAAGACAGTGAGTCAGATAAAGGTAGTCTTGTCTCGGTAGAGCGAATGGACGTTAATAGCCACAACAAAAAACTCCATTACCTCCAGAACAAAACCTCAGATAACACCTATCAGATTAAATTCATCAATGGCTATGCTGGGCCGGTAGAAGTTCGCCTTGAGTCAAACGTATTCAAGAACAGTGCCTCTCGGCCTCGGCTGCCCACATCCTTTGTTCTGGATGCGGGTGAGAAGCGTCATGTTGCCACTATATGGCCAGAGAATAGGCGCGATGACTGGAGTTTTAGCCTGAGGTATAGCCATACTCTTGGGAGGCCCATTTCAGGTAATGGTATAACGGATCTCTACCGCATCCCGTTTGTCAGCAGGGGAGGGCGCTTAATATCTCAAGGATTTAACGGAGGGCGGACTCACAATGATGATCACAGTCGCTATGCCGTTGATATTGCACTACCTATTGGTACGCCCATTATCGCCGCACGAGCAGGGATTGTGGTGGACGTGGCGGAAGATTTTATAAGTGGGGGAACTGACAGGAAGCGTTTTGGGGAAAAGGCCAATTTTGTCCGAATTCTTCACGATGATGACACCATGGCCACCTATGCCCATTTATCACTTGAATCCGTGGCTATTAAACCTGGGCAGCGAGTAAAAGGAGGGCAATTAATTGCCCTTTCAGGGAATACAGGTTATTCAAGTGGCCCCCATTTGCATTTTGCTGTGACTAAGAATGCGGGAATGAGGGAGGTCTCCATACCCTTCAGGTTTTTTGATGGTACGGGTGCAATTGTCATCCCCAGCGAAGGGAGCAAACTTATCAGTCAAGGCACACATTAAGGGCTCCATCTGTTTTCATTTCAGATCGCCCAAGTCTGATTCCATAGGTATGATCCCATAGATACGGGGGGCTGCGGCCAGTAGTGGTCAAAGGCCGGAAAATGAGGCATCATGAAGAAAAATCGCCGTATGAGACGATCGATAGCCTTCAGGAAGCGGGCCCGAAACCAGTGACACGGAAGACCTTCCTGCGCTATCACCCCGAATAGCGAACCGCCGGGCAACCGGTAAAAAAACAAATGCTTATTAATCTAGGGTTGGGCACCCTATCGAGGGCGGCTCAATTCAACAGACATTTATGACGCATGCGGAGCACGCGGCATAAATGCTTAACTGTTGGGCAGCACCCGGTACTAGTTGAGTTGGACTGCTTGCAAGCGCATGAGCGATGAACTGACAACCGACGAACACGAATTGATTGAGACGCTCCCGGGCCCGCCGGAGATGGCAGAGATTCGCGCATCAAACGTTTGGATTGTGGAGTGGCTTCCGGCGAATGAAACCCCAACTGGGCGATTGCTGCACGATTGGATGAAGGAGCGGCGCCAAGGATGGTCCGCATACTTCTCTTGTGGAAGCAAGAATGACGTCATCGCTGCAATCAAGAAGGCAACAGAACGGGCTCAGCGCTCTGAGTTGCGCCCGGTGCTCCACCTAGAGTCCCACGGCGGTGTCGCGGGGCTCGAAGGACCGAACGGAAGCAGCGGCACCGATCTGCTGGCCTGGGATGAGTTGACCGAACCTTTGCAGGAGTTGAATCTTGCAACGCGGTGCAACTTGGTAGTGGTTGTCGCCGCTTGTACCGGATTTGCTGGAATTCAGGCGCTACGCCGCGGCCCTCGTGCTCCTGCTGTCGCATTAGTGGGGCCTGATGCACCTGTGATGCCGACCAATCTGCTCTGGGGGGCCAAGGAGTTCTACAGACGCTGGCTCGACCAGAAGCCAAGACTGGCTGACATTGCCGAAAGCGCTTCTCGCGAAGCTGGCACGGTCACTTTTGAATGGGAGCCCTTTGCTATCCTAGCTTACGATGCGTTGGTTGAATGTCTCGTTAAGTCAATGCGCCCCGCTGAGCGGCTTAAGCGCACGGAGAGAATTCGACAGCGCATGCTCACCGAGACCGGCTTGCCGGAAAGAGAAGTCGAGGCCCGGTTAGCCGTCATGCCGCCTCTGCCTCCGTGGCAGGGGTTGCAGCAGACTTGGGATGAGATGTTCATGATCGACCTTGATCCGACCAATGGGGAACGGTTCGGGCTAGATATGAGATCCATCGTGGATCGGATCACTGTGGGTTGAAGTTGCCAGGTGAAATCGCAAAGGAAGATGGCTTTAGTAGCGATGTTACCCGGATTGGTCATTGGGGTACCTGATTAGAAAGAAAGGTCAGCCAAGTTCCATCATTCCCGCAGAAGCGGGAACCCAGCCGCAACTCGAGGTGCCAGCAAACCCTGGATTCCCGCCTTCGCGGGAATGACGGGTGCTGATGCTCCGGTCCGGTACGCGTAGCTGACGTTCATTGCTAATCAGGTTGGGGTATGGGCAATCTGGAGCTGACGTTACGCACGCCGGAAGACTGGCAAAGGGCAAAAACACTGGTGGAACAGAGCTATCAGGCTACCTAATTGCATTAGGAAGCTACAGAATTCTAAGAATATTTGTTGTGGGAGGTACACCCATGTCTGACCAGGATGCGTTGAAGATCAAGTTCCACACCACCTTCGTCGAAAAGATCAATTTCGCCTGCCATCAAAGCGCCTTTGCGGTGTTGAGGGAGTTGCAGATTGAGAATCTGGATAACGACGAGGATCTGTCTGATCTGTCGATTGTCCTGGAGGCGTCGCCGGGATTCTTGAAACAGAAGACATGGACAGTAGACCGGCTCGCGGCGGGTGGTCTGCTTTCCATGAAAGACCGTGACCTTGAGCTGGATGGCGGCTTTCTGTTCGGGCTCACCGAGTCCATGCGCGGGACGGTGACTATTCGCGTCAACCGTGCCGGTGCCATCCTGGCTGAACAGGTGATCAACGTGGAGCTGCTGGCCTGCAACGAGTGGGGAGGCGCGGGCTTTATGCCGGAATTGCTGGCTGCGTTCTGCACGCCCAACGACCCGGCGGTGGATCGGCTACTGGGCCAGGCCAGCCGGATTCTCCGCAAGGCGGGCAAGCCGGATGCTATCGATGGCTATAGCACCAACAGCCGTGAGCGGATATGGCTGATGGCGTCTGCGATTTACTCTGCCGTAGTCAAAATGCAATTGGGTTACGCCTTGCCGCCCGCCAGTTTTGAGCAAAATGGCCAAAAAATCCGCCTGCCCGGCCAGATTGAGAGTGGCAAGGTGGCCACTTGCCTTGATACCACACTGCTGTTTGCAGCTGCGTTTGAGCAGGCGCGCCTGAATCCCCTAGTGGTAGTCACTGAGGGGCACGCGCTGGTGGGGATTTGGTTGCAACCAGAGGACCTGTCCAGCGTGGTGGTGGATGAAGCAGAAACCCTCCGGCAGCGTATTCCCCTCAAAGAGCTGATTCTGATTGAGACCACCCTGGCCACGTCTCATCCGGCGGTGCCTTTCTCGCAGGCGGTAAAGGTGGGCAATCAGGTGGTGTCTCTGGAAAAAGATAATGAATTTGTCGCGGCGATCGATATCCGCCGTGCCAGAGGGCATCGCATTAATCCCATCAGCCTCAAGTCTCTGTCATCCAATGTGATTGGAGCAGACAGTGAGAGCGAGATCATCGAACCGGGGCTAGAGGATGCGCCTGTGTTGCCCTCCAATCCCGTCATTGTGGAGGAGCATGCTCCCGAAAACACGCCTAGCGGTCGCCTGGACCGTTGGCAGCGCAAGTTGCTGGACTTATCGGCTCGCAACCCGCTACTGAATCACAAGCCCGGTAAAAGCAGTTTGTCCATTGTTTGTGGTGATCCTGGTGCGCTTGAAGATGTGCTGGCAACAGGGGCGAGGATATCTATTGCACCGTTTCCGAAATTCCAGACCCAGGATCAGGACGAAGAGATCTATCGTCAGCGTACCGGTGAGGATCTGAAGGAGGTTTATGCACGGGATGCCCTGACCAAGAAGCAGGTGCTGGTCGAGCTGACTCAGGAAGAGTTGGATAAACGCGCCGTCGAGATCTACCGCAAGGCGCAAACGTCCCTGAAGGAAGGTGGCTCCAATACCCTGTTCCTGGCTGTAGGTTTTCTGTTCTGGAAGCAGAAGGAGAAAGACAACCGCCGCTATCGTGCCCCACTGATTCTGTTGCCGGTTTCGCTGGAGCGGAAATCCGTGCGTAGTGGCGTGAAGATCACCTCCAATGATGACGAACCCCGATTCAACACCACCTTGCTGGAGATGCTGAAGAAGGACTTTGGTATCGAGATTAACGGCCTGCATAGCGCCTTGCCGCAAGACCATAGTGGTGTGGATGTGGAGGGTGTTTGGAACCGGGTCCGGCAGGCGATTAAGGATGTACCGGGTTTCGAGGTGGTGGAAGAGGTGGTGCTTGGCCATTTCTCGTTCGCCAAGTACCTGATGTGGAAGGATCTGGTTGATCGCTCCGAGGCGCTGAGAGTGAGCCCAGTGGTGAAGCATCTGCTGGATACCCCCAGGGAGCCCTACGAAAGCGATATCCGTTTTGTGGATCCCGGAGATATTGATAAGGAGTACACCCCGGCGGATCTGCTGACGCCGCTGCCGGCGGATTCCTCGCAAATGTCTGCCATTGCCACGGCAGACCGTGGTAAGGATTTTGTCATTATCGGGCCGCCGGGGACCGGCAAAAGCCAGACCATCGGCAACCTTATCGCCCACATGATGGGCAAGGGTAAGAAGGTGCTGTTTGTGTCGGAGAAAACCGCCGCGCTGGAGGTGGTGCACCGCCGCCTGAAGGGTATCGGCCTGGGGCAGTTCTGCCTGGAGTTGCACTCCAACAAGGCGAAAAAGGCGGATGTTCTGGATCAACTGCGGACTTCCTGGAACAGCTTCTCTCAGTCCCGGGTGAGTGACTGGCAGGCAGAGGCGAAGCGCCTGAAAACCCTGCGGGACCGCCTGAACCGGGTGGTGAACGCCCTGCACGAACGCCGCCGCAACGGGTTGACGGCCCACTATGCCATTGGCGTGAAGGTGCGCGATGGGGACCTGGCGGCCAAGGTGAAGCTGGGCTGGCCCAATGCGGATTATCACGACGCTCAGCAGCTTCAGAAGCTGCGGGACATGGCCGAACTGCTGTGCGTGCAGGCCAGAGCGGTAGGCAATCTTGCCGATCATCCCCTGAAAGCCATCACCAATTACGATTGGCGGCCTCAGTGGCAGGAAGAGGTGGTTGGTTCTGCCAGACAGTTACAGGCCAGCGCGGATCATGTGGCCCGCGATTTGTCAGCCATGGAAAAGGCGTTAGGAATAAGCCTTGGCACTGTGAACCTAGCCAAACTGGCAGCGGCTGCGGAGTGCGGTCAGGTATTGCTGGATGCCTACCGCAAACAGGCCTCTTTTGCGCTGGAACCGGATGCGCCGGATCGTCTGGATGCACTGGAAGCGGCGGTCGCGCAACTGAAAGCCTATATCGAGACTCAGGCGCGACTCAGTTGCAGTTATGAAGCGCTGGCCTGGCAGAAGCTTGATGCGGATAGTCTCGAGAAGTCATGGGCCGAGGCGAACGACACCTGGTGGCCCAAGAGTTTCTTTGCCAAGCGCAAGGTGCTGAAGCAGATGCGCGAGGGCGGCGCCCAGGGCGATCCGAATCCGGATAACGACATTGCGGTGCTGAAGCAGCTGCGGGAAACTGGCAGGAATATCGACCGTCTAGATGGTGTTCTGAAGGGATTGAGTGAGTGGGACTCCTATAACTCTGACCCGGATGCGATTGCTTCGCTGAAACTGCTCGGCTCCCGTGCCCGTGTTGCTGTGGGCAAGCTGGCGGATGATGCGGAATCGTTGGCCACCTTGCGCTCCAAGATCCGCACGCTGCTTTACGATGCCAATGATTTGCTGGCACCGGATGCGCCCGTTGGCCGGGTGATTACGGATTTCCTGGCTTCACTGGAGAGTTTCAACGCTATCAAAGGACAGTTCCAGGGTTTGATAGGCAGTGCGCTGGGTACCCAGCTGTCGGCTGACTCCCCGGCGCTTGAGGCTGTGGGGGCTCTTTGTCAGGAGATTGTGAAGCACCATATTTCCCTGAAGGACTGGTGTGCCTGGGTGCGGCGACGTTCCGAGGCGCTGGACTTCCAGCTGGGGCCGCTGGTCGAGGCCATTGAAAATGGAGGCGTAGCGGCTGGAGAGGTGTTCGATGTGTTCGAGGCCGCTTACTGCGCCTGGTGGTCATCTGCGGTGATCGGTGAGGATGAGGTACTCAGAACCTTCTCTTCGCCTGAGCATGAAGCGGCGATCCAGCACTTCAGGGAGCTGGATACGCAATTCAGTGACTTAACGGCGCAGTACATTGCGGCAAAACTCGCGGGTGAAATACCGGACCCTGATGACATCAAGCGCAGTTCCTCCTGGGGTGTTTTGCGCCATGAGCTGCAGAAGAAGACCCGACACAAGCCGGTTCGGGAGATGATGGAGGAGATTCCGGATGTTGTTACATCCCTCGCACCGTGCTTAATGATGTCTCCCCTGTCGATTGCCCAGTTCCTGTCCGCCGGGCAAGCGCTGTTTGATGTGGTGATCTTCGATGAGGCTTCCCAGATTACGGTCTGGGATGCGGTGGGTTCCCTGGCGCGAGGCAAGCAAGTGATTGTTGCCGGTGACCCCAAGCAAATGCCGCCTACCAACTTCTTCGCCCGGTCAGATGATGATCCGGATGGCGATGTGGACACAGAGGGTGATCTGGAGAGTATTCTGGATGAGCTGATTGGGGCAAGTATTCCTCAACGTGTTCTCAACCTGCATTATCGTTCGCGACGAGAGAGCCTGATTGCTTTCTCCAACAGTCGCTATTACCACAGCTCACTGATTACCTTCCCGGCCCCGGTACACCCGGATAAGGGCGTGTCACTGGTGCGGCCAGAGGGCTTTTATGCCCGAGGCAAGGCGCGTCACAACCAGGGCGAAGCCAAGGCGATTGTGGCCGAAATCGTGCGCAGGCTGACATCGTCCGATTCTGCTGTGCGCAATCAGTCCATTGGTGTGGTGACCTTCAATACGGAACAGCAGACCTTGATTGAGGATTTGCTGGATAAGGCCCGCTCGGATGCTCCGTCCATTGAGTGGGCATTCTCCGAGGATGTCATCCTGGAACCGGTATTCGTGAAAAACCTGGAGACGGTGCAGGGTGATGAGCGGGATGTTATTCTGTTCAGTATTACCTACGGCCCCGACGAAGCCGGCCACGTCACTATGAACTTTGGCCCGCTTAACCGAACCGGTGGCGAACGGCGTCTGAACGTAGCCATGACCCGGGCACGTTCAGAGATGATGGTGTTTTCAACCATGCCGCCAGAGCGTATCGACTTGGCCAGAACGCAGGCCCGGGCGGTTGCTGATCTCAAGCATTTCCTGGAGTATGCAGAGCGCGGCGCTTCGGCTCTGGGAGCCGCTGTTCACGGTTCCATGGGGGACTTTGAGTCGCCGTTTGAAGTCGCAGTCGCCAGGGCGCTTCAGGACAAGGGCTGGACCCTCCACCCTCAAATTGGTGTATCTGCGTACCGAATCGACCTGGGCATTGTGCATCCCGATGAACCGGGCCTCTATCTGGCGGGTATTGAGTGCGATGGTGCGATGTACCACAGCTCCGCGTACGCCCGAGAACGAGATAAAATCCGCCAAGCGGTGCTTGAAAGTCTGGGTTGGACCCTGTTCCGGGTGTGGTCTACGGATTGGTGGACAAACCGCACCAAAGCGCTGGACGAACTGCACGTTGCCTTGACTCAACACCTCGAGAAGGTGCGTGAAGAAATAGCGCAGAAGGCGGCGTTGGCTGAGAAAGAGGTCGTTGATGCAGTTCCTTCAGCCAAGCCCGAAGAGCCCTCTAAGGAAAGGGGTGACGCTAATCAGAATGGCATCATTACGCATTATTCTCGGGCGACTTTGTCAGGATTTGATGTCGATCCTGAACAGTTCTACCAGCCAGAGTATGATGGCTTGATCAAGGACATGGTTCTGCATGTGATTGATAGCGAAGGCCCGATACATGAGGAAGTCCTGGTGCGGAGAATTGCGCGCGAACATGGTTTTCAACGTGCAGGGCGACAAATCCGGGATAGGGTTATACAAGCCGCTGACAAGGACCGAAATAGTACCCAGGAGGATGTGGGTAGCTTCTACTGGCCCAGTTTAGATGGGAATCCATCTATACAATTTGCTCGCACACGGGGACGAGATGATGATACTAAAAAACTGGACTATATCTGCGGGGAGGAACTCACCCAGATCCTCCGTGATTGTAATGATAGTGGCCAGTTTGTCGAGTTTTCTCAGGCACTTGGCATATCACGTCTGACGCAGCAGATGAGAGCCAGGTTAGCTGCAGTATCTTCGGCGGTTACATCCAGAAATGAGGAGGTTTAAACAAAAAAGAAACAAAAAAGTGACGGAGGGAATATTATTTATTCCCTCCGTCACCTTATTATTGAAAAGCAACGCAATATTCTCTTAACTAAGTAGCATTCGGCTCTGACCT